>NZ_JBVJFK010000012.1:102214-291204 GCF_055587885.1 Streptomyces sp. NPDC046349
GTAGCGAGAGCGGGCGGGAGCAGGCGGGAGCGAGAGCGGGCGGGAGCAGGCGGGAGCGAGAGCGGGCGGGAGCAGGCGGGAGCGAGAGCGGGCGGGAGCAGGCGGGAGCGAGAGCGGGCGGGAGCAGGCGGGAGCGAGAGCGGGCGGGAGCGAGCAGGAGCGAGAGCGGGCGGGAGGCAGGGACGGCGGGGCGGCACAGCCGACGGAAGGCAAAAGACAGCGGCGCGCAGAACTGACGGGCAAACGCGACGCCAGAGCGGACAGCGTTCACCGCACCAGACACGGCCCTACAGGTCTCCCGGGAAAGCCCGCCCCGCCATCGGGCAGCCGCCCCCCGCCCCGACCCAGCCAGCCAGCCAGCCAGCCAGGAAGGAAGCAGGCAGGCAGGCAGGAGCGATGCCCTCCGCCACCCAGGCAGCCCAGGCCCCCCCGGAACTCACACCCATCCAGCTTGACCCAAGACATCAGGGACACCCCGCCGACACGGAGGACGCAGGAATGACGGAAGACAGGCAGAAACGGGGACGGACGGCAGGAACAGCACAGACGACAAGGGCAGCAGGAACGCCAGGGACGGCAGGAACGCCAGGGAGGGCAGGGAGGGCAGGAACGCCAGGGAGGGCAGGGACGCCAGGGGCAGCAGGGACGCCAGGGGCGGCGGAAGCAGAACGGATGACCGGGGCGGGAAAAGCCAGGGCAGGAAGAGGACAGGCCCGGGGCAGGGAACCGGCAAGACAAGAATCAGCAAGACAGGGATCAGCGAGGCAGGGATCGAGGCAGGGATCAGCGGGGCAGGGTGCCGGGGGGCCTGTCACACGGCTGTGACAGTCGGCGGACAGCCTCATGAAGTCCCACGGCCACGCTCTAAACAAGAGAACAAAAGGGACATTCTGCCGGAGTGTCCCTCCTGCTTCCGAGGACGCGAGCAGCGATGACCGAGCCGACACGGCGGAGGAAATCCCATGACTCACACACTCACCACGCCGCACACCACCGCCACCGCCGCCCCCACGCCCGAGCTGGCCCCCCGCGAGCAGGAAGCACTACGGCACATCGCCGCCGGACGCACCTACCTCCAGACAGCCCGCCACATGGGACTGTCCAAACACACCGTCGACGCCTACCTGCGCCGCATCCGAGCCAAACTCAACGTCCACAGCACCGCCGAAATGACCCGCATGGCCATCACCCTCGGCCTGTAACCACCCCCACCCCCACCGGGCCACCCCCCACCGGGCTCCGAACCCCGGCCACCCCGGCCGACCGGCCCCAACGGCCGACCCCAACGGCCGACCCGAACGGCCGACCAGCCCCAACGGGACGCCCGGGCGGGACCCGGCAGCCACCCCGGAACCGGATCAGGCATGCAGGCGACTGCTCGGACCGTCCCGGCCCCCGGCACTGAGAACCCTGACGTTCTCGGACGGGACACCAGGGCGGTCAATTACGGCGATCAAGCACTTCGGGCGCGCCCACCGACTGAGCACCCTCCGACCCCAGAACCACCCGGCCGGCTTCCGGCATGGTCAATACGTAGAGATTTCCCTTGGGACACTCGAACGTGGCCGAGCGATCCGTGGGATGGCTGGTCACCGCGAGCAACACCACCGAATCCCGACCGACCTGCCGCAACTCCAACGCCTCCGTACACCCCAGATTCCGCCCCGAAACCAACTCCTTGACATCGCTCACCTGTCGGCCCACCACCTCGCCCACCGCAGCGGATTTCAGGGTGACGGTGACGAAGAACGCGCCCGTCCTGGCTCGGGTGATGCCGTCCGCGTCCGGGGTCCCGGGACCGGTCCCCGACCAGGTACCCGCCCAGGCGGCCGGCAGCACAGACGCCCCCGCCACCGCAGGGACGGAAGCGGTCGGGGTCGGCGCCTTCTCGCCACCGCCACTGCCACCGCCACTCCCACCGTCGCGCTCGCCGTCCCAGAGGAGCCGTAGCGGGAACACAGCCAGAACCGCCAGCACGACGGCAGCCCCGGCCGCGGCGAACAGTCGGCCCCGGCCCGCCGCCCCCTCGGTGCCGGGCGCAGCGGGAGCCGTAGGAGGCGACGGCACAATCGGCGGGCCCACCGGCACAGGCGGCACCGGCACAGGCGGCACCGGCACCGGCAGCTGCACGGGCACTGGCAGCGGCGCGGTGAGGAGCTGGGCCAGTTCGCGCTCCCGGCGGGCGATGTCCTCGGCCAGGGCCGTAGGCACCACCATCTCCCACTCCCCCACCCCCCGCCCGGCTGCGGTTGCGGTCAGGCGCCGGTGGAGTTCCGCCGCGGTGGGCCGCATGGCCGGGTCCTTGGCCAGGCAGTCCGCCACCAGGACGGCAAGATCCTGCGGGACTCCATCCAGGCGGGGCTCGTCGTGGACGATCCGGTAGAGCAGGGCCGGCAGCTGCAGCTCCTCACCGGCGGCCAGGAACGGGCCACGGCCGGTGGCCGCGTGGACAAGGACCGCCGCCAGGGAGAACACATCGGCCTCAGCCAGTGCGAGAGCGCCGGTGGCCTGTTCCGGGGCGAGGTAGCCGGGAGTGCCGATGACCGCGCCGGTCTGCGTGTAGCGAGGGTCCCGCACCCCGCGGGCGATCCCGAAATCGATGAGGAAGGGCCGCTCACGGCCCAGCAGTACATTCGCCGGCTTGATATCACGATGAACGACCCCGGCCGCCTGCACCGTGACCAACGCGGCCGCCAGCTCCCGGGCGAGGCAGTACAGGGCAGGCACCGGCAGCGGCCCATGCCTGTGGACCCAGTCCGCCAGCGACGGCGCAGCCACATACTGGGTGGCCAACCACTGTGGCGCAGCCCCGGGCGGGCTGAAATCGACCACCGAGACCGTCCACGCGCCGCGCACCCGGTCGCTGGTGCGTATCTCCCGGTCGAAACGCTCGGCGAAATCCGGCTGCAGGCTCACGTCCCGGTGCACGGTCTTCAGCGCCAGGGGCCGTCCCGACGCCGTGCGGGCCAGGAACACCTCGCCCATCCCGCCCTCGCCCAGGCGCCCCAGCAGCCGGTAACCGCCGATCTCCGGCGGGTCGCCGGGTCGCAGATCCTCCACCCACTCCACCCGATCCCCGCGCCTGTTGCCACCCGCCGGTTACGGGCCGCCTGATCAGGCCACCCTAAGCGACCTCCACACGCCAGAGGCAGGAGCAGGCTCAGCGGGCCGCGCGCTGGTCATAGACGGCCAACGACAAGGCCCGCAGCGCAGCATGTGCCCGCCCGGCATCGACGCCCTCGTCGACCGCCTCCAGTGCAGCGGCCGCCGACACCCGCACGGCCTGCGGCAAGCCCTCATGCGCGCAGACCCGGTAGGCGACGCCGCGCCGCGCATCACGCTCCTCGTCACTGACCCCGAATGCCGTGAGCGGGAAAGCCGCCGCCTGATATGTCGCCACACTCACCAGGACCGCATCCGCAATCCCTTCCGCATAGCCGCCCACCTCCGGGACAGGAATGGAAACAGGAAGTGAGCCGGTGCCGAGAGCCGAAGCAGGGAGCCGATCGCAGTCGGGGTCGGGGTGGAGGAAGGCGGCCACGTGTCGGCGCGACAGGAACGATCCGATCCCGGCCCCCAGCCCCGCCGCCACCGCGGCCAGCACCCCTGTGGCGCGCCCGCCCAGTAGCCACCCGAAGCAGGCCCCGCCCGCCACCCCGCACATCACCAGCACGAACGTGATCATCAAGTGGATACGGGCAACGGGCGAAAACCTCATGCCCAGCAGTATGCACACCCACCGCGCCCTGCGCCCCCACCGCCAGGGTGCCGCCGCGTACGAGCCACATCCCGGCCCGCCCTCGCCCGGGAGCACAGCTGTACACAACGGAGCATCACCGCCACCGCCCGTCACGACAACGCCGAAAGGCCCGTGCGGGGCGCAGGCAGCAACAGCACGCTGACCCTGCCCCCGCTGCCTTTGCCTGGGGCTCCGCAACGGGGCTCGCCGTCGGGGCCGTCAGCCCGCTGCCCTGGCTCCACTGCGGCGACGGGAACTCACCTACCTCCACCCTCTGGCTCGGTGATCACGGGTGGCGGCTTGGCGTCTGGCTGGACCGTGCTCACCGGCACGCGGCGGGCAGGTGGCGCCCGTGCCGGATTACGCCCCGGGCGGTGATCCGGGGTCGGCGCGATGGTCGTCGCGTCGGGGCGGGTCCGGCCGGGGTTCGTCGTCGAGCAGGGCGTGGGCGCGGGTCAGGGCCTCGTGTTGCAGGGCGGCCGTCCACTCCTCGAACGCGGCTTCGACGGCGGGCCAGTTCACGGGGCGGCCGATGAGCAGGCGGTCGAGGGACCGGCCGATGCCGTAACCGACGGCCGCCGCCGCGGCGGGCAGGCCGAAGGTCCCCAGCCATGCCGCCACCAGGTGCCGGCCGTCGAACGCGTCGGGCGAGGCCCGGCCGAACCGGCTGTCCAGGATTCCGAGGAGCGCGAACATCAGGGACAGTACGGCCACGAGGGCGTACACGGTGCCGATGACCGGCGCCGCAATGGGGTGCTCGTCGTCTTCGAGGCCCAGGACCCACAGTGGTGCGATCAGGAGGGCGAGCACGAGCCCGACGCTGAGGGCCCCCTCCAGGAGGCCGACCGGCTCTCTGTCGTGAACGACCAGTCGGACGAGGGGGCTGGTGCCGAGGAGCAGCCACACCAGCGCGATCGGGAGGTAGTACCTGATCGTGGGGTCGGCATCGTCGGCGGCCCGGGTGTGGTGGAGCACGGCACGGTACGCCTCCTCGTGACCGGATACCTGGGACAGCACCGCGGACCGCCGGGCCGTTAGGGATTCCCGCAGGCCCTCCTCCCCGAGGTCGGGGCGCCCGGCCAGCTTCAGGCGGATGTCGCGCCGTGCCACCGTCTCGTCCAGCACCCCGGCGAAGAGCCTGTCCGGCCTGTCGTACCCGCTCGCCCAAGGGCCGGAGGTGCTGGTGGGGGCGGATGCGTCGACGGGTTGGCCGGCCAGGGCGACCTCGACCGCGGAGCGGATCGTGGAGTGCACGAACCGGTACCCCTTGTCGGTGACCACGAGGAGGCCGTGGTCGGTCGCCGTCGACAGGAACGCCGCGAGCCGCCAGGGCACGCCGTAGCTCAGGCTCAGCCGCAGCCGGTCCATCCCGTGTCGCATCAGCGCGAATCCGCCGGACACCGTGAAGACGTAGAAGCCGGCGAAGGCCGCGTCGCCGGCCCATGGGCCGATCGAGAAGCTCTTCGTCCCCGCCAGCTCCGCGCACCACCACGCCGCCGCCGCGTGGACCGGGCCGAGCACGGCTGCGGCGGCGAGTCCCCGCAGCAGGACGCGGAGCAGGGAGCGCCTCGGGTCGGCTGCGGTGCCGCGGGTACGGAACTTGGCCAGGCCAGCGCCGGCTCCGACGACCAGGAGCGCGGCCGCCATGACGGCGGCGACGACCGCGGCCGTCCCGAAGGGCAGCCTCGTCATCAGCGCGTACGCGAACGTCACCACGTAGGCCAGGGCGGCCGTCCACAGCGGTGCGCCCCACTGGCCGGGCAGGACGTGGGTCCAGCGCCCGACCCAGCGCAGAGCCGGAGCCTCGAGCAGCCCGCCGTACACCTGGGTGTACCGGAGCATGAGCAGCGACCATCCGAACAGCAGCAGGACGCCCGGGGCCATGGAGTAGGCATGGGTGCTCAGGACGATTCCGGCGATCGCCAGGTCCCGCAGGATCTCCTGCCGTACTCGCGGGGCGAAGCGCCGGGCACCCATGAGGCGGGCTTCGGCCGGGTCCGAGGCGGCCAGCAGGGTGACGCCGTCGAAGTACTCCTGCCCGCTGTACCTCATGGCGCGCGCCAGGCCGCGCAGCCCGCGGGTCAGCTTCGGGTCCGAGCGCAAGGTGGGTACCGGAGGCACGGGTCGTTCGAACGGCCGGGTCTTGCTGGTCCTGCGGGTGTTGCGGGGGTTGCGGAGTGGGGTGGCGGGAGCGGGGGCGGGTTCCCGCAGCAGGCTGTCGATGTAGTGCCGCAGGGCCGCGTACTGCTCCCGCAGGTGCTGCCTGGACTGTGCCGATTCCCATGTCGCCTGAAGGTGGCGGGGGTCGGAGGAGGTGACCGCGAACTGCAGGACCTCGTCGTGCGAGGGGGCGTCCCAGTCGCCGGGGTCCACCGCGGCGACCACCGCCAGCATCAGCGGGGTGGTACACCATTCTCTGATGCCCGGGTTGTCGGCGAGCAGGTCCTGGACGGGGTGGCGGTTGTCACCGAGTAAGGCGACGGCGTCGTCGAGCAGTGTGTCGGTGAGGGGCTGGATCCGGACGCTGCCGGTGAGGGCCGAGCCGAGGTGCATGGCCTGCGCCGTCGCCTCGCGGCTCGCTACGACCATCGGTTGCTCGCGGTGCCGGTGAAGGTGCTCGGTGACAGCCGCTGCCCATCCTTCCATGTGGGCTTCGGCGACGGCGTCCAGGCCCTCCAGGCACGGGACCAGCAGGCCGAAATGGAGCAGTGCCGCGACCTCGGCGGGCTTCAGGTCGAACCAGGCGGTCACCTGGGGGATCAGCCAGTCCGTCACGTCGGCGGGGGCGGGACGGTCGTGCGGTACGACGACCGGTACGGGCAGAGGTGTCGTCCACGGATCGCCGTCGCGGAGCAGGTCCTCCATCAGGCGCAGCATGAGGGTCGATTTGCCCGCGCCCGGCTCGCCGAGGATCAGCAGCTGCCGAGCGGATCGTTCGAACACGTCGCGTGGTGGGGTGCCGGGCAGAAGCGGCGTGGGCTGGTCGGTGCTGATGGCGAGGGTCATCGGGACGTCGACCAGGTGCAGCCGCTTGCGGGCGTCCTGGAGTTGGGGTGTGACCCACCCGAGCATGATCGCACCGGCCATGCGCCGTCGCCGGAGCTCCCAGAGTGCCGGGACGTCGGGACTGCCCTGCGCGTCCTTGGGGGATCGCCGGGGCTGTACCACGGTCACGTGGTCGACGTAGCCCGAGCTGGCGAAGGCTCCATGGGAGGCGTTCACGTTCCCGGTCCCGGACACGTGGATCGTGGGGCCGGGGGCCTCTCCGGTCGTCGGCGTGGATGCGGGTGTGGGGGTGGGGGTGGGGGTGGTGTCGGCGGCTGTCTGCTGCTCGTCGGCGGGGTCGGAGGGGGGCGGTTCGCCGGGCTGGTGGTCTCCTGGTGTCATGAGCGGATGTGCCTCGCCTTCGGCCGGCTCTGCTCTCAACCGTGGGGGCCGGCTGGTTGCCGGGTGCCAGGGTCTGACCGCCGAGGGGCAGGTCAGGTGTCGATGCCGCTGACTCCGCGACTGTTCTGGCCGGTGGCTCTGGCGTTGCCGGTGTCCTCGGCTTTCGCCGAACCGCTGCTGCCCTGGCCCGGCTGGCGCCTGATGCCCGAGACGGCGTGCGCACCGCCGCTCGCGTCCGCCGTACCGGTCCGCACCGCCGTGTCCTCCGTACGGGGCGCCGTATCGCGGGGGGCGCGGGGGGCGCGGGGCTGGAGCAGTGCCCAGACCAGGGCCGCGATGCCGACGGCGGCCTGGATGGACGCCCCGGTGAGCTGTCCGGCGTCCGAACCGTCCAGTGCCCAGATCAATGGTGTGGAGCCCGTTCCCGCCAAGGCCGCAATGATGGCCGTGGCCTTCCACGCACGCGACATGCTCCCCCCTGCCCCGGAATCCAGCCGTTGTGGCCTGAGAAGGCCGACGGTGTGCCACTCGTAATTGTCTCCGTGCGTCCTGCCCCGAAACACGGGTACGTCAGGGGTGCACCCGCTGCCCCGACGAGCCCACACCCGCAAAACCGGCCCCCGCCCGGATCAGCCCACGCCGCGGCAGCCGTGGCGTACGTCCTTGTCCCGCCCGGCGCCACCGCGAAAACCCTCATCACGCCGGTACAGCTTCGCGATCAGCTCGCCCACCAGCCGCCGCCTCCACAACTGCCCACTCAAGCCCACGTCACAGGGCCGGTGATCAAGGACCGCCTGCCGCACGGCGGCCTGCTCGGCCCTCCCCGAGCACCTGGTGCACCCTGGCCGGCTTGCCCCGCGGCTGCGCGGCTGACCGAACCGGGGGTGGGCAAGTACCTCAGGCGGTGGGGGCTGTCCTTCCAGCGCCCGGACAAACGGGCCGTCGAGCAGGACTCGGAGACCGTCCGGCGCTGGCACCGGCGGAGTCGCCCGCAAACCGGTCTCCGCAAGCGATCCGGTGCGCCGCAACCTCGCCCACTACAGCATCGGCGGCCTCATGACGACCGGCCGCCGAATGCGGTGCCGCAGGGCCTGCGCCCGTCCCGGGGGGACCTTCCGGCAGCGTCGACGCCGTCTCCTTTGCCAAGTTCGCCGAGTACCAGAAGCTCGGCCTGGTCCACTTCCACGCCGTCATCCGGTTCGACGGCCCCGACGGCAGCACCCAGCCCCACCCCCGTCCGCCACCATCGCCCTGCTCGCCGACGCCATCCCGGCAGCTGCCACCCGCGCACGTACCGCGGTCGTGTCGGACGTGATCGTGGGACGCGAACTCACCCGGGGCGAACAACTCGACGTGGGCGAGATCGCCGCCTTCGGTACCGACGCCAAACTGACCGACCAGGCCGTGGCCGCCTGGATCAGGGCCACGAGGGCCCAGGTCACCCTCCACAGCACCACGCCCGACCGCCAGGGAGAGACTCTGCTGGCCACCCACCCGCGGACAGTTGGCCGCGGCGCCCGGGGCGTGGACGAGCGGCACTGGATGGTCTGCCCATCGGGGCCGTCCGGCGCGTCACGGCGAGCGGAGACCTGCCCGCACCCCGCCGGCAGGACAGCGGGGCGGAGACGGGATCGCTGTCGGCCTTCTGAACCGGGCCGCGGCCACGCAGGTCGAGGTCGGCCGCCGACCCGTTGTCGGTCTATGGCCAGCTGACCGGCACCCGCCCCCTCACCACCCGTCCGAGCACGAAGGAATCGTCTTGAGCGAGCTGGTCTCCACCCGCATCCGCAGCACGGCCGCCAAGCTTGACCTGCCCCACCTGGCCGAGGCCCCACGACAGCCGATGCGGTGGCGGACCGTATGGCGGAGGACCCGCTTGGGACGCCCCCAATCATCTGCATTGGTCCCGCTTGGTGGGTAGAACGGCCTCTGCGGCACGAACAGCTGAGTAAGCGTCGAACCTACGAGCCATACCGAGGCCGGAGCCGCGTTCGAGCCGTCGTCGGATAGCGCGACTGGGTAGCCGACAGCCTGTCGCCGCTGCCCCGCGGGGACGCCGGGTCGGCGAGCGAGCGCAGCAGGTCCGCCGTGTCGCGGGCGTCCTGGCAGGGCAGCACCCACAACAGGTACACGAGCTGGGCACCGAGCACGATCAGGTACTGCAGCGGCACGAGCAGGGCCACGGGAAGCAGCAGGAACAGGGGCAGCACGATCAGCCAGCCGCACCGGATCCGCGAGGGACCGCCGGTCGGAGGCTCGAACCGCCGAGCGGCCAGCAGGACGAGAACGAGCATGGTCACGACCGTCAGGAGCGGCACCACGATCAGCCCCACTCCCAGCCCCGCGCCGAACGACGCCGAGAGGGGATCGTCCCCCAGAACTGGCAACACCAGCGCCGCGATCACCCAGCCGAGCGCGGCGGTCATGATGTAGCGCTGTAGGCAGACCCACAGCCGTCTTCCCGTACTCGTAGCGGCTTCCTCATCTCACCAGCAGCTCTTCGTGCAGGCAGACATGATCCCCCATCACCCGCATGGCGCACCCAATCCCGCTGCCACGCCAACCCGTGATCCACATATTCACGACGTGAACGCAGAAGACGAACCGCTGAAGGTGCTGGCGGACCGGACTGAACTGGGCGCGGTGATGGCGCAGCGGCATTCCCCGAGGTCGCCGAACCCCGCCACCCCCGCCTCACCTGGCAGCAGCGATGATGCCCCCGTGGCGACAAACCTTGAGCTCTTCGCGGACTACTTCCCCACTCGGCAGTGGGGGTGATGCGGCATGGGCGACTGGCGGACCGATCCGATGTTCGCGATGTGCCGGGCGTTGACGGACGGGGCGGACCTGTCCTCGTTCGCGGGCGGGCCGTTCGACGTGCGGGCGGTGGCGGCCGGCATCCGACCCGCGGCCAAGGACGGATTCCTGCTCGACGAAGTCCCCTGGGGGCGCTTCCCACAGGGAGATCGAGTCAGGGAGGCCGTTCACCTGCTGCACACCGGCAAATCGCCCGTGCAGACCGGAGCGGGCGTGGTCGGCGGCATGTGCGCCGACGACATGCGAGTCGCCGCCGTACTCGCCGTGCCTTTCCTGATCCGGATCGCCTCCGACACCCGCCACCCCCACCGTGCCGCCGCGCTCGCCGAGGTCTCCTGCCCGGCCCGCGCCCGCTACTTCGGTATCGCCTCCCGCGAGGAACTGCTGCTCCACCGCGCCGGCACCCGGTACGACGACTACGACGAGTACGGCGTCGAGGTAACCGGCTACCCGGCGGGCTGGTCGGTCGCCGCCGCCCGGGCCGCGATCACCGCCGACACCGCCCTCCTGCAACCCCTTCTCGACGACCCCGACCCCGTCATCCGGGTCCGCGCCGCCTACGCCCTGGCCACCGCCACCGACTCCGAGCACGCGGTCCGTGCGTCCTTCCATGCCCGGCTCGCCGCCGAGCCGGACCCGCTCGTCCGAGCTGCTCTGGTCCTCGCCACCGCCGAAATCACCCGCACCCACCCCCACCCGCCGACCACCGCGTGGATGCAGAAGAGGTGGGAGGACCGGACACAGGCGCCCGAGGTCCGGCTGGCCGCCTCGATCGGCTGGCTCTGCCTCACCGACGACCCCGCCCCCGACGACCTGCGCGCCACCGTCGACGACCTCGCCACCGACGAACGCGCCCAGGCCATGGAAGCCCTGCCCTGGATGGCCGCCGCCTGCGGATCCCGCGGGACGGGACTGCGGCGCTGCGTCCGAAAGATGCTCCACCCCGAACAGCCCGATCCTGCGGATTGCGACGACCCCTGGTGCCCGCACCACTGACAGCGAGAGCGTCGCTGGCCCGCCCGGTCGGCGTGCGAATGAGGTGGCAGGGTGCTGCCGACCGGGGGCGGTGCCGGCGACGTGTGACGGCTGCCGGTCCTGCCCGCGGTCGGCAGCGGCACGGGGGCTGGGAGCGGCCCGTCCGACGGTCGATCCACAGCGGTCGCTATTGCATCCCCTGAGCGTGTGGGGCCGGGTGTCGGCGCGCGGGGCGAGGGGTGAACCCCACCCGGACAGAGTGTTCCCTCCCGGTCGATAGGGGGCGGCGCGGGCCGGATCGCCGCAGTCCTCGAATAGCGGGGCGATCAGCTTCGGCCTGGTCGCTTCTCTGAACTCAGAATTGAATCAGGACTGTTGGGATGCCCTGATTCCGGGCCGGCAAGTCAGGGCAGCAATCGGCGGGTAGAGGTCCAGGCCAGGAGTTGATCGCAAGTGCGTCCAGGTGCCAGGTAGCCGAGCAGGGTCTCCAGATGGGCCGTCAGGATCTTGTGCCAGCGAAGCCTGCGGATCTGCTCGATGTCCAGGTCTCGCCATCCGTGGGCGAGGGCGGCAGCCCGTGCGGGCGTGATCGTCAGTGCGTCAAGCGTGTCGGCCGCCAGCGCGTCCGGGCTCCAGTCCGGGTCCGTGTCATCCGGGCCCAGCCTGTCGATCGCCCACATCCGGAGCATGAAGTCCTGCTGGGTTACCCGCGTCAACTGTCCCTCGCCGTCGACGAGCATGAGCCGATTGGCAAGCAACGACAGCTTCGCCCACTGGCGCCGGGTGTCTTGTGGGTGGGCTGAATCGTAGGCATGTCCCTGCGCCGCGACGCGTGCTGTCTCAAGTTGCTGACCACGGGCATTCTGGATGAACGTCTGCAACTGGTCGAGTGACCACGTGCTCGGATCGCCCCCGAGGTCTTCTCGGTCTACGTCGCTACTCACGATCTTTGCTCCTGGTCGTAGGCATACCGAGGCTGATGGGGGCCGTCTGAGCCTCGCTAGATCTGACCGAGCTTGTCCTCGGCGCCGCCCAGGCTAACCCGCAGACCTTCGACCTCGCCGAGCCAGCCCTCGCGCTCCCCCTCGGCGATGCGGGCAATTGGAGGAGGTCATCGCCGCGAAGACCGGCACCGGCACCAGGCCCGTGCCCGCCGAAGAGGCGCCGACCGCCTCCGCCGAGGTCGTCGACCTCATGGCCATGCTGGAAAAGTCTGTCCAGGAGGCGAAGACCACCCGCGGCGAGCCCGCCACCGTGCACCCCATGCCCGCCAAGACGGCCAAGAAGACCGGCAGCGGGGCGGCCGCCGCGAAGAAGACGGCCGCCAAGAGACGACCTCCAAGGGGCAAGCCGCGCCGCCGCGCACGACCATCCGACGGGCTGGTCCCGGGTGCCTGATGCGTAGTACCTGTGCCGCGCTGTCATGTGCGGAAGACGAGAAGATCGTGCGCCGCGGCCGCGTCCGGTCGGGGCGCCCCGGCATGGGTGCCGGCCGGGGCGGTGTACGTGTGAGGCAGGGCGAGATGCAGTTCCGGTTGGAGTACGGGAACCGGGTCGGCGGCGAAGGCATACAGGGTGTCGCTTTCCGGCTGAGCAGTCAGGTGGGGCCCAGGGGCCCCGGACCATTCGGCGTTGCGGATTGCGCCGGCGGTCACCAGCGGTGTGGGGAACCGGCGGCGCAGCCGTTCCAGCGCGCCGGGACTGAGGACGTTGGGCTGGGTCTACGCTGCCGGAGCCTCGCCGGCGGCAGGGCTGTCGGCGGGTAGCCGGGCCCCGCGGGGGGAGTGCTGCTGGCCGACTTCGCGTCGTCGGCGGCTGGGCCGCACCCGGCAAGCAGGGCCAACGGCCGGAAGAAGGGCCGGTGCTAACGGCCATGCGGGAGCAGGCACAGGTACCTCACTGAAGATCAGGCAGGCGGAACGAGCACGACGGCAGATACGGGCTGTCCTGCTGTGAACATTGGCCGGTCCGAGCTTTGTATGACGCCGGGCGGAGCCTGCAAAGTTGTGCGACCGCTCGCCCTTGCCCCTGCCGGACCGCTCGTATCGGGCCGCTGCTCGGCCATATGAGGCGGCGCGCAGGGGGTCGACGCGGGCGTGGGCGCGGCTCCGGCGGGCGGGCGGGCGGGCGGGCGGGCGGGCGGGCGGGCGCCGAACGGACCGCGACCATGAAAGGCACCGATGACTGACAATGCCGGGACGACCCGACTCAGAATCCGTGTCGCCGCATACGTAATCCGGGATCGCGCGGTCCCCGAAGTTCTGGTGTTCGACCACATCAGTATGCCGGAGGCCGGCACCCAGGTCCCTGCGGGAGGAGTCAAATCAGGTGAAGGACTGGAAGAAGCGGTCCTTCGAGAGGTTGCCGAGGAGACTGGTCTGCTGAGAGTCACGGTGGTCCGGCAGATCGCCGTGGAGGACAAGCCCCATCCCGACACGGGTCAGCCACGACGAACCAGCTTCTTCTTCCTCCAGGTACCAGCAGACACCTCCGATGCGTGGGACCACCACGTCCACGGCCACGGAGACGACGCCGGCCTCACCTTCGCCTGCCGGTTCCTCCCCCTTCCCCTGAAGCAACCTCTGGCCGACGGCCAAGACGCATGGCTAGGCCAAATCGATCCGCGCTGGACCACCGTGACCGGCGACAGTCAGAAAACAGCAGCCACCGCCGTGAATACACCTCGTGCACAGTACGTCGACACGCACATGCTGGTCTCGGATATTGCCGAGACCCGCACCGTGAACGACAAGAACAGTGGTTCACGGTAGCGACGGTTCCGCTTGCGGGTCTCGCCGATACGACCGGTGGTGAGAACGGTTCTTCCTGGTCGTCGCCAAGCGCGTCTGCCCAGGTCGGTTCTCGCAGGACCCCTCTCAGAACCGGCGAGCTCTGCGAGGCCGTTTTGAGAGACGCGGTCGAGGCTGTCCCGTGCCACTGATCCTCGACTGATTGCCAACGAAGGCTGACGGACTGCGGTTTGTGACAAGGAGGACCGGCGGGTCAGTGCGGCTTACCGCCTCTTCCTCGATCAGTCGGGCTCGTTGGCTATCGCGGATGCCGCTTGTCCCGCCCTTAGCGGGCACGTCAACCGCCGGCGCCCGGGACCTGGCCGAGGCAGCCGAAGTCCGGTGGGCAGCGATGAGTGGGCTCAGAGCCCGGGTGCCGGGTTGAAGTGTTGCTTCTTGGGCTCGACGTCCCTCCAGTTTTCCCAGTCCGAGGGTGCATCGGCCTTGGAGGTGATCACCGGCCACTTGTCGGCGTACTCGGCGTTGAGCTCGGTGTAGTCCGCCCACTTCGCCGGAAGCTCGGACTCTTCGAAGATGGCGGAGACCGGGCACTCGGGTACGCAGGCGCCGCAGTCGATGCACATCCAGTATAAATACAGTGAGTAACCAATCTGGTCCGTGAGAGCCCGGAGTAACCCCATGACGTACGTAGTGGCTGAGCCTTGCATCAGGTGCCGGACCACCGACTGTGTGGACGTATGCCCCGTCGACTGCTTCCATGCGGGCGAGTACCATGCGCTACCGCGCGCGTGGTCGGGGCAGCTCATATGGCCCCCTGCGCGGCCAAGGCCAATGGGCGAAGCGGGCCCCACTTCACCGCTGCCCAGGAAGAGGCGCCCGGGTAAGCACGCTCTGACCTGGATCGGTCATTCTCCCTTGTCACAAAACGCAGTCCGCCAGCCTTCGTTGGCAACCAGTCAAGGATCAGTGGAACAGAACAGAGGCGCTGCCACCTACGGAGACCGGCTTTACTGGCTGCCCCGCTGGTCCCCACGGCCGTACACCGATGACGGACACCACGACGACGGCAGAGGCGGGGCGCGATCCCCGGAGGCGTGGACGGTACGGAACGAACCGCCTTGCGTCCGATCCCCGTCACCGAGATCAAGCCCGAGAACGTGGGCACGTTGAGCCTGCGCTACATCGACGGCGTGCCGCAGCTGGTCGTCAGCGGCGGGACGGCCATTCCGGCGGAGCTCACGGTCGTCGACGGGCGCGGGAACATCGTCGCCGTGTGCGAAAGGCGCCCTGCACCGGTCGGCGTTGCGACCGAGAGCCGCAGCGGCTACTTCCTAACCGGCGAGGCGAGCCTCAACGTCAGTTACGACAAGGTCGCCCAGTCGGGGCTCGGCGGGCACTGGTGTCGCAAGGGGCTGGTCGACATTCCAGGATGGCGGCGGGTCCCTCGGGGGGGGTCCAGCCGAGGTGAGCCCAGGAAGCCGCCACGGGATGATCTTGAAATGCTGAGGCGTGTGTTCGGTGCCGGTGGGCCCGTGCCTTCGCGGCTGGCTGTGGTGGTCAGTAGTGGGTGAGGGCGATGAGGACGAAGGTGTCGGTGAGGACGGGGACGGTGTAGGGCAGGGGGCGGGGGCCGGCCTGGTCGGTGCGGGAGGTGTAGCCGCCGTCGTGGTTCTGCTGGTGCAGGAGGTAGCGCAGGCCGGCGCGGGTGGTGGGGTGGTCGTGGTGGGTGGGGGCGAGGGCGGTGAGGGTGTAGGCGGTGCTCATCGGGTCGCTGTCCTCGCCGGGTGTCTGGCCCCAGCCGCCGTCGGTGTTGGGGGTGGTCAGCAGGCGGCTGTGGATGGCGTCGATCGCCGGCCTCAGGCGGCCTTGGTTTTGGAAGGGGTTGTGGGCGCGGGCGAGGGTGAAGGCGGTCAGGGCGCGCAGCATGGCGTTGGATTCGCTCAGGCTCCAGCTGCGTTCGAAGGTGCCGTCGGCGTGCTGGGCGTCGAGGAGGTAGCCGGTCGCCCGGTGCAGCGCGTCATTGTGGTCGCGGCGGTAGGGGGCCAGGGCGGTGATGGTGTTGGCGGTCATGGTGGGTTCGGATGGCTGGCCGGGCAGGTAGGTCGGCATGCCGCCGTCCTCGCCCTGGTGGGCGAGCAGGTTGGTGCGGGCGGCGCCGATCTGGGTGCGGTACCGGTAGGGGTCGAGGGTGTGCAGCAGGGTCAGGCCGTGGGTGGTGCAGTCGACGTCCGTCTGGACGACGTCGTGCGCGAAGGTCCAGCCGCCGTTGCCCGCCTGGTGGTGGGCGAGGTGGTCGCCCATGGCGCGCAGGAGTGCGGGGTCGGCGCCGGCGCGGGCCAGGGCCAGGCCGGCGGTGGCGGTGCAGAAGATCTCCTCGGAGGCGATCAGCGGCACGCTGCCGTCGTCACGGACCGTCTTGGCCAGCGCGGTGATGCCCTCCTGGATGACCGGGTGCCCCGGCACGGCGCGGTGCAGGGACAGCAGCGCGAACAGGTGGGCGAAGACGTTGCTCTCGATGATGCCCCGCTGCTGGCCGCGCTCTGTCATGCGCAGCAGGCGTGCGGTGAGTTCGGGGGCGAGAGGCTCGGGGGCCTGCAGGTGGTGGATGGCGATCTGGCGCAGGCGGGTCCAGGTGGCCTCGTTGTGGTGTTCGAGCGCGTAGGAGGGCGCCGTGACGTGGAAGGGTTCGGGGCCGACGGCGGCAAGGATGGCTTCCAGGGCGAGTTTCTTTCGGTCGGAAGAGTGCTGGGCGGCGTCGGCGAAGTACCGCTCGATCAGCCGCTGGCGGTCCCGCACGACGATGCCGTGCAGAGTGGAGTCGATGACCGCCGCATCGAAGGCATCCGCCCCAGGCCGCGCGCCGGCCAGGTAGGTGCGGAGGTGTTCCTGCAGGTCGGGCATGGTCTTCTCCCGGCGCAGCAGGGTCAGCATCAGCGCGGTCTCGGTGACCCTGCCCTGCTGCTCGCCGACCACCACGCCCTGGCCGTCGATCTGGGCGAGCAGGTGCCCGGTCAGGCGGCGGCGAGCCCCGGCCACGCCCACGGGGGCTGCGGGCAGCGCGGTGCCACTCGTTGCGGGGGTGCGCGCAGCCGACGGCGGCGCGGGGAGGGTGGCGGTGTCGCGCAGCCGGTCCAACAGGTCGGTGCGGTCGCACACCAGCCAGCCGCGCCGGTCGGCCAGCGCCCGCAGTGACAGGGAGGGCTCGAACGCCACCGCGCGTCCGGCCCGGGCAAGCACCTGAGCGTCCCCCAGCGAGTTGCCCATCGCCAGCGATCCCGGCCAGTCGATGGCCTGGTGTCCGGCGAGTTCCTGCGCGACCTGGTCCTTGGCACCCACGATCGTCGCTCCCAGCCGGCCGGTGAACAGACCCTCGGCAGCCTCATAGCGGGTGCCGGCGAACAGGTCGACCTCCAGCTCCGCGGCGAGGTGGGCCACCAGGTCGTGCGGGCCGCCCGAGACCAGCATCGGCACGAACCCCGCCCCGCGCAGCGCCGCGACCAACGGACGCACGAACGGGAACAACCGCTGCCGCCGACGCCGCCACACCCGCTCCACCACCGCCGCCACCTGTCGGCACGGCACATCGGTGAGCATCGCTGCGAACAGCTCCTGCTGCCGGCGCGCACCGTTGCCGTCCTCGGCGTCCGTCGAGGCCATCGCCCCGCGCAGTGCCGCCAGCCGGTCGGCCGGGACCAGGCCCTCGTCGGCGAGCATCCCCGGCAGCGGACCGCCCAACGGGCCGGCGATCAGCGTTCCATCCACATCCAGCACCGAAACACGCATGCCGCCAGCCTTCGCGAACACGACAACCGACCGAGCGGGAACGGCCACGCCGTCACCGAATCGGGTGATCACGAGCGCCCGGTCTTGGCTCTCGCGGGGCATCCGTGGGAAGAGCATCCCCGCGGCGGCGCAACCGCCAGCTCACGGTCCAGAAGTGCCGCCAGACCTGTGGGGTCGTCAGAGTGGAACTGCGGCCTCGCATGGGCGTGGCCCTGCGTTTCGGAGGTTGTATTCGACGAGGCCGGCCATGGGCCTGGTCCACGGTGGAGGTGTAGCGGAGGGCGCAGCGCCGACTGTCAGGCCGAACAGGTCGCAGATCCGGCGGGGGTCACCGGCAGTGGCCTCGGCCTCGTGGAGGAGCCGGTCCTCTCGGAGACGGCGGGCGGACATGTCCAGGACGTCGTTGTTCCAGACGTCGCTGACGGGTTCCACGCCGCGTGCCGGGGTCTGAGACAACAACAGGTGGGCGTTGGCGTTGCCCGGCCACCGGCTGTTGCTGTAGTCCAGGTAGGCCGCGAGCCGCTCGCGTTGGTGTTCAGTTCGGCGGTCATCGGTTCGGGGAAGCCGGCGAGGAGTTCGCGGAACCAGGGCACTACCAGCGAACGCGGTCGTCGTCGAGCATGCCGATCTGGGCCGGCAGCAGCAGGGGTCTGGCCGGCAGTTGCAGATCTCGCAGGAGCAGAACGTCGGACGCCTGGAACGGGGCTCCGGGTGTGTCCTGGGGGCCAGGAGGATACGCATGCCGCGCTCCAGTCCCTGGGCGGTGCAGTAGAACCAGTCCCTCCTAGCGCTGCTGAGCTTCTGCATCCTCGCCAGCGCCACCCCGCCGGCCATGGAGCTGTACATGGTGTTCGCACCGGAGCGGGCACATCTCGCGCTGGCAGACCTGCGCGATTGGCTGGACCGCCACAAGGAACCGGCGATCGTCGTCTCGGGCTCGCCGTCGGTCTGGGGATCGTGGCCAGGAGCCTCTACGAGCTGACCTCCTGAGTCCGCCGGCCGCCGCGCGGCGGCGGTCGGCGGCGGGCGTCAGGGGCAGGCGGTGGCCGGATCGTCGTGGACGAGCACGCAGACCATCTGTGCGCCGCGCCGGTGGTCTGGGTACGCCGCGAGCAGCTCGGCCTTGAAGTCGTTCCACTGGCGGGTGATCTCGGCCGTGGCTCCGGCCGTGGCATTCTCGAAGTTGTCGTCCGTCTTCGAGCGGGCGGATGCGGCGGTGTCCTTGTTCAGCACGCGGTTGTGGGCGACGCGGCCGTCGCAGTCGGCGGGTTTGACGCCGGTGGAGTCGAAGTCGGGGTAGCAGCCGGTGGTGAGGTCTTCAGGGATGCGCTCGCGCGCGTCCTGGGTCCAGTCGGCGTCCTTCATCGTGCTGTAGCGGCGGATGTCGAGGAACGGCGCGACGTCCGTATGTGCCAGCCCGGGTGGGTTGTCGAGGCCGATCGGGCCGGGGGCGGGCCGGTCGGCCCAGTTGGAGTGCGTGTAGAAGTCCTCGATGGGGTGCCAGCCGCGGCCGAGCTGCTCGAGAACGGCGCACTTGGCCCGGTCGGAGGTCTCGGGCCACGTGCAGGGGGAGGACAGGTCGCTCTGATCGGCGCGCACCTTTCCGTCGGCGTCGACGAGGCCGTCGGCGGCCCGGACCGCGTTGCGGAAGCGGGTGACGGAGGTGCGGATGCAGGCGAGGAGTTCGGTGGTGGCCTCGTCCCGGCTGCGGGGGTAGTCGGCGGCGTAGCGGGGGGCCAGGTAGTCGGCGTTGTCGCAGTGCAGGGGGCCGACGTCGAAGTACGGGCTTTTGTCGTCTGCGTTGATCGCCCCGTCGCGGGCATCGGCCATCGCGGTCAGCGTGAGGGGCTGCCAGGGCAGGGCGGCCCGGGTGATGGCCTCGTGGTTGTCACCGGTGAAGGCGTGGGCGGGGCCGCCGGGCACGGCGGTCAGGGCCGCCGTCAGGAGGGCTGCGACGGCCACGGAGGCCGCCCGGGGCGCGCCGCGTCCTCGCCCGTGAACGGACCGTCCGACGGGGGGCCGGGTCCATGGCCGCGGCGTAGCGGGCGCGGGCGCCAGCGTACGGCTCACCGTCGGCGGGAGGACAGCCATGACTCCATGCTGCGGCCTCGGCCCGGCCCACGCACGCGCGCGGTGGTGCCCGCCGGGTCTCACCCGCCCGCAGGAGGTCCTGTGGAGCGGTTGCCCGGCGGACCCGCCGGGGCC
Organism: Streptomyces sp. NPDC046349; assembly: GCF_055587885.1. Classification (NCBI taxonomy): domain Bacteria; kingdom Bacillati; phylum Actinomycetota; class Actinomycetes; order Kitasatosporales; family Streptomycetaceae; genus Streptomyces; species Streptomyces sp. NPDC046349. The sequence goes on from NZ_JBVJFK010000012.1 coordinate 121,871, forward strand.
GGGCCGGGCGGGCGGTCACCCGCGGGCAGCGGCTACGGCTCCGGCGAGCGGGGCTGGGTCGATGGGATCCGCTGGGTGAAGAACAGGGCGATGAGCGCGGCCAAGGCCAGGATGGCGAGCGCCGCGCGCAGGCCGTCGAGCCTGGCTTCGGCGTTCGCGTCCATGGCCGCCTGGGACAGGTCGGGGTTCACGCCCGCTTCGTCGAGTGCAGTCTCGAGCTGGGTGTCGGACAGGAACTCTGCGCCGCTCTGGAGCTGGACGGTCGCCTGGCTGGTGACGGTGTCCGGGACCGCCGGATTCGCCTCGATCGTGGTCAGGAACGACGTCGTGAGCGCGGCGATCATGATCGATCCGGCGAGTGCCGTGCCGATCGAGGAGCCGAGGTTGGTGATGGCGTTCTGTACGCCGCCGACTTCCGCGCTCTGCGCCTGCGACACCGCGGACACGGTGACCGATCCGAGCTGGGAGGCCAGTGCTCCCATGCCGAGCCCGATCAGCAGGAGGGGGATGGTGACGATTTCCGCGCCGGCGTCCAGGTCGAGCGCGGCCATCAGCGCCACCGCGCCCGCGAGCAGCGCGAGAATCCCGAGCCGCACCACCCGCCGGGGCGAGACGTCCGGGAGGAAGCGCGGGATCAGGACCGCGGCCGCCAACAGGGTCACCGAGAGCGGCAGGAGGCGGGCTCCGGTCTCCAGTGCCGACAGGCCCAGGGCGACGGACAGGTAGAGCGGGACGACGAAGAACACACCCATCTGCACGAGGTACTGGAAGAAGAACATCGTCAGGCCGCCGGTGAGCTGCCTGTTCTGCAGCATCCCTGGATCGACGAGGGGGTCCCGGCGACGCTCGACGACCTTGGCCTCCCAGCGCAGGAAGAGCCACAGCAGCGCCAGGCCCGCCAGCATCAGCCACACCGTCAGCGACACCCCGAGCCACGCGGGCGCGTCGGGCTTGGGCAGGAACCAGCCCCATTCGTCAGAGCGGAGCACGCCGTAGACGAAGAGCCCGAGCCCCAGCGCGGAGAGGACGGCACCCGCGAAATCGATGTTCCGGCGTTCCCCGGGCGGGGCGTCCGCAATGCGGCGCGCGAGCAGGAGGATGGCGAGCACCACCACGACCTCTCCGGCGAAGACCCACCGCCAGGAGAAGTACGTCGTCGCGATACCGCCGATGAGAGGCCCGACCGCGATGGCGATCGCCCCTGCCGCGACGACGAGTCCGTAGGCGGCGGGGCGGCGTTCGACGGAGAAGTTGCCGGCGACCAGCGCGACGATCGCGGGCAGGATGAGCGACGCCCCGAGTCCCTCCAGGAGCGACCAGCCCAGCAGGAGCACGGTCAGGTTCGGTGCGAGCGCCGTGGTGAGGGAGCCAGCCCCGTAGATGCAGCAGCCGATCATGAACGCACGCTTGCGGCCGATCAGCGCCCCGACCTTGCCGCCCGGGATCATGAACATCGCCATCACGAGGGTGTAGGCGGTGATCGCGCCCTGGATGCCCGTTACGGTCGTACCGACGTCCTCGGCCACCGTGGCGATCGAGACGTTCATGACGGAGCTGTCGAGCGCCATCAGGAACTGCCCGGACGCGAGCGTCACCAGGACGATTCGCGACTTCGCCGAAGCCGAACTCTCGGCCGTGCCTGCCCGTGATGACATAGAGGCATGCTCCCAGCCGTGCATCGGCCCGGCCGTCCGACCCGCCGCGCAGTCAACCGGACGGCGGCGGCGCCGTACCTGGGCCGGCGGGGCGTGGTCACCAGGGCTTGCACGCCGGAACGAGATCCCACCAGCATCAAATTATCGGAATCGCGACCTTTCACCTTAGTGTGGGGAAGAACCATCCAGGCGGGACGGGAGAGGGCCGTGGACGCGCCGAGCCGGCGGCGGCGGACGAAGAGCCGAAGCCGTAACGCCACAGACACGCGGGGGGGCCAAGCACCGGACCGGCTCCGGGCCAGGCGCTGGACCGGGGTCGGGGACGGACCGGGGTCGGGGACGGACCGGGGTCGGGGACGGACCGGGGTCGGGGACGGACCGGGTCAGGAAGGCAGGACACCGGCACGGCCCGCCGTACGCAGTGCCTCCAGCCGCCGTTCGGCCAACCGCAGATGATCGGGATCCAACAATGGCAGCGCCTTCAACAGGCCCACCAACTCCGGCCCTACCTCCAACGCACTCGCGCGGTCCCGGACCTGCGTCCAGCAGTACAAGGCCCCCGCCGCCGCATCATGCACCTCGACCGCGTCCACGGCCTGCCACTCCAACCGGGTGCGCCCCGCACCCGTCCACAACCGGGTCGCGGACACGAAATCACCGGCCAGCCGCGCAAGATCGGCACGGATCTCCGCGCACTGCACGGCCTCCGACGAAACCCGCCCCCGCCGCTCCACGACCTCCCGCTCCCACACCCTCGCCAACGCATCCGCCTCCCCATGACGGCCCCCCACCGCCAGGGCATGCAGGCGCGCCCGCGGATCCCCGGAGCCCGAGCCGGAAGCAGGCACAGGCCCGGCCACAACAGCGTGAGCAGGAGCGGAGATTGGTACAGAGGGGGGCGCAGAAACACAGACGGGCTCGAGGTCGAGGTCGAGGTCATGTTCGAGGTCGAGGGCGGGTCCGTGGTCGAGGTCAGGCTCGAGGCCGGAGTCGGTGCGGGGGTGCACGGGTACCGCCGCCGAGCGCATGTGCAACTCCCGCGCGGACGGCACGAGCAGCGTGCCCGGCTCCAGCCCCGCCGACCCCGCCGCCAGAACATGCAACTCCACATTGGACGGCCGCACCGGCGCACGTCTGAGCTGCTCGATCCACTGCCGCGTATAACCGCTGATCCCGCCGTCGGCACCGTCCCCTGGTCGCGCGCCCGGCCCACGCACCACCCCGAACGCCTCCACACCTGCGAGCCCCGCCAGACCCGGCAGCGTTCCGTGCTCCCCCAGCAGCGGCCAGGCCGCCTTGTCCGCCACCAGATCCACCACCACAGTGGCCGCACCCGCCGTGCGCGAACGCATCTCCCCCGCCAGCCAGTCCCACGGCAACGACGTGTACCGCACGCTGCCCACCGTCGTCCCCGCCAACGCCACGTACAACCGGCGACCTGAACGATCCGCAGTCAACCGCCCTGATACATACAGAAACAGCGGCCCGCCTGCCCCCGCCGCCACCCGCAACCGCGCCAGCACCGTGTTCGGATCACGTACACCCTCCAAACACACCATGTCCGCCGGCGCCCCGCACCCCAACAACGCACCCACTGGCACCATCGCCAACGCGGCCACATTCACACCAGGAGCCACCAACACCGCACCACGCCGGACCACCGCGTCCCCCGCCACCAACAGCGCGTGCCCCCGCCACCCATCATCACCCACACCACCAAAACCCATATCCCGACGCTACCCACCCCACAACCCCCACCGCAGCACAAAGCACCGGAACACCACCCGCGGCGAGCAGGGGCAAGGGCACATGCAGCGCGTCCTCGCAGTGAGCGCGAAGCATGCGCGCCGCCGCCCGCCCTTGACCCGTAGCCGGTGCCGCCAGCAGACTCAGATCGATTGTCGATCTTCATCGGGGGGTGTACGGCTTGCTCGTCTTCTATGCATGTCTGGGACTGCCGGTCGCCGCACTGGTCGCGTTCCTCCTCTGGAGCGACCGGGCGACACGGACGAAGAACCACGACGGGCTGCAGATCGAGGAACAGGCCCGGCAGCAGGCCCGCTTCGACAGAATGTCGCCCACGCGCAGGCTCTACACGCCGCCGGGTGAGCTCAAACGCCGCCGCTGAACCGGTCACCGCCCCGTCACCGCGGTGGGCTTGGGAACGGGACGGCGCATGGTTCGATCGGCGGCCCAAGGTGAATTCCACGAACGGGGCCCGGGGCCCGCCGAGTGCGGACTCACCTCAGGGCGAAGAGCAGGTTGGCCGAGTTGTAGTAGTTGGGCAGGTGCACCATCTGCGACCCGGGACGTGGCGGGTCGGCCTTCGGCCAGTTCCGCGGGCCCAGCAGATGGTCTGCGTAGTCGCTGTGCGGCACCTTCGGCACGAACCACACCCGGTACGCGCCGTACCGTGCGTCCTGCTCGAACCGCCAGAGTTGCGTCGCCCGGTCCGCGCCGGTCCGGCAGGCGCGGAGGGTGACCTCGGCGACGTTCCCGCCACCGGTGGTCCCGTCGAGGCAGGTGCCGGTGCCGGCGTTGCGGAGCTGGTACGTGTTCGGGTGGGCGGGCAGCCGCTGCCACCCCTGGTCGGCCTTGCCGGTGCACTTCTCCAACTGCAACGGGCCGTCGGAGTCCGCACCGCCAAGGCCGACGCACAGTCCCGAGGCGACGTTGACGAGGGCGGCACCGGTGCGGTCCGGCGATGGCGACGCCGAGGTCGGTGTGGCGGAGGGGGAGGCGGTGGCGGACGGGGGGGCGGAAGGGAGCCGCGTGGCGGGGGCCGTGGCGAAGGCCGCCGATCCGATGGCCGCGATCGGCGCTGCCTCCGGGAGCGGGCCGCCCGGGGCCGCAGGGGTCGTCGCGGGGGCTGCGGACCGGCCCGACCCGCTGCTGCCGGAGTCGGCCGGAAGCAGGACGGCCGCGGTGGCCGTCGTTCCCACCACAACCGCCGCAGCCGCCCACTTCACGGCGCCGGCCTTGGCTCCGGCGAGGTGCGTCCCCTTCAGTGTGGCCGCGACGAGTTGTGTGCCGTTCCCGCCCAGGGCCGACAGGAAGGACGCGGGGTTCCACAGCAGGATCCCGCCGAGCAACAGCACGCCCAGACGGCCGTTGACGTCGCGCAGGTCACGCTCGGCCCGTGCGCAGTCGTCGCACCCCTGGAGGTGGCGGGCCAGGTCCCGTGTGAGGCGTTTGCCCGGTCGGCGCAGCCTGGCAGCGATCTGCCCCCCGTAGTGGCGGCACTCGTCGCTCGCGCTCTGGTCCAGATGGGCGCGCAGGTACGCCTCCCTCAGGCCTTCCCGTGCGCGCGCCACCAGTGATCCGACGCCTCCCGCCGATATCCCGAGGCGTGCCGCGGTCTCGGCCGCCGGCTCGCCTTCGACGACGGAGTGCCACAGTACGGCCTGCCAGCGCTCCGGCAGCGAACGGTAGGCGCGCAGGACCAGCGACCCCTCTTCCGCAGTGAAGACGGCGTCCTCGGCGTCCTGGCCGGCGGAGAGTTGCGCGGCCCATTCCTCGAAGTCGTCGGACAGCCGAGTACGGTCCGCCTCCCGCGCCCATGCGGCGGCCAGACGGCGCACACACGTCAGGAGGTAGGGCCGCCACGCGTACTCGGGCCCGGTTCCCCAGGCGATGGCCCGGTAGGTGCGGGCGAAGGCCTCGGCGGTGAGGTCCTGGGCGGTGGACAGGTCTCGGCAGCACGTGCGCGCGTAGGCGAGCACGGAGGAATGGTGACGGGCGAAGACCTCGTCCATCACGTCGCTGGCCGCCGCGTGGGACTCCGAGGGGTGCCCACGCAGCAGGGCACAGAGTTCGCCGTCGTCGAGGCTTCGAAGATGCCGCTGACGGCCGGTACCCGGTGTGCTCAACAAGTGCTCCAGTGTGGCTTGCTGGTGACCCGGGCGTCGAATCCGGGTACGTCTGGCATGGGGTGCGACGCTGCGCCCATCCGGAATTCGCGCAAGTGTGCACCGTCGTCGGGCTGCAAGCAACACGCCGTCGTCGACGCGGGGGCACGGACGGCACCGGTCGGCGCCTTCCGTGCGCGCGGATCAACCAGGCAGGCCAGCAAGGCCCCTGACACGACAAAATAAGCTCGTCCGACTCAACTAGCCTATGTATGACCAGTATTGGGGCTGCCGCTCCAGTTCCCCGCCTGCTAAGTGAGCCTGTTCGATCGCCGAGGCCACCTCCTCGTTCGCTGCGGCACGCCCCTCCGGGGGGAGCTTGCGTTTCGTGCACTCCTCCCACGCTTCCTCTTCTGCGGTCGGGAGGATCACACGAACCGGAATATCCGTCATGCCGCGAAGACGCGTCATGCGCACCCGGGACTGCAGTCCCCCGCGGGCGGGGGGACGCCCGGGGGGCGCGCTGCGAGGCGCGACCCCCCTGCCGTGCCGGGCTGTTCGCGGTGTCCGGCTCCCCTGAGGGCGCCTCGTGTGCGACGGCGCACGGGGCGCGAAGAGCCGGCTCGGGGAGAGCCGGCGGACGGGGCCATCCGGTACGTTGCTCCACAGCAAAGACCGGTTCGCGCCGTCCCACGCGTCCGGAGTCATTGACCTGGGTCCGGACAGTGTCACTGGATTGCACTCGGCACCCCCGGTGTCGGCCGTGCGGACCTCCCAGCCGGGATTACCGAACTCACCCAGGGTCAGTACCAGTTCGCCTCCCTTGCCCCCCTCGAAGGCTGCGTCGACTGCCTGCAGGTGGCAGACCGGATTCGTGGCCTCGCGCCGCCGGCCGGGCACTGGCAAACCGACCTGCCTCAGCGGAACTCGTGGACCACCTGAATCTCGCCGACGATATGGGCGTTGAAATCGTCCAGCTCCTCAGCCGGCACCCACAGCTCGAGGATCGTCCGCCCGCCGGCCTGCTGGACGGGGTACCGGCTCAAGAACTCCGAGTCGACCTCGAATCGGGTAACGAAGCCGACACCGCTGTGCTTCACGTTCCAGTCCCGCGCAATCCTGATCGCGTAGTCCTCGTCGAGGACCGGATAGAAGATCGGCTGCTCCGGGAGCCGCGGCGGCCAAGCGCGCCAGTTCATCTCGCGGACCAGGGACAACTCCTCGGGGCCGGTGGGGCGCCACAGGGTCGTCGTTGCTCGTCGGCCGGTCATGTGAATCCGTTCTCTGAACGCGGGGTGGGGGGGCTGCTGGTACGGCTGGTCCGGGATCGGACGATACCGGCGTGGGGAAGGGAAGAGCCACGCAGTTTCCCCACCACGTCATGGCCGCGAACAGCGGTTATGGGACAGCACGTGAAATCGCCGGATGGCCGCAGCCGCACGTCGGAACGTCGTCTGGACACTCGATGGATACGACAAGCAGGACGAGTTCCTGCGTACGCAGCACCCCATCAGTCGAGACCGGATCGTCCGATTGCGAGAAGTCATCACGCCGGACCCGACGACACCTGCATGGCCTACGGCTACACGGTGCCCGTCGCTGGTGTCGCAGCATCCCGCAGAGGACCGGCAGCCGTGCCTCCGTCGTTCGCAGGGGGCTCACGCGGCGGTCGGCCGTCAGGCCTCGACGAAAAGCGGTGCACGACGGCCGACGTCGTCGACCGGGCATCACCAAACTCAAGCCCGCCCCGGGCCATGCCGCCCGATTCGACGTGAGCGACGCTGCGCCTTCCTGGGCGCGGCCCCGCAGCGGTCGTCATGATCCGGCTCCACACAAGACCTTGCTGTGCGACGCCAGGTCACCGATCCGCCTGCCGCCAACACCAAACCCGGGGCCGCGAGAAGGCTTGAAGGCTGATCACTCCGCTGCCGGCGCCGTCGTCCGACTCGGCCAGGACGCCCGAGAAGCCCCCGTTGCCGGATTCCGGTAGAGCGATGTCGAGTTCAGGATGCCGCTCGACGAAGCCTCCACCGTGCCGATGGCGCAGGAACAAGTACCGACTCTCCGCCGTCCGGGCATCCCCCTGGATGGATGGGCGGACAGGTCCGCACAATCCGCACCAGCATCAGACCCTCCACTGCATCCAGCCGGCGATGGTCGCGCGCCGGGGGAAGTCGGGCGTTCGGCTTCAGACCGGCGCCACAGACGCCTGCGATGCCATGAAGCCGCCGCGCAGGCGGTGGTGTGTCCAAGGCCAGGGCCGGGGCCAGGGGTCCGGCGTTCCAGGTCCGGCCGGTCCGAGGCGCGCCCCTGTCCCGCGCCGCCAGGCCGGTCCGCTGCCTCACCTGCCCCACCCGCACGTCTCGTCTCTTTCGCGCGGCCACAGCGTCACCCGGTTACCTCGATTACCCTCACACGCGTGATCGAGCACATCAACCAACTCGGCGCCAACCCGCCCGCACCCGGACCCCCACCCACCCCCACCACACCCATCATCTGGGCCCTCAACACCACCATCGACACCGTCGGCGGCCACCACATCACCGACGCCCACACCATCCTCGACACCAACGAACGCGAACGCGCCACCCGCTTCCACACCCCCGCCCTCACCCACCGCTACACCACCTCACACCTCGCCCTGCGCATCCTCCTCGCCCACTACCTCCACCAACCCCCCCACACCATCCAACTCACCCGCGACGACTGCCCCTGCTGCGGACAACCCCACGGCCGCCCCAACCTCCCCGGAAACCCCCTCCACTTCTCCCTCTCCCACAGCGGCGACCACGCCTACATCGCCCTCGCCACCACCCCCGTCGGCATCGACATCGAAGAACACCCCACCCACCAAACCGTCACCGACGTCCTCCACCTCCTCCACCCCACCGAAACCCAAGAACTCACCAACCTCCCCACCCACGAACAACCCACCGCACTCGCCCGCTGCTGGGCCCGCAAAGAAGCCTGCCTCAAAGCCACCGGCACCGGACTCGCCAACGGCCTCACCCACCCCTACGTCAGCACCCACCCCACCCCACCCACCATCCCCGGCCACCACCTCACCGACCTCCCCGCCCCACCCCACCACCAAGCCGCACTCGCCACCCTCACCCACCACTGACACCACGCAGCTGACACTTGAGACGTGAGCTGGGGCCCCTGACACCAGGCGCCCGGCACCCGGCGCTGACACCCGGCACCGGCGCTGGCACCTTGCACCTGGCACCTGGCACCTGGCTGAACCAGCCGTCCGCCCGCGCTGAGCCGGATCGTCTCGCTTCGGCTGCCTGACCCACGCAACGGCTCCGGCCGTACCCGCCGCCCGAGCCCGCTCACGAAAATTTCACAACTCGGCTCCCGCATGCGCCGTAGGCGACCGCCGCGGTCTCCGCGCCGCTGCGCCGGCCTCCGCGCCCGTCGGCTTCGGCCGGCGGCGCCGCACCCGTCCTGTACGGCCGCTGCCCCGCCGGGGCGTGGGCCGTGGCTTGAATCCGTTGCGTCCGCGGAGTTGCTGGAGTGCGCCACTCCGCCCGGGGTGCACCCCAGCGGCCCAGGCAGTGGCGGCGGTGAGTCGTGACAGTGCGAGGGAGACTGCGTCTCCGGCCGTTGGGGCGGCCACAACCGTTTCCGGCGTGAAATCGCGCCCCGCGGGCCGCCGTGGTCCGGGCAGCACCAACGGTACGGGTACCCGGGCGGCGCGCTTCCGGTCACCGGGGGGGCCAGCCGGCCGTGCCCGCGTCATGTGCGGTGCGTCTTTGCTCAATCATGGCCGGGACATGGCAAGGATGTTACGCGCTCGTCGGCCCCTTGTGGGCAGGCCCGCGGTGGGTCAACCTTTCGGAGGCGGAGATGAGTTGACGGGTTGTCATGTCCATGGCGGTACCTGTGTGCAGTCATCTCCGCTCCATCCCCGAAGTGCACCACCCACGAGGAGGACCCCCCACATGTCCGTGATGCGTCACACCCGCCGGAGGCTCGCCGGCATCAGCGCGACCGCCGTCGCGGCCCTCGCGCTCGGCGCGGCCGCCGCACTGCCCGCTTCGGCCGCCGACAGCGGCGCGCAAGGCGTCATCGAGAACGCCGGCGCCCCCGGAAGCATCTCCGGCAGCTACATCGTGACCCTGAAGGACTCCGCGGCCCGCTCCACCGCCGACAGCGGCAAGGCCGTGGCGAAGCGCTACGGCGCCAAGATCGACCGCACGTACAGCGCGGCCCTCAACGGCTACTCCGTCAAGGTCTCCGAGGCGCAGGCCAAGAAGCTCGCCGCCGACCCGGCGGTCCAGTCGGTCGTGCAGGACCGCGCCTTCACCGTGGACGCGACCCAGCCGAACCCGCCGTCCTGGGGCCTCGACCGGATCGACCAGCGCGCTCTCCCGCTGAACCAGAGTTACACCTACCCGGACAAGGCCGGTGAGGGCGTCACCGCGTACATCATCGACACGGGTGTGCGCATCACGCACCAGGACTTCGGCGGCCGCGCCTCCTACGGCTACGACGCCATCGACAACGACAACACCGCCCAGGACGGCCACGGCCACGGCACGCACGTCGCCGGCACCGTCGCGGGCGGCGCGTACGGCGTGGCCAAGAAGGCCAAGATCGTCGGCGTGCGCGTCCTCGACAACAACGGCTCCGGCACGACCGCCCAGGTCGTCGCGGGCATCGACTGGGTGACCCGTAACGCCGTCAAGCCGGCCGTCGCCAACATGTCGCTCGGCGGCGGCGCCGACTCCGCACTCGACACGGCCGTCCGCAACTCCATAGCCTCCGGCATCACCTACGGCGTCGCAGCGGGCAATGAGTCCACGAACGCTTCCACCAAGTCCCCGGCCCGTGTCACCGAGGCCATCACCGTCGGCGCCACCACCAGCTCCGACGCCAAGGCGAGCTACTCCAACTACGGCAGCGTCCTGGACCTCTTCGCGCCGGGATCCTCCATCACCTCCACGTGGGGCACCGGCGACACCGCGACCAACACGATCTCCGGCACGTCCATGGCCACGCCGCACGTGGTCGGGGCGGCGGCCCTGTACCTGTCGCAGAACACCTCGAGCACCCCGGCACAGGTCCGTGACGCCCTGGTCGCGGCAGCCACTCCCAATGTGGTGACCAGCCCCGGTACGGGCTCCCCCAACCTGCTGCTCAACGTCGGCGAAGGCGGCACCGTCCCGCCGGGCAAGCGCTTCGAGAACACCGCCGACTACGCGATCAGCGACAACGCGACCGTCGAATCGCCCGTCACCGTCAGCGGTGTCACCGGCAACGCCCCGGCGGCGCTGACCGTCGCGATCGACATCAAGCACACCTACATCGGCGACCTCAAGGTGGACCTGGTCGCACCCGACGGCACCCTGTACAACCTGCACAACCGCTCCGGCGGCAGCGCCGACAACATCATCAAGAGCGTCACTGTCAACGCCTCCTCCGAGGTCGCCAACGGCGTGTGGAAGCTGCGGGTGAACGACAACGCGAACCTCGACACCGGAAAGATCGACTCCTGGGCGCTGCAGTTCTGAGCGCAGCAGCGTACGCGACACGGGGTGACCTCCGAGCCGCGATGAACGGATGAACGGATGAACGGCGGGGGCGACCGCAATGCGGTCGCCCCCTTCGCACGTCCTGCACTTCTGCCTGGTTGGTCGCGGATCGTGTTGTCGGTGACCCCATGTCGTCCCTGATCAGAAGCGCTGCGATCGGACGGATCGCAGCGCGACAGCTGTCGTAGACGATGCCGGTCCGACGACGACGAAGAGTGACGCGGGGCTTTTTAGTTGGGCTGAAGGGGTCGGGGGCTCTCGATGGGCATGAACGAGGCGGCCAGGACATGGGGTGGGAGCGTCTGCCGGCCGGGATCCGCGATGGCCGGTACCGCAGCGATCGGGGTTGTTGTGCGCCTACCTACCGGCCACCGTCATAAAGGGAGGGCTGGGCGCGGCCTACGCCCGAATGCCTCATGGGGCGGACCGGGTTGGGGCATGCTGGAGCTGCGCTCATGCACTTCGCTTCGGTGGCAGGGGGCCGGTCGGTGTTACGCATCCACTTCACGACGGAGGACCTTGCCCGGACACGGGTGGCCGCCACGATCGGCGTCGCAGCGGAGGTCTACTACAGCCTGGAGCTGCTGAGGGAGAACCGGGAACTGCCTCACTTCCACTCGTGGCGGTCGGCGGTCGCGGGTCGTCTGGGAGCGGACACGCGCCCGTTGACGTCCCTGGTTCCGGTGCGCGGCCCCGGGCTTGATCTGCTGGCCCTGATGGGTGATGTGCCCTCTCTGGACCACGCCGTGGACAACCTGATGCACGCGCCGGTGTCCCGGCTGCGCCGCGAGTTCGAGGGTCTCGACTTCCACCCCGGACACCTGCCGTGGGTCAGACGGGTGTCCGAGGGCGACCGCGATGCGCGGCGGGAGCTTGCCGCGGCCGTGCGCGCCTGCCATCGGCTGACGGTGGAGCCCTACTGGCCTCGGGGGCGGGCCGAACTGGTCGCGCTGTCCACCCGTTGCGCGAACCTGGTGTTGGAGGGAGGCATCGATCTGTTGCTGCGTTCGGTCTGCGCCCCAATGGTCCGCTGGCGTCCGCCGGTGCTCGAGGCTCCCTACCCGCGCCGAGTGGAGGTGAGCCTCCGGGGAAGAGGGCTGATCATCACGCCCACGATCTTCTCGAAGCGACCGGTGAACCTTCTGTGGGACCCCCTCGATACCTCTCAACCACCCCGGCTGACCGTGCCCGCTCTCCGCCGGCCGTTGACCGGTACCGTACCGGCGGAAGCGGGCGGCTCCGCAGCGCGGAACCTGGAGTCTCTGCTCGGCCGTACGCGAGCTGCCGCCCTTCACGTGACAGCAGAAGGCTGCACGACGAGCGAACTGGCCCGCCGCCTCAACGTCACAGCCGCAGCGGCCAGTCAGCACGCGACCGTGCTGCGGAACACGGGCCTCATCACCACCAGCCGCCGAGGCGGGTCCGTACTGCACTTCATCACCCCCCTTGGGTTGGCCCTGCTGCGGACCGGTGCCCTGACGCAACCGTGAGGCGTCCGAGGACGCCCGCGACGTCGGACCGGTGGGTGTGGCGCCGCCCTGTTCGGCTGCCACCGCTCACTCGTGCCGAGGTGCGCGAAGCACCGCGCCGTGCCGTCCCCGCCCCCTTTAAGCCGTGACTTAAGAGGTAGGCCGCAGGTGGTCGACGCGCCCAGGATGTGAAGCCGCAACCGGCTCATCCCACCCTGGAGATCGTATGAAGACTCACTTCGCCGCCGCCCTTGGTTCCGTCGTGCTGACCGCAGGCACGATGCTGGGTGCTCCCGCCGCCGGCGCGCAGGCCGACGCCGGCCTGCCCACCGCTTTCAACGTCGCGGTCGGGAACACGTGGACGAAGGGCACGGTCACCTGGTTCAACCGATCGGTCGAGGTGGTGGGGACGCACAAGTCGGTGAGCGCGGCCGGTAATGCGTACTGCCGGCGCACCTGGGCGTACACCTACGACTCCCACGGCAACCAGATCGGCTCCGCCGGCTCCGCCCTTTCCGATACAGCGTGCGGCAACACCAAGAGCTACCGCTTCACGGTGCCCGCCGATGTCTACGGGGGAGCCGCGTTCGTACGCGTCTGCCTCGACGACGGATATGCCAAGGACCTGCTCTGCTCTCCTCGTCTTTACCGGAGCTGACCCACCGCCTTGCAGCGGCCCGGCACCGGCGCCTGGGGAGCCGGTGTCGGGGCCAGGTGAGCCTGCCAACCGCACAGTCCCCTCCCCCACTCGCCCAGCAGATGGGAACGCTGCCACCGGCCCGGGGCAGGCGGTCGCGGAGAACGGACGCTTCCTTGAAGGTTCGTCTGGGGGCCGGTCCGGCAGGTTCGGTGCCAGCGTGCGCCGGGCGCGGCCCGGCAGGACACGGCGTCCGCCGGGATGATGGTCGAACGGGAGCGCGCCGATGTGGCCAGACGCAGGGCGGTCGGCAGCCAGAAAGCCGGCCGCGGCCGAGGGCCGTACCGACACAGCTGACCGCGAGAACCGCCACGGAGACGAGCAGCAGCGCCCTCGAGGCGGGGCCACGCAGCGGGGCCCAGCGGCCGGCGTAGTGGTGGACAGCGCGCTACCACCGTAGAACTGCCTCGGGTCCACCACTGCAGCTCCCTTCCGGCCGGGGGCGTTTCCCACCAAGGTCGTGCCCCTGCCGGTATCGGTCCGCACCGGTGGAAGGGCCTGGCCCTTCCGGCCGCCGCCGTGTCGGCTCCGCTCCCCCGGGTGGTGCAGCGCCGAGCCTCTACCGGGACGCGCCCTGCGGCCTCGGCCGGGGCGGCCTGTTGGCCGGTGGGCGGGGACTGCGGCCTCGGCCGGGGCCTGCGTACCGGATGCGCGGCGCCTGGGACGTTGCGCCAGTCACGGCTGGCCCATCCGTCGGGCGCGGGCTCGGACCAGGCGTGTCGCACCAGGTCGCCGTGCCCTCTGATCCTCCTGAAGGACACGGAAAGCCTTCCGGCCGGCCGGAAGGCTTCGAACTATCGAACGAAATCTCCTGTGTCTACGGCGGCGACTGCCTGGGCAGCGGGCTGGTCACCCCGGACCGCGGCCCGCATCACCAGCGTCCGTGCCCCGCCTGCGAGCGCATCGCGGGCGGGGGCGGGCTTCGCCCGACGTTCCCGCTTCCTCGAGGGGTGGGTTACGGGGCGGCCAAGCGCGTGAAGAGGGCGCTGATCGTCTCCTGGTCGGCCAGGACCGGAAGGGTGTCGAAGTACAGCTCCCACGCGCCGTCGGGCCCGAAGCGTTCCACGATCCCGAACGGAACGGCGACGCCCTTCTCGCCGGTGGGGGTGGTCTGCTTCCTGGTGACCGTGCCGTGCCACTCGACGTAGGTGGTGGTCCTGCCGAAGGCGACCTGGCCGGCCTTGAGCTCGAGGTCGGCCCTGTCGAAGAGGCGCTGGAGGTAGTCCCGTTTGCCGGCCTGCGTCTTCAGGGGCTCGGCCAGCCCCGGTCCGGCCAGCCGGGCGCCGTTCATCCGGCGCAGCAGGGCCTCGGTGTTGCCTGTGTTCCAGGCGGCCAGGCGTTCCGGCAGCTCGGCTGCCGTCGCGCTCGCGTGGCCCCGGCCCGGGGCGGCGGGCGGCCTGCCGCTGTCGGCGATGCCGTCGAACAGGCCCCGGGGGGCGTCGGGCAGGGTGTCGCGGACCAGTACGTGACGGTCGTAGTAGCGACGGGCCTGGATGGTCTTGCCGTCGTCGCCCAGGACGTTGCGTGCGATTTGCGGGTAGGCCACCTTGTGGCCCTTGACGGTGGCCGTGTTCCACTGGCCGAACATCACCACGCCGCCGTCCGCGACGACGTCGGTGCCGGTGTAGCGCAGGTCGGGGACCATGTTCAGGGAGCCTGCGATGGCGGCGCCGATGACCCGGTGATCGTTCTTGGGAGGGCCGCCCGCCTCCCAGAGGGTGGCGGCCGGGTCGAAGATGTCGAGGTAGGCCACGACACGGGGATGCTCCAGCGCCTTGTCCCCGGACCGCGGCGGTTCGCCGGTCGTCATCGTGCCGAAGGCGAGTTGCCGCTGCAGGAAGGCGCAGACGTTGGGCGTGATGCGTCCTTCGAGCCGCTCGATTCCGGCCCGCGCCACCGGGCAGTCCGTCCCCGAGGCCCCCGCCGCCGCTGCGCCGGGCCAGGCCGCGGCCGGGATGGCAGCCGTGACCGCGGCGGCCACCAACGAGATCCCCCATATTCTTCGCCGATTCGTAAACATCCGCCCACCCCGATCGTCTCCTCCGCGACGGCCCTGTGCCGCGCCGATGCCCCAGCCTGACCGGGCACCGTGACCGAGATCGATTACCTCGGGGGTAATGGCCACCCGACGCGCCCGGTGTCTACGTTCGCCCCGTCGTCCCGCACAGGGACGCCGACCGACCGGCAAAGGACCCGACATGCCCGCTTACGGCTTCGCGCATCTGCGCGACCGGCGCCATCACCCCGACATACTGGAGTACCTCGAACGCGTCCAGGCCACCCTCGACCCCTTCCTCGGCCGCTTCATCGTGCACGGCCCGCCCGCCGAGGTACTGGAAGGGGCTTGGCCCGGCAGCATGGTCCTGATCGAGTTCCCCGATCTGGCCGTCGCACGCGCCTGGTACCGGTCTCCCGCGTACCGGGAGATCAAACACCTGCGGGCCGACCACATCGAAGGAGACCTGCTGCTGATCGAAGGCGTCGGACCCGCATACGACCCGCGTGAAAGGGCGGCGACCCTGCGGGCAGGAGAAAGGCCGCCCGACGACACCGATCTCGGCCTGCCCTTATAGCCGGCCGCGAAGTCTGAAGCACGCAGCGACCCGGAACTTGCGTTCCCGGGGAGGGCAGTCGGCTTCATGCTGGCGCCCTCGGAGCCGGCTCGTGAACGAGGAGCCGCCACGGCATTCCGTCGCTGGGTGAGACCCGTCGTTGACGCGCTGGTGCGAGCGCGAGCCCGACCCGGACAGACCGAGACTGTTGCATCCCGCCGCTGGCGTCTCCTCGTCGCGGCCACGGCTGCCCCGGCGGTCGCGGTAGCGGCCGCGACGACCACTGCGCCGTCGCCGCCCTCTACGGCACCCAGGCGCGCACGCAGATGAACCCATTCGACGGCCTCAGCCCGAGCCCGAGGTCCGTGCAGACGCAGGGCGGCCGGGCCGCGTTCGCACCCGGCGCGCCGTGGACGCCGCCGGGGTCCGTTGTCGGCCCGCCACAGCAGCCGGCGGATGATCAGCAGCGCCGTTGCTCGGCGGAGGCATCGGGGAACGCCTGTGGGTCCTCAACGCTCAGGTGGCGCGCGGTTATCGGCGTGCCGACCCGGACCGGCACCTCGCCGCACCGGCCCCGTGACGCCGGCGTCACGGGGCCGGAGAGCGCACTGATGACGGCCGCCGACAACCGGGCGTACGGCCGGGCGGATGACGGCGGGGTCCAGGCCGTTGCCACTGCGGGACTGGGCGTACGCGGCTGGGCTGCCTGCCCGGCGGGAGAGGCGGCCGTGTCCGTGGGGCCGGGCACGATCAACATCGTGGTGGCGTTGCCGGTGGCTGTGACCGACGCGGCGTTGGCCAACGCCGACGCCACGGCGAGCGAGGTGAAGGTTCAGGCGCTGCTCGACAGCGGTTACGACTGCTCGGGCAGGCCCACGGATGCCGTGTGCGTTGCCGCCCGCGTCCCGCGCGCCGGTGAAGAGGTCCACGCTTGCACCGGTCCCCGGTCGCTGTGGGGCGCCCGCGTGGCCTGCGCGGTACACCGGGCCGTACGCGTCGCTGCCCGCCCGTGAGACCCGGGCGACCGGCGGTTCCGGCGCGGTCCATGCCTCAGGTGCGCCTCGGGCGCGGCGCGGAGGGTGTTCGCACCGACGCTGCAGCGCGCCGAACGGCCTGGTGGTTGTGGGCGGCGGGGCGGCCGGTCACAGGGTGCCACCTCCATGGCTGACGCGTACTCGGCCGGTGACCGCTTCGACCGCCAGGGCCGCGTCGTCTGCACCATCGGGGTTGAGCTCCTCGGGGCCGCACCGGCGGGGCGGGGGCATTGGCACGCAGGCTGATGGCGCGGACGCGGGCGCCGGCGTCGGCCAGGCGGAGCAGCGCCCGGCGGTGTCCGGCCGGATCGGGGCGTCGTGCCCTCAGAACCTGTCAGCGCGGCGAACCGGGCGACGCCGCGCCTGCCGCGCCTGGCCGTAGGCTGCCGGGGTGCACAGCGTGGAACTGCTGCCGGACGGGGAGACGGAGCGTGCCGTCCGGGACGTGTGGCGGTATCTGGCGGACAGAGGGCTGCCCAGCCAGGCGGGCCACCGGCATGTGACGAACCGCCCCCACCTCACCCTGGGTGCGGCCGGGCGTCTGCCGCCGGAAACGCGCGCCCGGGTGCTGCACGTACTGGCAGGGGCCCTGCCTCTTCCGCTGTGCCTCGACGGGCTGGTGCGGTTCTCCGGCCGCGTGCAGGTCCTGGCCTGGGCGGTCCGGCCCGACGACGCCTTGCTGGCCTTGCACGAGAGGGTGTGGCGGGTATTGCGGGACGCGCCGGACAGCGCGGAGCCCAACCCTCTCCTGCACCCGGCCCGCTGGGTTCCCCACATCACGCTGGGACGCGGGCGCGACGCCGTGTGGGCCCTGTCGGACGAGGAGGTCCTCTCCCCCGCCGGCACGCCACCCTGTGCCCGGGGTGGGGAGTGGGCCTCCGCCCGGTCCTACGACTCGCTCACCCGTACCGTCGTCCGTCTGGTCCCTTGAGGCGGGCCGGCGCCATCGGCTGCGCAATGGGGTCGACCTTGCCGCCGGTACGTCATCCGGGGCAGCGTTCGCCGCCGAGGCGAACCGCTTCTTCAGCACCCTCCGGACACCCTGGGCGTCCGGCGAGTGGTACGAGAGGTTCCCCCGCCGCGCCACCGCGCCCTGACCGCGGCCCCGGCCAGTCGGCGGCGCACGCTTCCCTCAACCTGCGATCCGCTGGGCGCCGCGCTGAGGCGCCGAGGGCACCTCGTGACTCGGCCGTAGCCCATCTGCCGGGGAATCGGTGCGCCTTGGGCGCGGCCTCCCACCGCCCCTGGGTCCGGGCACTAGGCTCGCCGGCGCACTGGAATACGCGCCACGCCACGGGTGGGGTGCGCCCCCAACGGATGAGGTGGTGTCGTGGCCGTTCGGGACGAGAGCGAGGTCATCGGGCGCAGCGGCCTGGTGGTGCTGCACGTGGCGGTGGGTCACAAGGCATCGGTCGAGATCCGTGAGCCGCGGGACACCCTCGCCCTTACGAGGAGGGTGAACGGGGTGTCGATCCAGGTGGTCGAGGACCCGAACTTCACCGCCCTCAAGACCGCCCAGACCCTGCCGTGGGGAGCGATCCGCGCTCAGGGGCCCGAGGGGCTCCAGGTCCGCTACCGCATCCGCACCCGCGGTGACGTGACGGGGGACCCGGAGTTCGACTGAGTGTGCGGGGCGGGTTCCGCGGGCGGCCCAGCCCGATCGCGGGATCGCCGGGGTGAACCCACGTCAACCGCAGTGGCAGCCGCCCATGGACGACCAGCTGTCGACCTGTCCGGGCCGAACTCACCGGCTACCGCGAGGTGTTGGGTATTCGCACCATCGGCGGACCGTTCGACTTCCGGCCCGAACGGCGACTTCATCTGCCGACTCCGGAACGCCGCGGGGTCGCGCGCCGGCCGGCGCGGCGAGGGGCCTCCACCCCGTCGCCGGGGGCGGCTCGCGTCCGGCGGCCCTGGCGGGCCACTGGTGCGGGACCCGGTGCCCCGCTCCCCGCTACCGGGCCTCCGCGCGGGGACGGGGGAGGGTCGGGAGCGGGGCGCCGCTTGGGTCGGCGGGGCCATCGCTCGGCGTGGTGGGGTCGGCCGGCTCCGGATGCGGCTGTGGCCGGCCTGGGGTGACGAGTCCCGACTCGTAGGCCACGACGACGGCCTGGGCCCTGCTGCGCAGGTCGAGCTTGGTCATCGTGTGGTGGAGGTGGGTCTTGACGGTCGCCTCCGACACCACGAGGGCGGCGGCGATCTCCTCGTTGCTCATGCCGGTGGCGACCAGCCGCAGCACCTCCACCTCCCGGGAGGTGAGCTGGTCGACGGCGGTCCACCGCAAGGACCGGGCGGGGTTCGTCGGCGCGTAGGACTCGATCAGGCGCCGGGTCACCGTCGGCGCGAAGATCATGTCCCCGCCGGCGAGGACGGCGAGGGCGTTGAGCAGCCGCGCCGGCGGCATGTCCTTGAGCAGGAAGCCGCTGCACCCGATCCGCAGGGCGGCGTAGAGGTACTCGTCCTCGTCGAAGGTGGTCAGCACGGCCACCCGGGGCGGCGGCGTGAGGCCGAGGATGCTCTCGGCCGCGGCCAGTCCGCTCATCCCCGGCATCCGGATGTCCATGAGGACGACGTCGGGGCGGTGCAGCTCGGCCGCGAGGACGGCGGCCTCGCCGTCCGAGGCCTCGGTGACCGTTCGGGTGCCGGGAGCCGCCCGTAACAACGCGGCTATCCCGCCCCGGATGAGGTCCTGGTCGTCCACGACAAGGATGTCGATCACATCAGCCCCCCGGCGTCCGGCCTTCGTCCGCGGTCGTCGCACGTGCCGGGAGGCCCCGCGGGTCCGCGTCCCCCGCCGGCGCGGTCACCGCCGGGCTGCCGTCAGCGGCAGCGTGAGACGCACCTCGAACCCACCCCCCGGCAGCGCACCCGCGCTCAGCACACCGTGCCAGATCTTGACGCGTTCACGCAATCCGAGGAGTCCGAGCTGCGATCCCGTGCTCGCCGCCACCGGCTGGTCCCCGTGCCCGCTGCCGCGTCCGTCGTCGCGGACCGTGATCAGGAGCCGGTCGCCCAGGTAGCGGATGCGGACCTCGGCACGGGTGGCACGGGCGTGCTTGACGACGTTGGTCAGCGATTCCTGCACCACGCGGTAGGCGCACAACTCGAGCCCGGGCCCCAGTGGACGCACCGCACCCTCCGTACGGGTCTCCACCCGCACGCCCGCTGCCTCCGCCCGCTGCGCCAGCTCGGGTATGCGGTCGATCCCCGGGAGCGGCCGCAGCGACGGCCCGTCGCCCTGTCCCTCCGGGCCGACCCGCAGCACCCCCAGCAGCCTGCGCAGTTCCTCCAAGGCGTCCCGGCCGGCGTCCGCCACCGCGTCCAGTGCCGCCTGCGCCGTGGGCGGATCGGAGGAGTACACGTAGCGTGCCAGCCCCGACTGCACCGTGATCACCGCCATCTGCTGCGCGAGGACGTCGTGCAACTCCCGTGCGATCCGTATCCGCTCGTCCACCACCGCCCGGCCCGCCTCCTCCTCCTGCGCCCGCGCCAGCCGCACCGTGAGCCGCGCGAGGTCCGCGTTGCGCTGCGCCAGGGTGCGCTGGTTCGTGCCGAGAAACAGGGCCACCGCCGGCACGACTACCGCCTGCACGCTCGCCAGGAGCGGCGACAGCCCGCCCGACAGGCCGCTGTACAGGACGACCGCCCCCGTCAGCAGCCCCGCCGGTCGTGCCACGCGGGGCGCGCGCTGCGCCGCCAGGCTCACCAGGGCGATCACCGGTACCCAGAAGTTCAGCGAGGGCTGGTGGCCGAGCGAGAGGTAGCCGGCGTACCCCAGGCAGGAGGCGACGAGCACCGCGAGCGGCGCATCCCGCCGCACGGTGAGGGTCAGCGCCGTCACCACGGTCAGCAGGTAGGCCCAACCGTCGAACGGCAGCCACCGGTCCGCCGGGTACTGCGCCCCCGCCACACAGCCCGCCGCCGCCATGGCCGTGCCGAGCACGATGTCGGCGGCTCTCCGGGTCGTGGCGGGATTTATGTGCACCGAGGAATGTTAGGACCGCGCAGGCGCCGCGTCGTCAACCCGACGGTTGAGAAGGGCTCAACCCAGGGCCTCAGCACGCGTCCCGCCACCACCCCTGGTGGGGCGCCGAGTTCAACACCTCGTCGGTCGATCGGGCCCGGCCGCGGACCGTACCTTCCTCACATCCCAACCGCTCGCCCCTTCCCGGGGCGCACCGAATCGGAGAATCCCGATGACGACTGCTTCCTTCCGGGCCCGCACCATCGCCGTCGCCGCGGGGGTCGGCCTGGTGGCCACCCTCATGGCCTCGCAGAGTGCGTCCGCCGCGTCCAAGTACAACGAATGCAGCAAGAGCACCGGAGTCCTCAGCATCGGCACCGAGTACGACCACGGCACCCAGAACACCGTGTACGTGAAGGAGGTCAGCTTCACCATCGAGCGCAACGGCAACGCGCACAACAACGTCTACCTCCGGGTCCGCAAGGGCAACGGCAGCGACGTCTGGGCCTGGACCAGTGGCGACGACGTCCGCGGCGGCCAGACGAAGACCAAGAAGGTCAACAAGCGCATCTCGAAGGTGGACAAGCCCTACTTCAAGGGCCACGCGACCTTCGACTCCAAGGGGCGCGACGAGTCCTGCGCCGCCTACATCAACTACTGACCGTCCCGCGGCCGGGCGGACTTCCGCCCGGCCGCACCCCACGAGGGAGCCGATGAGTTGCGTACCCGACGATGGCCCACCGCCCTGCTGGTCCTCGTGGCGGCGGGCGTCCTCGCGGCAGTCCTCCGGGGGCCCGGCACGGGCTCCCCCGCCGTGTCCGGCCCGGGCGGCCGGCCCGCGGCCGCGGACGCGTTCGCCGCGCCCGTGATCCTCGACGCGGACACCCACGGCGCGATCCTCCTCGACCGCGGACGGGGCGAGGTACTCGGGATCCGCGCGGACGGCAGCGTCCGCTGGCGCGACCGCGAGATGGCCTCACGGCCGTACGTGTCCTGCCTCGCGCAGTGCCCCGACGCGGTCGGCTCCGGCTCCGCCGACGAGACCCCCGCGTCCTCCGTCGTCTGGCACCTGGGCGAGGACGTGCGCACCGACACGCACCGCTCCGACCTGGTGCTCTGGGCCGCCTCCCCGCAGGAGGCGCTCGTCCTCGCCCCCCGCGGCGGCGGCGGCCACCTGCTGGAGCTGCCCGGCGGTGGGACACCGCCCCAGCCCGTCGACGGTACCGACCCCCAGTTGTCCACCTCCGCCGACGGCAGCCGCGCGGTGCTCACCTTCCGGTCCCCCGGCACCCGCTACCACCCGCTCGAACGGCGCGACGGCACCTGGACGGCAGGACCTGCCGTCGAGGCCGCGTCGGGCAGCGCCTGCCTGGACCGTACGGGCGAACGGGTCCTCCTCCTCGGCGACCGCACCACGTCCCTCGCCGAAGCCGCGGCCGCTCGCCCCCGGGAGCTGACCGTCCCGCGCGGCGGACTCTGCGCGCTCGTGGGCCGACAGGTGCTCGTGCAGCGCTTCACGAGTGACCCCGAGCGCGGGACCGTGACGACGACGCAGGTCCACGCCCTCGACGGCCCGCTGCGCTGGGAACGCACCGACCCGGGCTTCCATCCGGCCCGCTGGGATCCCGAGTCGGGTCTGATCGCGCTCGTGACCGACACCGCCCTGAATCTGGTCGACCCCCACGGCACGACCGTGCACACGGGGCCGCCCGCAGCAGACGTCTTCCTCGCCGCCCCCGGCTGCCTCCTCGTCCTGGACCCCGACCTCCGCGCCCACGCCCGCCGCCTGACCACGCCCGCCGAGGGCCCGACGCCCTGCGGAAGCTGGGGCCCCTCAGGACGCCCCGGCGGGTGAGCCGCTGGACGGTCTTGCGGAGGGTGTCGCGGACGGCTTCTTCGGGCCGGGCCGGCGGGCGTCGGCGCGGGCCTGCGCGGCGTGGGGCCGGTCATGCCACGTCGGCCTCCGTCAGGTACCGGGACGGCAGCGAGGCCGCCCGCACAGCATGTGCGGGCGGCCTCGGGCGCTTCTTGCGTCCCTCAGGTCGGCCGTGCGCCACTCACGGCCCGTACGAGGGATGACACCTACGCGTCGGATCGCCTCCGCGATACCGGATCCCGGCTGCACCAGCCGGAGGTGTTCCTCCCGTTCCCGGAACAGCTGTCACGCGGTGGGGTCACCAGGTGCCCGGCAGCGCCTGCCAGCTCTTGAGGCTGTTCTCGAAGCCGCCGTCCGGGCGGCCCTTGAACGTGAAGGCGGCGGTGGCGCCGGTGGCGTAGTTGTACATGATGGACACGTCGTCGCGGCCGTCCCCGTTGGCATCACCGGACACCGCCAGGCCCGTGCTGGAGGCGTACCAGTTGCCGTCCGGGGTGTCCCAGCTGCGCAGCTCGCCGCCGACCCTGCCGTCGGCCTGGCCGAACAGCGTGGTCAGCGTGTCGTTGCCCTCGGCGTGGTCGTACATCAGCGCCGCGTCGGCACGCCCGTCACCGTTGTAGTCGCCCACCGTGAACTTGGTGCGCGGGTACTCCCACTGCTCCTTCGTCTTGGTCCACGACTTGACCGGAACGGCGAAGCCGCCGTTCGGCTGGCCGGTGAAGGTGAACATCGCCACGCCGCCGGCGCTGTACCCGTAGAGCGCGAGGATGTCGTCGCGGCCGTCGCCGTTGACGTCACCGGCCCGGAACGACGCGTTGAAGATCCACCAGTTGCCGGCCGGTACCCGCCAGCTGGCGACACCCGAGTTGAAGGTGCCGTTGGCGTTGCCGGTCCAGGTGTGCAGGCCGGCCGCGCCGTCGCCGTAGTCGTAGACCATGGCGATGTCGGACCGCCCGTCGCCGTTGTAGTCGCCGGCGACGTAGATGCCCTTGCTCCAGTCGAAGTTGCCCGCGGCGGCCGTCAGAGCCTTGACGGGGGTGAAGGTGCCGTTCTCGTTGGAGAGGAAGTTCCACAGGGCGTTGCTGCCGTCGGCGTAGCCGTAGACCGCCGCGATGTCGGTGCGCCCGTCGCCGTTGAAGTCACCGGAGAGCCACTTGGCGCGGTTGTAGTCGAAGCCGCCCTTGTTGCTGGTCCAGCGGACCGTCGGTTCCTCGTAGCCGCCGTCGCCGCGGGCGTCGAGCACCCACAGAGCGGTGGTGTTGCCGTCGTAGTCGTAGACGGTCGCCATGTCGCTGCGGCCGTCACCGTTGAAGTCACCGGCGAGGTCGGTCCGCAGGTGCGCGGTGCGGTCGGCGGGACGGTGCTCGAGAGCCACGCCGGTCGTCCGGTTGTAGCGGATGTAGCCCCCGGCGAAGTCGGTGCGGACCCCTCCCGCGACCTCGTACTCGTCCGACTTCGGGTAGCCGAGGAAGCTCTTCTCCGCACCGAGGGCGATCCACTTGGCCCGGATGGAGCCGTAGACCGGCTGCGCGCCCGTGGCGGACGTCCAGTAGACGGAGGCGCTGTCGGCCGTCTGGCCGCGCTTGCGGAAGTGGTTGTAGCGGCCGATGTTGTCGGTGTGCTTGGTCTCGTCGTTCGTCGGGTAGCCGAGCCGGCTCGGGCCGCCCATCTCCACGTAGCGGCGGTAGATCCCTCCGTGGACCTCCCAGGCGCCGAAGTCCGGCGTCCAGTAGATCGCGCCGGCACCGCCGGAGCCGGTGAAGGTGCTGAACCGGCCGACCTCGTCGAACGTCCTGCCCTCGTCGGAGGTCGGGTAGCCGAGGATGCTCTTCTCCGCGCCGAGCGCGAGCCACTTGGTGCGGATGGAACCCTGGACCAGCCAGGCGCCGGTGCTCGGGTGCCAGTAGATGGAGGCGTTGTCAGAGGTGACGCCGTTGGTCCGCAGGTGGACGAACTTGCCGCCGTCGGGGTTGTCCGTGACCTTGCCCGACGGCTTGCCCAAGCCGGTGACCCCGCCCTTGGCTTTGAACTTCGCCAGGATCGGGCCGCACAGCTGCTGGGTCGTCCCGGCGGTCACCGCGGCCACGTTCTCGCACGTGCTCCAGGGGGTGCCGCCCACCGCGATCTGGCGGGCAGGGGCGAACGCGGACCCGTTGACCGGCTGACGGCCCTGGAACTCCCAGAGCACGCCGTTGTTGTCACGCGACCACAGGTCGGGGAAGCCGTCCTTCTCGAAGTCGCCCAGGCTGGCCAGGTGGGGCCGGGCGGCGTGGGTGAAGTCCGTGCCGATGGACTGCGTGCGCACCGCCGGGTCACCGTAGACGGCCAGGTCGATGCCGGCCTTGGAGGCGGGGTCGGTCGAAGGGCGGCTGGTGTACTGGTGGATCTTGCCGGTGGTCTTGTCGCGGGCCCAGAGCTCCGGCAGGCCGTCCTTGTTGAGGTCGCCGGGCGCGATCAGGGTCATGTTCTGCCAGTCGGCGTTGCCGAGCTGTACCGGGTCGTATCCACGACGGTCCAGCATGCCGTCGGACTGGCCGAAGTAGAGCCAGAGCTCCCCGCCGGTCTTGACCAGGAGGTCGGCCTGGTCCTCCTCGTTGATCTTGCCGTCGCCCTCCGTCCGGTCGGCCAGGGGGTCGTCGTTGACGCTGCCGATGGCCAGCACCTGGTCGGCGTTCGACCAGTGGTCGTTGTCGTCGAAGCGGGTGCCCAGCTCGATCCGGCTGGATTCGGGGTCCTCGAGATCGCCGTTGCCGGCGCCACGGTAGACGTGGAGGTTCTGCCGGGTGTCGTCGGCCGAGGGCTCCAGGACGATCAGGTCCTCGTAGAAGTCGCCCTCGTTCCAGCTGCCCCACTGCGTCAGGGACCGGGCGGAGGCGAAGTTGCCGTGCTCTGTCTGGCGGGGCACGCCGAAGGCGCCACCGCTCGTGCCGGGGACCATCCACAGCTTGCCGTCGCCCGGGTCGACGCTCCAGATGTCGGTGTGGCCGTCACCGTTGACGTCGCCGTGCTTGTCCCGCTCCAGCGGGCGCTTGGCGTAGTACTGGAAGAAGGTCTTGTTCGACGGGTTGCCCGCCGCGTCCAGGCTCCACACGTAGAGGCTGTGCGGGCCGGCCGCCACCGGGGTGTACTTGACGTCCACCGGTCCCCCCTTGACCGCCGGAGTGGCCGTGCGGACGGTGGGGCTGTCGGAGGTGTACCACTGGTACTTGGCCACGTCGGTCGCGCCACCCGACTCGAACTTGAAGGTGCCCTCGGTACGGGCGAAGCCGTTGCCCGTCTGGTCGTCCTCGGGGAACTGGACGGAGGACACCTTCGGCTTGGTGGTCGGGCCCTTCAGGTCCACCGTGAACGAGCACTGGCCCCGCCAGGGGCTGGTGTCGGTGCCGTCGGAGACTCGCACGTCCCACTTGTAGACCCCGTCGGTGGGCGCGGGGATCCGCGCCGTCGCGACGCTGCCCGAGGACTTCTTGTCGTAGAGCTTCTTCAGGGTGCCGCTGTAGTCGTCGGCCTTCCAATAGTGGAACTCGGCGGTGAGGGAGGTGTCCTCGACGTCCTTGACGGTGGCGCGCAGGACGACCTCGTCGGTCCGGCCGATGGTGCCGCCCGTGCAGGGGACGTACGGGTCCGTGGAGGGACCGGAGACGGTCGGGGCGGTGTTGTACTTGGTGGAGATCCGGAGGCTGTCCGGGTTCAGCTTGCGCCAGGAGACGTCGACCGTGTCCTTCGCGGCCTTCAGGCCGAGGGTCCACAGCGACTTTCCGTCCTTGAGGGCGCCGGCCACTCCGGAGGTCACGTTCATCTCGATCGTGTCGCCGTCACCGGGGCAGTTCCGGCCGCCGTAGGACTGGCCGGAGGCGTCCACCATCCGGTTCCAGTCGGGCTGGTTGTTCCAGGTGGTCGACTTGCCGATGGGGTCGGTGTCCCAGACCTGGATGTCTCCGGAGTTGCAGCTCCAGGAGCCCGCGGACTTCTGCTGGATCCGCAGCGTGGAGTCCATGATCCGCTTGTTCCGGTACTGGCTCACCGGGACCTGGAAGAAGGTCTTGGCACAGACCACTGCGCCACCCTTGGCGGCGTCCTTGGCGCAGCCGACGCGGGCGTCGTCGCTGAGGGTGCCGCCGTTCCAGTAGTTGGTGGTCTCGGTGCCCGGAATGCCGTTGTGCTTGTACGCCACCGTCCAGGCGGACTTCCAGCTGTCCGTCGTCTTCGGGTCGATGACGACGGGATAGGTGGTGTCCGCGGCCGTCAGCAGGTTGCGGTCCGGGGTGAGGGTGAGGGTGTCGCCCTTCAGCGAAACGCCGAGGTCGGCCTGCTTGGTGCCGAGGTCGATGCCCTCGGTGGCAGGCGTGACCGCGCCCTGCGCCGTCGCGGCGGCCGGGGCGTCGGATGTCGTGGCGGAGGCGGATGCCTTGGCAGGGGCGGATGACGTGGCGGGACCGGATCCCTTGGCAGGGGCGGATGCCGCGGCTCCGGCCTGCGCCGCCGCCTTCTCCGCGCCCGAATCCCACATCTGGGGCTTGGCGAAGCCGAACACGGTCCGCCCGGAGGGGTCGACGGCCCGCATTTCGCCGTTGGTTTCCTTGCGGATCGTCAGCCCGTTGCCCTTGAGGCCGAAGGGCAGGGAGGCCAGCGCCGGGTTGGCCGCGGCCTCGCGGTTCTTCACGATCAGCTGGTGCGAGAAACCGGTGGCGTCCGCGCTGACCCGGAGGTCGACGCCCTTCATGACCTCGGCGTAGGTGGCGCTGTTGCCCGTCACCGTCGGGGTGGGCAGCGGCTTGGGCCAGGTCAGGGTGATCTCCCTGCCGTCACTGCGCATGGTCGCCAGCGGGCCCTCGCCGCCGCCGGAGAAGGTCAGGGCGGAACGGGTCGCCTTGGTGGCGAGTCGGCCGTCCTTCTGCTTGGCCAGGCCGGTGTCCACGGGGACGAGTTTGCCCCCGCGGTGGACACGGATCGGCACCAGCGACTGCTCGGACGTGAAGGTCCCGTCCGGGTTGGCCCAGACCTCCTCGTTCTCGGTGCGCTGAGAGACGATCTCCACGCGCTTGCCGGTGCGCTTGGCCTCGGCACTCGCCTCGGCCGCCTGCTCGCTCTCGGTGGCGCCGGGCGTGCCGGGCTTGGGCTTGGCGGCGGCCGGGGTCGGAGCGGATCCGGCCGCCGCGGCGACGGGTACCGCGCCGAGCAGGGTGGCGACGAGCGCGGTCGCGACGGTGAGTACGGGGGCCCTGCGGGAGGGCGGCCCGGTGACGCGGGTCCGCGTCGGGAAGGGTCTCACTGAGTGGATCCTCGGTGTCGGTTCCGGTGGCTCCCCGCCGGGGAGCGGCCGAAAGAGGTCGGCTGGGCCTGCGACGGAAAAGCGGTATTCAGCCATCCGTTTTCGGCTCATCGTGTTCGATTGATTTGTAGCAGCCGAGGGGCCCACTATTCGACCTGGATCCCGGACCAGCAAGCAGAACGACCATGTACACCACATCGCCCCGAATACCAAATTCCGCATTTAACATTCCGTTCACACGCGCCGCCACCTGCGGTGATTCGGACTCACTCCCTCCGGATTCCTCCCGACCGGGACGCCTCCACAACTGTTAGGTTCAGCGCTTGATAATTGCGCGGAATCACAGTGATCCGTGCGCCATAATCGGGAGTGTTCGAATCGTGAAAAGATCCCAGGCGCATGTCATGCGTGCGCCTCTGAGGCGTGCGTGGCGGTGGCCGATACCGCTCATTGCCGCCAGCCTGCTGGCCACAGGCCTGACGGTGGTGGAGGCCTCGGCGGACTCCAGGCACAAGCTGCCCGGCAACCAGAAGCTGACCAAGGTCAGCGGTACCGACGTCAAGGGGAAGCCGGCGCCCGGCCCCGCGGAGTCGCAGAAGAAGGCGTGGAAGTCCGCGCCGAAGGTCGCGTGGCCCGCGCCGGGCACGGCTGAGGTCAGCCTGCCCGACGCGCCGCCCCCGGCCGCCGCGGCGATGAAATCAGCCCCCGGTTCCGCTCCCGTACCCGCGGCCGGCAGCCCGGGTCAGGCCGGCAAGGCGGTGAAGGCGGGCAAGCTCCCCGTCTCCGTGTCCGCCCTCCCGGCGCAGAACCAGCTTTCGGCAGAACGCCGTTCGGCCGGGGCGGCGGGGGCTCCGGCGGCCGCCGCAGCGAGCGGTGTCAGGGTCAAGGTCGATCTGCACGACCGTGCCGCCGCGCACCGCGCGGGAGCCGGGAACGGCCTCCTGCTGACGGTCCGGCGCACCGACGCGGGTACCGCGCCCGCACCGGTCTCGGTAAAGCTGGACTACAACGCGTTCAAGAACGCCTACGGCGGTGGCTGGGGCTCCCGTCTCCGCTTCAAGGCCGTACCCGCCTGTTCCCTGACGACGCCGCAGCGCCCCGAGTGCCGTACGTCGCAGGACGTGGTGACCCAGAACGACCCGGTGACGGGCAAGCTCACCGCGACCTTCGACGCCCCGGCCGACCGCGTGCCCGCGGCCAGGCCCCCCGGCAGCGCGTTCCTGTCCGCCGGCAGCCCGTTCGTGTCAGCCCCGGCCACCGCCGCCGCTGCGGGCAGCGCGATGATGCTGACCGCCACCGCCGGCGCCGACGGCGCGAACGGCACGTACAAGGCGACGTCCTTGAACCCGTCGGGTTCGTGGCAGGCCGGTGGTTCCGCGGGCGACTTCTCCTGGTCCTACCCCCTGGACATCCCCGCCTCGCTGGGCGGTCCGAGTCCGTCGCTGTCCCTGGGCTACTCCAGCGCGCAGATCGACGGCCGCACCAACGCCTCCCAGCAGCAGACCTCCTGGGTCGGTGACGGCTGGGACCTGGCCTCGAACTACATCGAGCGTTCCTTCACGCCGTGCAGCCAGGACAAGCGCAAGGACTCCGGGTTCAACAACCCCAAGGACGACACCGGCGACCTGTGCCACGGCGCACCGATGGTCACGATGTCCCTGAACGGTGGCTCCACGCCCCTGGTGCTGGACGACGCTTCGAAGAAGTGGCGTCCGGCCAAGGACGACGGCTCGCGCCTGGAGCTCCTCTCCGGCGCCGAGAACGGTGACAAGGAAGGCGAGCACTGGCGGTTCACCAACCCCCAGGGCATCCAGTTCTACTTCGGCCTGAACAAGCTGAAGAACTGGGCCTCGGGCAAGCCGGTGACCAACTCCACCTGGACCGTGCCCGTCTACGGCAACCACCCCGGTGAGCCCTGCTACAACACCGCCTTCGCCGACGCCGTGTGCGACCAGGCCTACCGGTGGAACCTGGACTACGTCGTGGACCCGCGCGGGAACGCGATGACGTACTGGTACCAGAAGGAGCAGAACCACTACGGCTCGAACTACAAGATCGCCGGCGGCTCCACCGCCCGCGAGTACACCCGTTCCGGCTGGCTGAGCCGTATCTCCTGGGGCCTGCGCGAGGACAACCTCTTCGCCTCCGCCCCGGCCGAGGCCCGCTTCACCGTCGCCGAACGCTGCCTGAAGACGGCCACTTTCGACTGCGACCCGGCCAAGCTCAAGCCGGAGGTCGACTGGAACATCGCGAAGATGTGGCCGGACACCCCCGGCGACCAGCTCTGTGCCAACGGCGAGGAGTGCAAGGGCCGCTTCACCCCTACCTTCTTCTCCCGCAAGCGCCTGACCGAGGTCGGCACCTTCGTCTGGAACGGCACGGCTCACAAGCCGGTCGACACCTGGAAGCTCGTCCAGGACTTCCCCCAGACCGGCGACGGCTCCGACTACCCGCTGTGGCTGTCGGAGATCCGCCACGTCGGCAAGAACGGCACGACCGTGGCGGGGGCGGCGAACGCGGAGATCGAGCTGCCTGCGGTGAAGTTCCGCGGCAAGCAGCTCGACAACCGCGTCGACAGCGACGGCGACGGCAAGGTGCCCTTCAAGCGCTACCGCATCGAGGCCATCGACACCGAGACCGGCTCCACCATCGCGGTCAACTACGCGCCCACCGAGTGCAAGACCACCGCGCCGCAGGTCATGCCGGCCTCGCCCGAGAACAACACGCTGCGGTGCTACCCGGTCATCTCCGAGCTCCCGGACCCGACCGACCCCGAGCGCGAGCGGAAGATCTACTCCACCGACTGGTTCCACAAGC
Source organism: Streptomyces sp. NPDC046349 (assembly GCF_055587885.1). Lineage (NCBI taxonomy): Bacteria > Bacillati > Actinomycetota > Actinomycetes > Kitasatosporales > Streptomycetaceae > Streptomyces > Streptomyces sp. NPDC046349. The sequence goes on from NZ_JBVJFK010000012.1 coordinate 152,595, forward strand.
ACATCGTGGACTCCGTCCGTGAGGAAGACCGCAACGGCAACTCCCCCACCCGCGTCACCTCCTACCAGTTCCTCGGAAAGCCCGCGTGGGCCTTCGACGACGAGACGGAGATGATGCGGCCCAAGACGCGCACCTGGTCGCAGTGGCGCGGCTACGAGCGGGTCCGCACCTACATCGGTGCCGCGCCCGACAAGCGCTCCATGACCGAAACCCTCTTCTTCCGCGGCCTGGACGGCGACCGTGCCGCACCCGCGGGCGGCAGGAAGTCGGTCAAGGTCAAGGACTCCGAGGGTATCGAGATCGCCGACCACCGCCTCTACGCCGGCCAGACCCGTGAGGTACTGGCCTACAACGGTGAAGGCGGCGCACTCGAAGCAGCCACCACCTACACCCCCTGGCTCCACGGCCCCACCGCCACCCGCCTCCGCAAGGGCGAGGTCGCCGCGGAGGACATCGAGCCCCTCCAGTCCTTCGTCCAGCAGACCACGCACGTCAACTCGCGCATCCTGCTCTCCGACGGCCGCGGCTGGCGCCGCACCGCCATGGAGACCAAGTACGACAACCGCGGCATCGCCGAATGGGTCTCCAGCAAGGGCGACATCGCCGACCCCAAGGACGACAGCTGCAGCCGCTACGAATACGAGTCCGACGAGACCCGCTGGATCATCGCCCGTCAGAAGCGCATCGAGACGGTCGCCAAGGCATGTGACGCGGCGATCCAGCGACCGGCGGACGTGACCAAGGACGTCCGGGTCTCCTACGACGCGGCGGGCAACCTGAAGCAGACGGAGTCCCTGACCGGTTACAGCGGCACCACGCCGCAGTACCAGATCGACGGCAGCGCGACCTTCGACGCCTACGGCCGCCCGAAGACCACCACCGACGTCTTCGGCAAGGTCACCAGGATCGACTACACCCCGGCTGCCGGACAGGTCGCCACCAAGGTGGTCACCACCAACCACGCCGGTCACACCCAGACCACGGAGGTCGACCAGGGCCGTGGTTCCGTCCTGGCCAAGCAGGACACCAACAACCGCCGCCAGGTCATGGAGTACGACGCCCTCGGCCGACTGACCAAGGTGTGGTCCCCGTCGCGGACCCCCACCGCCAAGTCCCCGAACGGCATGTTCTCCTACGACGTCCGCACCGACGGTCCGGTCGTCATCACCAACAAGGCACTGCTGGACGACGGCACCTACCGCACCAGCTACGACATCTACGACAGCAGCCTGCGGATCCGCCAGACCCAGATGGAAGCCCTGGCCGGCGGCCGGATCATCTCCGACACCTTCTACAACAGCCTCGGCCAGGTCTGGAAGTCCAACGGCGCCTACTACACCGCAGGCGAAGCCTCCGGTGTCCAGTTCGCCCCCAAGGACAACGAGGTCCCGTCCTCCACGGTGACCCAGTACGACGGCTCCGGCCGCTCGGTCGCCCAGATCTCCCGCACGTTCGGCGAGGAGACCTCCCGCACCACCACCGCCTACGGCGGCGACAACATCACCGTCGACCCGCCCAAGGGCGAGACCCCCACCCGGGCCTTCCTCGACGGAGCCGGCCGCAAGACCGAACTCCGCCACTTCCACGCCGACTCGCCCACCGGGCCGTACGACACCACCCGGTACGGCTACAACCAGCGCGGAATGCTGGAGTCGGTCGTCAACCAGGCCGGCGACAGGTGGGAGTACACCTACGACGTCCGCGGCCGTCAGACGGTACAGAAGGACCCTGAGAAGGGCACGACGACCACCAAGTACGGCAAGGGCGACCGCGTCGAAAGCGTCACGGACGCCCGGGGGATGGTCCTCGTCCCCGAGTACGACTCGCTCGGCCGGATCGTCGCGACCCACGAGGGATCGGTGACGGGTCCGAAACTGACGTCCACCACCTTCGACACCCTGCCGGGTGCCATCGGTCTGCCGGTGACGTCGACCCGGTACGTCAACGGGCAGGCCTACACCGAGTCGGTCACCGGCTACGACACCGAGTACCGCGCCACCGGCACGAAGATCACCATCCCCTCCTCCGAGGGTGCCCTGGCAGGTACCTACGAGTTCTCCGCCGGCTACCGGCCCAACACCGGCCTGACCGAGTGGACCGAGCAGCCGGCCGTGGCCGGCCTGCCCATCGAACTCACCACGATGAAGTACAACCACTTCGAACTGCCCACGGTCATGGGCATCGAAGGCAAGACGTTCGTCGACAAGGTCGACTACTCGCCCATGGGCGACGTCCTGCGCACCCACTCCGGCCCCGCCGGATCCCAGGTCTACACGACCAACTTCTACGACGAGCAGACCCGGCGCCTGACCCGGACCGTCAACGACACCGAGAAGGCACCGGGCCGGATCAACGACACGTCCTACGACTACGACGCCGTCGGCAACATCCTCAAGATCACCGACAGGGAAGGCCCCACCGCGACACCCGACGTCCAGTGCTTCGCCTACGACTACATGCGCCGCATGAACGAGGCCTGGACCGCCACGGACGACTGCTCCGCCAAGCCTGGCGCCACGGGCCCCGGCTCCAGGCCCCAGGTCGGCGGACCCAACCCCTACTGGAGTTCCTACAGCTTCGACGCCGCGGGCAACCGCACCAAGGAAGTCCAGCACTCCCCCACCGGCGACCTCACCAAGGACGTCACCCGCGCCTACACCTACGGCACCCCCGGCCAGCCCGCCGCCAACCGGCTCAAGCAGGTCGACACCACCGGACCCGGCGGATCCCGCACCGAGTCCTACACCTACGACGGTGCGGGCAACACCGAAACCCGCACCATCCAGGGCGACACCCAGACCCTGAAGTGGAACATCTCCGGTCAGCTGGAGAAGGCCACCAAGGGCGCGGACGAGACGTCCTTCGTCTACGACGCCGGCGGCAACCGCCTGATCAAACGTGACCCCACGGGCACCACGCTGTACCTGCCGGGCACCGAGGTCAAACTGACCAAGGCCGGAAAGCTGGAGGGCACGCGCTACTACGCCCACCCGGCCGGCCCGGTCATGGTCAAGACGGCCAAGGACGGCGTGATCTCCACGTCGTACCTGATGGGCGACCACAACGGCACGGCGACCACCTCCGTGGACACCAAGACGTCCGCCGTCACCCGCCGCAAGTTCACCCCCTACGGCGAGGTCCGTGGCACGGCCCCGTCCGTATGGCCCGGTAAGAAGGGCTTCGTCGGCGGCGAGATCGACGAGTCCATCGGCACCGTCCACCTCGGCGCCCGCGAATACGACCCGGCAACCGGGCGGTTCCTCTCCGTCGACCCGATCGTCGACTTCAACGAACCCAAACAGCAGAACCCCTACGCTTACGCCAACAACTCGCCCATCACCTACAGCGACCCCAGCGGCCTGTCCATCGCGCCGCCCGTCATGCCGGTGAAGGACTTCACCGAGGCCGAGGCCGCCTGGGCCCGCGCCATCCAGGGCAAGAGCGCCCTGGACATCGCACTCGACATCGCCATGGGCATCCTCAAGGACGCCTCCGGCTACAACGACATCCGCGACTGCCTCAACGGATCCGTGGGCGCGTGCGCCAGCATCGCCTTCGATGCCCTCCTGCCCTTCGCCGGACGCGCCAAGCGCGTCCTCAAGGCTCTCGACCGGGCCTGGGAGGCGTTCAACAGCTGGTCGCACAAACTCGCCTTGGCACGCGACATCCTCGCGCGCGTCCAACGCTACGAACAGGCCATGGCGAAGTACGCCGAGGACCTCGCCGAGTGGAAACGGCAGATGGAGGAGGCAGCCGAACGAGCGAGAAAGCTGGAGGAGGAAGCAGCCGCGGCCCGAAGAGCCGCACAGGAGGCAGCAGCCGCAGCCGCCAAGAAGGCCGACGAAGCCAAGGCGACCGCGGCCAGGCAGGGCAAGTCCTCCGCGCAGAAGGCCAGGAAGGCCGACGGCGACGGAAAGGCGTCGAAGTCCGCCCAGACGAAGAAGTCGGACGGGCCCAAGAAGTCCACGGCCAAGGACAGCGACGGCGGCGGTTCGGACGGCGGAACGACGAAGCCGGGATGCAACAGCTTCGTGCCGGGGACCGAGGTCCTGATGGCCGATGGCACCTCCAAGCCGATCGAGGAGGTCGCCAACGGTGACGAGGTGATCGCGACAGACGCCGCGACCGGCCGTACCGGGGCCCAGCCGGTCGTGGCGCAGATCGTCGGCGACGGCCAGAAGAACCTCGTCGAGATCACGATCGACACGGACGGTGCCGAAGGCGACGCTTCGCAGAAGATCACGGCGACCGACCGGCACCCGTTCTGGGCCCCTGCCGTGGGCGCGTGGCTGGACGCACAGGATCTCACCGCAGGTCAGTGGCTCCGGACCTCGTCCGGAGCATGGGTCCAGGTCACGGAGGTCAGGCAGTGGACCCAGCAGCAGCGGGTGCACAACCTCACGGTCGCCAAGGAGCACACCTACTACGTGCTCGCGGGTGCCGCCGCGGTCCTGGTCCACAACGACGCGTGCGAGCGACCGAACTTCGCCTCGCAGGAGAAGGCCCAGCAGCACTTCTCCGATCACGTCTACGGAGTGAAGCGGACGAACACGGGGTTCAAGAACTCCAAGGGTGGCCCCGACATGCCCGAGTTCCAGACCCCGGACGGGTACAACGAGTACGTGGACGCGGCCCGGAACTTCCTGAGCGGCGATCCCAGGGCAGGTGACCTCGTCGACAAGGACGGCTTCCTGTTCAGGATCGACCAGACAACGGGGGTGTTCGGCATCAGAACCCCGACCGGGGAGATCATGACCTTCTTCCGCAGGAAGGGCGACGTCGCCGAGTACCTGAAGACGCAGCACGCCAAGTACGGAGGAGAGATCCTGTCGTGAGCACAGCGGCCGGGTTCGGCCCCGAATTCGTGGAACGCTACCGGAGCACGTGGGCGCCGGGGCAGCGGGTGGGGCATGTCGATCCCTCACTGGACATCGAGGCATGGTCGGAGTTCACCGAGCTGTGCAGGTCGGGCTACGACGACTGCCTGGCGGAGTACGACCTCGACCTCGACGTGCGGGACATGCTCCAGAAGGCTCTGGACAGTCCCGCGCTGCGGGCCTGTCCGGAGTTCCCCCGCTTCAGGGCCGCGGTCGAAAGCGTGGACCAGGAGTTCCGTGAGGTCACGCCCGTCGAAATCCACGTCGCGTATCCCGACCTCCTCGGGTGGTGGCACAAGCGGGTACCGGGCCGGGGCCCGAGGGAGTTCGCCGACGAGCTGAGAGCCAGGTTCGGCGTGACGATCGAAGTGGTCCCGCCGGCCGGATGAGCAGAACCCGTGTGGCCCCGGTCGAATGCCGACCGGGGCCACACGGCTGTTCCGTCCACACCGTAAGCAGCGCCACGGCGACGGGAAGGGGTTTCGGCGACTCGGTGAGCGCGGGCGGGAACGGCGCAGGGCGGTGCATACGGTGGCGATGTGGTGCGCCGCTGGCCGTGGTTTATATCAGGGTTCCGGTCCACGCCTTGCGTCGTGATGATCACGCTGTGGGGCGTGGGGATCTTTCTGATGAGCAGTGGTCGGTACTGAAGTCGTTGCCGTCTGCGGCAGGCGTAAGCCGCAGGTCCGGGAACCGGCGGCGGTTGATCAATGGAGTTCGGCGGCAGGTTCGGACGGGTGTTCCGTGGCGTGATCTGCAGCGCGAGTACGGGCCTTGGCAGACCGTTTACGGACTCTTTCGCCGTTGGCAGCACGAGGGTGTGGGGGCCAGGATTCTCGCCTTGCTGCAGGCGAGGGCTGATGCGGCCGGGCGGATTCACGTGGGACGTGAACGTCGACTGCACGATCTGCCGGGCCCATCAGCACGCAGCTGGGGCCCGCCGGGACGGGGCCGGGCAGAAGGAGCCCCCGGGAGGGGGCGGGACCGAGCCGGAGGATCACGGGGCGGGACGGTCGCGGGGGGTTCTCCACAACCTGGCGATGAAGTTGCTCGCGGTCGACGGGAGCTCCGAGGCCGCATTCACGTCACGCCTGCTCCCCCAGCAGCTCGGAGAGGCGTCGTTCCAGGTGCCGGGTCTGGGCAGTGAGCCGGGGGTTGCGTGCGTGTGCGTTGGCGAGGTGCGCCCGGAGCGAGCCCAAGCTGACAGCAGGCGCGGCATCGAGGGGCGCACAGCGCTGCTGTCGGTGGTGCCTGACAGGATGCCCCGCATGGATCTTTCACACCCGCTCGACGGCCTGGACGCCCACCCCTGGTCGTCCTTCTCGCACGCCTACGGCAGCGCGGAGGACCTCCCCCATCTACTGCAGGCTCTGGCCGGAGTCGACGCGGACGCGGCGGACGAGGCACTGTCCGAGCTCTACGGGAGCGTTCTGCATCAGGGAACGGTCTACGCCGCAAGCGCGCAGGCTGTGCCGTTCTTGGCTGCGATCGCAGCGGCCGGCCACCGCACCGCAGACGTCCTGGCGCTGCTGGGCGGCCTGGCCGAAAGTGAGGACGAGTACGGCGTGGAGCCGGGCGCGGTCCGGGCAGCGGTGACACACCAGCTCCCGGCCCTGCTGCCACTGCTGGCCGCCCCTGATCCGGAAGTCCGCCGGACCGCGGCTTGGGCGGTGTCCCACACCCGCTCTGCTGCGGCCGCGCTGCCCACCCTTCGCGCGCGCTGGGACGAGGAGACCGAACCCGCCGTGCGTGCCGAGCTCCTGACCGGGATCGCCCGGCTCGCCCCTCAGGCGGCCGCAGCGGCGTCCGCCGCCGTCCTGGAGCCGTCGCAGCCCGCCGAGGTTCGCATGGCTGCCGTCTTCGCCCTCCTCGACACCGGCGCTCCCTGGACCGAGGCCGCACACACCACGATGCTCTCCCTTCTGCCCGCAGACTCCCTGCGCTCCAGCCTCGACCTGGAACGCGGCGAGCCGTTGACCGCCGTTGTCGAGGCCCTCCTGGGCCGGGGCCGACGCACCGAGCGCAAGATCGCCTTCGCCCTGATCGACGCGGCCCTGCACGACGACCGGGCGGATGTGCGAGCCGAAGGTATCTGGGCGGCCGACCGCGCCTGCATGCTCTCCCGCAGCGCCCCGCGGCGACTGGTGTGGAACTTGCGAGCGGCTGCCTTCGACGAGAAGTCGGTGATCGACATGGCGTCCCTCCTCGGCCGCCTGGGCAGCGTCGCCGAACCGGCTGCGGACATCCTTGCCCCGCTCGCCGCGCGAAACCCGGACCAAAATGACGACGATGCGGACCGCGCCCTGGCCGCGCTCATATGCGTCGCACCCGCACAGGCGATTCCCTTCCTGGCCGAAGCCCTGGGACGGCGCCCACGGGCCCTGGACGCAGCGACCGGGCTTCGGAACCCTGCCGACTGCATTCTCCCCTTCGACGAGGGTCTCCTCAACGCTGTCCGCGACCGACTCTCTCGGCCCCAGGCCCTTGAAGGCAACGAACCGTGGCAGCTGACGCACCTGCTGGCCGGGTGGGGCGTCGCCGCGGCGCCGGCATTGCCCGAGCTGTGCGCGGCCCTCCCGCACCATGCAAGCCAGGCCGCCCGAGCCATCGCTTTCGTCGCCGCTGACTGTGGCCCCCGCGAACGCGTCCGGGCCATCACCTCGCTGCGGAGGGCCGCCGAGCAGGAAGTCCTCCCCGCGGCCAAAGCCCTGTACGACCTCGACGGCGAGCTGGGGCCCTTGCTCCACTGCCTCGAACAGGAACTACGACGTGGCGCCAGGCAGGTCAGGGACGCAGCCGGCATCGCTGGAGCGCTCGGGCCCCGGGGAGCGGCGCTGGTACCGGCTTTGCGCGCGGCACTCACCGGCACCGGCGGCACCACCACGCCCGCACTGGACACGGACACCGCTATCGCCGAGGCACTGTGGCGCATCACGGATGACGCAGACGAGGCAGTCGCCATACTGGACTCCGTCTTCGCCCGCGCCGAACAGAACGCGTGGTCCCGGTGGTCGGTGGTGCGGGCCGCCCGCACGACAGCACTCCTCGGCCCGGCGGGAAGCCCTCTCACCACCCGACTGGAAGCGGCCCTCGACGACCCAGCGCAAGCGCCGGCGGCCGTGGTGGCTCTGGTGGCGGTAGCGGAGCCCACAACCCTGGACCGCACCGTACTCGCCGCAGCCGCATTGCGGTCCGCAGAATCGGACGCCGATCCTGCAGGGGCCTGCGAGGCTCTGGAAGTCCTCGGCGCCACCGCCATGACCGACGACCACCTGCGCCGGCTTGCTGCTCTCGCCGACGGCGACTCCCGGGTCGTCCGCTCCGGCGTCGTAGACCGCATCATCAACCAGGACGAAGCCGTTCGAAGGCATGCCGCGAGGCTTCTCACATCGTTCACGGACTTCCCGGTGGCTTGACCTGCCCGACCTGCCTGACGCCGTCGGCCGCGTCGGCATCCGACAAGCATGTGACCGATGCGGGCTCCACCGGCCCCGCCGAGGTCATCGACCGTATCGTCACCCGGGTCGGCGTGTGCATCACCGACCTCTCGGCGGGTGGGACAGAACCGTACCCGCGCGTCTCCGAGACACCCGTCCTGCGCCAGATCGACCGACTCCGAGCCGCTCAGGGACTCTGAGCCCGGGCCTGCCACGCCCCCGAGGACGGCCAGGACTCCCATGTCGGTCCGGTCGGGGATGATCGGCTCGATCAGACCCGGCGAAAACGGCTGTCGCCGACGGTGTCGACGGGACAGGGCAGGTGGTGGGTGTCGGCGGCGAAGACACAGTCGACCATGGTTGATGATCAAGGAGAACGCGGCGGTCGGCGCGTTACAGGGTGGCCATGTCCTCTCCTCTGTGTGCGAGGTGCCACGATCGAATCCACACCGGCAACGGCAGGGACAACCGTTCCGACACCGCCCACCTGCGTAACGACAGCCGCCTGCTGCCACATTGCGACACCGACGTCCGGGGCCGCCCGCTGAGCTGAAGGCCGAGGTTGTCAGCGCCTTCCGTCGCTCGGCACGGTTGCTCGCAAGCGGGGCCTGCCCGCCGTTGGCTCGTGCGTACCGTCACCTGTGTGCGCTTTCGGGGCGGTGCCCGGGTCGGCAGCCGACCCGGGCACTCTGTTCACGTCTACTCCATGGGCTCGAACGTCCACGCCTGGCTTCGGTCGCTGACGTCGAGTGGCCTCAGCGCGATACGGGGCGGGAAGATCCGCAGCACGCTGAGGTCCAGGGCCAGCTCCTCGCCGTCGACGGGGCCTCCGGGGACCACGACGTGGAAGGTGTGCGGCTGGTCGGTCTCGCAGAGCGCCCACTCGCGGGGGTCGGGGTAACCGACGACCTGCTTGTTCGTCTCCGGGTCGCCGTCGTAGGAGACGTAGGTTTCGCTGCGGAGGTTGCGGATCGTGCAGTTGCCGTTGCTGAGTCTCTCCACCTGCCATTCCTGCTCGCCGGGGTTGCCGGTGGGCGGCAGCAGGACTACGGGTGTCTTGGGTTCCGATGCCCCGTCCAGCAGCGTGAGCAGTTGCTCGCGAGGGCGGGTGATCGTGTAGGTGCCGTTCGGTACAGGTGCCATGGCCGACTCCACTTCTGACACGCGGCGCCCGCGCGGGTCGCCGCTGATCTTTGGCCAGGCGGATCCCTTCCCTGCCAGCGTGCGACTGAGGGTCGAAAAGAACTTGCACCACCCTTCAGGGGTACAGCGAATGCCTTCCCGAAACGGTGCACCGGGCTTAGCTGTGTCCGTGCGGACGGTCAGGTCCGGCGACCACGGAGAGCGGACGAAGTGGTCGTAGACCGGAGAGGGGAACGCTTACTGCTTGTCCGAACACGACCGCATCGCCCGACCCCTACGTGACCGCTTCATCGAAGAGATCTTCGCCGTCAGCCACGACCTCCACGGCCTGACATCCGCACCGCAAGGGCGGACCGCGCCCGACACGCAAGGCTACGGCTGCTGGGCCGGGGCAGTCTCCCGGCGACCCGCAAGCGGTTGCCTGCCGCAATGGTGCGTCGGGCCCGGCATCATGGCCGGGTGACGACCGTCGAGGAGTTCTTCGAAGGTCCCGGCCTTGGCCTGGCGGTATTCGAACGCGTCCGCTCCCTGCTGGACGATCCGGTTGACGTCCGGGTGTCGAAAAGCCAGGTGGCCTTCCGCCGCCGCCGCGGCTTTGCCTACCTCTGGACACCGGCCCGCTACCTGCACGGCCCCACTGCCGAGGTCGTGCTGTCGATCGCACTCGGCAGACACGATCCCTCACCCCGCTTCAAAGAAGTGTCCCACCCCACGCCCCGACACTGGATGCACCACCTGGAAGTCCACTCGGTCGACGACCTGGACGACCAGGTGGCGGCGTGGCTCGTCGAGGCCGCCGATCGCGCAACCTGATCACCCCTGGCGCGCGCGTACGGGAGCTACGACTTCTTGAGCCGATGCACCTTCAAGGCCGATGCCTCAGGGCAGCCCCGCGGCCCTCTCAACCGGGCCGCACGGAAGCGCCGGGAGCTGCGGGCACACCGAAGGCCCCTCCTCCCCTAGGGGAAGACGGGCCGTCAGGAAACGGGGCGGGAACGGCTGCCGCCGAGGCGTTGGGCCGGGCCGTTGAGCCCGCGCAGCGTGACGAACCCCGCTGCAGCGCGGAGCCGGCCGACACGGCCGCGGCGGCACTCGGCGCGGCCCCGGCCGTTTACGGAACGGAGGCGTACGCCAGGGGGCCTCGTCTGCGGGGATGTCTCCACGACAGCCGGGCGGACAGGTGGAGCTGCGGCTCACACCGTTCCGCGTACGGCGCGTCCGCACGGGCGCGTCGGGCCGGTCGGCACGTACCGAACAGTGCTGCGGTCGTGATGCGGGCCACGTCCGCGACGACGGGGGCGCCGGATCGCGGTCGACGGCCTGTCGCGCTGGGCGGAGAACGTCCGCACAGGGCGGTCGCCGCCGCTCAGTCGCGGCCTCCTCCCGCTCCGTCGAGGGCGGTGACGGTGCCTCCGCCGGCGAGGGTTCCCGTCAGGGACACCGCGCCCTCGGGGCCGGTCCAGGGGGCGGTGAGGGTGCGTTCGGCGGTGTCGGCGCGGACCGCTCCGGTCGCCGTGATCGCGGTGACGTGCCGGCTGCCTGCAGCCAGCAGGTACCAGCGGCCGGCCGGGGAGCGCCAGCGGTGGCCCGCGAGGAGGTGCTGGCCGAACCGGCCGCAGGCGGCGGTGGACCGGGCCCGTGCCACGTCCTGCGGTGGTCCGGCCTCGAGGCGCAGGCGGACGGTGACGTCACCGGGCCCGGCCCAGCCGGAGGCCCGCGTGCAGGACCAGACGGCACGGCCGGCGCCGTCGGGCAGCCGGGCGGCCGCGAAGTCCCAGACGTTGACGGCCCGGTAGTCGCCTGCGCGCAGTTCGCCGAGCCGGCAGGCCAGGCGCGCCCAGGCCGCGCGGGCCTCGGGTCCGGTGACTTCGCGCGGCTGGCGGGCCGGGGCGGGGGCGGACCCGTCCGGCAGGGGGGTGTAGGTCAGGTGTACGGGTGACAGCGCGCCGAGGTCGGTGAGGACGAAGGAGTGCTTCTCGACGATGCGGGTCGAGGAGGTGAGTTCGAGGACGGGCCAGGACGCGCAGGATCCGCCGGCCGCAGGGACGGGGGCCGGGGCGGTGACCCCGTCGGCGGCGACGGCGAGGGCGTGTCCCGTGTCGTCCGCCCGGAGCAGGTCGCGGCCGGCGGCCGTCGCGATCCAGGGGGCGAGGAGGTAGCGGGCCGACGCCCCGTCGGGGTCCCGGGACAGGGTGAGGGCGGCCGCAGTGGTGACCCCGGCGTCGTCGGTGCGGGTGACGTCGAGCGTGCGGCCGCCGTGGGATCCGGTGGCGGTTTCGCCGTAGCGCACGACGCGGTCCCCGTCGCGCATGACCACCACGGCGCGGCCGTCCAGTTCGCCCGCGTACAGGAGTTGGGGCGGCCGTGCGGGCGGTTCGCCCGTGGTGCCGGGCGTGGTGGAGATCGGGATCGTGCCCGGCGCGGCCCATGTGCCGAGGGCGCGGGCCAGCAGCTCGCGGTCTGCGGTCCGGCGGCCACGTGCGGGCCAGACGGTGAAGTCGACGCGGGCGGTGTCGGACCACGCCTCGGGCGGAACGCGCAGGAGCCGGGCAGGGTCCAGGGCTCCGGAGGCCGCCAGCCCGGCAGCCGGCCGTACGTCGCGATGCGGGCGCGAGCCGTGGGCGGAGAGCGCGGCGAGGGTCAGCGCCAGGGCGGCGAGGCCGGCCCAGCAGGCCCGTGCCCTGCGGCGTCGGCGCAGCAGGTCGGTGGGGCGGGTGCTGACCACGCTGGCGTCGAACTCCGGCCGGCGCAGTGCCCGGAGGAGTTCCTCGCCGACGGGCAGGGCGAGGGCGTCGCGCACGGCGCCGGCCGGATCGGCTGCCCCGGCCCCGCCGAGGAGGCATGCGGTCTCGTCCGGCGCCAGGTCGTCCAGGTGGAGCAGGACGAACGCCGCCCGCAGCGGGGCGGGGGCACCGCTGAGCGTGTGGGCGGCCTCGTCGATCCCGCCCGCGGGCGGCCACAGCCTCAGTCCCCACACGAAGGGCGGGACGGGCAGCCGGCCGATACGGGCCCAGGTGGTGCCGCCGGGTCCCGAAGGGGCGAGGGCTGCGCGCAGGACGCGGGAGCGGACCAGCGCGAGATGCCGGTCGGGCGCGTCCGTGCCGTCCTCGGCCGGGGCGGGTCCCACCGGTGTGCCGGTTCGGGGCAGGGCCCGCTGCACGGCCTTGTGTGCCAGCAGGACGCGGGTGTGCCGGCCCAGTGAGTCCGGGAGTGTCAGGTAGGCGAGCCGGACCAGTCGGGGGTACTGCTCGACAAGGACCGCCTCGGCGTGCTCCACGGCGTCCGAGCCGAATCTCTGAGAGGTGCTCACGCCGGCGTCAAACGAGTGAATCCTGCGATGGTCACATCCCGCGCTTGATCCGTCCGGCCTGGACGGCGGTCTCCACGGGGCTCAGGTGCGCGGCTCCGGGCTGCCGGACGGAGCGGACGGGGCGGACGGGGCGGACGGGAGGTTCTCCTCCGCCGAGCCTCCGCGTGCGGTGGCGCCGCCGGTGCGCCGCAGTGCCTGCGTGCCCGTGCCCGGTGCCGTGAGGTAGTCCAGGGTGCCGGTGATTTCCAGGATGCGGTTCAGCTGGACGGTCCGGCCGTCGATGTGGAGCCCCGCGCCCGCCTTGTCGGCCAGGCGCCGGACCATCAGCAGCGCCGCCAGGCCGCTGGAGTCGACGGCCGACAGCCCGGAGCACTCCAGCCGCAGGTCCCGCAGTCCGGGATGCGCGGCGAGGAGGCGGTCGACGGCTTCGATCAGGCGGTCGGCGTGGAGGTGGTCGAGGTCGCCGCTCAGCTCGACGCGCACGGCCTCGTGCGAGGAGGTGTGCGTCAGGCCGAGCGGGGTGGGGGGAAGGCTCGTCATTCGGCGGTCCCGGCGGCGGTGAGGAGGGTACGGGTCAGTTCGGCGGCTCCGGCCCGCAGGGTGGCGGTGGTGCGGGGGAAGTCCTGCAGTTCCCGCTCCAGGAGCTGCAGGGCGGGCAGCAGCGAGGCGGTCGGAACGCCGCGGGCCTCCAGGACGTCGGCGGTCCACAGCAGGAAGCCGCGGAAGAGGTCCTCGTCGCCGGTGTAGAGGGCTGCGGCCAGGAATTCGACGATGTGGGAGAGGTCTTCCGCGGTGCGCTCGCGCTGCGCTTCCGTGTAGGCGCGGATCGCCGGACAGGCGTTCTCCAGCTGCCGGAACACGGCCCGCACCAGCCGCGGGCGGTTCCGGGCGACCAGCGTGTACTCCTGGTCGTCGAGGTGGGGCAGATCGTCGACGGCCTGGTGGCCGGGCCGGGGCCTCGGCAGCGGGCCGCAGGCCAGCTCGTCGGCGGCGGCCCGCGCGTCGGGGGCCCAGGCGTCCGCGCCCAGCAGTCGGGCGTAACGGCCTTCGGGCCCGAAGGCGGCGCCGCCCACGATCACGGGGGTCCCGACGGCCTGGCAGGCGGTGATGGTGGCGTGTGCGGCGGGCAGCCGGGTCGCGAGGGAGCCGGAGAGGGCCACGGCGTCCGGGCCGGTGCGGTGCAGGTGCGCGACCAGGTGCGGGGCGGGCACTTGCGCGCCGAGGTAGTCGACGTGCCAGCCCCTGATCCGCAGGACCTCTGCCAGGAGGCGGGCGGGCAGGGCGTGCCATTCGCCGTCCACGCAGGCCACCGTGACCCGGCCGCGCGTGGATTCCGTGCGGGCCGACGGGTGGAGTGCGACGGCGGCGACGGCGCGGTCGTTGATGGCGGTCGCGGCGTGCTCCTGGGCGACGGTGATGCGGTTCGCCGCCCACTCCCGGCCCACCCTCCCCTGTACGGCGGCGATGACGTCGAGCAGCAGGTCCTCCGCGGGCGTGCCCTCGTCCAGGGCGCGGAGCAGCGTACGGACCGTGGCGGCCTCGTCGAACGCCATCACCGACTCCCACACCTGCGCGAGGAGCTCCTGCGACGCCGCAGCGGAACGCGAGTCGGTGGCGATGGTGGTGGAGGAGGTGGAGGTGATGACGGTGGCGGTGGCGGTGGCGGTGGCCGAAGCCGTGTCCGTGTACGTGTCGTGCGGGCTCACGCGGTGAACCGCCCGCGGGTGTGGCCGTCCACGGCGCTGAGGTGGTTGGTGCGCGGCGCCGAGATCACCACGACGGCCATGTCGTCGTGGCGGCCCGCCCCCACCCACTGGGAGGTGAGCATCTGTACGTGCTCCACGACCGCCTCGGCCGGCATCGCCGCACACTCCGACAGGGCACGGCGCAGCCGCTCCTCCCCGAACATCGCACCGCCCATGGGTCCTCCCCGTGCCTCGCTGATCCCGTCGGTGTACAACACGCAGGTGTCCCCGGGGGCCAGCGTCACACGGGCCGTCTCCGTGGTGATCTCCGGCAGTGCGCCGACCAGCGTGCCCTTCGTGCGGGCCTCCTCCACCCGGCCGTCGGAGCGCAGGATCAGCGGGGCGGGGTGTCCGGCGCTCGTGAGGCGCAGCCGCACCGTGTTCCCGTCCCGGGCTGCGGATGCCAGCACGATGGTGGCGAAGCGGGTGCTCTCGGAGTTGAGCAGCGAGGTGTTGAGCAGGCTCAGGATCCGGTGGTGGTCCTCGGCCATCGGGAGGAGGGCGTGCAGGGTGTTGCGGATCTTGCCCGTCATCACGGCTGCCTCCAGTCCCTTGCCGCAGACGTCGCCGAGTACGACGAGGGAGGGCTGGCCCTCCTCGGCGGCCGGGTGCACGTCGTAGAAGTCGCCGCCGACCCGCTCGTGGTCCTTCGACGGCCGGTAGCCGCCGGCGTACTCCACTCCGGAGACCTGCTGCAGCGCGGGCGGCAGGAGTTCGCGCATCAGGGTGTCGGTGATCGACGCCTGCTCCGCGTAGAGCCGGGCGGCCGACATCGCCGCGCCGGCACGGGCGGCGAACAGGCGGGCGAACACCTCCTCGCCCTCCGTGAACGCGTTCGCCGCGTCGGCGCGGAGCAGTACCAGGGCGCCCGCGGGCACGCCGTGTCCGGGCAGCGGCGTGATGACGATGGATCCCACGGTGTCGAGGCCGTCCGGGACCAGCCAGGCCGGGGCGGCGGCCGGGTCGAGCCAGCGCGAGGGCACGGGCGGGAAACCCTGGAGCGCCTCGGCCAGCCCGGGCACCTCCTGGGGGTCGACGACCGCTCGGGACACCGACGGGCTGCCTCCGCGGACGCACGACACGATCGGGAGCTCGGCCCCGTGCGGCGGGGCGAACACCAACGCGGCGTCCGCCAGGTGGTCGGCCGCCATCTGGGCCGTGACGTCCATGCAGCGGTCGAGGTTGAGGGACGACAGCAGGAGGTTGGAGGAGCGGACGAGGAAATCGGTGCGTTCCCGTTCCGTCCACAGGGCTTCCCGGGTCAGCCGGTGGTCGGTGTCGTCCACGAGCCACCACACGACCGTGCCGTCGTCACCGGGGGTCGGATGCGCCTCGTACGAGCGGTCGCCCACGGCCCCTTGGACGGTGCCGGCTCCGGCGGGCGGGCGCTGCGCGGGCAGGGGTGTGGTGTGGCGTGCGTGCGCCGAAGCCAGCCATCCGGGAACCGCGTCCGCCATCGCAGAGCCCGGGCGGGCGTCCGGGAACACCAGACCGGCCGACTCGTTGGCATGGACCACGACGGCACGGGCGTCCGCCACCAGCACCGGGTACGGGACCTGATTCCAGGACAGGCCCCCGGCGGGCGAGCTCGGCGTCGTCTCGGTGGAAGGAACCAAACGTTGAAGGCCCGCTGTGCGGACCCCTCACCTCTTCATCGCGTTCATCACGTCGGAAGGACCTCGAACAACATCGGCACAACAGTTGTCCTACGGCAACCATCCTCCATGGGCCGTGCACCGTGCAACCGGGCCCCGGGCGGACGTCGTATCGATGGCTCATCCCTGAGGGTGCCCAAGGCCGGACCGCTTGCGTGCAGGGGCACCCGGTCACGGGGCGCGGACACGATGTAGGAGGATGTCCCGGTGACCGGAGAGGAAGCGGTCGTCACCACGACCACAGAACGCGACGCGACCGTCATCAGCCTGCACGGCGAAGTCGACGAGGACAACACCCCGTTCCTGGCCCGCGCCCTCGCGCAGGCCGCGGCGGGTGGCCTGCCGCGCACCGTGGTGGACCTGTCGGGCACTCCCTTCGTGGACTCCTCCGTGCTGCACGCACTGCTCGACGCGCAGCGGGCCCACGCGGCCGTGGGGGCGTTGCTCGTCCTCGCCGGCCCGCTGCACACAGCCGTCCGGCGACTGTTCGAAGTCACCGGAGCCGCACCGGCGTTCCGCATGGCGGACAGCGTGGCGACCGCGATGACATGCTGACCACCACTCCACGTTCCCGAACAGGCTGTCACGGTATGACCCGTACGGCCATGGGCAGGCGATGAGCATGAACGCACCCCCGCCGTCCGAAGCCCCCCTGGGCTCGCAGCGCAGCCGCGAGGACGCCGGCGACCGGCACACCGCACCGCCCGACTCGGCGGCCGCGGCCCGTGAGCGCGTCCGCGAACTGCTGCTGCTCGCGGGCGTGGACCTCGACAGCGTCCCCGCGGCGGACGCGCTGCTCATCACCTCGGAACTGGTCACCAACGCGATCCGCCACGGGGACGGGGTCACCGCCTTCCGGGCCGACATCGAGGACGACGTCCTGCGGCTGTCCATCGCCGATGCCAACCCCCGCCTGCCCGCGGCCCGGACGGGGACGGTCGACCATCCCGGCGGGTACGGCTGGCCGCTCGTCCAGCGCCTGGCGGAGCATGTCGACTGCAGCACCCGTCCCGACGGCAAGACCATCACGACGGCGCTCCGCCTGACCTGAGCCGGGGCCAGAGCCGGGGGCCCGGGCCGGGAGGGTCGCGGCCGTGAGCCGTCGGCAGGCCGGCCGCCCCGCAGGCGGGGCGATCACCGGTGCACGCATCATCGGGCCGTGACGGGCAACAAGGGCCTCCATGACGACGGAGAACGGCGGGTCCGCGAGATGCTCCCGACTGGTGTGGCTCTTGGCCGCCCAGACCACCTCGATGGTGCTCCTGGGCCTCTGGGTGACGCATGTGGCGGCCGGCCATTGGCCGCTCACCCTGGAGGGCCGGCTGTCCCAGGCCTTTGCCGAGCATCGGAGCCCGGTCGGGAACGGCCTCACCTCGGGGCTGTCACTGCTGGCCAATACGGAGGGCATCGTCGGTGTGACGCTGCTCTGTGTGGCCGCGCTGCTGGTGCTGCCGTCCGCCCCGCGGTGGTTGGAGGCCGTGTTCCTGGGTGCGTCGGTCGCCGTGCAGTCGGCGGTCTTCCTCGTCGTCACGTTCTTCGTGCAGCGGCCCCGCCCCGACGTGCCCCAGCTGGACGGGGCGCCGCCCACGTCGAGTTTCCCCTCGGGGCACGTAGGCGCGTCCGTCGCCCTGTACGGAGGGCTGGCGGCCCTCGTGCTGAGCCGTACACGCGGCCCTTGGCGGTATCTCACGGCGGGGGTGCTGCTGCTCGTACCGCCCGCAGTGGGGCTGTCCCGGGTCTACCGGGGGATGCACCATCCGTCCGACGTGGTGGGCGGACTGCTCAACGGCGCCGCGACCCTGCTCGTCCTGGGGTGCGTGTTCCTGTCCGGCCGCGGCCCCGGCGACGGCCGGACACCGAAGGCGACTCCGAGTGGCCGCGCCTCGGCCCTACTTGCGCGGCCGGGCCCGCTCCCCCTCGCCGACGGGCGTCCTCGGGGTGGGAAGGTCGTCGTCGTCCGCCATCCCCGCGGCTGTCCGGACGGGCTGGCCGATGAGGTGCGCGACCGGCTCCGGCGGCACGGTCTCACCGTGCAGCGGTGGACCTCGACCACGGTGGACCGGCCCTGCGGGAGTCTTGCCGAGGAGTGCGCCGCGGGCGGAGTGGGCCTGGTCGTCGTATGCGGCGGCGACGGCACCGTGCGCGTCTGCGCCGACGTCGTCGCCGGTACCGGGATCCCGCTGGCACTCGTGCCCTGCGGCACCGGCAACCTGCTCGCCCGCAACCTGGGCCTCCCGTCGGACCCGGCGACGGCCCTCGACGCGGCCCTGGCCGGCGACGAGTTCGGTATCGACGTGGGCCGGGTGGAGGGCGACGGCCTCCACCCGACCCGCTTCACCGTCATGGCGGGGGCCGGCTTCGACGCCGCCATGGTCCGCGACGCGTCCGAGGTGCTCAAGGCGCACCTCGGTTGGGCCGCGTACGCCCTGTCCGCGGCCCGGCACCTGCGCGATCCCCGCATGCGCCTGTCCGTCCGCCTCGACGGGGGGCGCAGGATCCGGCGGCGGGCCCGGATGGTCGTCGTCGGCAACGTCGGCGCGCTCCAGGCCGGACTGGAGCTGCTGCCGCGGGCCCGGCCGGACAGCGGCCGCCTGGAGGTCGTGCTCTTCGACCCGCAGGGAGCCGCCGGCTGGCTGGCCGCGGCGGCCCACCTGGCCGCCCGCGCCGTACGGCGTCCGGCCGCGGCCCCCGCACCCGCACCCGGCGGTCCGCACGGGTCGGTGTCCGTGGCAGCTGGCTCGCTGGAGTACTTCAGTGCCGGCCGGATCGAGGTCCGCTTCGCGCGGGCACAGGACCGCGAGGTCGACGGGGACACCGTGGGCAAGGGCGCCCGGCTGACGGTCGACACCGAACCGGGCGCCCTGCGGATACGGCTGCCCCGCGCGCCCCGCGCCCTTCCCGCGCCGTCCGGCGTACCGGACGGCACCTCGCGTGCCGCACCCGCCGCGCACCTCTGCTGAACCGCCCGCGGCCTGAGGAAGAAGGTCCGAAGCATCACCGAAAGGAAAGGCAGGTACCGTCCCATGGCACAACGCACGGCCGGTTCCCGATGGCTCGCCGGCGCCCGGGGGCTGCTCGCCCGGCGGTCGGGGCCCGATGCGGCGTTCGGCCGCAGACTGGTCGTGGCGGTGGCGGCCACGGCCGCGGTGGCCGTGCCGTTCGCCCTGGCCCTCGTCCTCGTCGAGTCCCGGTGGCCGCCGCTGTACCGGCTCGACCGGGCCGCCGCGGAGCGGCTGCACCGTACGGCCCTCGAACACCCGGCCTGGGTCAGCGTCCTGGACTTCTTCACCGACGTGGTGTGGGACCCGGTGACCATGCGGCTGCTGGTGGCAGCCCTGGTGGTGTGGCTCCTCACCCGGCGGGCCTGGCGGCTGGCGATCTGGGCCGCCGTCACGGCAACGTCCGGGGCGCTGATCGGGTTTCTGGTCAAGAACGTGGTGGAGCGGGCCCGTCCGCACCTGCCGGAGCCCGTCGCCCACGCCCCCGGGTTCTCGTTCCCCTCCGGCCACGCCATGGCGGCCGTGACCTCGTGCGCCGTCCTCCTGCTGGTGCTGCTCCCGCTGGTGCCCCGCGCCTGGCGGCCGTTGGCGTGGGCACTCGCGGCGACGGCGGTCCTGGGGGTGGGCTACACCCGGGTCGCCCTGGGGGTGCACTGGGTGAGTGATGTCGTCGGGGGCTGGCTGCTCGGCGTCGCCGTGGTCACGGCGACGACCCTGGTCTTCGAGGCCTGGCGGGCCGACACGGGACGACCGCCCACTGCGGTGAGCGAGGGCCTGGAGCCGGAGATCTCCTCCGACGCCGACCCGGAGGGCACTGCCGACCCGGCTCTCGAGCAGCACTGACCTGACCTTTGACGACTTTTCAAATTCACTTCGGGGAGAGGCGTTTGAAGGCACCCGTCCGGGTCAGACGCGTGGTGTCGGAAGTCGACGACTTCCGGTACGGGCTCCGCCACAGGGCGTCCTTCCCCCTGGCGCCGTGTGGCAGGCCCGGCTGAACGACGGGCTGCCGCCGGATCCGTACGGCACCCGGAACCCGCCCGGCCAGGTCGCCTCCCCGCGCCGACGGGCCGGAGGTCCGGGGAACCCCCGGCGCCGGCGCTCGTACCGCCGCCCCCGGGCAGCGGAACACCGGCGGCAGCAGTCCGGCGCGAACCGATCCGCGCCAGCCCTGCAGGCGAACGGTCATCTCCACGATGACCTCGTCCTGCGCCGCCGGCCCAGCGCGTTACGGCCCGCTCACCTTGCGCGGGGCGCCGCGCCCGTCCTCCCCCGAGCCCCGGGCCCGGGTCAGGCCGTCCTGGGGGTGAGGGACTCCGGGGACGGCAGCCGCAGCGGCTTCGCCACCGCCGCGCAGAACTCCGCGAGTCCCGCCGCCAGGGCGGCCCGGGAGGCTTGCGGCATCGCGGCCATCGCCTCGGCCAGCACCTCCTGCCTGCGGGCGCGCAGCCGTGCGAGGTACGTCCGGCCCGCGGGCGTCAGCTGGAGCAGCACCTCGCGGCGGTCGGGTGAACCCGGATGCCGTTCGAGGAAGCCGACGGCCTGCAGGCGGTCGCACAGACGGGTGACGGAGGGCGGAGCCGCTTCCAGCAGCCTGCCGAGTTCGCGCAGGTTCAGCTGGTCGTTGCCCTCGACGAGGTACAGCACCCGGGCCTGCGCGGTGGAGACGGGTGGGGCGCTGGCCGTGTCCCGGCCACGCTCCCAGACGACCTCCAACAGCTCGATCAGCTCGCTCATTTGCGCCACCGCCGACACGGCGGGCCGCGGGGAGCCGATCGACGGCTGACTCATGTGACACTCCCTACCGGACGTACGCGCAGCCCTTCCCCGGCGGACCGGCGGCTTCGTCGTCCCTCATCATTTTGGCAGTTGCGAGGAAGACAGGTGCGGGACCGGTGAGTGAAGGCGAACGGGGCGAGGGCGCCGGGAACGTGGAACGCCTGCTGCGAGACGCGGCGCCGCACGAACTGTTCGAGGCGGTCCGCGGCGTCCTGGCCCGCGACCACGGGGCGATCGGCGCCGAACTGCTGATGGCGGACTACGCCTCCGCCCGGCTGCAGCCGGTCACGGCGAGGCCCTTCACCGCCGATTCCGTGTCGGCGTACAACAGCTCCGAGGGCCGGGCCTTCGGAGCCCAGGAGCCGCACGTGGTGTCCGGGGAGGGCGGTATCAGCGTCCATCTGCCGGTGAGCGTACGCGGCGACCGGCTCGGCGTGCTGAGCGTCCGCTACCCGGCCGGTGTGCAGATCGGCGGACTCCTCGGCCGGCTGCAGGACGTGGCGGACGCGCTGGCCCACGAGATCCTCGTCGCGGACCGTGACACCGACTTCTTCCTCCAGGCGCGCCGGGCCAGGCGGCTCACCCTGGCCGCCGAGATGCAGTGGGAGCTGCTGCCGGGGCGCTCCTGCTCCCGGCCCGAGTACGACCTCGGGGCCCAGTTGGAGCCTGCGTACGCCGTCCACGGCGACAGCTTCGACTGGTCGGCCTCCGCCGACCATCTGACGCTGACCGTCAACAACGGCATGGGCGAGGGCATCGACGCGGCGCTGCTGACCAGTCTCGCCGTCAGCGCCCTGCGCAACGCCCGGCGGGCCGGCCTCGGCCTCGCCGACCAGGCGGCGCTGGCGGACCAGGCCCTGTACGGCCAGTACCAGGGGCGGCTGCACGTGGCGATGCTGCTGCTCCGCTTCGAGCTGAACACGGGCGAGGTCGAGGTCATCGACGCCGGGTCGCCCCGGGTCTGGCGGCTGCGCGGGGGCACGCTGGAACCGTTCGGCCTGGAGGCGCAGCTGCCGCTCGGGATGTTCGAGGACACCGTCTACACCTGCCAGCGCTTCCGGATGCTGCCCGGGGACCGGCTGTTCTTCCTGAGCGACGGCGTCTACGACGTCCTCTCGCCGGCGGGCGAGCCCTATGCCCTGAACGCCCTGGCCCGGGCCGTCACGAACACCCGGCTGCTGCCTCCCTCGCAGGTGCCCCGCGCCCTGCTGGAGGAGCTCCCGGGATTCCGCGGCGGGGTGGACGCCACGGACGACGCGATGGTGGTCTGCCTGGACTGGCACGGCAGGCCCGGTGCGGAGGCGGCGGCGCAGAGCGGTGGCACGGCGGCGCAAGGTGAGCCGGTGAGCGGTGAGCGGTGAGCCGCTCGAACGGGACGGTGGCACAGTGGGGGCATGGCCCGTCCCGGCCGCTCCGGCGCGTACGAGGATCCGGCCGCGGTCCTCGCCGCCGCGGCGGAGGTCCTCGCGGTGCTGCACGCCAGGGGCCAGGACGGTGTGCAACCCGCCGTATCGGCGTCCCAGCTGCGGGCGCTGGTCGCCGTCGAGGGCGCGGAGGGCATCAACCTGCGGGCGTTGGGCGAGGTACTCGGTTCGCGCGCGCCGTCGGTCACCCGGCTCTGCGACCGGCTGGAGGCCATGGGGCTGCTGATCCGCACGCCGCGCCCGTCGAGTCGGCGCGAGGTGGAGCTGCGGCTGACGCCGCGGGGGCGTGCGCTGCTGGACGAGCGGCGGGCGATCCGGATGCGTGAGCTGTCGGCGGTGCTGGGCCGGATGACGCCCGAGGACGTGGAAGCCCTGGTCACGGGCCTGGCGGCGTTCCGGGAGGCGGCCGCGGAGTCCTACCCGGCGGCCGGCCCGCCCACGGGCGCGGATGCCTCCGCCGTGCCGGCGTCCCCGGGGCCGGGAGAGTCGTCCGCGCCGGCCCGGGTGTCGGACAGCGCCTGACGGCCGACGGCCCGTGGGGAGCCGTGGGGGCGGTGGGGCCGTGCAAGATCCGTCCGGCGGCATGGCAGAATCATTGAGTTCGTAAAATATTGCCTACCGGCAAATGATCACTCTAGGCTTGATCGACGCGACCAGGCGTCCGTCGGGCGTCCGCCGTCCGAAACGAGAAGGGGCAGACGCGACGCCATGGTGAGCATTTCCGGGGTGGGGGCCCAGCGCCCGGCCGCCCGCACGCCGCAGTCGGCGGTGATCCCGCCACGGCAGGTGCCCTCCGGGAATCCGGACGACTCGCTGGCGCTGTGGAACGGCGTACCTCCGTACGTCCTGCTCATCGAGGACGACGAGGGCGACGCCGTGCTCGTCGAGGAACTCGTGGAGGACAGCGGGATCGAGGTCCGCCTGGGGCGGGCCCGGTCCCTCGCCGACGCGCTGCGCCTGCTGGAGGCCGAGGCGCCCGAGTGCGTCCTCCTCGACCTGCACCTGCCGGACGCACAGGGCCTGGACGGCCTGGAGAAGGTCCTCGCCGTGTCCGCCGAGGCCGCGGTCGTCGTCCTGACCGGCCTGTCGGAGGAACGAGCGGGACTGACAGCGGTCGCGGCCGGCGCCCAGGACTACCTGGTCAAGGGACGTCTGGAAGCCGACGTCTTCATGCGGGCCATCCGCTACGCGATCCAGCGCAAGCGCACCGAGCTGGCGGCCGTCGCGCTCCAGGCGGGCAAGCTCCGCGCCGAGGAGAACGCGCGCCTCGAGCGCGGCCTGCTGCCCACACCGCTGCTGCTCGACGACGCGCCCGACGCCGTCAGCGTCTGCGCCCGCTACCACCCCGGACGCTCGCAGACGCTGCTCGGCGGGGACTTCTACGACGTCGTCCAGACCCCCGACGGGGCCACGCACGCCGTCGTCGGCGACGTGTCGGGCCACGGCCCCAGCGAGGCGGCGCTGGGTGTGTGCCTGCGCGTGGCCTGGCGGTCCTTCGTCATGGCCGGTGCCCGCGGCGCCGAGCTCCTCGCCCTGCTGGAGCGGATCCTGCTGGCGGAGCGCTCCGGCCCCGAGATCTTCGCCACCCTCGTCTCCCTCACCCGCCCGGCGGGCAGCCGCGCCGTCCGCGTGCAGCGCGCCGGACACCCCGGTTTCCTGGTCCGCTCCTCGGCCGGCGTGGAGCTGCGCACCGTCGCGGGCGGTCCCGCACTGGGCATCGTGCCCGGCTGGGGCCCGGGCTGGCCCGTCACCGAGGTGCCCGTCGAAGCAGGCGGCGCCGTGATGCTCTTCACCGACGGTCTGATCGAGGGACGCATCGGCCCCGGCCCGGACCGCCTCGACGAGGAGGGCCTCCTGGAGATCGCCCGCCGGCACGCCGGCCTGCCCGCCGAACCGTTCGTCGACACCCTCATCCAGACGGCGCAGGGCCTCGCCGCGGACTGGGGCGGCCTGGCCGACGACGTCGCCGTCCTCCACCTCGAATGGAACTCCCCCACATGACCTCCCCCGCACAGCCCCCGGAAACCTCCGGAGCACGGGCCCGGCAGCGCCATGGTCCCAGCCTGCAGGGCTGGCTGACCGGCGTGCTGGTCGTGCTCGCCCTCATGGTCGTCGGGACGGGCGCGCTGGGCGCCGCCCTCCTGTCCCACACCACCACGGCCGGGAACCGGCTCGTCGACGGGATCCTGCCCGCCCAGCGGGACGCGCTGCGGCTGGAGACGGCCCTGCTGGACCAGGAGACCGGCGTCCGCGGCTACCTGCTGGCGGACGAACCCGCGCTGCTGGAGCCGTACGCGCGCGGCCTGACCGACGAGACCGCGGCCGCCCAGCGCCTGGCGGCGGTCCTCGACGGCGACGCGGGCGTGCGCGAGGATCTGGCTGCCGTGCAGGAGGCCGCCCGGACCTGGCGCGACGAGTTCGCGGCCCCCGCCATCGCCTCCGTGGAGAACGGCACCGCCCCGCCGTCCCTCCAGACGGGAAAGGACCGCTTCGACGAGGTCCGCCGCCGCATCGCCGCCCAGCAGGCACGCCTGGACCGCATCCAGACCGACGCCCGCACGACCTTCGGCGAGGCGCGCTCGCAGCGCGACCAGATCCTGCTGGCGATCGCCGTGGCCTTCCTGCTGGCCGGCTCCGCCCTCGCGGTCCTGCTGCACGTGGGTGTGCTGCGGCCGCTCGCCCTGGTGCGGACCGCTTCCCAGCGCGTCGCGGACGGGGCCTTCGACGAGGAGATCCCGCTGCGCGGCCCCTCCGATCTACGGGCCCTGGCCCGGGCCGTGGAGGCCATGCGGCGCCGGACCGTCAGCGAGCTGAACGCCTCCCGGCGCAATGCCGAGCGGCTCGACCGCACGGCCGCCGAACTCGACGCCCAGGCGGCGGAGCTGCGCCGCTCCAACGCCGAGCTGGAACAGTTCGCGTACGTGGCCTCGCACGACCTCCAGGAGCCCCTGCGCAAGGTGGCCTCCTTCTGCCAGCTGCTGGAGAAGCGGTACGGGGACCGGCTCGACGAGCGCGGCGCACAGTACATCGGCTTCGCCGTCGACGGCGCCAAGCGGATGCAGGTGCTGATCAACGACCTGCTGACGTTCTCCCGGGTGGGCCGCGTCCAGGACGCGCGGGAGACGGTCGGGCTGGACGGCCCCCTGGACCGGGCGCTGCGCAACCTGGCCACCGCGGTGGAGGAGAGCGGCGCGGAGATCACCCGGCCCGATCGTCTTCCGGATGTGGTGGGCGACCCGACGCTGCTGACGATGCTCTGGCAGAACCTCGTGGGCAACGCCGTCAAGTTCCGCTCGCCCGACCGCGCTCCGCGCGTCGAGGTGGACGTGGTCGACGATCCCGCCGCGGAACCCGGCTTCCACACCTTCACCGTCACCGACAACGGCATCGGTATACCGGCCGAGTTCGCCGAGAAGGTCTTCGTCATCTTCCAGCGGCTGCACGGCCGGGAGACCTACGGCGGCACCGGCATAGGCCTCTCGCTCTGCAAGAAGATCGTCGAACACGCGGGCGGGCGCATCCGGATCGACCCCGGCCACCGGGAGGGCACCCGGATCGTCTTCACCCTCCCCGACACATCCGCCACGACCGCCGCCGTTGCCGGCGCGGCCGAGACCGCGGCGTCCGGCGCCGACGCCGCGCCGCCCGCCACCGCACCCACGCAAGGAACCAGCCGATGAGCAGCTCCGCAGACCGGCCCCAGCCCGCCCCCGCCGAAGTCCTGCTGGTCGAGGACGACGCGGGCGACGAGCTGATGACCCGAGAAGCCTTCGAGGACAACAAGATCGGCAACGTGCTGCACGTCGTGCGGGACGGCCTGGAGGCCCTGGACTTCCTCTACCGCCGTGGCGCGCACGCCGATGCCCCGCGCCCGGACCTGATCCTGCTCGACCTGAACCTGCCCAAGTACGACGGACGGCAGGTCCTCGAACGGATCAAGACGGACCCGGACCTCACCCACATCCCTGTGGTCGTGCTCACCACCTCGGCCGCCGAGGAGGACATCCTGCGCAGCTACAAGCTGCACGCCAACGCCTACGTGACGAAGCCGGTGGACCTCGACCAGTTCATCCGGGCGATCCAGCAGATCGACGACTTCTTCGTCACCGTGGTCAAGCTCCCCCGCACAGGGTGATGGAGAAGAAGGACGTGAGCAGCATGGACACGCACAACGCCGAGGCGCGCAGCCATGTCGAGACCCGGTCCGACGGGGACGTGCGCATCGTGGTGATGACGGGCGAGTTCGACATCGACAACGTGGCCGATCTACGGATCGCCTTGAATCCCGCTGCGCCCGGTGTCGTCCGGTTCGTCCTGGACGTCGCCGCGGTGACCTTCGTCGACTCGGTCGCACTCGGCATCATGCTGCAACCCGCCATGGACCGGCCGGTGGTCCTGGCGGGTACCGTGCCGCGCCGGCTGGCCCGCCTGTTGGAGATCACCGGCGCCGACCTGGCCTTCGCCACCGCTCCCAGCGTGGCCGAGGGCACGGTGATGGTCGTCCCGCCCCGGCGCGGCTGAGCCGCCCCCCGGGGAGCCCCGGTCTGTTTGAGTCCTGCAATCCCGGCCATACGGTCGTCGAACAGGCTTCGGCGTCCGCCGCGGTCCCTGCCCCGACAGCGGTGTCGGGCCAGGGACCGCGGCGTTGCCGGGCGAGAGGGGGGAACAGTGACGGCCACACCCGAGGAGGACGCGCCCGCGTCCGTACGGGGCACCGATTCCGCGCGGCGGCGGGCCGGATCCTTGGGCCGCGACGCGGTGCTCGCGCTCGGGCTGCTCGGTACCGGCATCGCAGGCCTTGCGGCCTTCCTGAAGGCCGCCGCGCCGACGGACGGGGGCGGGCTGCCGGTGACCCCGGTCGCCGCCCTGACCGTGCTTCTGCTCGGTGTGCTCCTTGCGAGGTGGAGCTTGGCTCCGGGTCGGCGACGCTTGCGCGCCCCGGGGCCTGTGGCGTACGCGGAACCGCCGGCGGAGGTGCCCGACGTCGGGGGTGACGCCCTCGACCACGCCGCGGTCGACGCGGACGGCTTCGAACACACGGTGGCCGCCTTGTGCGCGCGGGACGGCTGCAGCCCGGTGGAGGTGGTCGGCGGCGCGGGCGACCTCGGCGCCGACGTCCTCGCGACGACGGCGGACGGGCGGCGGGTGGTCCTCCAGTGCAAGCACTACGCCGCGGACAACCGGGTCGGCTCGCAGGACCTCCAGCGCTTCGGCGGAACCTGCTTTGCGGTCCACGAGGCCGACGTCGCCGTCATCGTGACGACCAGCTCCTTCACCGGGCCGGCCGCCGAGTACGCCGACACCTGCGGGATCGTCTGCGTGGACGGCGAGGGCCTGGTCGCCTGGACCGAGCTCCAGGCGCCTCCCCCGTGGGAGTCGGCAGCCGACGCACCCGCACCTGCCCCGTCCACCCCTGTCCGAGGAGCGACGTCATGACCACCACCGACAGCGGCACGATCCCGGCCCAGGGCGCGGCGGCACTCGGTGCCGGGGCCGAGGAACGCATCCACCGCATCCGCCGCCGTCTCGAACGCCTCATCGGCATCGCCGCGACCGAGGGGAACTCCGTGCTGCCGCTGCGCAACGGCGACGAGATCTTCACCTCGATGCTCGACGCCATCTCCTCCGCCCGGCACACCGTCGACATGATGACCTTCGTCTACTGGAAGGGCGACATCGCCCGCCGGTTCGCCGAGACCCTGGCCGAGCGGGCCCGCAACGGCGTACGGGTACGGCTGCTGCTGGACGGTTTCGGCAGCCGTCTGATCGAACAGGATCTGCTGGACCGGATGAGCACGGCCGGGGTGGACGTCGCCTGGTTCCGCAGACCCGCCTTCCTCTCCCCGCTCAAGCAGAACCATCGCTGTCACCGCAAGGTCCTCGTCGTCGACGAACGGACCGCCTTCACGGGCGGCGTGGGCATCGCCGAGGAGTGGTGCGGCGATGCCCGCAACCCACAGGAGTGGCGCGACACGCACGCCGAGGTCCGCGGCCCGGCCGTCGACGGGATCGCCGCGGCGTTCGCCCAGAACTGGGCGGAATGCCATCCTGAACTCTTCGACGACCGCGACCGCTTCGTGAGCCACGAGCCGGCCGGCTCCGCCGTCGTCCAGGTGGTCCGGGGCTCGGCCGCCTTCGGGTGGCAGGACATGCAGACGCTGATGCGGGTCGTCCTGGAATCCGCGGAGGAACGCGTGCGCCTGGCCACCGCGTACTTCGCCCCCGACGACTACTTCGTCGGGCTGCTGTCCGCCACCGCCCGGCGGGGCGTCACCGTCGAGATCCTGCTGCCCGGCCCGCACACCGACAAGCGGGTGTGCCAACTGGCGGGCCAGCACCACTACGAGGCGCTCACCACCGCCGGAGTGCGCATCCACCAGTACCAGCCGACGATGATGCACGCCAAGATCATGACGATGGACGGGGTGGTCTCCCTCATCGGCTCGTCGAACTTCAACCGCC
Organism: Streptomyces sp. NPDC046349; assembly: GCF_055587885.1. NCBI lineage: Bacteria > Bacillati > Actinomycetota > Actinomycetes > Kitasatosporales > Streptomycetaceae > Streptomyces > Streptomyces sp. NPDC046349. The sequence continues at coordinate 181,426 of NZ_JBVJFK010000012.1, forward strand.
GCTCCCTCGACCACGACGAGGAGGTCATGCTGGCCGTCATGGACCCGTCCGTCACCCGAACCCTGGACGGGCACTACGACCAGGACCTCCGGTCCAGCACGCGCATCACCCCGGGACGCTGGCGCCGCCGCTCCGTCCTCCAACGCACCCGGGAACTCTCGGTCCGGCCGCTGCGCCGCTTCCTGTGAACGGCGGTGATGCCGCGTCAGCCCAGGGCGCGGTCGAGGTTGAAGGCGGCGCTGATCAATGAGAGGTGGGTGAAGGCCTGGGGGAAGTTGCCCAGCTGTTCTCCCGTCGGGCCGATCTCCTCCGCGAACAGCCCGAGGTGGTTGGCGTAGGTGAGCATCTTCTCGAAGGCGAGCCGGGCCTCTTCCAGCCTCCCGGCGCGGGCCAGCGCCTCCACGTACCAGAACGAACAGATCGAGAAGGTGCCCTCGGGGCCCTGCAGGCCGTCCGGGCTGGCGGTCCGGTCGTAGCGGTACACCAGCGAGTCGGAGACCAGGTCCATGCCGAGTGCGTCGAGGGTGGAGAGCCATTTGGGGTCGGTGGGCGAGATGAACTTGGCCATCGGCATCATCAGGAGCGAGGCGTCCAGCACGTGGTCGTCGAGGCCCTGGACGAACGCACGCCGTTCGGCCGACCAGCCGCGGCGCATGATCTGCCGGTAGATCGCGTCCCGGGACTCGCGCCAGCGGGGCAGGTCCGCCGGCAGCCCGCGCCGGTTCGCCATGCGCATCGCGCGTTCCAGCGCCACCCAGCACATCAGCCGCGAGTACACGAAGTTCCGCCGGCCCGCCCTGGTCTCCCACACCCCCTCGTCGGGTTGGTCCCAGTGCTCGCACAGCCAGTCCACCACGGCACCGACCTCGTCCCAGCGGTCGCTGCTGATCGGCTGCCCCCACTTGTCGTAGAGGTAGATCGAGTCGATCAGTGCCCCGTAGATGTCCAACTGGAGCTGTCCGGTGGCGGCGTTGCCCACCCGGACCGGTCCGGAGCCCAGGTATCCCTCCAGGTGCGCAAGCTCGTACTCGGGCAGCTCGGTGCGCCCGTCGATGCCGTACATGATCTGCAGCGGGCCGGTCTCCCCCGTGCCCCGCAGGATGCCCCGCTCCGAGATGAACCCCATGAATGCCTCGGCCTCCGTGGTGAAGCCCAGGCGCAGCATCGCGTAGACGCAGAAGGCTGCGTCGCGGACCCAGACGTAGCGGTAGTCCCAGTTGCGTTCGCCGCCGACCTGCTCGGGCAGGCTGGTCGTCGGTGCGGCGACGATCGCACCGGTCGGCGCGTAGGTGAGCAGCTTCAGCATCAGCGCGGAGCGGTTCACCATCTCGCGCCAGCGCCCGTGGTAGCGCGAACCCGCCAGCCACTGGCGCCAGAACCGGACGGTCGCCTCGGCCTGCTCCTGTGCCTCGGCGCGCGGGCACGACCGGGGCGGGGCGTCGTCGCCGATCTGGTCGAGGGCGAACACATTGGACTCGCCCTCGAGGAGCTTGAAGTGCGACCACACGTCCAGGCCGTCGGTTTCCAGGGGGGCGGTGGCGGTCAGTGCGAGCGTCAGTGACGGGGAGCGGAAGACCGCCGTGCGGCCTTCGAGGTGCGTGGTGTGCGCTTCGGCGCCGTAGCCGAAGCGGGGGGCGATCCGGGCCCTGAAGGGGAGGGTCCCGCGGACGCAGACCACCCGGCGGATCAGCCGGTGCCGAGCCGCTTCGCGCGAGTCGTCGACCACGGGCATGAAGTCCTGGATCTCCGCCACTCCGTCGGCGGCGAAGAATCGTGTGATCAGCACGTTCGTGTCGGGGAAGTAGAACTGCCTGGTGCGGGTGGGGACCTCGGCGGCCAGCTCGAACGACCCGCCCCGGTCGGCGTCGAGGATGGACCCGAAGACGCTGGGCGCATCGAAGCGCGGGCAGCAGTACCAGTCGATGGTGCCGTTCGTACCGACCAGGGCGGCCGTACGCAGATCGCCGATCAGTCCGTGTTCGGAGATCGGGAGGTAACGGCCGCCTTCCGTCTGCTCGAAACCAGCCGTCCCGAATGCCATACGGGCCTCCCTGCCGCTGCGGCCCGAGCCGGGGGTTGAAGCCTCGCTCTCCATGCTAGACCGCTCCCGCGCCGGGTCCGGCGGTGCCGTGCGGACCGGACGCGGCGGCCGGCCCGCACGGACGGCGCTGTCGCCCCTATGTGCCGGGGGCTCGGTATCCGACCTGTTCCACCCGGCGGAGAGCCTCCAGGGTTTCCTCGATCGTCAGCAGGACCGTCGTCTCGAACGAGCGGAGCGCGCCACCGCGGCTGATCGCCAGTGCCACGGCGGCCATCGACACGTTGTCCGGGGCTTCCCACAGGTTGTAGCCGTCGTGCGTGCCGAAGGCGTACCAGAAGCCGTGGAGCCGCCCGCCGACGGACTCGATGTACGCCCGGGCGGCTTCGGAGCGGTCCTCGGGGTGGCTGGTCAGCCTCGCCCATGTCTCCGGCGTATAGCTGAACCTCGACAGATACAGTGGCATCGCTGCTCCCTTTCGTCCCCCGAAGGGTGCCCGTGCCGTACGCCGGAACCGTGACGGCGCAACCAGACGTCCCCCTTGCGCGCGGACGGATGACCGTCCCGGCCCGCAGCCGATCAGGTGCGGGCCGGCTGCGGCCGTGAGGGCGGATCGCGGAAGGCACGCGGGTGGGGCCGCGCGTGGTCCTCGCTTGACTGGTGGTCGACACGACGGGTAAGGAGAGGCTGTTCATCGCGCAAGGTGTGAAACGGGGGACGTATGAAGCCGCTCGAGACGGGCGATCCCACCTCGCTCGGCGAGGGCCGATACCGGCTGGTCGGACGGCTCGGCCAGGGGGGCATGGGCGTGGTCTACCTGGGCCGCTCGCAGTCCGGCCGTGCGGTCGCCGTGAAGGTCGTGCGCCCCGAGCTGTGCACCGAACCCGGGTTCAGGCGCAGGTTCGCCGACGAGGTCGCGGCCGCACGGCGGGTCGGCGGTTTCCACACCGCGCCGGTGGTCGACGCCGATCCGGACGGGGAGCCGGCCTGGCTGGTGACGGCCTTCGTACCCGGTCCCACCCTGCAAGCAGTCCTCGCGCGCGTCGGATCGCTGCCCCTGGACACGCTCACCGTCCTGGCCGCCGGCCTGGCCGAGGCGCTGGAGGCGATCCACCGGGCGGGCGTGATCCACCGCGATCTCAAGCCCGCCAACATCATCGTCGCGGAGGACGGGCCGCGTGTCATCGATTTCGGCATCGCGCGTGCTCTGGACGGGACGTCCCTGACACAGACCGGCCTGCAGGTCGGCACGCCGGGGTTCCTGGCACCCGAGCAGCTCACCGGCGGTCGGGCGCTCACCCCCGCGGTCGACATGTTCGCCCTGGGAGTGGTGCTCACCCAGGCGGCGGGCGGCGCCCCCTTCGGCGACGGCCCGTCCGCGGCCCGGCACTACAAGGTGGTCTACGAGGAGCCAGACCTGACCGCGGTGCCCGGAGAACTCCGCGAAGCCATCGGCGCCTGCCTGTCCAAGGATCCGGCCGCGAGGCCCACCCCGGCCGCCTTCCTCGCCACTTTGACCGTCCGCCACTTGGACGGCGGCTCCTGGCTTCCGGAGGCGGCAACGCAGCTGCTCCCACCCCCGGAACCGGCGGTGCCTCCCACCACCCCGGAAAGCCGGTCGGACACCGCGCAGGACCTCCCCGTACCGGCCGCCGCCCAGCCCGCCGTCGAGGAGCCCCTTACGGAGCAGCCGGGCACGGTGACCGGCCCCACCGCACGGCTGGCCGCCGCGCCCGCGCCGTTGCCGCAGCCGGATCCGGGCACGCCGCGGCGTCGCCGCGCGGTGGTGGCTGCGTTGCTGGTGACATCACTCGCAGCCGCCTGCCTGGTCGTGTGGCAGCCGTGGAAGGACTCGACCAAGGACGACTCCAAGCGTGGCGCCGCCACACCCTCCGGATCCGTCTCCGCCCCTGCCGCGCTCCCGGCCGATCCTCTGCTGATCCGGCAGGACACGGCCCCGGGGTGGCCCGGGACCTGCCACAGCGTCATCGCCCGCCGGGACGCCGCCACGGAGAAGCCCGTGCAGCTCATCGCGGGCGGCGCGGGCGCGTGCGACACCCTGCCCCAGTGGTCTCCCGACCGCAGGTCCTTCGCGTTCACCCGCAGCACCTCCGAGGGCACGGCCGTCTGGACTGCCAACGCCGACGGTTCCAACGCGCGGCGGATCACCTCCACCGCCGGAGGCCGGGTGTCCTGGTCGCCGGACGGCAGCCGGCTCGCGGTGCTGCGCAAGAAGGACGGTGTGCAGCAGTTGTTCGTGGTGGGCGTCGCCGACGGCACGGCTCGCCAGGTCACGTCGGGGCAGGGCCAGGTCGAGGATCCCGCGTGGTCGCCGGACGGCAGGAGCATCGCGGTCTGCCTGCAGACGGAGCCCGAGAACTGGCAGATCCACGTGGTCGACCCCGACGACCCGAACCGCGCCCCGCAGCAGGTGACCCGGCTGCCCCATCCTGCACTCGACCCGGTGTGGTCGCCCGACGGCACCACCTTCGCCTACACGGCCGGGACCTACGGCACCGGTACGCAGGGCGACATCCGCCTCGTGGACGCCGACGGCAGTGACGATCGCGAACTGGTCGCCGGCAGCGCCCACGAGATGGACCCCGTCTGGTCCGTCGACGGCGCCTGGGTGGCCTTCGTCCGTGGCCCGTACGAGAAGCCCGTGATCTGGGCCGTGCGCGCGGACAAGACCGGCGAGCGGGCGCTCACCGCCGGCGCCGCTGCCGAGGGGCATCCCTCCTGGCGGTGAGAGCGGCCGAAGGCTCTTCGCCGTGGCCGACCGCGACGGGAGGGACCCTCGTGCCCCGCCCCCATGGCAGGGCACGGTCCCCGTTCGGCGGCAGAGGGTACGGCCGGGTCGGCGCTCCGAAGCCCCACGGGTGCGGCCTCACTCCCGAGTTGAGGGATCGTCGACCGGGGTGAGGCGCTGCGCCGGCAGCACCCGGGCCGGCGTGCTCGGCCGCAGTGGTCACCGGGCGGGCAGTTCGGTGCGTCGCAGCCATGCCTGGACTGCGGTGCCGACGTCTTCGGTTTCTTCGCCTCGTACCGCGAGGCTTCGGCGATCCGCCCGCCCGGGCAGGAGGCGGCGTAGTCGCGTTCGGTCATACCCGGGCCGCTCACGGCGTAGGGGGTGACGGGGCGCCGCGCGGAACGGTGCGTCGGCTCGGCAGGGCGGCAGGGTGCTGTGGCGTGCTCATGGTGGGGCGGCTCATGGCGGGGCGGCTCCCGGTGAACCGGGACGAAGTGGGGGCCGGGCAGGTGCCCGGGGGCGTCTGCGCAGGGGGACGGGCGGGCGGCGGGGGCGTCCGGTCGCGAGGTGGGCCCTCCGGGCTGGATCGCGTCCATCGCGGCCGTCCCGCCGGTCCGCGCCCTGGCCGGCAACCGACGCGCGGGCCGCCGGGTGCCGCCACAGGGCGCTGCCAAAAATACCCCCGGGGGTACTCGTGCTATGTTCGATACATACCCCCGGGGGTAATTTTCGCGACAAGGAGCGACAGCGTGTTCTTCATCGACACCCTTGAACTGGAAGGGCTCGGCAACCGCAGCTACCTGGCGGGCGGGGCCCACACGGCCGTGGCAGTGGATCCGCCGCGCGACGTCGACCGGATGCTCGCCGCGGCGGCACTGCGCGGGGTGCGGATCTCCCACGTCGTGGAGACGCACGTCCACAACGACTACGTCACGGGCGGCCTGGACCTGGCCCGCCTCACCGGCGCGGCCTACCACGTGCCCGCCGCGGCCCGTGTGTCCTTCGACCGCACCCCGGTCCATGACGGGGACACCTTCGCCGTGGATCACGGAATCACGCTGCGGGCCCTCGCCACCCCCGGACACACCCCGCACCACACCTCCTACGTGCTGGAGGAGCAGGGCTCGGCCGTCGCCGTGTTCACCGGGGGTTCGCTGCTGATCGGCACGGTGGGACGGCCGGACCTGGTCGAACCTCGGCTGACCGAGCGGCTGGCCCGCGCCCAGCACGCCTCGGCGCACCGGCTGGCCGCCGAGCTTCCGGATGAGACCGAGGTCCTGCCCACCCACGGGTTCGGCAGCTTCTGCTCTGCCGCCCAGGCCGACGGGGAAACCACCACCATCGGCAAGGAGAAGGCGGGCAACGACGCCCTCGTCCAGGACGTCGACGCCTTCGTCGCCGGCCTGCTGGCCGGGCTCGACGACGTGCCCGCGTACTACGCCCACATGGGCCCGGCCAACGCCGCGGGTCCGACGCCGGTCGACCTCACCGCACCCGCCGTGGCAAACGCCGCCGACATCGCCGACCGGCTGGCCGCCGGGGAGTGGGTGGTCGACCTGCGCAACCGCATCGCCTTCGCCGATGGACACGTCGCGGGGTCCTTCAACTTCGAGGCCGACGGGAAGATCGCGACCTATCTGGCCTGGTTGATCCCCTGGGGCAAGCCCGTCACACTCCTGGCGGAATCCCCCGCACAGCTGGCCGAGGCGCAGCGCGAACTGGCCCGGGTCGGGATCGACCGCCCGGCCGCCGCCGCCATCGGAGAGCCTGCCGAATGGATCTCCGCGAACGAAGAGCTGCGGAAGTTCCCCCGGGCCACGTTCGCCGACCTCGCCGCCCTGGACCCCTACGAACACCGGGTCGTGCTGGACGTACGGCGGGACTCCGAACGCGCGGACGGCTGGATCAAGGGCTCGGTGCACATCCCGATCCACCAGCTCCACCGCCGTCAGCGCGAGGTACCGGTCGGAGTGGTCTGGGTCCACTGCGCCGGCGGAATGCGCGCGGCAATCGCAGCCTCCCTCCTCGACGCCGCAGGACGCGACGTCGTGGCCGTCGACGACTCCTTCGACGCTGCCCGGAGCGCGGGCCTCCCGATCATCCCGGGAACCCGTTCCGACGACTGACCCCCAGCCCCAGTTCCCCACGAGAGAAGGACCCGATCATGTTCCTCTTCCGGCGCGGCCCAGCCCGCGTGACTCCGGCCGATGCCCATCGGCGCACCCGCGACGGGGAAGCCGTCCTGCTCGACGTGCGCGAAGCGGCGGAATGGACGGCCGGGCACGCGCCCGGTGCCGTGCACGCCGCGCTCTCCGCCCTGCTGGCCGGCGCCGGTCTGCCTCCGGATGCGCGGGGACGACCGCTGATGGTGATCTGCCGCTCCGGGCACCGGTCCCGGCAGGCCGCGGGAATCCTGACCGCACGCGGAGTCGAGGCCGTCGACATCAAGGGCGGCATGAACGCCTGGGCAGCGGCGGGACTGCCGGTCGTGGACGGCTGCGGAAGCAGCGGCTCGACAGCGTGAGCACGCTCGTCCTCGCCCTGATCGCAGGAGCGGTCGTCGGCCTGGCACTCGGCGCGCTGGGGGGCGGCGGCAGCGTGCTGGCGGTCCCGGCTCTGATCTACCTCCTTGGATTCACGCCGGCCGCCGCCACCACCGCATCGCTGATCATCGTCACCGCCACTTCCGCCACCGCCCTCTACACCCACGCAACCTCGGGCAACGTCCGCTGGGGCACCGGCGGTCTCTTCGCAGCCGCCGGCATCCTGCCCGCCATGGCGGCAGCCGCCCTCGCCGCACGGCTCCCCGGACAGCTCCTCACGGCCGCGTTCGCAGCCGTCGCGGGTATCGCGGCACTGCGCATGCTCAAGTCCCCCGCAGCCGGGAACGAAGCCCGCCCCACCCGCCCGGTACGGGCCGCGGGAGCCGGCGCGGGCCTGGGGGCCGTCACCGGATTCCTGGGCGTCGGCGGCGGATTCCTCGCCGTTCCGGCCCTGGTGGGAGTGCTGGGTCTGAGGATGCGGGCGGCCATCGGGACCAGCCTGCTCGTCATCACCGTCAACTCGCTCGCCGCGCTCACCGTCCGCACGGGCGGGGCCGGGCCGGTGGACTGGGCAGTCGTCGCACCCTTCACCGGGGCGGCAGTCCTCGGCGCCTGGGACGGAAAGCGCCTTTCCACCGCGATCAAGGGCCCCGTCCTGCAACGCACCTTCGCCGCCGTGCTGCTGTCCGTCGCGGCCTTCATGATCATCGACGCGATCCGCTGACAGCGGGTCCACCCCCGGTTCCCCCGGTATCCGTATCCGGACACCCCAACCCGTAGGAGACAGTCCGCCATGACCACCCCCCACACCCTCAGCTCCGCACACGCCCTCGCCCGCCTGCGCGAGCTCATCGTCCTGGACGTCCGCACTCCCGGCGAATACGCCACAGGTCACGTGCCCGGCGCCATGAACATCCCACTCGATCAGATCTCACGCGCCCTGCCCGCCATCCACCACGCCGCCGACCGCGGCGACATCCTGGTGGTCTGCGCCTCCGGAGCCCGCTCCGACAGCGCCCGCAAGACGCTCGCCGAGCACGGCATCGACGCCGCCACCCTCGCCGGGGGCACCGCCGCCTGGGCCGCCGCCGGCCACGACCTGCACCGGCCCGAGGGGGCCTCGCACGCCGCATGGGGCATGGAACGCCAGGTCCGCCTGACCGCCGGCGCTCTCGTCCTCACGGGCCTGGGGCTCGGCCTGCTCCACCCCGCCTTCCGGCTCGTTCCCGCGGCCGTGGCCGGTGGCCTGGCGTTCTCCGCGCTCACCGACAGCTGCGGCATGGCTGCCGTCCTCGCCAGACTCCCCCACAACCGGCCGCGGCGTGGCGATCTCGATGCCGCACTGGCAGCCCTCCTCGATCACTGACACGGGAGACCACATACCCCCTGGGGTACCATCGAGGAGAACAGCACACCAAGCAGGAGGTACCCGGTGAAGGTCGACGACGATGCGGTCAGCTCGGTCCTCAACCGACTGCGCCGCGCCCAGGGGCAGCTCGCCGGTGTCATCGCCATGATCGAGGCCGGCCGCGACTGCAAGGACGTCGTCACCCAGCTCGCCGCCGTCTCCAAGGCACTCGACCGCGCCGGATTCAAAATCGTCGCCAGCGGCATGCGCCAGTGCATGAACAACGCCGACGAGAGTCAGGCCCCCATGACGGAGGAAGAACTCGAAAAGCTCTTCCTCGCCCTCGCCTGACACCCGTCCGAAGCCGCGCGGGCCGCCATGGCACCATGTGCCCGGCCTCGCGCGCTCCGGTGGCGACGCACCGGACACAGCAGGACACGGGCACCGGGAGCTTCCCCGCCCCCGACGGTCCCATGAGGCAGACGCCTCACTCGGACCGCAGCCGGTGAATTCGGGCGCCGAACACGCGCCAGCGCCGCTCGTTGTCGCGTACGAGTGCTGCCGACTCCGCGAGGAGGTCAGCCGCCCGGTCGAGCAGCTCGGACGCCGAGAAGAGATAGGCAGGGGCGTTCCGCTCGGCCCCGAGGTCGGACCTCAGCGCCGCAGGTGAGAACACGACCCGGTCCATCAGGTCAAGGGAGCGTCGCAACAGCCTGGCCACCAGCGCCAGCAGCCCCGCCGACTGCCAGTCGTTGGCGACGATGCGATGGCGCTCCCCGAGCAGATCGGCCAGCGCCGGATAGGCTGCCAGCAGGCCGACGGTCTCCCACGCCTGCTCCATGGCGTGCGCGAGCCACATGCCGGTCTGAGCGCTGTCCTCCGCGAGTTCCCTGACATCCCGCTTCAGCCGCTGGAGCTCGACGGGTTCGCCCTCCCCTTCCATGAAGAGGATCCCCGACTCCGCGACGAGCCCGGGGACATTCAGATCCTCCGCGCCGGCGAACGGATGCCCTGCCGACTCACCGACATCGGTCACGCTCCACCGGCCTGCCAGCGACTTCAGCGCCCGAGACCGTGCCTGCAGCTCGTCCGCCTGCCGCAATGGTGCCTGCGAGTAGAACTGCTCGTGCTCTCGATGGAACCGCGCAAGGTTGGCGATCACTTGCAACAGCGGTTCGGGAGGGATGGTCTGCACCTCGTCCTCGGGCATGCGAGAAGTGTGCGCCCGGGACGCCGCCCACCCGCGTGACAACACGCCGCCCGCTCCGGTGACGGCGCCGCAAGGAGGCCGTCGTCCAAGCGGTGTGCTCGCGGAGCGTGCAGTCCGGTGGTCGGCGTTCCCTGGCACGTACCGCCCCGGCTGCTCGTGCCTGCGGCGGCGGGAAGGCCGTTGGGCCCTCACACCGCCGGGCCGGCCGGCCCTCGCAACGGGGCCGCTGAGTCCCGCGGCAGGGACTGTCGCCGACCGCCCGCACCAGAGCCCCGGTGACAGGATTCAGCCATCACCCCGCTCCGGGAAGTGAGCGCCGACACGACCCGACTGACGGCTCGTAACGCCACTTCGCATCGCTGCGGCAGCGATCGGGGCCCGTAACCGTCCCCACACCCCTGAGGGAATGAGCCATGCCCTTCCACGTGGACTCCGAGACCGGCCGACTGAAGCAGGTCATCCTGCACCGGCCCGATCTGGAGCTCAAACGACTCACTCCGACGAACAAGGACGCGCTGCTCTTCGATGACGTCCTGTGGGTCAAACGGGCCCGGGAGGAGCACGACGCGTTCGCGGACACCCTGCGCGACCGCGGCGTTCGGGTGCACCTCTTCGCGGATCTGCTGACCGAGACCCTGGCCCTGCCCGCGGCCCGCGCCCTGGTCCTGGACCGTGTCGTCGACGAACGCGAGTTCGGGCCGCTCGCCACCGACCGCGTCCACTCCGCCTTGGACGCCATGGACCCGGACGAGCTGGCGGTCTGCCTGGTCGGCGGCATCACCAAGCGCGAGCTGCTGGCCCGTACGGGAGAGGTGCCGAGCGTACGGTTGCACGCCATGGCGCCGGACGACTTCGTGCTGGCTCCGCTGCCCAACCACCTGTTCACCCGCGACACGTCGTGCTGGGTGTACGACGGGGTGAGCGTCAACCCGATGCGCAAGCGGGCGCGGCGCCGCGAGACCGTCCACTTCGAGGCGATCTACGGCCATCACCCGCTGTTCGAGAAGGGCGAACACCGGCGGTGGTCGGACGGGCAGGCCGGCTTCCCCGCCACCATCGAGGGCGGGGACGTGCTGGTCGTCGGCAACGGCGCCGTGCTGATCGGCATGAGCGAGCGCACCACGCCCCAGGCCGTCGAGCAGCTCGCGCTGCGGATGTTCGCCGCGGGGTCGGCGCGCCGCGTGGTGGCCCTCGACCTGCCCAAGGCCCGCAGTTCCATGCACCTGGACACGGTCATGACCATGGTCAGCGGCGACACCTTCACGCGATACGCCGGTCTCGGCGCGCTGCGGTCCTGCACCATCGAGCCCGGCCACGACGGGCAGGGGGTGAGGATCACCGATCACCGACCCGGGGAGCTCGACCGGGCGATAGCCGACGCGCTGGGCCTGGAGAAGATCAACGTCCTCACACCCAGCCAGGACATCCGCTCCGCCGAACGCGAGCAGTGGGACGACGGCTGCAACGTGCTGGCCGTGGAACCCGGCGTGGTCGTCGCCTACGAGCGCAACGTCACCACCAACACCCACCTGCGCAGGAACGGCATCGAGGTCATCACCATCCGCGGCAGCGAGCTCGGGCGGGGCCGCGGCGGTCCGCGCTGCATGAGCTGCCCCATCGAACGCGAAGCGGTCTGATCGTACGCACCGCACAGGTACCCCGACATCTCCGTACGACCCGAGGAGCCACGCCATGCCCGTCGACCTGCGCCACCGCCCCTTCCTGAAGGAACTCGACCTCACCCCGGCCGAGTTCCGCCACCTCCTTGAACTGTCCGAGCAGTTGAAGACCGCCCGTTCGGCCGGCTCCGAGAGGCAGCGGCTGCACGGCAAGAACATCGCCGTCATCTTCGAGAAGACCTCGACCCGAACCCGGTGCGCCTTCGAAGTGGCCGCGCACCAGGAGGGCGCCCACGTCACCTATCTCGAACCCTCCAGTTCCCAGCTCGGCCACAAGGAGTCCATCAAGGACACCGCCCGGGTGCTGGGCCGCTACTACGACGGTATCGAGTACCGGGGCAGCGACCAGCGGCTGGTGGAGGAACTGGCCCGGTACGCCGGGGTCCCGGTGTGGAACGGGCTGACCGACCAGTGGCACCCCACCCAGTCCCTCGCCGACGTGCTCACCATGTGGGAGCACACCGACAAGCCCCTGGAGCAGGTGTCGTTCGCCTACCTGGGCGACGCCCGCAACAACGTCGGCAACTCCCTGCTGATCACCGCGGCGATGCTCGGCATGGACGTCCGCATGATCGGCCCCGCCTCACTGCACAACGCCCCCGAGGTGGTGGCCGAGGCGCGCAGGGCGGCGGAATCAACCGGGGCACGGATCACCCTCACCGAGGACGTGGCCGAGGGGGTCGCCGGTGTCGATTTCGTCTACACCGACGTATGGCTGTCCATGGGGGAGCCCGCGGAGATGTGGGACGAGCGGATAGCGCTGCTGAAGCCGTACCAGGTGACGATGGACGTGCTGAAGGCGACCGGCAATCCGCGGGTGAAGTTCATGCACTGCCTGCCGGCGTTCCACGACAGCGACACCACCGTCGGCGCCAAGATCGCGGCCCGCACCGGCATGACCGCCATGGAGGTCACGGACGAGGTCTTCGAGTCGGTCCACTCGATCGTGTTCGACCAGGCGGAGAACCGGCTGCACACGATCAAGGCAGTCCTCGTCGCCACTCTCACCGACTGACCCCTCGGCCTCATCGACGGAGAACTCCCCATGCGAGTCGTCATCGCCCTGGGAGGCAACGCCCTCCTGCACCGCACCGAGCGGCCCGACGCCGCCCCCCAACTGGCCAATGTCCACAAGGCCGTCGCAGCGCTGGCCCCGCTCGCGGACCGGCACGAGCTGGTCATCACCCACGGCAACGGCCCGCAGGTCGGCGTCCTCGCCCTGCAGAGCGCCGCGGACCGTTCGCTGAGCAGCCCGTATCCCCTCGATGTCCTGGGCGCGGAGACCCAGGGCATGATCGGCTACTGGCTGCTGCAGAGCCTGCAGAACGCACTGCCCGGCCGCCAGGTCTGCGCGCTCCTCAACCAGACCCTCGTCTCCGCCGCCGATCCCGCCTTCGCCGACCCCGAGAAGTTCGTCGGCCCCGTCTACGAGCGGCCCGAGGCCGAACGTCTTGCGGCCGAACGCGGTTGGGCCGTCAAGCCGGACGGCGAACACTGGCGGCGGGTCGTCCCCTCGCCGGCCCCTCAGCGTGTCGTCGAGACGGGTCTGATCCGCCTGCTGCTCGACTCCGGCACGATCGCCGTCTGCGCGGGCGGGGGTGGAGTCCCCGTGGTCCGCGACGAGCAGGGGCGGCTGACCGGTGTCGAGGCCGTGGTGGACAAGGACCTCACCGCCGCCCTGCTGGCGAAGGCCCTGGATGCCGACGTCCTGTTGCTGCTGACCGATGTCCCGTACGTCGAACTCGGGCACGGCACCCCGCAGGCCGAGCCCATCCGGCACACCACCCCCGCCCGCCTGCGGGCGCAACACTTCGCGGCCGGCTCGATGGGCCCGAAGGTCGAAGCGGTCTGCCGTTTCGTGGAGTCGACCGGTGGCATCGCCGCGATCGGCGCCCTCGAAGACGCCCGCGCGATCCTGGACGGCGCCGCCGGCACCGTCGTGACTCCCCATGGCCGCCTTCCTCAGGACGGCACCCTCACACCCCGGGAACAGAGATGAGCACCAGCACCACTCCCCCGGCCGCACCGGCCGGCCGCCACACCGACGGTCCCGACGACGCCGGCCCCGGTCCCGGCCCGGCCTCCGCACCCTCCGGGGGCGGCAGACGTCGCCTGCGCTTCCCCTCCGCCTTCACGGTGCTGGTGGCCGTGACCGTCGTCGTGTGGGCGTTGACCTTCGTCATATCGGCGGGCCGCTACGACACCACTGCGGACGGCGCTCCCATCCCGGGGACGTACCACGCGGTGGAGCGGACCACGGACTTCCTCGACCGGCTCAAAGATCTGTTCCTCTCACCGGTCAACGGCCTGTACGGGGTCACCGATGCCGGGACCGGGCTGACCACGCCGGGCGCCGACGGATCGTTCACGGGCGCCGCCGGGGTCTTCCTGTTCATCCTGGCAGTGGGCGCGTTCATCACCGTGACCATGCGCACGGGTGCGCTCGACCTGGGCGTGGCCCGCCTCGCACACCGCCTGCGCGGCCACCGGACACTGCTGCTCGTGGTCCTTCTGACGGTGTTCTCGCTGGGTGGGACCACGTACGGGATGGCGGAGGAGACGCTCGGCTTCTACGGGCTGATGATCCCGCTGATGCTCACCCTCGGCTACGACCGCATGGTGGCGGCCACCGTCATCATGGTGGGTGCCGGAGTGGGGACGCTGGCCTCCACCGTCAACCCCTTCGCCACCGGGGTCGCGTCCGACAGTGCGGGTATCGGCACGGGTGACGGCATCGTCCTGCGGCTGGGCATGTGGGCGTGCCTGACGGCGATCGCGGCCTGGTACGTGGTCCGCTACGCCGGGCGGGTCCTGGCCGATCCCGCGCGCTCGTTGACCCCGGCCACCGACGAGGACCGCGCTGTCGCCGCACAGGGCGAGGAGGCGGCTGCCCTCACCGGTCGGCACCGTGCCGTCCTCGGCGTCTTCGCCGGAACGTTCCTCTTCATGATCTTCGCCGTCGTGCCGTGGGCTGACCTGGGCATCACCTTCCTGCCCACGCTGGGCTGGTATTTCCCGGAGCTGGCGGCCCTGTTCATCGTCGCGGCCGTCACCGCCGGACTGATCGGCGGACTGGGCGAACAGGGAACGGCCGAGGCGATCACCCGTGGCGCCGGAGACTTCGTCGGCGCAGCCATGATCGTCATGCTGGCCCGCGGAGTCACCGTGATCATGAACAACGCAGCAGTCACCGACACCATCCTCAACGGCCTGCAGGACGCCGTGTCGGGCACCTCCCACGGCGTCTTCGGGGTGCTGATGTTCCTGGTCAACATCCCGCTGGCGTTCTTCGTGCCGTCCTCGTCGGGTCACGCCGCGCTCGCCATGCCGATCCTGGCCCCGCTCGCCGACTTCGCCGGCGTCAGCCGGTCGCTGGTGGTCACGGCGTACCAGTCGGCGTCGGGCTGGGTGAACCTGATCACACCGACGTCGGCCGTCGTCATGGGCGGTCTGGCAGTCGCCAGGATCCGCTACGACCAGTACCTCCGCTTCGTGGCCCCCCTGATGGGCGCCCTGTTCCTGGCGGTCGGCGCCTTCCTGGTTCTGGGCGCCACGCTCGGCTAGGCCTTCTCTTTCCGATCTCGGAGACGGCCCGGCGCTGTGACCGGCAAGCTTGACCGGTCCCAGCGCCGGGCGCCGGCTCGAGCGGGCGGGGTTCCCGTCCGCCAGGCCCTCAGGTGGGCACCGCGGATCGCCAGTTGGGGCCGGTCCGGGTGGCGCTTCCGGCTGCGGGCGCGTCCCGGCGGGACGTTCGGCCCGGCCCCCGGGCCCCCTGGACCATCGTGTCCCATCGCCCGGACCACCAGAGTGGGACGTGCGCCGCCGACAGCGGCCGCCGCCTCGATCAAGACCCGGAGGAAAAGCCATGTCACGTCCCGTCATCGTGGGCCTCGACGGATCTCCCTCTTCGCTGGCCGCCGCGGAGTGGGCAGCTTGCGAGGCCCACCTGCGCCGGCTCCCGCTCACACTCCTGCACGCGCTGGAGGACTGGACCCCTTCCTACGGATACGCCTCGCCGGTCGGGGCCTCGCCGGCGCCCCGGTACTGGGGCGAGCGCATCCCGCGGGAGGTATCCCGGCGACTGGCCGAGCGCCACCCCGGCCTGGAGATCACCACGGAGCAGGTGCGGGGGCGGCCGCTTCCCGTCCTGGAGGCCGCCGCGAAGGAAGCCGAGGTGCTGGTACTCGGCTCACGCGGATTGGGCGCCCTGACGGGATTCCTCGTCGGATCCGTGTCCCAGGCCGTTCTCGCCCACGCCGAACGCCCGGTCGTGATCGTGCGGCCCGGCAGCGCGCAGGACGGCGACGAGGTGTCGGACCCCCACCGCACCGAACCCGAAGCGGGGAACCGGCGGGTCGTGCTCGGCCTGGACCTCTCCCGCCCTTGTGACGAGCTCCTCGACTACGCCTTCGACGCGGCGGCCGCGCGCCGGGCCCCGCTGCGCGTCGTCCACGGCTGGAGCATGCCGCCCGCCTTCACCTTCGACCCGGCACTGATCGCGCCCGAGGTACGGGACGGCATGGCGGCCGCCACTGCCACTGCCCTGAGTGACGTGCTACGACCTTGGCGCGGCAAGTACCCCGAAGTCCACGTCGAGGAGGAATGCTCGGTGGGCCATGCCTCCGGCCACCTCGTCAGGGCCTCGGCTGACGCCTCCCTGATGGTCGTCGGTCGACGGATCCGCCGCTCGGCGATCGGCACCCACCTCGGCCCGGTCGCCCACGCCGTACTCCACCACTCCGCCGCCCCGGTCGCGGTCGTCGCGCACCCCTGAGCCCAGGTGCAGCCGCCGAGCCCGACGGCCGTCGCCCGAACCCTCGGCATTGTCGCGTCAGAAGCCGTCCCAGATCCGGGTGTTGGGTGTGAACGGGTGCAGCGAGGAGCCGGACCGGATCGGACCGCACAGCGGTGCCGCTGGAGGCGCGGGCGGAGAGTCGGCGGGGGCGGCGGAGGCCGGCCCGGCGCAGTGCCTGGTGGTCCGGGACGACCCGCTCGACGCCGACCCCTCGTCCCCTTGGGCGCGCACCGCCCGGACCCGATCGCGAGGCTTGCGGTCGGGCCGGCCGAGGGGGTCAGCGAGGAGCGGGGCCGCTCGTCACGCTCACCCAGCTGCCGCCCTTCACTCCGTACACCGTCAGGGTGCGGTTGACCGTGTCGCCGTACGCGTCGAAGGCCACGCGGCCCGTCACGCCGTCGAAGGCCAGCCGCGCCACGGCCTGTGGCATTGCCGCCCGGGCGTTGGCCGGTAGGGTGCCGTCGTTGGCCGTCACGACGGCCTTCACCGCCTCGATGAGCGCCCAGGTGGCGTCGTAGGCGTAGGGGCCGTACCAGCCGGCCGCCTCCGGGTACCCGGCCCTCTGGTAGCGGGCGAGGAAGTCCTGCCCTGCCGCCGACTCCTCGGCGGGTACGCCGATGTTGGTCGCGAGGTCGCCCTCGGCCTTCGGGTTCGCCGTGAGGTACTGCTGGTCGAAGATCCCGTCACCGCTCATGACGGGGGCGGTCACCCCCGCCTGCTTGAGCTGCTGGGTGAGCGGCGCCGCGGTGTCGTGGTAGCCGCCGAAGTAGACGGCGTCGGCGCCCGAGGACCTCGCCCTCTCGGCGAGGCCGGCGAAGGCGCGTTCCGCGGGATCGACCTGCTCGGTGCCGACGACCGTGCCGCCGAGCCTGGTGAACTCGGCCGTGAAGCCGGAGGTGAGCGTGGTGCCGTGGGCGCTCGCGTCGTCGACGACGTAGAGCTTGGTCTTCTTCATCCGGCCGTGCAGGTACCGGGCGGCGAACGGCCCCTGGTCGACGTCCGTGGCAATGGTTCGGAAGTAGGTGGAGTGCGGCCGGGACTTGGTGCCTGCGGCCCAGTCGGGGCCCAGCGTCAGGACCGGGTCGGTGTTGCCCGGCGACACGTTGACCAGGCCGGCCTGCGCGAGCGGCGCCACGAGTGTCCGGGCTACACCCGAGTTGAGGGGGCCGACGACCCCCAGCACCCGCCGATCGGACACGAACCGGTTGGCGTTCGGCGCGCCCTTGGCGGGGTCGGCTTCGTCGTCCAGGGCCTCGATCTCGAAGTTCACGCCGGGAACGTGCCGGGTCTCGTTGGCGGTCCTCACCGCCAGGTCGGCGGAGTTCCGCACGCCGACGCCCATCGAGGACAGCCCGCCGCTGAGCGGCGCGTCCACGCCGATCACCACGGTGACGGAAGTGGCCTCCGAGCCACCGCCGGCCGCCCCGCCGCGGGATCCGTCACCGTCTCGGGTGAGGGTCCAGGTCAGGACGGAGCCTGTGGCGAGCGTGGCCAGCGCGGTGCCCAGGATGACGGAGCGCCTGGTGAGGGCCCGCTTGGGGGTCGCCGGCTCGCCGTACTCCCTCGTGGGTGTCTCCTCGAGCGTCATCCGGTCCTCGGCCGGGGGTGCCGGCGGGCGGGTCGGCCGGTCCGGCAGGGATCCCCCGGGAACGCCCGCGCCGGAGCCCGGGTCCAGGACCGTACCGGTCCGCTCGGGCGAGGCGTCCGGTGCCGGTGCGGGTGCGGGCGTCGCCCTCGGATCGGGGGCGGGCGTCGGCGTGGGCGCGGGCAGGGGCGCGGGAGTGGCGTCCACGTCGGACGCGCGCCCCGGCTCGTGCCCGCGGGGTGCGTCGGTGCCTGACGCAAGGGACGCCAGCACGGACGCGAACATCTCAGCCGCTTCCTCGGCACCCACGCGCTGCGCCGGGTCCTTGGTGAGGAGCGCGTCCAGTACGGGCGCCAGCGGACCGGCGTGGACCGGCGGCCGGTGCGGGCGGGTGAACACCGCAACAGCCAGGGCGTGGAGCCCCTCCACGTCGAACGGCGGGCACCCCTCCACCGCGTGGTAGAGGGTTGCGCCGAGCGCCCACAGGTCGTTGGCCGGGGTCGGACGCTTGCCCTCCAACTGCTCCGGAGGCATGTACTGCGGCGTGCCGATGACGATCCCGGTGTGGCTCAGCCGGGTCGTGGCGTCTGCGAGATGGGCGATGCCGAAGTCGGTGAGGACGACGCGGTCCTTGGTCAGGAGCACATTGTCCGGCTTGATGTCCCGGTGCACGATCCGCGCCCGATGCGCTTCGGCCAGGGCGTCGAGCATGGTGGACCCGATTTCGGCCACACGCCGCACGGGCAGCCGACCCTGGCTGCGGATGGCCGCGGCGAGGGACTGGCCGCGGATCAGCTCCATCACGATGACGGGGGCGCCGTGGTGCTCGACGACGTCATGGATGGTGATGATCCCCGGGTGGCTGATAGTGACCGCTGCGCGGGCCTCGCCCGTGAACCGCCTCAGCAACGCTGCGCGGTCGGCGTCGTCCATGCCCGGCGGGAAGAGGATCTCCTTAACGGCGACCTCGCGCCCGAAGAGCTGCTGGTCCAGCCCACGCCAGACCCGGCCCATACCGCCTTGGCCGATGGGTTCGACCAGCTCGTACCGGCCGGCGATGAGTTCGGGATTCTGCTCGGTCACGCGCACACTCTAGATCCTGATGAGCCGATCAGGTGACGAAAGAATGGCTTGATCACCCCCACGGCACTGCCCGGCATCCCTCCCCCGGCTGGTCACCGTCGTCCGTGCGATGCGTCCGCAGCCGCAGTGGGCGGCGGCCACCCACCCGACGGGCGGGGCGACGCGCTGTGGCTCGGACGGCGTACAGAGTGCCGCCCTGTGCGCCGTCCGCACGTAGCACGCGTCACGCGGGCGGCGTTCGCAACCGCCGAGACGAAGGACGGTGGGATGCGTGCCTTCGCCAGACGTCACCGCAAGAGCATGGAGGTGGCTACGACACCGGAGCGCCGGGGCCATCCCGGCCCCTTGGCGCGCTCACCCGGCCCAGCAGGACTCCGGGGCGACGGTGAAGTGGATCTGGCCTTCGTCGGCAGCCGTCAGGGAGCTCGGCGTGATCCCGCAGTCGGCTGTCATCCTTCCGGGCAAAGGCCTTCCAGTTCCCGTGGCAGTGGATAGGTGCGCTCCGGGGGCAGCAGTCGCTGCGCCTTGGAGGCATGCCCGGTCTGGATCAGGGTCGCGGCCTTCCGGGCCTGGGGTGTGAGGTCGGTCAGGCTGACGATCCAGTCGTCGGTGAAGTCACGGATCAGGCTGCGGCCGACGCCGACCTGGATGCTGTAGTGGTTGAGTGGCGCCCCGCGGGACGAGCGCTCCGGGTCCCACTGGACGTGTACGGCCGCGCGAGCCACGGCTGCCGGGTCTGCGGTCGTGAGCACGGCCCGGGAAAGGGCTTCCTCCCAGCCCTGCCGGGTGATCCGCACCCCGAGAATGCGCTCTTGTCCCGGTTTGCGGGCCCAGTTGCTGCGGTGCATGAGCCACAGGAACGAGGGCTTGATCCACGTCATCCTGTGGAACGAGAACGGCGCAACGAAGCGGCCCGCTCGCAGCGCCGCGTCAGCGATGGCCGGGCTGTATGCCTGGTAGACCACGATCGTGTGAGCATCGTAGTCGGCGCGAATCTGGTACCGGGGGGCCACGCGACGTACCCTGCCCAACGCTCCGCGTGCACCGCAATCGATTTCTCCGCCGGCCCGCGGACTCGGACGGGCTGGTGTCGCCCCCGCGGGTCCGCGTGCGTCGTCCGGATGCGGAGCCGCGGTGTTCCGCGGGCCTGCGGACGCCAGGAACCGTCGCCGTCCGGGTGGCCGGGGCACGGGCCCTTCCGCCGTGGCGAACGGTGCGCGGGCTCCGGCGGACGGTCTCGTGGCCGACGGAGCCCGCTGCCCCGGTGTTCCGCCGGTCGTCAGCTTCGGCTGTCCGTCAGTTCCGTGGGGGTCGACGGGGAGGACCCGCGCTGGTGGGGGACGGGTACGTGCGGGGGCGGCGTCAGGGCTTCGTCGCGTTGCAGGGCGATCGTGTGGGTCGGGGCCGGGATCGAGATGCCCTCCGTTCGGAAGCGGCGGTGCAGGCGCTTGATGAACTCGTGCTTGATCCGGTACTGGTCGCTGAACTCGCCGACGCCCAGGATCACGGTGAAGTTGATGCGGGAGTCCGCGAACGTGTGGAAGCGGACGGCTCCTTCGTGGTCGGGGACCGCGCCGTTGATGTCGGCCATCACGCCGTCGACGACCTCGAGGGTCACCCGCTCCACGTGCTCCAGGTCGCTCTCGTAGCCCACCCCCACCTGCACCATGATCGAGAACTGCTGTTCCGGCTGGGTGTAGTTGGTCATGTTCGTGCGTGCGAGACGCCCGTTGGGGATGATGACCAGGTTGTTGGACAGGTTGCGCACCACGGTGTTGCGCCAGTTGATGTCGACGACGTAGCCCTCCTCGCCGCTGGTCAGCCGGATGTAGTCACCGGGCTGCACGGTCTTCGAGGCGAGGATGTGCACGCCGGCGAAGAGGTTCGCGAGGGTGTCCTGCAGTGCCAGCGCCACCGCCAGACCACCCACGCCGAGGGCGGTGACCAGGGGCGCGATGGACACACCGAGGGTTTCCAGGGCGACCAGGACCCCCATCACGAGGACCACGATGCGCGTGATGTTGACGAAGATGGACGCCGAGGCGGCCACCCCGGTCCGCGTCCCCGCCACCGACTGGACGAGGCCCGCGACGACCCGTGCCGTGCTGAGCGTGGCGATGAGGATGAGCAGCGCGGTCAGGGACTGGTTCACGAACCCCGAGACGCGCGTGGTGAGCGGCAGGGTCGTGGCCGCCACAGCGGCGCCCGCGATGAGCGCGGCGCCCGGGGCGATGGTGCGCAGCGCGTCGACAATGATGTCGTCACCGCGCCAGCGGGTCCGCTCGGCGTGCCGGCGCAGCCACTTCAGGAGGGCGCGCAGCAGCAGTCCGGCCGCGGCGCCCGCTGCCAGGGCGATACCCGCGACGAGCCAGTCGTGCAGGACGAGGTCCCGGTTCAACGGACCCCCTCCGCTGCGCGGCGCCGGCCCGGGAGTGTGGCGGCGGACGCCGCCGGCCGTCGTATGAGGTGTGTCGTCACCTTGTCACCTGTCAGTTCGTCGTGCTGGAGGCCGCGTTCGGGCGTGTGTACGCATCCGGAACGGGCTGCCATCCTGCCCCATGACGGGGTGACGCACCGCAGGCGGGGGCGGTGGGCGCGGCGCCGGGCGGGAGGGCGACTACCGCTGCACGGCGGCGTGTTCGAGGACTGCGCGGACTTCCGAGGCGATCGCACTCTCGTTGTGTTCGAACTCGGGCCCGGTCAGCAGCCCGGGGTCGGCCGGCAGGCCGGTGAGCACGGGGGTGTGCAGGTGGCCGCCGGGCAGGTGCGGGGCGAGTTCGGCGCGCAGTCGGTTGGAGCGGTAGGCGACCTCGTTGGACAGGTAGCCTCCCCCGCCGCCCGCGACGGCGCGGGAGTCGGGCGTCGGGCCGTCGGTCCGGTCGACCGGGGCCGTGGCGCCCGCCGGGATCTCGGTCACCTTGCTGTTGAGGAGGACCGGGTACGGGGTCTGTACGGCCGCGGTCACCGCCTCGGCGGGAAGCGTGGTGCGGATGAACTCCGGGCCGGGACCGAGGCCGGGGGCCGTCACCGGACGTTCGCGGGTGCCGCCGGAGAGGGCGCGCACGTTGTCGGGGTACGGGTCGGCGGACCGCGCCCGGCCCGCCCAGTCCTCCAGGGTGAAGATGCCGGGGTAGCCCTGGCTGACGGTGGTGATGATGTCGGCCGAGGCGGGGCCGGCGGCCAGGTGCGGGGCGAACGCCCGCTCCACCATGCCGGCGTCGAAGTCGGCGTACCGCACGGGCAGGACGACGGCGCGGATCTCGCCCGCGGTGCCGTCGGCGAGGGTGATGCGCCGTCCGTTGAGCTGGAGGGCGGCCGATCCGGACGGATTGGCCCGGCGGATCTCCGCGTCGAGCCCGAAGGGGTCGAACCCGCTGATGAAGATCCTTCGTACGCCGGGTGCAGGCCGGAAGGCGTTGTCGGTGAGGCCGCGGGAGGCGTCCTCCAGGCGGGCGCGGAGTGCCGCCTTGTCGGCGGGGAACTCCGGCTGCCAGCGGGCGAGTGCGGCGGTCATGCCGAGGCGTGCCCAGTAGAGGGGCCGGTCGTCCCCGGGGGCGAGGTCGCCGCCGGGGCGCCGGCCCTGGGCCCGCCGTACGGAGGCCTCCCAGAGAGCCCGGCCCCAGGAGTCGAGGAGCCGTTCGGCTTCGGCGCGGCTGCGCGTGGTGCACAGGGCGGTGGGGAATCGTCGTACGAAGTCGCCGAGACCGGCGCGCTCGACGAGGGCGCCGGTACGGGGGTCCGCGAGCCGTGACTGTTCGGCGTCGAGCGGTACGGATGCCGGCGGGCGGCAGGCGGTCGCGCCGCCGGCGACGGCGTGCGCGGGTGAAGCGACCGTGAGGGGGAGGACGGTGGCAAGGAGGGCTGCGGCCGATGCCGCCCGGCGTAAGAGCATCATGCGATGTGACATTACATAGCAGCCTCCGCCCCCACCAGGCACACCGGCCTCAGCCGTCAGGACTGGCTCAACTCGACCCCGAACGCGTCCGGTTCGGCGTTCACCGCCCCTCCCCCGCGCTCCGCACCCCCTCGACGCAGACGCGGTGCGCACCGCTGTTCGCGAAGCGGGATTCGATCCGGGCAGCGGGGTGGGGAGGGCGGGCAGACCGTTCGACTCCGGCGTGGGTGAGGAGCTGACCAGGTTGGTCTGCTGGTGCCGTGGCGTCGTGTCCGCCCGTGGCGGATCTGCCGGGGGCAGAGGAACGGTGTCCGCAGGGTCCCGGCGGTCAAGAGTGGAGTCGACGGCATCCCGCCTCGACAAGGAGACAGAGATGAGCCACCTCACCATGCTCGCGCCCCGCGCGCAGGAGGGCGACACACCGCCCGGCCACTTCGACGACCACCTGGCGGCAAGGCTGCTCGACCAGCGGATCGTCCTCCTCGGCACCCAGGTCGACGAGGTGTCGGCCAACCGGGTGTGCGCGCAGCTGCTGCTGCTGTCGGCGCAGGACCCGCGCTCCGACATCAGCCTGTACGTCAACAGCCCGGGCGGGTCGGTCACCGCAGGTCTGGCCATCTACGACACCATGCGGCTCATCCCGAACGACGTCTCGACGCTGGCGATGGGCTTCGCCGCCAGCATGGGCCAGTTCCTGCTCACCGTCGGGACGCCAGGGAAGCGGTTCGCGCTGCCGAACGCGCGGATCATGATGCACCAGCCCTCGGCGGGCATCGGCGGCAGCGCAGCGGACATCGAGATCCAGGCGGAGAACCTCCAGTTCACCAAGAAGGCCGTCGAGCGGATCACCGCCCAGCACACCGGGCAGAGCGAGGAGACGATCGCGCGGGACGGCGACCGGGACCGCTGGTTCACGGCCGAACAGGCCAGGGAGTACGGGATGGTGGACCGGGTGGTGGAGTCGCTCGCCGACATCCGCCCGGCCACGCCGCGCCGACGGGCGGGGCTGTGACATGGGGTCGTACACGGTTCCCTACGTGATCGAGCGGACCGCGCAGGGCGAGCGGTCCTACGACGTCTTCAGCCGGCTGCTGAACGAGCGGATCATCTTCCTCGGCACCGAGATCGACGACGGGGTCGCCAACGTGGTCATCGCGCAGCTCCTGCACCTGGAGTCGGCGAACCCGGAGCAGGAGATCTCGATCTATCTCAACTCGCCGGGAGGTTCGTTCACTTCGCTGATGGCGATCTACGACACGATGACGTTCGTGCAGGCGCCGATCTCCACCTTCTGCGTCGGTCAGGCGGCGTCGACGGCGGCGGTGCTGCTTGCGGGCGGAGATCCCGGCCGGAGGTTCGTACTCCGGCACGCGCGGGTGCTGCTCGGCCAGCCGGCCAGCGGCGGCCGGCAGGGGACGGTCTCCGACCTCAGCCTCGCGGCCAAGGAGATGGTCCGCATCCGCTCGCAGGTGGAGGACGTCCTGTCCCGGCACACGCACCACGACGTGGCGACGCTGCGCGCGGACATGGACCGGGAGAAGGTGTTCACCGCCGAGGAGGCCGTGGCCTACGGGCTCGCCGACGAGGTGCTGAGCCGACGGTTCCCATTCGTCTGAGCCCGAAGCCGGCCGTCGCCGGGGGCGGGTGAGCGGCCGGTACGGCGGGTGCGCGCCCCGTCGTACCGGCCGTCGGCCCGGTCCGGTCCGGTCAGGCGGCGAGGCAGAAGCCGTCGTACTGCGCCGTGGGTGACGTGCGGCCCCGTGCCGCCCGGCTACGGGTGTGCCGGGCCAGCTCGTCGCTGGCGAGCAGGAGCAGGTCGGCGAGGCCGAGCCCGAGGGCCCGGGCGGCGGCCGCGAGCACCTCGGAGGAGGCCTCCTTGCGTCCGCGCTCCACCTCCGACAGGTACGGCATCGAGATCCGGGCCGCCTCCGAGACGTCCTTCAGCGTGCGTTCCTGGGCGAGCCGCTCGCGCCGCAGCACCTCGCCGACGAGGTCACGCCACAGAGGCTCCCTCGGCGCGTGTGGCTGTCGACTTCCCCCAGGTCGCCGCAAGGCGCCGGCCGCCCCGCCGGAACCGGGCGACGAAGGCTGGGGGCGCACGGGGATGATGCGGGACTCGTTCGGCGCATGGGTGCTCACCCCCTCACCCTAGGGGCGAGGAGCGCTGGGGCAAGGGAGCGGCCTTCTGCCCTGGGTGAAGCCGCGCCGGTGCCTGGGGGGAGGCGGCTCCAGCGCCAGGAGTGCTTGGCGAGTGGTGTCGTAGGGCTGTTCCGGGACGATCATCGGCAGGGGGTGCAGGTCGGACGGGTGCCGGTCCAGGTGGCGCTGAGGGGGATGGGCGTACGCACGGGGCCGAGCCGGCCTCGTGAGGGCCCGCACCGGCCCCCGGACCGTCTGGAACAACGCCCGGGGAACACCTCGTCCGCACACCCCTGCGCCGGCGCGGAATCGCTGACAGGTGGGGTTGATCAGCCGGCCCCGGGGGAAGTCTCCGTGCTGCGGCCGCCGGCTGGGCAGGGGTCCCGTGACGTCGGAGGCCGCTGGGCGGGAGCAGGGGAAACTTCTGGGGTGGGGTTGATGCATGGTGGAACGGCGCATGTCGGTTGCGACGCACTGGGGCAGTTTCGTCGCGGTGGTCGATTCCGGCCGGTTGGTGCGCATCGAGCCGAGGGGCGATGACCCTTCGCCGTCTGCCATCGGCCCGGGAATGGTGGCAGCCGCCGACGACAGTGCCCGCGTGCTGCGCCCCGCGGTGCGCAAGGGCTGGTTGAACGGCCTGCCGCGGGCTCACGACACGGCCAGAGGCGCGGACGCCTTCGTGGAGGTGAGCTGGGACGATGCGCTCACGCTGGTCAGTGATGAACTCCGTCGGGTGCGTTCACAGCACGGGGACAGCGCGGTGTTCGGCGGGTCCTACGGCTGGGCCAGTGCGGGCGCGTTCCACAACGCGCAGGGGCAACTCCACCGGTTCCTGGCGTTGGGCGGGGGATACACCGACTCGCGCAATACGTACAGCACCGCGGCTCTGGAGGTCATCCTCCCCCATGTGATCGGCGGGCATCCGTGGAGCTATCAGTCCCGGATGCCGATGTGGGACGAGATCGCCGAGAGTTGTGAGCTGGTGGTGGCGTTTGGCGGGCTGGCCCTCAAGAACAGCCAGATCAATCCTGGTGGGCTGGCCAGGCACCAGACGCAGAGCCTGCAGCGCAAGTGCCGTGAGGCCGGGGTGCGGTTCGTGAACGTCAGCCCCATCCGCAGCGACGTCGCCGGCTTCCTCGACGCCGAGTGGCTGCCCGTCGTGCCCAACACCGACACCGCAGCGATGCTCGGCATCGCCCACACGATGCTGGTCAACGGGTGGCACGATGAGGATTTCCTTCGCCGTTGCTGCGTCGGGTTCGACCGCTTCGCCTCCTACCTCGTCGGCGAGCTCGACGGTGTCCCCAAGGACGCCGCCTGGGCTGAGAGGATCACGGGCATCAGTCGCGACACGATCACCGATCTCGCTCGCCGCA
Source organism: Streptomyces sp. NPDC046349 (assembly GCF_055587885.1). NCBI lineage: Bacteria > Bacillati > Actinomycetota > Actinomycetes > Kitasatosporales > Streptomycetaceae > Streptomyces > Streptomyces sp. NPDC046349. The sequence goes on from NZ_JBVJFK010000012.1 coordinate 207,866, forward strand.
TCACCACTCAGCGCTCGCTCATCATGGTCAACTACGCGGTGCAACGGGCCGACCATGGCGAACAGCCGATCTGGATGTCCGTCGTGCTGGCCGCCATGGCGGGCTCGATGGGCCGGCCCGGATGCGGCTGGGGCGCGGGGTACGCGACGATGGACGCGACCGGCGTGGCCCCAGGACGGCCCTCGGTGGCGACGATTCCGGCGGTTTCCAACCCCGTTCCGGATTTCATCCCGGTCGCCAGGATCGCCGACACCCTGCTGCACCCGGGGAAGACCATCGACTACGACGGCCGGCGCCTCACACTGCCCGAGCTTCGCCTCGTCTACTGGTGCGGAGGGAATCCGTTCCACCACCATCAGGACCTGCACCGGTTGACCCGTGCGTGGCAGGCCCCTGACACGGTGGTGGTTCACGAAGCCTGGTGGAACACCACGGCCAAGTTCGCGGACATCGTCCTCCCCGTCGCCACCGGCCTGGAACGCGACGACTTCGCCGCCGGATTCTCGGACCCCCACCTTGTGGCGATGCCGAAGGTCCGTGAGCCGGAGGGCGAGTCGCGCACCGACCACCAGATCTTCGCCGCCTTGGCCTCCCGGCTCGGATACGAGCAGGAGTTCACACAGTCGCGTTCCGAGATCGAGTGGGTCCGGCACCTCTACGAGCAGACCAGGGCCGGGCTCGGCGACGATGCGGCCTTGCCGGGATTCGACGACTTCTGGCGAACCTCCACCGCTGAGCTGCCGACGCTGGCCGGACCGTTTCCCGGGAGCTTCGCGGCGCTGCGCTCGGATCCACAGCGCTTCCCCCTGCCGACGCCGTCGGGACGGATCGAGATCTTCTCCGCGGAGATCGACTCCTTCGGCTACGACGACTGCGCCGGGCATCCGAAGTGGTTCGAACCGGTGGAGTGGCTTCACGCTGATCTGTCGGACCGATTTCCGCTGCACTTGATCTCGAATCAGCCCGCCTCACGCCTGCACAGCCAGTACGACAATGGCGGCCACAGCCTCAGTTCGAAGATCTGCGGCCGTGAGCCCGTGACGCTCAATCCGTCGGACGCAGCATCGCGCGGCATCGAGAGCGGCATGATCGTACGCATCTACAACGACCGAGGCAGCTGCCTCGCGGGCGCAGTCCTGTCGGACGACGTCATGCCGGGCGTCGTACAACTGTCCACCGGAGCGTGGTGGGATCCCGTCCAGCCGGGTCTGAGCGGAACCTTGGACCGCCACGGCAATCCGAACGTCCTCACGGCGGATCGGCCCTGCTCGCGCCTGTCCCAGGGGCCGAGTGCCCTCAGCGCGCTGGTCGACGTCGAGCCGTACGGCGATCCCCCTCCTGAGGTCCTCGCCTTTACACCACCCGATCTCGAACGCTGACACGACAGTTTCCGGCCCCCCACGGGCCGGTTCCCGTGCCCTCCCCCTTCGCGTGCGCAGCGGGCTGCCCCTGCCCGCCGAGAGGCTCTCCACACGCACATTTGCGTTTGCGTAACCGCATGAATACTGTGCGCGTTCGTGACTGCACTTCAAGACCTCAAGTACGGCCAGTGGTTCAGGGGCGCCGACGTCGACGGCGACGGATTCATCGTCCAGCAGGACGTCCGCATGATGAGCGAGCGCTACATCGCCGCCCGCGGCACCACGCCGGACTCCGCGACCGCCCGCCTGCTCACCGAGGGGATGGACGGGTTCTGGACGAACGTGATCGCCCCCATGGACCAGGACGGTGACGGGAAGGTCGATCTGCGCGAGATGACCGAAGGATTCAGGCGCGTCCTGACCGACCCCGCCCTGTACCCGGAACAGATCGAGCCGGTCACCAACTGCTTCTTCGACCTCGTCGATCTCAACGCAGACGGCAAGATCGACCAGGCCGAGTTCCAGCAGATGTTCGACTCGGTCGCCGGTGTGCCCGGCGACGACTGTGCCGCAGTCTTCAGCGCCTTGGACCGGGACGGTTCCGGTGCGCTGGACCGCGCCGAATTCCACCGGGCGGTCATGGAGTTCTTCTACGGCAACGACCCCGACGCCCCTGCCAACCACCTCTTCGGCAGGATCACCGCCTGACGACCGGCATACGGCCCCGGGGGCTGTGCCCACACCACTGCTGGTGTGGGCGGCCCCCGGAGCCGCCAGAGCAGGCGTCCGTCTGCCGGGTCGACAGCGGCGCCCGTGAAGGAACCGAAGCAGACCAGGGTCTTCGCCTCGTCGGGGCACGGCGGCGGGACACCGTGGCCCTGCGCGTCGGAGTGTGCGGGCCGTACGGCTGCGCCAGCGATCAGCTGCCTGCGGAGGGGTCCCCGGCAAGGAGCCGCGCGGTGAGTTCCATGCACCGCGTCCGGGCCGGCGAGAATCCGTAGGGCATCTTGGCCACCGCTTCGAAGGCACTCATCTGGACTTCCTCTTCGGCGTCGTACCTCTCGAAGAGCTTCTCCTCGGCCTCGTCCAGTCCGGCCGCTTCAATGGCCTGGAGCAATTCCTTGTGGTGGGCGCTGTGTTGCGCGGCGAGTTCCTCGACCTGGGGATCGTGGGGGTCGACGGTGTCATCGAGGGCGGCGTCGGCCGCGTCGAGGCGGTCCGCCTCGGCCCGTAGGCCGGGGTGGGTCGCCAGGGTGATGAACACGCTGGCCTGAATTGCGGCTCCCAGCGGCCCGAAGATCCGTTCCGTGACCAGCAGCGCGTCCAGATCGGAGGGGCGCAGCGCGCCGGTAGGCAGGTGGCTGAGCCGGTCCGTGACCAACGGGGAGAGCAACCCCAGTGGGCTGCCCACGACCCGCAGGCGCCGGACTGCCGCGCGCTGACGCTTGATGTCGGCCTCCCGTGCGGCCAGGGTCTCCTCCAGCCGGCCCAGGACGTCCTCGACGTCCCCGACTTCGTCGAACGCCGCCCGCATGTCGTCCAGGCTGATGCCGGCCTCGGACATCTTGCGGATCCACAGCAGGCGGATCATGTCGTCGTAGCCGTAGCGGCGGCGTCCGTCTCCGCCTCGCTCTGGCTCCGGCAGCAGACCGATCTGGTGGTAGTGACGAATGGCGCGCGGGGTGGTTCCGGCGAAGGCGGCGGCATCGCCGATCTTGACCTCGCGGGGAGGCGTGGCGGAGGGGTACATCGCAGACAGGGCCTTTCGTGCTGTGGTGCCTTCGACGACACCACATGCCGCTACGGCATGTGCAACTACACACCACCCTGCCCCTGACGGGCTATCGGGCGGTCCCTCGCCACTGGCGTCCGCACAAGGTAGGCCTCACACCCACGTGTGGGGATGGGTTCGACAACACCCCCTTCACGCAGTTGAACGGCACGCCGACCCCACCCCCGTGAGGGCCTGAGCCAGCTGGGCCGTACCGGCGCTTGCAGAACCCTCAGGCGCCAATCTCCTCCGCATGTTCTTCGCGGCCGGCTGCGCGGGCGGGCGGGCCACCAGCGGGACATCGACGGTGTCCCGGCAGCACGTGCGAGGATGACCGCGAGTTTCGCCTTGTCCGCTTTCGCAGAGGCCGCACATTGAACAGCAAGTTCCTCCCCTTCCGACGCAAACGCGGCACCAAGGTCACCTACGAGGTGACGGGCACCGGCTCCTTCGAGGTGACCTATGCCGTCGGCGACCCTCTCAAAGGAGAGGAGAAGCAGGTCAAGGGCGGCGTCGCGCCGTGGAAGCAGGACGTCGTGATGTCGAGCATCGACGCGATACCCATGCTCACGATCATCACCTCCAACCCCGAACACCCCGACGGCCGGCTCCAGTGCACGATCTCCATCGACGGAGAACTCGCAGTCGAAGGGGCGGTGTCCTCGCGGTCGGCCAGCGCAACCTTCACAGCCCTGCCCGGGGCAACGGGCTGACGGCAGTCGGCAATCGGCACCGATGCGGTGCCAGTCGGCCCTCACGCAGTGGCGGAACGGGCAGGCGGCGTCAGGCACGAGTCGGAGCACTTCGGGGACGTTCACGCCCGGGTGCACCTCGCGTACGCGCGTCCCCGCCCGGGCCATCGCCAGGTCCGGCCGCTCGTCCTCGCGACGAGCTCACCAAGTGCTCCAGCCTGTGTCCAACGTGTGAAAACCGTGGCAGAGAGCGGGGGCGGTCTGTCGTCCGGCGTGCGGCCGGACTGCGTGACGGCCGCCGATGGCATGGTGGCCCTTGCTTCAGCCCCCCGAGGCGCGGGCCTCCTGCCCGGGGCCGCGCGCTCGGGCGCCGACGTCGCGGCCCAGGCCCGTGGTGGGCGGGGCGGCGGCATGAACAGAGCCCGGCCGGGGTGACTACGGGCGCCTGGCCGGGCTCTGCGTGCGTGGGGTGCTGCTTGAGTCAGAAGTCCTCGCGCAGGTCGTGGTGCTCGTCGCGGCGCCGTTCCTCGGGGCGCTGGCCGCCGCGGGAGGGAGTGCCCGGCTCAGGGTGGATCGGGTCCTGGGGCCGCTGCGGGCGCTGGGGGCGCTGCTGTTCTTCGCGGCCCTTGCCCGGCTCCTGGCGCTTGTCCTGCATACCGCCCATGACGGCGACTCCTTGATGCGTAGGGGGTGGTACTTCCTCATGCCACAGTGACACCCACAGTCACATCCCGCACTATTTCCGCTACGTACCGTGGCGGATGGGTGACCGGTGCCCGGCGCCGATGCGTCACGGCCCAGGTGCCGAGGATGAGCGCCCTCACCCCGCCTTGCGGTCAGCAGCAGCACCCAGCCGCAGGAGCGCACCCTCCGCAAGGACCGCACCGCGCTCACCTTGGCCGCTCCCTCCGGTACCCCCAGCGAGGGCGGGAAGCCGGCCGTCACCGCCGACCGGCCGGTGCCGACCACGGCGCAGTCAACCGGATGCACCGCCGCACCCTGTCAGGGGCACGCGCACCCGCCCGGTTCGCCGTGCAGGGAGTGGGCCATCAGGCCGGTGTCCCGGATCTCTCTGACCAGGAACCGCCAAGTGCCGTCCGGATGCTGATCCGACAGCAACTCTGCAGCCCCGCACGGTGACACGGTTCCGCGGGGCCACACGGTGGGCCTCCCGCCGTGCACGGCGGGGCCACAGCAGTCCTCGACTGATCGGCCCTGCCAACCGGGGCCGGACCAGCCGAACGGCCGGGGCGGCCCAGGTCGGCGACCCTCTCACGTACTCTCCAGGCGGCTCAGCGCCTGCATTGCCTCACGCTCCATACGGGCGAGATCCCCGAGGGCCGAGCCGGCCTGGACGAGGCACTGTGCATCGGCCAACTCACCAGCCCGCTTGATGAGTGACGCCACTTCCGTCCACAGGGCGGCTGCCTCGGTGTACAGGGTGTGGCCGGTCCGCAGGTGGCCGCTGTCGAGCAGATCGGCGCATTCGGCGAGGAAGTCGCGGTAGAGGTTGCGGAACAGAGCTCCCCCGGTTCCGGCCTTCTCCATCAGCAGGGCCGCCTGTGGCAGGTCTCGCTGCGGGTTGTCGGTGCGCTGCAGCCACAGGGGTACGCGCTTGCCGGCCTTTTCAATACCTCGGTGGCCGAGGTTGGCGATGGGTGGGTCGAGGAAGGCCCGGGCGCATGCGGTGATGGCGGGGACGATCTGTCCGTGCGGGGCCGGCATGCTGCGCGGAGCGGTGAGGAGGAAGGACCGGTGCCTGGCAGTCATCGGTCCCCGTGCGGCCCTGGCCTGAGCGAGGCTGGTCAGGCTGGTGGTGACCGCTCCGCCTTGTTGGGCGGTGTCCACCAGGTAGGCGGAGCTGTCGTCGTAGCCGTACATGGCGACTACGTGGCCGCCGAAGTGGACCTTGGAGCCGAAGTAGGCCAGGTGATAGCTGTCGAGCTGGAGTCCGACGGGGTGTCCGGAGTCGATGGAGGCCGCCACCTGGTCCCAGGCCTTGCGGGGGGAGGTGGTCTCCCGGACGAGGAGTTCCAGCCCGAGCCGGGTGGCCAGGTTTCTGGTGAGTTCGAAGGGCTTGACCCGTCCCCCGAGGAAGGGGAAGTCCATGTTTCTACTGTCCCAATAGACGAAGGACAGGCCGGACCCGAGACCGAACAGCATGGGCTCGGACAGATCAAGTCCTTGGTGCCTCAGCAGTACCCCGAGCGTTGTCGTCTCGCAGTGCTGCGTGCCGTGGGCATCGATGTCTATCACTGTGGACATGCCGTGTTCTCCTGGACGGGACCCCGCGTGCTGCGGACAGTGGAGCGTCCTGAGACAGCGTAGGCGTATGCGGCAGCAGGGTCTTGGGGCGGGGGCGGGGGCGTCGACTGCACGGGTCGGCGCGGTCCAACCTCCCAGCCGACAACGGGGCCCTGTCTCGGGCTGCCGACCCGCAGCAGTTCGTACGGCTGTGCGTTGCAGCTACGGGACCGGTCCGGAAGTGGGCTCGGCCGCGGCCGCGAGGGTCTGCTCGGCGGCTTCCGCGGCTTCCGCGGCTTGGGCGGCGCGGCGGCTTGGGTGGCTGTGTCCTGCGCGGGCCGGGCGTGGGCGGCCTGCGACGGAGGGAGTATCCGTTGAAGGCGCGGCTGACGGCTCGGAGCGCGCAGGTGACTTCTCCCGGCGTGGTCCAGAAGGTGCTGCCCGCCCCGGACGGTGTCCGTCTGCCCCTGGGCCAGCGGCCTCCCGGCCGACCCGGGCGGCAATCCGCTCCGGCACCCCCGTGGCGCGCAGTGTGGCCGACGGAGCGTCCGCAGCGGTGGCGGGTCAGCTGCTCGGCCATCACGACCCGCCGTACGGCAGCGTGTCGGGCAGCGGAACGGTGCCGTCGCGGACGACGGACAGGCGCGCGGTCCACTCCGCGCACGGTCCCGCGAGGTCGACGTCCGCCGCGCCGCCCGCGTCCAGGGGCCCGTCGCCGACCGTCGTCGAGTCCGGCGGGTACTCGGCCGCGCAGGTGGAGCGAGCCCCGGGAGGCGCAGGGCACCCAGGACCGTCCCGACGGGCGCGTCCTGGACACATCCGTGCTCCCACAGGCCGGATGCAGCAGTGCGCGGTTCGACTCCGGTTGCGAGCTGCAGCCGCCCCCGCCCATGCGCCTCTACATGTGTAGAGTGCGGGGCACCGTCCTCTACCGATGTAGAGGACTGCCTCGTTCAACTTCAAGGAGCCACGGTGAGCGCGACCGTCACACCCGCCCTCGAGCGCAAGCCCCACCCCAAGCCACTGCGACCTTTCCGAGTCGGAGCCGGCGGCTTCCTCCTCCTGGGCACGGGCCACCTCGCCCTTGCGGCCGCGACGGCGCTGGGCGACCCCACCGCCCAGCAGCAAGCCACCTCGGCAGCCATGCGGGAGTCGAGCATGACCCTGCTCGGCCTGGAACGCAGCACCCTCGACATCGTCCAGGGCATGAGCCTCGCGATGGCTTTGTTCGTCATCACATGCGGGCTCCTCGCGCTCACAGCCGTCCGGCACGCCCCGCAACTGGTCGAACGGCGCACCGCCTTCGGATGGATCGCCCTCGTCGCCTCACTGGTGGGCTTGGCGATATCCGTCCCGCTCCTGCCCATGCCGCCGATCGCCGTCCTCGCCGTCACCAGCTGCGCCTTCGCCCTGTCCCTGCGCCGGGCGACGCCCTGAGCCGGTCACGGCGGGGCGTGCGGCGCGACGACGCCCCGCCGGCCGGCCCGGCCATCGCTCCGCGCCGGCCGGGCAACCGGGTGCACCACTCGACGTCCCGTACGAGCGCATAGAGCCGCCGGCCGCGGTCCTGCTCGGGCGGTGACTGTCCGAGCAGCGCGGGGCCCGCCGGGCCGAGACCGTGCCCGACGAACGAGCCGCCGAGCTGATCTGACAGGAGACTCGCCTCACCGCCTTCGTCCTGGTCGTCACGTGCACCTGGGGCGGAAGCAGATGATCAGACGAAGGCCGCCCTCGCGTCCGGATTCGAGCGCAGCAACGTGACCGGCGGTGTGTCTATGCTTCGGGCTCCGGCTGGGCCCTCAGGTAGCGACCCCAGGTCTGGGCCTTGCGGTAGGGGCCATCCCCGCCGCTGTCGTGCTGCGGCGTGTCGAAAGTGACCCAGTACAGCAACTCGCCGTTGAACGCCTGGGCATGCTGATTGGGTTCGGGTGCAGCCGAGGCGTCGATCGTTCCAGCAAACTCGGCCTGCCATGGACCGTCCCAGTCCTGGTCGCGAACGACCGTGACCCGGCTGCCCGGTGTCAGTGCACCCGTCGGCCATGTCCGGCACAAGGGACGACGGAGGATGTGCTCCATCCCCTGGCGATCGCCTACGGCCGCAGGAACATGGCCGGCACGGTCTGTCATGCCACCCACTCTGCCCGCACCACTTCGGAAGCGCCAGGAGATAAAGAACCGGTGCCGCGATCCGGCGCTCGGGCGGTCGGATCCCGAGCAGAGGCCACCATGCGAGCAGGAGCGGCCGGTTGCGGTTCAACAGCATGTCGGCCATTTCTGAGGGGCCGGTGATGGCGTTTGACCATGACTTGCCCTGAGGGACGCTCATCAGCGGCTACTTCGAAGGCGCTGGCCGGTGGGGCGACGGGTGATACTCCTCCTGTGGACTGGTTGGAGCGAGCGAGGGCGGCGGAACAACTGCAGGATTGGGAGGTGGCGATCGCGCTGGTAAGCGCTCACGCCGAGTGCTTCTCCGACGATCCGGTCATGCACGACAACCATCTGTGGCACATGGATCTACTGGCCCGAGCGGAACAGATTCCAGAGCTTACGGAGCGCGCCTTTACGGATGGCCACGCGCGTCGAAGACTGAACAGATCGCTGCGAGAGCGGGGTATGGAGGCGGCACTGCGTGACCGCGCCGAAGACGGTGACCGTGACGCCCTGTACGTCCTTGTTCGACTGATGTGCGAGACGGGCCGGCCGCAGGAAGCCCGGAAGGTAGTCCAAGACATCGACTCGGAGAACCGGTACGCACACCAGATTGTGGCCAGAGACGGCTCGCCATAGGTCCCCGGCTATGACTTTCTCGTCAAGTAGCCGATGTCTGACGTGGGTCACCGCCCGGTGGAGACGTGAGGCGGAGGAGAAGGGGTGGTGCTCGTCGTCGCCGACCAGGCGCCGGTGCAGCATCAGGGTCCGTAGGTCTGCTCGACCCTCCGCCGTTTTGGCTACGGCACGCAGCCGTTGACCTGTGGGTCGCGGGCGACGAACTCGATGTCGATGCCCAGGCCGACGCAGTGCATGACGACCTGGTTCTTGAAGCCCTGGTCCGCGGGGCTCTACGGACGATGCCGCCGGCCTGGACGGCGACTTTGCCCAGCAAGAGGATGCCCGCGGTGTTGTCGTGGGTGTTCGCTACGAGGACGACGACACCGACCGCAGTGATCGGCACCCTGGCCCGCCTGGCGTACAGGACGGTCAAGCCGCGAGCGGAAGTCCACGGACGATAGTGACCCGGAAGGGCCTTTCGGAGCGGGTCCGGTCGCTGCTCGAAGCGCTGCTCCGGTCTGTGCCGCCTCGTGGTCGCCTCTTCGAGCGGTCCGCCGACTGCCTGTCCCGTTCCCGCCTGGGGACCGTGCTGACCGGCACCGCACCCTGCCTCGTTGTCGGCGCACTCCTTTGCAGGGACCTCCTGCAGAGCGAGCGCTCCGCCTCGCGATGCGGGGGCAAGCGATCACACAGGCTCGGCTGACAGGATCCGGTGGAGACGAATCGGCCCTCCTGGCACTCTGCCGGACCGGGCCGTCGAACCCGCATCGGGTGGGGGGCGGCCCGGTGTTACTGTCGCCAGAGCGCTCTGGTCACCGGGCCTCGCCCGCGCACGCCCTATCGGCACGGACTGCGCCCGACCATAGCCGCGGCCGGCCGGCGCCCCGCAGCAGAAGGTCAGTGTTCGGCATCCTGTGTGACACGGGCCGACGAGGGTTGACCCCCGGCGCTGACGCTGACATCGCCACTCACGCCGGAGCCCTCCTTCCGCCCACACCCGCCCACAACCTGTCAGTGTGCGCGCATCCGCCCTGGCGGGGCCTCGCGGCGGTCTACCCCACCCGCATACCTCGTCGACCGGGTGGCACGCTTATGGCGGCCGGCACGGCCGCCAACCGGCCGCGCTCCTTCTTCGGGGCAAGCTCGCACGGATGGCGCGGCGCGGCCGAGCACCCGCCGAGCGGCCCCTCACCTACCTCGCGCGACGGGCGCGTCCGTACGGGGCGCCACAAAAACCAGTGGAGGTGCCCCGCTGTGCGCCGCTACCGTGCTGCCGAACAAGTCGTCTGAGCAAGGACGTTCCGTTGTACACCCTGTGAGACCCCCCGAGTGCTGATTCGTCGCGCGTCGCACCTGTGCGCCGCGCTCCTTTCTGCTGCGGTCTTCTCACTGGAACCGGTGTACTTCTGTGCTCAATACCTGGGTGGTCGCTCCCACCTGCCTGCCGCTCGTTCTCCGCCGATGCCACACCTGCGCGTCCGAGCGCTTCCGGGCGAACGGCAAATTCCGCGTCAACGCCAACCACAAGCTCCTCGACGCCTGGCTCCTCGTGCTCTGCACCGCTTGCGGGGACACGGCGAAACTCACGGTCCTGGAGCGGGTGCACGTACGCTCGGTACGACCCGAGCTGCTGGACCGACTGCATGACAACGATCCGCGCCTGGCAGCCGAACTGCTCCAGGATCCGTTCGTGCGGCGCCGCAATCACATCGCCCTGGACTGGGACGGCGCCTGGCGCCTCGACACCGGCGGATCGGATCACCTGGACCGCGAGGTGATCGACGTCTCGGTCCGCTTCGCAGCGCGGATCCCGGTCCGGCCGGTGCGGTTGATCTCTGAGGGGTGCGGTCTTTCACGGGCCGAGGTCGAGAGACTGATCAAGGCCGGGAAGCTCGTCTCGGCGGTCCGGCTGAACGGCAAGCTCTCCGGGGACTTCACCTTCACGCTCAAGCGCTGACCCCCTGCCCGTAGTCAAGGCCCTGTCCGGCGGGATCCGCCGGACAGGGCCTTGCGGACCTGCGGTGCGTCATCGCCCGGACCTGCCAGGGGTGCGTCGTACGAGCTCGGCGCCTGTGACGTGCCGCTCATCGTGGCGGCCACCGCCCTTGGCACGAGCGAAGCCGCGGCCCGCGTCCACCTCGACGGCCAACTGCTGTGACGCTGGCCCGAGCGGGGAGTCCTCGGGCGGGTACGTGGTGGACCGCTGTGGTCGATGCAGGGGCCTGCGGCAGCAGTGCTCGCCCCGCAGCGGCTGATCGAGGGGGTAGCGGGCTTCGACGAGGCGGCAGCGGTGCCGCCTGGCTTCGACCGGGTTCCCCCGCCGGGATGACGGTGACCGATCCGCCTCCACGGGCCGAATCCACGGCGGACACGGCAAGGGGCAGCGGGCGTGGCGTGGCGTCCGGATTTGTGCGGGTTGTCGGGTGATGATGGCGCAGTGCGACTTGATCACGTGTCCTATGCGGTGACCCGCGACAGCTTCGTCTCGACCGTCCAGTGGATCGGATCGGCCCTGGGCGCCGGGTTCGTCGACGGAGGCGTGCACCCGCGCTTCGGCACCCGTAATTTCGTTCTCCCACTGAGCGGCGGCACCTACGTCGAGGTCGTCACCACACTCGACCACCCCGCCGCCGACCGCGCACCCTTCGGCCAGGCGGTCGCGCGCCGGGCCGCCGAGGGCGGCGGCTGGCTCGGTTGGGTGGTCTCCGTCGACGATATCGCCCCGGTCGAGGCCCGCCTCGGCCGCACCTCTGCCGAGGGCCACCGTGTCCGCCCCGACGGGTTCGACCTGAGGTGGAAGCAGATCGGCCTGCTGGAACTGCTGGAGGACCCGCAACTGCCCTACTTCCTGCAGTGGTTGGTCCCCGTCGAGGAGCGCCCGAGCGCCGAACCGCGCACCTCCACCAGCATCCACGGGGTCTCCATCGCCGGCGATGCCGCCTCCATCGCCGAATTCCTCGGCGAACCGGCCGACCACCCCCTCGACCAGATCGATGTCACCTGGGTCGAGGATGAGGAACCGGGCCTGGTTTCGGTGGAGTTCGCCACCGCCCACGGCCCGGTCACGATCTGATCAGGGCCCGACTGCGCCGCGGGAGCGGCCGGCTGGGGTCTCCTGGCCAGCACGTGTCTCTCTGCAGCAGCGGGAGCGGCGAGTGCGGGCGAGGTGGCTCGAGCGGGCGCGGGAGCGGGGACCCTGCGTGCGCGCGGTCCAAGGGTCGAATGCGCGACCGGCTACCGGCTGAGCCTGTGGTGCACCTGCGCCTGGACTCCGGTCGGCACCTTCCCGACGTACACGGCGATCACACCGCCGATGCGGGCCACGGTGAAACGTCTCCGCCCGCCGGCGCCGGGCCCGCCGCCGTCGAGGTCGAACGCGACGGCCTCGTCGCCGGCTCCCTTCGGCGCCGGAACGGGCTGCAGAGTGAACGTCCTCGGCCACTCCTCGAAGTGGGGCTGGCCCTCGAACGTGGCGCAGCGGGGCAGGGCCTTCTCCAACCGGGTCATGAAGGCGGTGGCCTGCTGCTCGGAGTAGCTCGTCAGCTCGAGCGAGAAGCCGGGCTGCCCGTCACCGCCGCTGCCCACGAGTCTGGTGGCGACGCGGGCCCGGGCCGTCCACGTGTGGGGATGGGGCGCCCACACGACGTCGGCCAGCGGACCACAGGGCGCGGCGGCACTCCCGAAGTCGCTGGGAGGCCGCTGCACGTCCACCCGGTGTCCCGGAAGGTCCTCGGCGCGCGGTAGAGCATCTACCAGCTGCCGCTCCGTCAGCGCTTCGTCACCGGCCCACGGCACGGACGCCACGCCCCAGAAACCGGCGAACACCGCCAGTAGCACGGCACCCCTCGCGGCGATGCGCTGCCCACGCCCCACCTCGTCCCCTTCCCCGATTCGGCTGGGGCGCTGTCCATGACGGCTCGACGCCGTGATCACAGCCCCCACAGGAAGATCATCTCAGCCGTGGTCCTGGGCATCCGTGCACGGCCGGGACCGACAGCCCCAGGCTCTGCCGACGATTCAGCAGTGCCGGCGGTCCAGGAGCCGGGCCGGAGAATCCCTCGTAACCGTCGAAGGCGGCCCGGTCGATCTTTTCAGCTTCTCGGCCAGGCAGTTCCTTTCGGATCACCGCGCGGACCAGATGAGGATGGCGGCGATGTGCAGTCCGGCGAGGTAGATGGTGGCGGCGGTGCAGCAACAGGCCAAGCAGTGGCGCGCGCGGTCTGGCCACCCGCTACGACAAGACTCGACTGTGTTGCGTTGCTTGTATGCCTCGCGGTCGAAGGCCGGCGGACGGCCACCGAGGCGGCCGAGCCGTTTGCGGTTCGCGGCCTGGTCGGCGGGCTGCGGGATCACTGCCCCAGCGCACGTCGGGGGCCGCGGCGGTGTCAGGTGAGGGCGGCGGCCAGCAGGGCGAAGGCGGTGATGATGACGGCGACGCGGACGTAGTGGTAGCGCTCCCAGCGGTTCATCTGCTCCTTCCAGTCTGCAGGCCGGTTCTCGGGGGTCCACGTCTTGCCCCGGTTGTTGATCGGGACAAGCAGCAGGAGCGACATGACCACGCTGAGGATCAGCAGCACGCCGGCGGTGACGACGAGGCCGGCGCCGGGGCGGTGCCATCCGGCGGCTGCCCAGACTGCGACGAGGACGAGCGAGGCGATGTACCAGACCGGCATCACCGCGCCGAGCATTCGACCCCCGTGCGAACGGCCCAGTTGGCCGCTGTCCTCCGGGAGGGCGTTGAGGATCCGGTTGACGACGAAAGCGACGGAGAACTCCACCCCCACCATCACGCCGACGACCACGATGGTGAGGACCTCGAGCACGTTGAGCATTGACAACCCCTCCTGGCATCTAGCATTGCTAGCTTATGAGGCAACGCTAGTACTGCCATCGCTTGGTTGTCTAGCGCTGCTAGGATCGAATCATGTCGGTACAGGAACGCAAGCAGCGCGAGCGGGCGGACCGCGAGCGCCTCATCGTGGCGTCGGCCCGCGAACTCGCCGAGCAACAAGGCTGGGACGCGGTCACCACCCGCCGGCTCGCCGAACGCATCGAATACAGCCAGCCCGTCCTCTACAGCCACTTCCGCGGCAAACGCGAGATCATCGGCGCCGTCGCCCTCCAGGGAGCCGCCGAGATGGCCTCGGCCGTGCGGGCCGCAGCCTCCGCCGCGGACGGCCCCCGCACCCGGGTCACCGCCCTCGCCCGCGCCTACCTCCGGTTCGCCGAACACAACCCGGCTGTCTACGACGCCATGTTCCAACTCGACGGCGGCCTGGCCTTCGCGCACGAGGACACCCCGGAACCCCTGAAGGACGCATTCGCCGCCCTGCTGGAAAGCCTCGGCGAGGTCGCCGGGAACGACGTCCACCCGGGACTGTTCACCGAGGTGTTCTGGGCAGCCCTGCACGGGTTGGCCACCCTCACCCGGGCAGGACGGCTGCCGCCGGAGGACACCGAACGGAGGCTGAAGCTGCTCGTGGACCGCCTCGCCGTGGCCTGACACCGTCCCGGCGGCAGGCGGCGGGCGGCGGGACCGCCGCGGGCCCCGTCGCCTGGGCGGCCGGCCGACCGCGGCAACGTCGTGGTCAGGGGTACGTCCGTCCGGTACGTCCGTCCGCGGGGGCCCACCCGGAGCGCGCGGACGAGGGCGTGCGCGGCCTTCGCGCACCCAGCCCGCTGTTCGAGGGGCGCCCGGTCCTCCTGCCGTCGGCCGGAAGCCAGCGGGCGGCCTACGGCAGCATGCTGCCGGGCGGGAGGTCGCGCAGGCAGTCGCGATGGGCGGCACCGCCGGTCTCCACGGCTCGGCCGAGGCCCATTGACAGGTGGAAGCGGTCGGCGACCTGCAAAGCGTCCGGGGCACCGCGTCGTGCACCTCGGCGTCGGCGCCGGCCCGGTCCCGGCAGACGATCTCCACTCCGGGGTGACGAATCAGCCAGGCGGCCGACGCTCCGGCCTCGCGGGTCGGGAGCACGTCCACCCCGCGATGGTCTTCCACGGAGCGGCCCGGACGGCGCGCGCTCCACTCGCTCCCGGGTGTGGTTGCGGACTGCAGGAGGTGGAGCTGCTCCCGGATGAGAAGGGCGCGCTGCTGTATGCGGTCGGCCTGGACCCGAGCACCGCGTGCCTCGCTGCCCGAGCGCGCCCGGTCGTTCGAATTCATCGGATCGACTACATCGACGTCTCATTCCGAGAAACGCGGGGCGGTCACGCCCACCCGGAACATGTTGTCCGAGCGAGGGAGTTGACACAGAGGCCAGCGCGGTGTCACTCGGGGACGTCTGCCGGCGTTTGCAGGGGGTTGGGCCGCGGCCCTCCGGCGCAGGCCAGGACTTCTGTCGCTGAGGAGTTCAGGAAGACCGTGAACACGGAGGACATGTCCACAGAGTCGATGCGGCCGGTACGCAGGAGTTCTTCCCCGGCCTGCCGGAGGACGCCGACACTGGCGGCGAGGCCTTCGACGGCGTGGCCACGCCGAGCAGCTGTGCGCATGCGCCTCCCGAACACGCCCGCGTGACGGTTGGCAGGGACCAGACCGTCCCAGACGGCGAAGGCACCGCTGGCAATCAAGGCGTCACGGGCAGGTCCGCAAGCCGGGGTCTGATCGCGAAGCATGGCGATCAGGGCCTCGCGAGTCACGCTGTGCGCCGGTGCCTGCGCGACCCAACTGCCGACCACGTGTGACAACTGCAGCGCCTCTCCGGTGACCAGTACGACGGCTTCGCCCTGGTTCCTTCCCCAGGTTATCCGGCGTCGACGGTGCAACTACCGAGCCTCGGCACAGGCGGGTGGTTCGCCTGCTAGCGCGGGGTGGCGCGGTGGTGATCGTGGGAGTGCAGGCGCGCGCACGGCTTCAGCCGCTCCGCTGGCGACGCGCACGGCTCTGACCAGGTACGCAAGGCGTCACACGGTGAGTAGCGTACTCAGGTGGCCGCTCCCGGCAGCTTCGACACTGGTTGCAGGACGAAGGGGAACGGGGAACGTGATGGAACGCCGCTGGTCGAAGCCTGAGATGTGGGTGCCTGGTGGGTACTTGGCGCTGGTCGCCGCGATGGTGGTGTGGCTCGAGGTGGCAGGTCGGACGGGGCACGAGGTCGGCATGGGCGCCATCTGGCCCCTCCTGGTCACGGCGCCGGTCAGTCTCCTGTTGCTGGGCTCCTTCGGAGCCGCGGCGGCCGCCGTAGGGCCGGACTCGGAACAGGCGCCCATGGTGGAGCCCTCCTATGGCGCGCAGCCTCCGACCCCGCTGCCCACGGACTTCCCCTCGGTGGGGGACCCGCTGCCTCCCGACTGGGCACCGGACACCTCCGTGGCCGACAAGCCCGAGATGTGGGACGCCTTGGGCCTCTACATCCCGCTCCTGGTCGGCGCCCTGATCAACGCCGCGGCGATCTGGGCCCTGCTCCGCTGCTGGACCCGGCGGTGGAATGGGCGACCGGCAGCCTGAGGGCTGTCCGTAGCCCCGGAGGTCGGCGCGCGGCGTCGGATGCGGTGCATCGCACGGCGGAGGAGCGTCCGCGTACTGGGCGGATCCGGGCGTTCCAACCACGCGGCGAGGCGCCATGGCTGTCGTCGTACGCCCGCCGGGGGTTCCCGGACAGGCCTTGGAGGTCATCTCAACTGCTTTGATCACTAGGCTGGCGGCCGTAATGGCGATGGTGGAGCGTCTGGTGCCGGATGGGTTGTGGGAGCTGTTCCAGCGGGTGGTTCCGGCTGCTCCGGTGCGACCCCAAGGTGGCGGCAGGCGCAGGTATGGGGATCGGCAGGTTCTGGCGGCCACGGTGTTCGTGGCCGCGACGGGCTGCACGTGGCGGCAGCTGCCGCCGGGTTTCGGTCCTTCCGGGCCGACCGCGCACCGGCGGTTCACCGCGTGGAGTCGGGCCGGGGTGCGGGGCAGGCTCCACCGCCTGGTCCTGGACGAACTCGGCGCCCGCGGCGCCCTGGACTGGGCGCGGTGCGCGATCGACTCCGTCAACATGCGGGCAGCGAAAGGGGGACCTCACGGGTCCGAATCCCGTAGGTCGCGGCAAGAAGGGATCAAAGATCCATTAGCTCACCGAGCGGACCGGTCTGCCCCTGTCGGTCGGCATATCTGCCACGAACACCCACGACAGTCAGGGCCTGGAGCCTCTGGTGCGGGGTATCCCGCCGATCCGGTCCAGGTGGCTCCGCGCCCGGAACATCACCCCGTGCATCGCGCGCAGGGGCATCGAGTCCTCCCAGCGGCTGGGCCGCCACCGTTGGACCGTGGAACGGACGGTGGCGTGGCTTGCCGGATGCCGCCGCCTGCCCCGTCGCTACGAGCGCAAGGCGGAACACTTCCCAGCCTTCGCCGGAATCGCCGCCACCCTGATCTGCTACCGCCGGCTGGCCCGCCCGAGCGGTTCACGCGGCGCCGAGAAAGCCCGGATCAACCCCATCGAACTGCCGGCATGAGTCCCGGGCGACGCCGAGCAGCTCCGTCATCGGCACCGCACGACGACTGGTCGCAGAGAGGTCCTGGCGTGCCTCGGCAGACCACAACGGCGGAAAGAGTGACAAACCCTGATCGCGCTTCAGCGCCCGGACCTCGTCCTGCCAGCCGGCCCAGCGAAGATCTGCGTAGAACTCGTCAAGAGCCCCGGACACCAGCCAGGTCATCCACGCCGAGTGGCCGACACCCAGAGCCTCCCAGCGAAGCGAATCCGGGGCGAAGTAAACCATCTCTCCCGGAGCCCCGGGGCGGCCGGTGCCGGCGGGATCTCCGCCGTTGAGAGCGAAAACGCCGCCCAGCACGTCATGTGCCACCACCAGGCCCGTATCCGCTCGCCACTCCGAGTCGAACGCTCCCGGGAACTGATTGATCCGGGCCAGGCCCGGCACCCCATGCAGTGCCCCATCCACGGGGCTGCCAAAGACCCGCAACCATCCGTCGTCGACCAGGAGACCGCCGCAGTGCAGGACCACCGCGCCCAGATACGACCTGGCCGTGACCTGCAACTGGAGAAGTGATCCCCTGCCCAGGTCGCTGTCGGCCGGAAGCACCTCGACGGACACTGGCGCGGCATCGAGTGTCTGCCTGAGTTCCGGCCAGGCCGGTTCCGCAACGTCGACCAGCTGGCTCAGTTCACGCATGCCCGCATCGTCGCACCCACACTTTTTACACGACCAGCAGGGCGCTTCGACGGGCCACCCGCCGATCGAGATGACCTCTGAGGCACAACTGGATGCTTCGAAGACTGGGCTGGGACCGGAACCTGTGCCGCGCCGGCCAGCGGGCCGATTCCTCTTCTGGGGGTGCTTCCAGGGGAACGGCAGTGCAAGAACGAACCCGGGGCTCTCGAAGTGCGCATGCTGCCCTCACGGCGCGCATACCCGCCAGCCAGCCGACGTCCCGACGGCCACCGGTCACCGCAGGCGGTGGAGGAGCAGACAGGGCGTCGCCCTAACGAGCCCGGCTGCGGCCAGGCCGATGGCGGCGCCGGCTGCCACGTCGGACGGATAGTGGGCGCCGCTGTGAACCCGTTCGATTGCCACCAGCACCGTCGGTACGCAGCATGCGGCGCCGACCCACGGCCACGTGGGGGCGACGGCCGCGGTGAACGCCACGGCGGCGGCAGTGTGGCCGGAGGGGAAGGAGGAGCTGTCCGGGCGATCTTGGACGTCGGGGTGCGGGACCCACTCCTTGGGCGGTCGGCGCCGCTCGACGAGCTGTTTCACCACTCCGTCGGACATCAGCTCCGCCACCGCCATGGCCGTGATCCCGGCGGCGGCCGCCTTGCGGCCGCGCCAACCTCCGGCGGCCGCCATGACCGCTGCGGTCGCCCACCAGAGCTTCGTGTGCTCGACCGCCTCCTCGACCGGCGGCAGCAGCTGCCGGGCCCAGGCGGAATCCCATGCGGCCATCCGTTTGGTCAGTCGATGATCACCGCTGCGCAATGACGACAGGACATCCATGTTCGACAGCTTCCCTCACCTGGGCGTTTCACCCGGGTGGCGGCGCTCCTCGTCGCTCCACTTACGGGTGTCCCAGGCTGCGTAGGGCTGCTCGTCCTGGGCGAGCCCGTCGGCTCTCATTTGCGCGGGGTCCTTGGACCGGTCGTCCGTGCCGCAGGTCGGCAGCGCTCCGACCTCCAGCTGCTTCGTCCTGCTCGCGGCCTGAGGACCGGTTCCTCCGCGCCCATGCAATCGGCTCCTGCCGGTCATGATCTCGCGTGCGGTGGCCACGGGGCGCTCCCTGGTCGTATGGAACGGGCCACCGTCACGCCACCACGACGAGGCGGGTGTCGGCATGGATGACGCCTCGCGTTCCGTGGAGTATCGACAGTTCTCTCAGCCGATCGGCCTCTGAGGGATCGCGGAAGATTCCTCAGAGGCCGATCGGCTGCGGTCTCTCTTGATGCGCTCAAGCCCGGGTGTATCGGGGTCGCGGCTTCAGGCGGAAGCGCCGGAACCGACGCCGTGCTTGGACCGGCAGCAGTCCTCCGAGCGTCCGCAACAGGGAAGGATCGGGGCGGACGGTTCTTGACGCAGGGACCTTGGTAGAAAACTGGTTTGTGGGTATTCAGGAGCGCGAACGCAAGTTGTACCGGCCGCTGCGGCGGGCCGGCCTCGAAGTGATCCCGGACGCCGTGCCGGACGGCACGATGCCGGTCGTCCTCGGATACGGCCGCGAGGATGTGGTCGGCGGCTTCTCACACCGTTACGAGACCCCGCGACTCGTACAGCGTCTCAACGAGGACTGGTACGACCTGGCGCTCACATCGGGGCTCCTCGACCACCGGCGCGAGTTCCTCCTCATGCTCCCCCGGGCCACCATCACGCACGGGACGTGGCTCCACGACATGCACTGGGGCCACCGTCCCCCGCCGACAGCCTGGACCCGGGTCCGTCTCCTGGACCGCTGGGACATCATGGGCCGGGGCGCGGCGTCTTTCCTGGGTGTCCGCGCGGGCCACCCGGGCTTCGGCATGATGGCGCTCGACAGCAGCGTGTACATCAGTTGTTCGACGGGAGAGGCCGGTGTCGATGTGACGGCGGTGAGCCATCCGTACCGTTCGGAGAACGTCCTGCGGGAGCTGGAGTGGTACGCCCGCTGGGACTATCCCCGCGCCGAGGAGTTGCGGAACCGGATCGCCGTCTGGCTCGCCGGCCGCGCAGCGCACCCCGACGGAGGGGCCCTGTGACCTCGACCCGGAGCTGGACGGCGCGGATTCCGCCGTCCTTGAAGTAGGTCTCCGAAGTTGGTCTCTGCAGTCCCCCGGCGACGATCGCGCGCAGTACCACCGACGGCGGCCGGGTCCGCTGCCTCACCGTCCGTTCCCGCCGCCTACGTCCAGCGACTCTTCGACGCGCGAGTCCCGGACGCCGACGACCCGTGCCGAGGGGGGCGGTGAAGCCAGCCGAAGCGGGCCCGGGTCTCGACGGCGATCCCGCCGGTGGCCGCCGCCTGCGGACGGCGGCGCTTGCGACGAGGGGCTGCCGGCGCATCCGTGCGGCTTCCTCGATCTGCGTCGCGGCGACGTGTGGTGTCGGGCGTCGGACGCCGCGGCGGTGACGGTTGACGGAGTCCGTGGTCACGCCCGCCTCCTCGCCGACCTCCTTGCGGGGTGCGGTACCCGGCAGGAGCGGATCCTGCCCACCAGGGCCAGGGGGCTGTCAGTGGCGGGCGGGCGGTGGCTGAGGCCTCCTGTCCGGCGGGTCGTCGCGACGCAGGGTCGGTCCATGCACGCCACGCTGACGGACCATGCCCGATGTGTTTTCGGGGACGAGTACCGGACCACGCCGCCGCGCGACGGTCAGCACGATGAGGCCCTCTTCATCGAGGAGCTGACGTTCGCCCATGCCGATGCGATTCTGGCCATGCTGCGGGAACTGTGCCCGAGCCTGGTCGACGGCTACCTGCCTGTTCGGATCCGTAACCTCGCGTACCGGCTCGTTCTCCTGCAGAAGCCCGGTGAACCAACGCTGATGAGGGAGGCAGCGTGCAGCCTTTATGCTCACGGGCCTGACTGGGACGGCATCGCCGCCGATCTTGAAGGACGGGCCGACGCCCTGGATGCGGCACCCTGATGCTCGGCCGTATCCATGTCTTGTGCCGCAGCGGACCGCGCCCGGTCGTCGGCTCGCCCTGCTCTTCGCCTTCAGCCGCCCGCGCGTCCTGGACAACCGGCGTGGCCTGGGCCCGCAGGGCGCTGAAGGGGGAGGGGTGGGAGCGCCGCTGCGGGCTGGCAGGTGGCCTGGGCCGCTCGCTGCCACCTGCCTCTCCACCGTACGGCGCGGACCGGATCAGCGGGGCGGTCCGGGAGAACGGAGTGCGCGCCGACGCCGTAGCGCCGGCAGTGCGCACGGCCCGACGCCGGCGGCGGCGACCCCACACCTCCGGAGCGAGCCGCCCCGTGTCCTGGAGAGGCTGCTCGTCGGCGTCTCACAGCCCGAGGAAGGCGAACCATGCGCGATCATCGCCCCTCGACCCGATGCCCAAACTGGTGATCGATTTTCGGCCGCCGTGTGGGTATGATCACCGGCAGCAAGGCCGTAGCGCAGAGGTCGTCGCGCCCACGCATCGAGCTGGAGGACGTCGGTTCGAATCCGACCGGTCTTGCGTCTACTTCCGCAGCATCCGCAGTAAATCGTCTTCTCAAGTCGTGATGGACGCCGGGCACCGGCGAAGGAAACCGGTGGAGTGGTGATGACACAGCCGACACCCGTACGGTGCCCCGCGATCGAGCACCCCGACCTGCCGCCGGCCGACCCGGCCGGCCTCGACCCGCTGCTCGCCCGCCTCTGCGCGGACCGGCCCGTCGAGACGGACGAGGCCTTCCCGCTCGGCACCCTGCGCGCCGACGGCCGCGTGGACCTCTGCAAGCAGGGTCTCGGCCCGGCCGGGGCGGCCCGGTTGTTCCCGGCAGCGGCCGCCTCCCCGCACGCCATCCACCTGCTGCTGGGCACCAACGCCATCGCGGACACCGGCGCCCGCGCCCTGGCCGAGGCCCTGGCCGGCGACGGCCACGGGCTGCACACCCTCTACCTCGGCTGCAACCGGATCGGTCCCGACGGTCTGGGCTCCCTCGCCGGCGCGCTCACCGCCGACACCACCGTCCGCGCACTGTGGCTCAAGCGGAACCCGCTCCACGGGGAAGGTGCCCGCATTCTGGCCGCGCTGCTGCGCCGCAACACCGCCCTGCGCACTCTCGACCTGGTCAACACCGGGATCGGCGCCGACGGCGTACGCCTCCTGCTCGACGCCCTGGTGGAGCGCGGGCAGCCCCTCGAACGGCTCTTCCTCGGCGGCAACGGCCTCGGCACCGACGCCGCCCCGCTGCTCGCCGACCTGATCCGGGTGGCCGGCGTGCGGGAGCTGTACGTCCCCGCCAACCACCTCGGCGACGAGGGCGTCGCGGTCCTCGCCGCCGCCGCGGCCGACTCCGCGCACCCCGTCCGCCTCGGCCTCGGCGGCAACGGAATCGGCGCCGCCGGAGCGCGCGCGCTGGCGGCCTCCCTCGGCGGCATCGAAGCGCTCGACCTCGGCCGGACCCTGTCCGAGCGCAGCCTCGGCGCCCCAGGCAACCACCCCGGCGACGAAGGGGCGTACGCGCTGGCCGCCGCCCTCCCCGGCAGCCCCCTGCGCCGGCTGGAGCTGCGCCACACCGGCCTGACGGGGCGCGGTGCGAAGAGCCTGCTCGCGGCGGTGCGGGGTGACAGCCGACTGGAGTACGTCGGACTGGGCCCCGGACTCCCCCGCCGTGTGAAGCGTTCCTTCACCGAGCGGCTCCGCCCCGCCCGGGCCGCCCACCCCGACGTACGAGCCATAGGCAGCGTGTACCGGTGAGCCTGGCGCACGCGGTACTCGCCGGCGGCTTCACGGCGCAGGACGGCCCTGCGTGGCAGCGGATCCGCCGCCACGCCGTGCCCGGCTGGATGATCGAGCAGGCCACCGCGCACCGGCTGGCCGGCGACTGGCGGGCGGCCTGCGCGGCCGCCGCCGTGGACATCGGCTTCGAGCTGCCCGACATCGAGGCCCGCTACGGGGCCGCCGTGGCCGAGGCCGTGGCGGAGGACCTGCGCCACCTCGCGCCGGACCTGCTGCGCTGGCACCTGCCCCGCCTCCTGGGCGGCCGCACCACCATCGCCACCGACCTGCGGATCGTGCTCGCCACCTACGACGGTCCCGGTGAGCCGGCGCTGTCGGTCACGACGCCCCTCATGACCGAGGGCCCGCAGAGGCTGCGTCTGCAGTGCGCACCCGTCACCCACGAGTACAACAAGTACACGGGGCGCGGCTTCGTCCCCGAGGACTGGACGTCGATCCGGCCGTTCTGGGATGCCCGCCGCGCATCCGAGCTGGGGACGCGTTTCGCCGAACCGGAGGGCCTGGCCGAGCGGATCGCCCGGCTGCGGGCCGCGGGGGACGTTGTCGGCGCCTTCGAGGCGGCGGGCATCACCTGCGACCTGACCGTCCCCACCGCGCGGCAGTACCAGCGCCCGGCGGACCCGGCGGCCCTCCTCGCGCAGATGCCCGTCGACCTCACCCGGCTCGCGCCGGAGGCGGTGCGGCTCGTGGCGGCCGGGGCGGGCGACCGGTACCGGATCCCGCTGAACTGGCGCTGCTCCCTCCTGCTGGAACCCGCCGGTCCCGGCGCGCTCCGGGCCCGCGTCATCGAACCGGCCGAGGCGGCCTGCGTCCCGCTGCTGCCCCGGTACGCCTGGCAGCGGCTCCCCGATCTGGAGCTGGTACGGAGCGGCCGGATCTCCCCGCGCGAACTGCACCCGCTGGTGGCGGCCGCGCTGTTCCCCGAAGCCGGTCCTGCGGCCGGCCCGCCCGGTCCCGAGGTGGGCGGGCCGGTACGGGTGCGCTGCCGCGGCGGGTGGCACGAGGTTCGTTCGAGGGACGGCGTGCTGCAGGTGCCGCACACCCCCGAGGAACAGCAACGGGAGCGCGCGATGCGGGCGTTCGGCGGCGCGGTGTCGGGGTGCTTCGCCGTCCAGCAGATCTGGACCACGGGCGAGGGGCGGCTGCCGCGCGGCCTGCAGGCCCAGCGGCACGAGCTCTTCCTGCGCGTCCAGCACGGCGACACCCCCGGTGTGGTGGCACTCCTGGACGCGGGGATGGACCCCCGGATCCGGGACGCCCGCCGACGCGGGCTGCTGCACGTACTCCACCTCCTCGACCACGAGGTGCTCCTGCCTCGGCTGCTGGCTGCCGGACTCGACCTGGAGGCCCGGGACAAGGCGGACCGCACCCCGCTGCTGTCGGCTGTGCACTGGGGCGGTTCCGCGGACCTGGTGAAGGCCCTGCTGGCGGCCGGCGCGCGGATCGACGTCATCGACGAGATGGAGCTGTCGCTGTCCCAGGAGATCCGCCGCTACAAGCGGACCGACCTCGCATTCCTCCGGGACCGCGTCGACGAGGAGTTCCCCGACATCGGCGCCGACTGGTTCGACGAGCACATGGAGTACCGGGAGGAAGAAGAGGACGAGGCCGAGGAGGACGACGCATGAGTGCGCAGGCGCATGCGAACGGGGCGCAGCCCGCCCGGGCCCTGGCCGCCGCCGACGCCCTGGGCGCCCGGCTGAGCGCCACCCGTACCGAGCCCGCCGCCAACCCCCAACTGGAGGCACTGGCTCTGGCCGTGACGGCCAATCAGCCCGTCCTCCTGTGGGGGGAGCCCGGCATCGGCAAGTCCGCCGGAATGGAGCAGCTCGCCGGCGCGCTCGGCGTACCGCTGGAGACCGTCATCGCCAGTGTCCACGAGCCCTCCGACTTCTCCGGACTGCCCATCGTCGGCGACGACCCCGCCGTCACCGGCGTTCCCATGGCGCCTCCGGACTGGGCGGTGCGTCTCGCCCGTACCGGCCACGGGCTGCTGTTCTTCGACGAGCTGTCCTCCGCCCCGCCGGCCGTGCAGGCGGCCCTGCTGCGCGTGGTCCTGGAGCGCCGGGTGGGCAGCCTCGAACTCCCTGCGGCGGTACGGATCGTCGCCGCGGCAAATCCGCCCGCCAGCGCCGCGGACGGCTGGCACCTCAGCCCGCCGCTCGCCAACCGCTTCGTCCACCTCGACTGGACGCACAACCCCCGCACCGTGGCCCGCGGCATGGCCGGCACCTGGCCAGAGGTGGCGATCCCCACCGTCGATCCCGGCAGGGCTTCCGGGGCGGTCGCCCGCGCCCGGGGAGCCGTGTCCGGCTTCCTCACCGCCCGGCCGGGTCTGGTCCACCACATGCCGGCCGAGGCTGCCGGGCGGGGGCGCGGCTGGCCGTCGCCCCGTACCTGGGAGATGGCCCTGCGGCTGCTGGCCACGGCGTACGCGGCCTCGACGGGCCGGGAGGCGCTGGCCGCGGCGCTGACCGGCGCCGTCGGCGAGGCCGCCGGGATCGAGCTGCTCTCCTACCTCGAGCACCTCGACCTGCCGGACCCGGACCGGGTACTGGCCGATCCCGACGCCTTCGCCCTGCCCGAGCGCGGCGACCGGCAGCTGGCCTTCCTCATCGCCGTGGTCGCGGCCGTGCAGAGCGAGCTCACGCGCCCCCGTTGGGAGGCGGCCTGGGTGGTCCTCGCGAAGGCCGTGGACGCGGGCGTGCCCGACGTCGCCGCCCGCGCGGCCGCGGACCTCGCCGCCATGCGCGACCTCGACTGGCCGGTGCCCGCCGGCATCGACGCCTTCGTGGAACTGCTCCAGTTGTCCGGCGCGCTGCCGGGCGGCGGCTGAGACCGGGCCGTCCGCCGTGCGACGCGACCCGGCCCCGAAGCTGGACCGTGCGAAGCTGCTGGCAGCCCGGTACAAGGCGGCCGAGACCCGTCCGTACCTCGCCTCGGCGCTGTACGCCCTGACCGTGGTCCCCTCGGCCGGGGTGCGCACCATGGGCGTCGACCGGCACTGGCGCTGCTACGTGTCCCCCGCCTTCGTCGAGGCGACCCCGGTCGTCGAGCTGGCCGGGGTGTGGGTGCACGAGGTGGCGCACCTGCTGCGCGACCACCACGGCCGGGCGGAGCGACTGCCCGCCGCCGATCAGCGAGACCATGTCCGGGTCAACATCGCCCAGGACTGCGAGATCAACGACGACCTGCTCGCCGACGGGCTGGCGCTGCCCGAGGGCCGGATGGAGCCCAGGCTCTTCGACCTGCCCACGGGCGGCCTGTTCGAGGGGTACCTGCCGGGGATTCCCCCCACGCCCCACGGGCCGGACTGCGGTTCCGGCGCCCACGGCACGCCCGCGCCCTGGGAGCTCGGCGAGGACGGCGGCCCCGCCCGGGTCGGCCCGGTCGAGGCGGAGGCGCTGCGCCGGCAGACCGCCGAGGCCGTACGGGCCCACCTGCGCACCCGGGGCCGGGTCCCGCAGGGCTGGGCCCGTTGGGCCGAGGAGCTCCTGGAACCCACCGTGGACTGGCGCCAGGCCCTGGCGGGAGCTGTGCGCGAGGCCGCCGCCTGGGCGGCCGGCGCGGTCGACTACACGTACCGCCGACCCTCGCGCCGCACGCCCGCGCTCGGCGGCCGGGTGGTGCTGCCCAGCCTGCGCAGGCCGCTGCCGCGGGTCGCCGTCGTCGTCGACACCTCCGGGTCGATGGGACCGGACGACCTCGCGGCCGCGCTCGCCGAAGTCACCGGCGTCCTGCGGGAGGTCGGCGTCGGCGGCAACCGGGTCGCCGTCCTCGCCTGCGACGCCGACGTGCACGCCGTGACACGGGTGCGCAGCGCCGGGGAGGTGACCCTGGCCGGCGGCGGGGGCACGGACATGCGGGTCGGCATCGGCGCGGCGCTGGCCCTGCCCGACCGGCCGAACATGGTGGTCGTGCTGACCGACGGGTACACGCCGTGGCCGGAAGAGACGCCTTCCTGCCGTCTGATCGCCGCGCTGATCGGCGAGGACCCGCCCGCTCCCCCGTCCTGGGTGGAGACCGTACGCGTGGCCGGCCCCGGCGCGACGTAGCCTGCCGTCTCCGCGCTGCGAGCTGCTATCGGCTGCGCACCGGCAGTTGCAGGGCGAAGCGGCGGACGGCGTCGGTGAAGGCGTCGGGATCGTCGAAGTTCGCCAGGTGCCCCGCCCGTGGGATCAGCTCGATGCGGGCGTGCGGGTGTGCGCGGGCGAACTGCCTCTCGCCGGACCGGAAGACGCTGTCCTTCTCGCCGTTCAGGATCAGCACGGGAGCGTCCACATGACGCATCGCGCCCGCCTCGAAGCGGCCCAGCACCTCGCCCCAGGCCGTCGGCAGGGTGTGGAACGCGTAGCCGCCGCGGATGGTCGCCCCCACCACCTCGGGTGGGTAGAGCCGGCGCAGCAGCCGGTCGTTCCACCGGGTCAGCCGGTCGGCCGGTATGCGCGGGACGAGCCCGGCGGCCCAGCGGTACGGGAGCGCCCACACGCCGGTCGTCGAGGCGCTGGCACCCGCGAGGACCAGCCCCCGCAGCAGGTCCGGGTGGCGACGCGCGAACTCGAGCGCGGCGTAACCGCCGAGGGAGTGCCCGACGACCAGAGCGGGTCCGCGGTCGAGGGAGTGCACCCCGGCCGCGATGACCTCGGACGCCGCGGCGAGGCTCCACGGCTGGGCGGAGCGCGCGCCGTGGCCCGGCAGGTCCACGGCGGTCACGTGGAAGTCCGCCCGGAGTGCGGCGAGCTGCGGGCTCCACTGGCCCGCGCTGAACCGCGTCCCGTGCACGAAGACGACGGGTGGTGCGTCCGCAGCCGCCATGGGTCCCCCTTGATCCACGATCTCCTCGAACCAACCCTACCGGCGCGGCAGTTCGCGGCCGGGACGGGTACGGCATGATCTGGAGCATGACGCATCGTCCCCACCTGCCGACCACCGAGTCGGCCGTCGCCGCGATACGGGCCGTCGCGGCCGAGTACCGACGGGCCATGACCGTCGCCCACGACATCGGCGCCGACCGGACGTCGCGGAGGAGCTCCGCGCCGCTGTTCTCCGTCGCCGATCCCGACGGGTCACTGCCCCACGAGGCGTTCGTGGACCTGGGCGGCAGCCCGGCCGTCAGTATCCGGCTCTTCCCGGACGACGACGCGGCGATCACGGTGGACGGGGTGGAGTTCCAGGACCTCCCCCGCGACTGCGTCCCGGCGTTCCTGACGGCCGTCTACAGCGGACTGGCCTTCGTGACGGGACGGCTCTTCCCTCCGGGCTACCGCCTCTGCGTCCCCCTTCCCGGCGACGAGACCTACAAGGAGCTCGTCCCGGGCGTCTCGCTCACGCCGTGGCTCTCCGGCCGAGTCCGCTGACGGGGGCCACCGCCTGCGGGTCCTGCGCCACCGGGTCGGCGCGCCACCGGAGGTGGAGCCTCGAACGCTGAGTGGCGGCGCACTGTCCGGCGGCGCGGGCGGACGCGGTCGGACCGTCAGCGCGGCAGGTCCGCCATGTCCAGCAGTGCGTGCAGGCGGGCGGCCGGCAGTCCCGGGTTGGCCGCGGCGCCCTCGGCGGTAGCAGGGTCGTGGAGCAGTGCCTCCACGTCGTCCCCGCTGAAGAGCGGGTTGGCCGCGGCGGTCCGCCGGACGCGGTCGTCCGGGTCGGTGAGCAGTTCCGCCGGAGCCCGCCCGAGGGTCGGATCGGCGGCGGCCAGTGCTCGTACCTCCGGGTCCTCGTGGTCGAGCAGGTGGGAGAGGCCGGTCCGCGGCAGCCTGGACTGCATGAGCAGGTGGGGCGTTGCCGGGGACGGGCGACGAAGGCCGCGAGGAACGGTCTCGGCGGGGGCCAGCGGGTGCCACGAGGCGAGGCGGTGGCGGACGTCCTCGACCGGGTCCTCCGCCAGGCGTGCCACCAGGTCGGCGGGCAGCGTCGCACATCTCGCGGCCGCCAGTCGCAGCATCACCTCCCCGGACTCGGCGCATGCCCGGAACCAGTCCGGGTCCGGTTCCGTGGAGGGCTCCAGCACCCGGCAGACGCAGTCGCGGCAGTCCGCCCGCGTCTCGTGGTCGACGGCGAGGCACTCGGCTGCGGTGCGGGGCAGCGGTTGCACCCGGGCGCGGGTGCGCACCCGCTCGTGGGGATCCTCCGCGAGGTCGGCCCACAGCGCCGGATCGAGGTCGGGCCGGGCGGCGACGCGCTCGCGTACCTCGGGATCGGCGTCACGGGCGAGCCGAGCGACGGCCTGCCGGGGCGTGTAGGGGTTGCCTGCGACGGCCCTGCGGAATTCCGGATCGGCCAGGGCCGCCTCGAGGACGGCGTCCGACAGCGCGCAGTTGTTGAGCACCATCCACCGGTAGGTGGCCGGGAGCGGGAAAGACCGCCCCCAGGGCGGTCGGGTCCTCCCTGCTCACCCAGTACTCGGCGGATTCCCCGGACGTCCGGATCGGGGTCGTTCCGGCAGCGGGAGCGGCGGACGCGGGCGCGGGTGGGGCCCTCCGGCGACCGACGCGCGGACCAGGACGTGGGGATCGTCGACCAGCCGGCCGCGCTGAGCCGGGGTGACGTGAGGGTGGTGCGCCAACGACCGGCGGACCTTGGGTTCCGGGTGTGCGACCAGCGCGGCCACGACCTCATCGGGCAGACTGCGCTCCTCGAACAGGATCTGCCGGGCGGCTCCGGCGGCCGGGTGCAGCAAGCGCAGCAGGACCTCGGCCGGGGCTCCCTGGTTGGCCGCGACGCCGCGCAGCCACGGCTCCGTCAGGGCAGGAGCAGAAGGCGAAGTGGGCATCCGGCCATGATCGCGTGTATCGCGGGCGTATCGAAAACCGCATACGCCGCCGCAACGGCCCTGCGACTGCAATGGGGGCATGATCGACTACGTGTCCACGCCGCCGTCACCGCCCCGCCGCACGAGCGGGATCGTCCTCCTCGGCCTGGCAGTGCTCGGCCTGGCGGGCGCGGTGTTCGTCCTGCGCAAGCCGCTCATGATGTCGGCGCCGACGTGCATGGCCGGGCGGTGGCACGGCTGCTACGACACGTTCAACGGCGTGGTGCTCATGACGCTGGTCACGCTGCCGTTGGCGGTGCTGGTGGCGTGGTTTCTGGCGCGACGGCGCCGTGCCGCGGGGGTTTCGAGGGCGTGGCGGCTGTCGCTGGCCGAGGTGGGCATGGTGCACGGGACGGCGCCGTGGGTGTGGATGATCCTGATGCCGGGCGCCGGGGCCGGCGTGGTGCCGGGCCGGGTGAGCCTCGTACCGCTGCGGGATCTGGTCACGATGGGGCCGCTCGGCATCGCGGGCAACCTGCTGGTCTTCGCGTCGTTGGGGTTCTTCGCCCCGATGCGGTTCGCGGCGCTGGCGTCCGTACCTCGGGTCCTGGCGGTCGGGGCGGGCTGCTCCGTCCTGGTGGAGACCGCACAGTACGTGCTGTGGCTGGACCGGGTGTCGTCGGTGGACGACGTACTGGTCAACGCCGCCGGTGCCACGCTGGCCGCTCTGGCGTCGCGCCGCTGGTGGCGTACGGGGCGCCGGGCGCCGTCGGACGGGCCGCGACCCGCACCGGCGTCGGCGGGCTGAGCATACGGCGGCGATATGGTGCGCCGCTTAGGCTTCCGGCATGCGCGTACTGATCGTGGAGGACGAGCCCTTCCTGGCCGAGGCCGTCCGTGACGGTCTGCGGCTGGAGGCGATCGCCGCCGACATCGCCGGCGACGGCGACTCCGCCCTCGAACTGCTCAGCGTCAACTCCTACGACCTGGCGGTCCTCGACCGTGACATCCCAGGCCCGTCCGGCGACGAGGTCGCCCGCCGCATCGTCGCCTCCGGCAGCGGGATCCCGATCCTCATGCTGACCGCTGCCGACCGGATCGACGACAAGGCTTCCGGGTTCGGGCTGGGGGCCGACGACTACCTGACGAAACCGTTCGAGCTGCGCGAGCTGGTCCTGCGCCTGCGGGCGCTCGACCGCAGGCGCGCGTACGCCCGGCCCCCGGTCCGCGAGATCGCGGGGCTGCGGGTCGACCCCTTCCGCAGGGAGGTGTTCCGCGACGGACGCTACGTGGCGCTCACCCGCAAGCAGTTCGCCGTGCTCGAGGTCCTCGTGGCCGCCGAGGGCGGGGTCGTCAGCGCGGAGGAGCTGCTGGAACGGGCCTGGGACGAGAACGCCGACCCGCTCACCAACGCCGTGCGCATCACCGTGTCCGCGCTGCGCAAGCGGCTCGGCGAACCGTGGATCATCGCGACGGTGGCCGGGGTCGGCTACCGCATCGCCACCGGTACGGACCCCACCGCTCCCGGCGGCACGCGTGCGTAGGCGTCCGGGGCTCAGCGCCCGGCTGAAGCTCACCCTCAGCTACGCCGGGTTCCTCCTCGTCGCCGGCGCCCTCCTGATGGCGGTGGTGTGGTGGTTCCTGCTGCGCTACGTTCCCGACAACTCGCAGGGTCTTCTCGGGGTCTCCCCCAACCGCTACCTGCTGGTGCGTACCTTCGTCCCCGCCGCGGCCGTGGCGATGGCCTTCCTCCTCGCCTTCGGCCTGCTGGGCGGGTGGCTCCTCGCCGGACGGATGCTCAGGCCCCTGACCCTGATCACGGAGGCTGCACGGACGGCCGGGAAGGGGTCGCTGTCCCACCGGATCCGCATGGAGGGCAGGCAGGACGAGTTCCGTGAACTCTCCGACGCGTTCGACTCGATGCTCGAACAGCTGGAGTCCCACGTCGCCGAGCAGCAACGGTTCGCAGCGAACGCCTCCCACGAACTGCGCACCCCGCTGGCGATCTCGCGGACGCTCCTCGACGTCGCCCGCAAGGATCCCCGGCGGGACCCCGGTGAACTGGTCGAGCGCCTGTACGCCGTGAACACGCGGGCGATCGACGTCACCGAGGCCCTCCTGCTCCTCTCCCGCGGCGACCGCGGGAACTTCACCCGCGACAGCGTCGACCTGTCCCTGCTCGCCGAAGAAGCCGCCGAGACCCTGCTTCCCCTCGCGGAGGAGCGCCGGATCACCCTCGAGGTGACCGGCGGCGCGGCCCCCGGCAGCGGCTCCGCCGAGCTGCTGCTGCGGATGGTGACGAACCTCGTCCAGAACGCCGTCGTACACAACCTGCCCGCCGGCGGCACCGTGACCGTCCACACGGAGACGTACGGCGACACGAGCGTGCTGCGCGTCGAGAACACGGGCCGCGTGCTCCCCGAGGACCTGGTGCCGACCCTCACCGAGCCCTTCCGACGCGGAACGGATCGCGTGCGCACCGACGAGCACGCCGGCGTCGGCCTCGGTCTGGCCATCGTGCACAGCATCGTCCGCGCCCACGACGGCACGCTCGACCTGGCCGCGCGCCCCTCCGGCGGCCTCGTCGCCACGGTCCGCCTCCCTGCCGCCGCGCCCCGGGCTTCGTCCCACGTCGCGCAATCCGCCTGAGCTGCCGCCATGGGCCCGGGTCTCACGCTGGGCCCTGCAAGGTGCGGCCTGGGCGCGTGTGGAGCCGCCTCCCGAGGAGCTGCGTGAGGCGTCCTCCGCGGGATGCGAGGGCTTGGCCGGGAGCCCGGCGCTTCGGAGTCTTCACCTCACTCCTGCGGGAACGGGGCGACATCACCACGGGGCAGCCCGCCGCGGTGGGGGCCCTGACGGGTCTGCCTCAACGGGCACTTCGGTTGCACGGCCGGATGTACGTCCGGGCAGAGAGTCAACGTCAGGCGCCGATCGTTGGCTTCGCATCGGGAAGTCAGCTGATAATGCTTCAGAGCCCCTGGTCACGATGGGTGATCGCCCTGTCGGGGGTGTGGCCCGGCAGCCGCGCGAAGCGGCTTCCCCGACGTACGGAAAGGCGATCGCGTGAGTCCCAGGCACCCCCGCCCGACGCAGAAGACCGACGACCCGTTGCTGCAGTCCTCCCGCCCTTCCGCGGCTCCGCAGCAGGCTGCCGCGGGGCCCGCGGGGCTGATGGGGCTACAGGCGAGTGCGGGCAACGCCGCGGTCGTACAGATGCTCCGGCGGGCGAGTGCCGACCGGGCCAAGGAGCAGCACCAGCACACCGAAGGATGCGGGCATCAGGGGCCCGAACAGCGTGCGGTGCAGCGGTCCGCCGTGCACGACGTCCTGCGTGCCCCCGGACGCCCCTTGGACGACGCCACCCGCAGCGACATGGAAACCCGCCTCGGTGCGGACTTCTCCGACGTCCGCATCCATGACAACAGCGCCGCCAAGGCCTCCGCCGCCGAGGTCGGGGCCCGCGCCTACACCTCCGGCAGCCACGTCGTGATCGGAGCGGGCGGCGGTGACCGGCACACCCTCGCCCACGAACTCACCCACGTCATCCAGCAGCGCCAGGGGCCGGTCGCGGGTACCGACAACGGATCGGGGCTGAAGGTCTCCGACCCGTCGGACCGGTTCGAACGGGAGGCGGAGGCGAACGCCAGCCGGGTGATGGCACCCGGGCACCGCGCTGCCACGGACGTGCAGCGCCATGCCGCGCCTGCCGCCACGCCCGGCTCCGGTCCCTCGGTCCAGCGCGTCGAGAACCCCCAGGACCGGTTGACGGTCGAGTACTGGGAGGACAAGGCAGGAGTGGGCGGATCCAGCAGCGCGGCCGCCAAGGCCAAGACCGCGCAGATCACCGCGTCCAAGAAGAACGCGAAGGGCTTCAAGGCCAGCAAGCCTCCGCGCAAGATCGATGAAATCATCGCGACCGTCGGCCCCCGGCTCCTGGCCGATCTTGAGAACGTCGCCGAAGGCTCCGGGCGGATGGAACTGTACCGCTCCATGAGTTTCGAAGAGGCCCACAGTGCCCTGACCTACTGGGGAAACGAGGCCTCGCGAAGCGAGCTGACGGACTACATCAAGGGCGGCGGGGGAACGGCGAAGGAGTTCAGGCAGAAGGGGTTGACCGGTTTGACGATCGGGGCCCACCTCGGCGACCAGGGACAGGCCGACGGCTACTACGACACCCAGGGTGCTCCCTACGCGGTCCAGCTGAAGTTCACACTGAAACCCGGCGCCCACGAACTCCTCTTCAACCAGGACCACATGGCACTCGGGCCGGGATACAAGAACGACCTGATCCGCAAGGCGAACGCGGACGGCGGGGCCTACCAGAACGCGAACGCGAACGAGGGCACGCTGGGTGGGTACATCGGTGTGAAGGCGGAGGACAAGGAGCCCTACAGTCTGGGCATCGCGCAGGGCAACAACGGCAAGAACGGCCGGGAGCTCGGTGCCAGTCAGCTGCTCTTCCAGCTGTTCGTCGAGAACGTCGAACTCGTCAAGAACAGGTCCGGGAAGGAACTGCCCGGCGCGGCAGCCCAGCAGGAACTGGCCGCCTAGTCACAGCTCGTCGTGGACGCCTCCGGGCCGGGTCGGCCCGGCTCCCGGGGCAGCCGCGGGTTCCGGCGGACCGGGCCGTCGCTTCCGAAACCTGCCGGGCCCTCGTCGTCCGGTGCCGCACCTGGCCGCGTTGTCGCCGCGGCCGAGTACACCCAAGGACACGGGCACCCTCCCCCTTGCGACGCACGGCACCGGAAGACGCGGGCTCAACCGGCAGGATCGGGAAGAGACGACCTAGATCGAACCGACGACCTTGCGGGGTACGACCCGGACCACGACGCGAGGGGCGTCGTCGACGGAGGCGGGGTTGAAGTCCCGGTAGTCCTTGCCCGTGTACTTGCGCGAGAGCTCGTTGATCAGCTCTTGGCCGCCCTCCGAAGTGAGTTCGGCCGTGCCGCGGACCTCGGCGTAGGTGTACGGGGCGTCGGGCGGGTTGATCATCACGGTGATGCGCGGGTCACGGCGCAGGTTTCGTTCCTTCCTGCGGCCCTCGGTCGTGGAGATGAGCAGGTCGTCGCCGTCGCGCATGAGCCAGGTCACTGACAGTTGCGGGCTGCCGTCGGGCTGGATGGTCGCCACCGTCGCGAACATGGGGGAATCGTCGATGATGCGCTTCAGATCATCGGAGAGTGCAGCAGACACGGGCGCAAGCCTTTCCGGAAGGGCGTCCCGTGCCAGCGGCACGGAACCCTACAACATCTGACCCTGGGTCACGATAGACCGCGACGAAGCCACTCATCGTGACGGCGCGGCTTCCGGTGTCGGATCACCGGCGCGCCGGATCTCCTCTGCGACGGCGCGCCGCCGGAGCGCCCGGCACCCCATCCGGCGATCCGGCGATCCGGCGATCCGGCGATCCGGCGATCCGGCGATCCGCACATGCCTACGCGGGCTCGGTGCGGCGGCCGACCGCGTGCTCCGCCGGGCTCGGACCGAGCGCGTTCTCGCTGCGGCCGGCCTTTGACCCTTGCCTACCGGCCCTCGGGGCGATCCGTCAAAGCCGTGCCGCAGCCACTGCAGTAGCGGGCGTCCGCCTCGATCGCATGCCGGTGGCACCGGCCGCACACCAGGTGCAACGGGCACGGCTCGGGCGCGGCGGCAGGGGTGGTCCGTCCGATGCTCATTCCGCGGCGTCTGTGGTGCACGGTCAGCACCAGCAGCCCTTCGGGACCGGCCAGCAGTGCCCGGGAGGTGCCGCGGGGCAGCCGTCCGATGAATCCGGGGGCCAGCCGCGACGTGGTGCCGTCCAGGGTGAGGGTGCCGCCGCCCCCGACGACGACCAGCATCACGTCGACCTCGTCCTCGACGTACGCCGCCCCGCCGGTCCCGGGCAGGTGGCGCACCAGGTTCGCGTCCAGCTGCCGGTCGGCGGCCTCCAGGCGCCACAGCGCGCCGCTCTCCCCCTGCGCCACCGCCGCGACCAGCCCCGCGACCGTTACGAACTCCGCCTCCCGCACAGCCTGTATTTCCTTCACACCCGAGCCGAACCGCACCGCACCACACCATCATGATCTCACCCGCCGCTCCGGCGGCGAACCCGCCGAGAGGTACAGGCGGTGGCGGCCGCCGGGCGGGGCCGCGGGAGAGGGTTCCGTTCATCCGTTCGGGTGGCTGGGCCTGACCGCGAATCAGGGTGCGCGCGCAGGCGGGTGCGGGCGTTTTCGAGATGGGCGGTGAGGTCCGGCGGCTGGCCCGGGTACGCGTCCTCGGCGAGGAGTCGGCAGGCTGCCTGGCCGTTCCCATTCGCGAGGAACAGCTCCAACAAGCGGGAGGGCTGGTTGGTGCCTTCCCGGCGGAAGTCCGGTTCGAGCCGGACGGCGTTCGTGCCGAGCGGGTCCACCGCGTGCGGCTGTGAGGTCAGGCCCTGCTTCTTGGACTCGGCGCCCTGGCGGTACCGGGCGAGCCGGCCGATGGATGCCGCCCGGGCGGTACTCCCGGGGGTGCTGCCCCTTTTCGAGCCGATCACGTACCGGCCGTCGGGGGGGGAGGTATCCGGTTGAGGTGCGGGGCGTCGTCCTTCTTGTGTTCTCCAGCCGTCCGGAACGGCCAGGGAGCGGCGGGCCGCGAACCGGTCACGGCTCCGCCCGGGAGGCGGTCCGGTGCAGGGTACGGATCGCCGGGATCGCGAAGAGCGCCGCGCAGCCCACCAGGCAGGCGCCCGCCGACACCCACAGCAGCCGGTCCGGGGAGGCGAGGGCGGTGGCCGGTCCCGCGAGCACCTGGCCGAGTGCGATCCCGGACACCGAGCCCGCCTGCTCGTAGGCGGTGACCCGGTTGAGTACCGCGGACGGGGTGTGGGTCTGGACGCTGGTCGCCCACATCACCGACCAGAACGCGATGGCCGCGCCGCCGAGGGCGTGGCCGGCGAGCAGTACCGGCAGTCCCGCGCCCAGTGCGATGCAGAGCGGCAGGGCGGTGTAGAGCACCATCGCCACCGTGCCGGCGGCCAGCGGCCGGGCCGGACGCAGCCGCAGCGCCAGTAGGCCGCCGAGGACCGTCCCGGCCCCGAGGAAGGAGACCGCCAGGCCGTACGCGTTCGGGCCGAGGCGGGCGCCGACCAGCGCCGACCCGAGCGGTACGAGGGGGCCGAAGACCAGGACGCCGTATCCCATCCAGATCAGGATCACCGCCCACATCCAGGTGCGGGCGCGGAACTCCCGCCAGCCCTGGTGCAGTTCATGGCGCAGCGACCGCCCCGTGCGGGTGCGGAAGTCGGGGGCGGCCTCGGTCTGCGAGGGCGTGCCCGCGGGGCCGAACCGGATGAGCGCCAGGCACAGGGCACTGAGCAGGAAGGTGCCGGCGTCGATCGCGTAGACGGTTCCGGCGCTGGTCAGGGCGAGCAGCAGTCCCGAGAGGGCCGGCCCGAGCAGGTGGGCGAGCGCGTCGGCCACCTTGAGGGTGGCGTTGGCGCGCTGCGGTTCGCGGGCGACGAGCGGCACCATCCCGTTCACGCCCGGCAGGAACATCGCGACGGCCGCACCGGCCAGTGCCGCCATGGCCACCAGCAGCCAGAACGGCGGTTTCCCGGTGAAGAAGGCGGCGGCCAGCACCCCCTGGGTGAGCACGCGGACGAGGTCCGCGGCGACCATCATCCGTCGTGCGCCGAACCGGTCGGCGAACACCCCGCCGAGGAGAACCAGGAGGACGAACGTCCCCGTCCAGACGCCGAGGACGAGGCCGACTCCTGAAACCCCGTACAGCGCACCGACGGCGAGGGCGACGGCCACCGGCATCATCGCGTCGCCGAGGAGCGATACCGCACGGGCGGTGAAGTAGAGCGTGAACTGCCGGTCCCACAAGGGGGGCGGGGAGGCCGGTGGATCGGTAGGGGCGGGGCGGTCGTTCGGGGCGGGGCGGTCCTTCGGGGTCCGTGTCGTGGTCACAGCACCGATATTGGACTGGACCAATCGCCCGGCCCCAGTGTCCTGAACGACACGATGGGGTACTTTCGCGCCATGACGCCGCGTCCCACGCCGAAGTCGCCTGCGCCGCACCGGGTCGTGGCCCTGCTGCAGCCCCCGCAGTCCACGTTCGCACTGGCCTGCGCGAGCGAGGTGTTCGGGGACCACGGTCCGGCTATCCCCGCCCGCTACGCGTTCGAGGTCTGCACCGAGCACCCCGGCCAGGTGCGCACCGAGGCCGGCTACGACGTGCTGGTCACGACGGGCCTGGACGCGTTGGAGCGGGCGGACACCGTTCTGGTCCCCGGTTGGCGCCGGCCGGCCGGCGCGGGGGTGCCGTCGGCGGTGGTCGCGGCGGTCGGCCGGGCGCACGCGCGCGGCGCGCGGGTCGTCGGGCTCTGCTCGGGCGCCTTCGTGCTCGCCGCCGCGGGGCTGCTGGACGGCCGGCGGGCCGCCACCCACTGGGCGCAGGCAGCCGAGCTGTCCGCCCGGTTCCCGCGGGTCCGCGTCGACCCCGCCGTGCTCTACGTCGACCACGGCGACGTCGCCACGAGCGCCGGGTCCGCGGCCGGTGTTGACCTCTGCCTGCACCTGGTGCGGGTCGACCAGGGCGCCGCGTACGCGATGCGGATCGCCCGGCAGATGGTGATGCCGCCGCACCGCGAGGGCTGCCAGCTGCAGTACGCCGAACTTCCCGCCTCCGGGCCGGTCTCCGATTCGCTGGCCCCGCTGCTGGAGTGGCTGGACGGGCGCCTGGACCGGCCCGTCAGCGTCGCGGAGATGGCGGCCCGCTCCCAGGTCTCGGCCCGCACGCTGACCCGGCGCTTCACCGAGCAGCTGGGCATCAGCCCCGGGCGGTGGCTGTTGGACCGGCGGATCGCCGC
Organism: Streptomyces sp. NPDC046349; assembly: GCF_055587885.1. Taxonomy (NCBI): domain Bacteria; kingdom Bacillati; phylum Actinomycetota; class Actinomycetes; order Kitasatosporales; family Streptomycetaceae; genus Streptomyces; species Streptomyces sp. NPDC046349. Next base: position 246,139 of record NZ_JBVJFK010000012.1, read on the forward strand.
CACCCGGGCGCTGCTGGAGGAGACCGACCTGCCCGTGGAGACCATCGCCCGGCGGGTCGGGCTGTCCTCCGCCGTCAACCTGCGCCGGCGCTTCCAGGAGGCCCTGCGCACGACACCGGCCGCATACCGGCGCACGTTCCGTGCGGGCAGGGCCCTCGGGTAGCAGGGGCCGGGCGCCTCACTGCCGGCCCAGCGCCATCCACCGCTCGGGCGCCTCCAACGGGACGAAGCCGATCTTGGCGTAGATCTCGTGGGCGTCCGCGGTGGCCAGCAGGACGCGGCGCAGGTCGTACTGGGCGAGGTGGTCGCGCACCGCGGTGACGAGCGCGGTTCCGATTCCCTTGCCGCGCACCTCCGGGGAGATGTACACGTCGCACAGCCAGGCGAAGTCGGCCTTGTCGGTCACCACGCGGGCGTAGCCGACCTGCCGGCCGGAAGCCCGCTCGTAGACGCCGAAGTTCAGGGAACCGGCGATGGCCCGGTCCTGCTTCTCCCGGGACCGGTCGCGGGCCCAGTAGGCGTCCTGCGACAGCCATCGGTGCACCTGGGCGGCATCGATCCGGGCGGAGTCGGCGGATATCTCGTACTCAGCGGGAAGATCAGTGGTCATGGCTGCATCCAAGCAGTCCGGCCACTCCCCCACCGCTGATTTTCGCTCCGCGAAATGATCATTTCCCGGGGCGGCATGCGAGGATCCCCATCATGGACCACGAGACCGCATGGACGCACGGAGCGGGGGGTGAGCCCGCCGCCGGCCCCGCGGATGTACTGCGCCTCCTGCGGGACACCGTCCGTGCGGAGCCGGGCGGGCGCGTCGAGGTCGTGGTCGCCGCGTGCGAGATGCGCGGTTGCGGAAGGCTGGAGTTCGAGGTCGCCAAGGGCGAGTGCTTCTGCGTGGGTTGCTGCATCCCGCTCGGGATCACAGACGGGTACGCGCACCCCGACGCCCCCTGCCCGTGGCGGCTTGGACCCTCCGGGGTACCGCTGCCGCCCGCGTCGCCGGGGCCGGGCTTCGAGGCGTCGGACCGGCCCCGGTGCCCCGCCGGACACGGCGTGTTCCACGTGGCGGTGGCCCTCGCCTTCGCCGCGGACGGCGCGCTGCGGGGCATCTCGGTCGGCTTGCGGTGCCCCGAGGACGGGGCACTGTGCCTGTACGTCGACAACGCGCGCGTGGTGCCGTGCGCGGCCTGACCCGGCGTCGCGCGGCCGGGGGTCAGGACTGCGCCCGGGCAGGCGGTTCGGGAGCCTCCCAGGCGAACCCGTCCGGGTCGGTGAAGGCGCCGGAGGTGCCGGAAGCCGCGGTGCCGCCGAGGACGATGCGGTGGGAGCCGGTGCCGTCGGCGGGGACGCCGAGGTCCTTGGCCAGGGCGCGGCGCTTGTACAGCGCCAGTTTGACGGGGCCGGAGTCGCCGGCGGCGAACTCGGCGTACTTGCCGCCGAAGCTCTTGGCCACCGTCAGGCCGCGTCCGACGTAGAACTGCCGGGTGGCCTTGGCGTCGTCGACACCGTTTACGGCGCCGACGGCTGCCTCGGTGGTGTCCCGTCCTTTGATGAAGCGGGTCCCGCGGCGCTGCGCACTGCGCCAACGAACCGCCTCGCTGCGTTCTGCGCGGCTCGGCTTCGCCGAGCCGGAGTCGGCCCTTCGGACCGGGGTCCTGCGCTTCGCTCGGGCCCGCTTCGTTACGGTTCCTCGGACTGCTCAGGTGGCTCGGGTTGCGCTGGATCGTTGAGTGCGTCGGCGAGGGCATCAGCCTCTTCAGGGGACAGTTCGACTACGAGCCGACCGCCGCCTTCGAGCGGTATGCGCATGACGATGCTCTCCCCTTCCCTGACGGCCTCGAGCGGGCCGTCGCCCGTCCGGGGCCTGATCCTGCCGTCAGGGAATTTACCGTCGTCAAGGGACACTGCCCGCGCCCTGTTGTCCTCGGTCTTGACTGTGCACGTCCCCAGAGCGGGTGCCGCAGTGGCGGTAGGCGTGAGGACGACCGTGGCCCCCAGAACGAACGATGAGGCGACTAGCGAGACGACGGCATTGTGTTGGTTGCGCCGAGCCATGACAGGGCTCCTCCCTCGCGATGATTGGAGGGCGCCGCGGAAACACGGGGGCAGTTCGCCGGGCCAGCGCTCCGGGAGTGATCCCTCCAGCCACAGCACGACAACGAATGTACGGCTGTGGCGCCGCTGCGGCGCCGGACTGATCGCAATGGCGCCACCCCATCCATCCTGCCCCTCTCCGAAACGGGCGTCGACCGGACGGCCATCCGAGTCGGCCCGGCGGACAGGCGCCGCAGGGGCAGCTCAACGCAGAAGTCAAGCTGTCGCAGGGTCTGTAGGGGGCGCTGTTGAGAGGCGGCCGCCCCTCAACATGGCACAGCACATCGACCCGGCAACGGGTCAGGGACAACAGCGCCTGGGTGTGGAGGAGTCCCTCGCCGCGGTTCTTCCGGTAGTACTCATGCGACGGCCCGGCATCGTCATGGCGACCTGCGCGGACATGCAGAAGAGCCAGCGCAGACGCCGGTTGTAGTGCTTGGGCCGATGGTCCCAAGACACGTGGGCCAGGCCGGCGTGGGCGGCGAGATGACCCGCGTCCTTGTGCGCCGACAAGTCACCCATGACGGCCAGGAACTCCGCACCCGGGATGGGGCCATGCCAGGCATGGGCTCGATGATCTCGGCGCGCTCGTCGGTCCGCAAAAGCCCGGTGATCTGCTGGTCGGTCTCCTTGAGGCGCTCGTCCAGGTCCAGGATCTGCTGCGCAAGATCGCGCGCGAGCCACGCGGCATGCTTCTCCCCTGGGAGCGCCTATGACGGGCGAGTCAACCGGTCAGCCGCTTGGCTCTCCCATTCGCCGGATCGCCACGGGTGTCTGGTAGCCGGTCAGCAGGACTCGAGGCGCGCGCGACCGGTACTCGAAGGCCGCTCCAGAGCGGGGCAGATGCCCACCAGGAGGTCACGCAGGCGGTTCAGCATCCTGACGCGGTCGGCCATCATGTTCCGGCGGTACCCGGTCAGGAGCCGGAGCTCGCACGTCGTGTCGACCGACGTCGCGACGGGGCGGAATTCCAGCCGTATACGGGCGGTATCAGCGATGATCCGGGCCTCCTCGGCATCGGTCTTCCCTTCACCCTGATAGCTCTGACATGCGGTTCACGGACTTGCCTGGAATGTGGACCACCGGCTGTCCGTGGGCCAGCAGCAACGCCAGCAGCAGGGCCGACGTGCGGCTGGAGATGTCCACGGCCATCGTTCAGCACCTGCGCGTGAACAGCGAGGTCCCCTCGCCGTCGACCGCCACTGCCCAGTGGTGCCCCTTGCCGGCGTCGATGCCGACCCAGATCCGGTGATGCTTCGTACCCCACGCGTGTCTCCATCCCGCGTCACCTGCACCGTGTGGCCCGAAGTACGCTCCGCCGTCGAAGCCTTGACCAGCGATGTCTGCATCTCTCAATCAGCAGTAAGGCGTCCAAGGGAACCGGGCGGCCATGCCCCGGAAGCTATCGAGCGGCACTTATTCACCAGCCACATCCGGCTCCCCCCGGACCACAACCAACCTGCCTCGCCCTGGCACCACACCGATGACCTAAGACTTCTCCATTCCTGACCGGTCTCGGCGGCGCCGTGGCCTGGGCGGCTCGAGACCTGTCAGGACTCCGGGCGCATCGAGCGCAGCCGGTCGGCCACGTCGTACACGTTCAGGCGCAGGCCGCGGATGGCGGTGATCAGGTCGCGCCACGGTTCGAAGGCCGTGTCCACGTCCTTGCCGGAGGCCCTGATGTAGGCCACGGCGATGCCGTAGCCGAAGTACTCGTTCCTGGCGGGCAGCGGGCGCAGCAGCACGATCTGCTCCAGCAGGGCCGCTGCCCGCCAGTACGCGTCGGGCGGGTCGGTCGCCAGCGCCGGCGTGTTCACGCGGTGCCGCGCGACGGCGGCGACCAGGCCCGAGTAGTCGAGCACCCCCAGGTCCTTGCCGAGGAGTTCTTCCTGCCGGTCCAGGAGCCACCGGATGTCGATGTGCAACTCCAAGATCAGGCCGCCCGGTCCGCGCGGGCGGATGACGGCAGCCCGCCGAACTCGCGGTCGAACGCCTCCGCGATGCCCGGCCGGCCGACGACTTCACGGAACACCGCGGTCGCCCTGCCCAGTGCGAGCTGGTTCTCCTCTTCGATGGCCAGCTCCGCCAGGTAGGCACGGACGCTCATGCCGCGGGCGGCTGCCACCGCGGCGAACCGGTCCCGGGTCGCCGAGTCGATCTTCACAGTCGTGTCTGCCATGCCCCGAGTATGCACCCGTGCATACCTTGGTGAATACGGTACGGGGATCTCGGGTCCGGCGTCACGGCCGGGGAGCGGGGGCGGGAGCCACCGCGTCCGGGGCCGGTGCCGAGGGGGCGGGGACGGGTGCGGTACCGCGTCGGCCGGCGAACGCGACGGCGGCCACGCCCAGCACGACCCACCCGGACAGGACCAGCGCGGGCCCGGCCGCGCCTGCGCCGTCGAAGAAGGCGACCGAGCGGAGCAGGGAGCTGCCCGCACCGGGCGGCAGCCACTGGCCGATGAGCCCGGCGGGCTCCGGCAGCAGGTGCGGCGCGCCCGCGGCGCCAGAGAACGGGTTGCCGAGCAGGACGACCAGCAGGACGCCGAGGCCGATGCCCGCCTTCCCGAGGAGGGCGTGGAGCCCCGCGACACCACCGGCGATGGCCGCGACGGTCAGCGAGAGGACCCCCGCCTCGGCCCACCAGTTGCCGGTCAGTACTCCCAGCCAGCTGTGCGCGAGGGCGGCTCCGGTCAGGCCCACGAGGGTCGCCGCTCCGATCACGGCGGTGACTGCGCGACCGCCGCGCAGTCCGCTGAGGGAGACGAGGGCACCGGCCGCGACCCCGGCGAGGGCGAGGGGCAGGACGCTGGCACCGAAGCCGGCGCCCCGGGCGTCGGCGGCGGGCGCGGGCACCACGTCGGTGACGGGCACGGCCTGCGCCCCGGCCGGCGCCTGGGAGGTGACGGCCTGCACCAGCAGCTGCGCGACGGCAGGGCTCGCGGCGGACGCGGTCAGCAGATGGGGGCCCTGCGGGGTGGCGACGACCGCGCCGTAGACCTCGCGGTTCTGCACTGCGGTGCGGGCGGCTGCCTCGTCGGCGTACCGGTGGATCTCGAAGGCCCCCGCACGGGAGGCGAGCCGCTGCTCCAGAGGGGCGGCCGCGGCGGCGGGACCGGCGACGCCGAGGGGCAGGTCGCGCGGGGCCATCCGGGTGGCCGGCCAGGCGAAGGCCCAGAGGGCCAGCGCGGCGAGGAGCGGGACCATGACCATCACGGCGAGGAGGCGGCGGGAGGCCGGGACCACGTGGGAGGAGGCGGGTGTCACGGGCATCGCGGGACTCCATTCAAAGAGAAGGATCGTTCGTTTTACGCCCTGGGCCCACTGTGCGCAGACTCTCCCTCCTTGTCAAGAATGAATGTTCGTTTTAGCTTGGGTGCATGGCACGTGTATCCCAGGCGCACCTCGACGCCCGCCGCCGGCAGATCCTCGACGGCGCAACCCGCTGCTTCACGCGCAACGGCTTCCACGCCACGTCCATGCAGGACGTGCTGAAGGAGGCCGAGCTGTCCGCCGGGGCCGTCTACCGCTACTTCCGCAGCAAGGAGGAACTGATCGTCGCGATCGCCGAGGAGACGTTCGTGCAGATCCGCGGCGCGTTCGAAGCGGCGGCCGAGCAGAACCCGCCGCCCGCACCGGACCTCCTGATCTCCGAGGTCCTCGGCACGATCCTCGACGTGCGGGCCGGGGAGCCCGGAGCGGACCCCCGCGACTTCCCCCGCCTGATGCTCCAGGTCTGGACCGAGACCCTGCGCAACGAAGACCTCGCCGCCCTGCTGCGCCGCGGGTACGAGGAGATCAGCGGGGCGTGGGTGGGGCTCGTGGAGAGCTACCGCGAGGCGGGCATGCTCGCCTCCGACGTCCCCGCGCAACACATCGCCCGGACCCTCATCGCGGCGGCCCAGGGCTACATCACCCAGCAGGCACTGTTCGGCGGGATCGAACCCGGGATGCTCCGTGACGGACTGCGCGCCCTGATGTCCATGGGCGACGGCGCCCCGGCACGGCGGTGACCCCGGCGGGAGCCGTTCCCCCCGGGGCCCCCCGGCCTCGAGCCCGTCATGTGCCGAGCGGAAGCTCCGGCAGTTCCCCCGACGACCGGAAGCCGAGGCGCTCGTAGAGCGGGGCGCTGCGCTCCGACGGCCAGTGCCGATCCCCTCGCTCGGGTAGGGCGGCAGGACGAAAGAAGTTCGTGACGTAGCCGACCGGATCGGCCTGCCGAGCCGGACGCCCTACTGGGCCTGTGGTCATGGGGCGAGCCTGACTCCTGCGACAGGACGGGGCAAAGCCGTTTCCGCGCCAGCACGGCCCTGAGGCACCTCGGCCGTCCTCCTACCGACCACAAGGCGTTCCCCGGTCGCTGCGGGCCTGGCGCCCGGTGGACATCATCGCGGCCGACGCCGGCCCGGATGAGGCCGCCGCCAGCCCCGGATGAAAGGGCGCGGCGTCGGGTACCACTTGCCCGGAGGGGAGCTCCGGCTCGTCGCCGCTCACCGCAGGCCGCCCCGATACCGCCGCAACCGCTCGATCCCGCCGGCCGTGTTCTCCATGGGGCCTACGTCGGCGGACACCGTGCGGGATCCGTTGTACGTGCGCTCGGCGCCGCATTCGGCCCAGGTCCATCGCACTGAAGGGAAGTCAATGAGCCTGATCAGCGCAGCACTTCCGCTCGTCGGTGTCGTCGTGGGTGCCGCGACGTCATTTCTGATCAGCAGCGCGAACGAGCGAACCCGATGGCGTCGGCAGCAGTCGGTCCGCTGGGACGAGCGGCGGCTGGACGCCTATGCCGAGTACGGCCACGCGGTCAAAGTCCTGGCACATCGCTACCTGCGCATCGCTGTCTTCCGCGGGATCGCGACGGGATCCGCACCGTTGGAACCCACCGATGAGGTGTTGGACGAGCTGGGCGAGGCCGAGAGTCACCGCTCGGCTCTGAGCGAGGGACTCTGGCTGTTGGGCGACGCGGCGACCAACACCGCCACGGTCCGGGTCAACCACTGTCTGTGGCATCTCGAGTGGCTGGCCCGTGGTCTGATCCCCGCGGACGCCGGAGCATGGGACACGGCGTTCATGGAGTACCGGACCGCCCGTCTGGAATACCTCGAACTCGCGCGAGCGAGTCTTGGCCTGTCCGCTGGGGACACCCGGTCGCAGGTCGCCTGGCCTCCGTCCTGGCGGAATCCGCCGGACCCCGGCGGGAGGCAACCGGGACCGTGACGCGCGTCGCATGCGTCCGGACGACCGCCCCCGGAACACCCTGACCCGCTGAGCCTCCCAAGGGCATGATGAGGCCGATTCAGCAGTTCATCCAGGCGCGGCTGCCGGAGGGGTGCCGAGGTCGGTCAACAGCCGCCAGCCACTTGTGGTTGGCAGCAGGGCCCTGAACGGCACGACGGTGTTCCGTACGGTCGAGGCGGCGCGGAAGTGCGTCGGTTCTCCGGACGGCGTGAAGGGAGCCGGGAGGGCAGGGCCGCCCCCGCCGCGGACGGTGGAACCCCCGTTTCCACCTCCACCGGCCGCGCGGGCGGGGACGGCCGTGCCGGTCGTCGCGCCGGCCGTACGGCTACGGCTACGGCTACGGCTACAGGTTCACCGAGACGCAGGTGTCCCAGCCGACGATGTCCTCGCAGATGTTCATGTACTTGTAGCCGGTGATGTATCCGTTGCCGCAGCCGCCCTGGCTACCGTTGGCGTCGCCGTACTGCCCTGTGTCACGACTGCCGTAGGTCTTGCTGAAGTACACGTAGACCCCGTTGCCGTCCTGTTCCATGTCGCAGACCTCGAACCAGCCGTTCGAGGTGTCGTACGTGGCGTAGTCGGCCCCGTGGTTGACGGAGTGCCTGGCCGCGTGCGCCGACAGCGCGGTGCCCATGGTGATCGCGGACGCCATGGCGAGGGCGGCAGCGGTTCTGACTACGGCTCGTGTGGCTCGCATCGGTCCCCCATCGGTCGTGGATGTGCTGGTGGTAGCGCGAGGCTAGCTCCGCCGACCGGCGGCGTGCGATCCCCGGAAGTGGGGGGTTTCACCAGTCGCGTCGCTGCGGTAACAGACCCGCGTGACGCCATCGAACCCGGCTCGACCGAGCGCCTCCGCACTGCGCCGCGCCCAGGCAGGGATCGCACGGCTGCGCCGGGAGTCACCCGTCCCGATGGCGCTCTTCGCCCGCGTCGCCGACATCATTCCCGAGGTCGTCCGGGCGGACGGTGTGTGCGGGCTGACGCTCGACCCGGCCACGCTCCTGCACACCGGCGGCTTCCACCACCAGGGCGTACCCCACTCCCACCTGCCGCGGCTGCTGCAGATCGAGTACGGCGAGGAGGACGTGAACCAGTTCCCCGGCCTGGTGAGGACCGGCGGGACCGCAGCCGGGCTCTGGCAGGCCACCCGACAGCGCCCCCACTCCAGCTCCCGCTACCGCGATGTCTACCGCCCGGCCGGGATGGGCGACGAGATGCGCGTGCTCCTGCGCACCGGCAACACCGTGTGGGGTGCGCTGGTGCTGCACCGCGGCGGCGACCGGGCGCCATTCGGCGACGGCGAGATCACCGCGCTGACGACGCTCGCGCCGTCCGTCGCCCAGGCGCTGCGGTCCGCGTACCTGCGGCACGACGTCGCCGCCGCAGACTGTGAGATCCCCACCGCACCCGGCCTGTTGATGTTCCACCCGGACGGAAAGCTCGACCGGGCCACCCCGGCGGGGCAGCTGTGGCTGGAGCAACTGGACGCGGGCCCGGCCGAGTCGGCCCCTCTTCCGCAGCCCGTGCTCCACGCGGTCAGCAGGGCCCGCACGACGGGCGACGCCTCGCTGCGCATGCGCAGCCGCAACGGCGCGTGGGTGTCCGTCACCGCCACGCGCATGGGCGCGGAGGGCGCCGTCGCCGTCATGGTCCAGCCCAGCAGGCCCGAGCACGTCATCGGGATCCTGATGGACGCGTACGGGCTCACCCTGCGCGAACAGCAGGTCGCCCAGCTCGTCACCTACGGGATGTCCGACACCGACATCAGCCGGCGGCTCGGGATCTCACAGCACACCGTCCGGGACCACCTCAAAAAGGTGTTCGACAAGACCGGGACGAACAGCCGGGGAAGGCTTCTGCAGCTCCTCTACTTCCGCCACTACCGGCCGGACATCGACAACGGCCGCACCATGGGACGGCGGGGCTGGTTCCGTACTGCTCAGGTCTGAGGGGCAGGCCCCGGAAATCATCATCCGGTCGCACCGGCCGCGTAAGTGGCTCCGCAATGATGTCGGTCATGGCACAACAACTCGGAACACTCGCCCAGCAGACCGCGGACCGGCTGGCCGAGGACCACGTCGGCGTGGTGGTGGCCGCGGTGGCGGAGGACGTCGTGGAGATCCGGGGCGCGGGGAGCACCGGCACGGACGACGGCCGCAGCCCCGGCCCCGACACCCTGTTCGAGATCGGTTCGGTGACCAAGCCGTTCACCGCCCTGGCCCTGGCACGCCTGGCGTCCGCAGGCACGGCGGGGCTGGAGGAGCCGCTCGCCGACCTGCTGCCCGCCGGTACGGCCGTACCGTCACGCGAGGGTCGGCAGATTTCCCTGGAACATCTGGCCACCCACACCTCCGGGCTGCCGCGGCTGCCCCGGGGCATGCTGCTCACGGCTCTGCTGCACCCGTCGAAGTCGGATCCGTACGCCGACTGCACAGCCGACGCCCTGCTGTCGGGGCTGGCCAGGACGCGCCTCGGGGCCGTGCCGGGGAAGAGGTTCCGCTACTCCAACCTCGGAGCCGGGCTGCTGGGTCTGGCCCTCGCGCGCCGGGCCGGCACGGACTACGAATCCCTCATCACCCGGGAGATCTGCTCGCCGTTGGGCATGACCGACACCGTCGTGACGGTGGACGAGGCCCGTTCCCGACGCTGCGCGCAGGGCCACGCCCGCCGCGGGAGGCCCGTCTCACCGTGGCACCTCGCCGACCTTGCCGGTGCCGGCGCCCTCCGGTCGACCGCGACCGACCTGGTGGCCTTCGTGCGGGCCCAGTTGGACGGCGGCCCCGAGGGACTCGCCGAGGCGATCCGCCTGAGCCGGGCGGTGGAGCACCGTACGAGTCCCTTCGCCTGGGTGCACCTCGGCTGGATGGGGCACCGCCTGCACCCCCGGCAGGGCGCTCACCTCCAGATCTGGCACAACGGAGGTACCGGCGGCTTCTCCTCCTTCGTGGGCTTCGACCCCGAGAAGCGGCTCGCCGTCATCGCGCTCGGCAACACCACCCGCCGGCCGGTGGACGGCCCCGCCTTCGACCTCCTGCGCACGCTGCAGCAGGAGCGTGCATCCGGGCCGCACTGACCAGGCACCTGGTCGAGAAGACCTGGCACCGGCGCGACGCTGGACGCCCAAGGGGCGACGGAACGCAGCAGAGTTCCCGCGACGGCGATCAAGCCGGCCAACGCGGCCTCCCTGCCCGCCTCTCACCACGCCGGCTGGCGCCAGCACGTCCCGGGCGGGCTCCGTTACCGCTTCAGGTAGGCCAGGACAGCCAGCACGCGGCGGTTGTCGTCCGCGGACGGTTCGATCCGGAGCTTGGTGAAGATGGCCGCGGTGTGCTTGGCGACCGCGCTCTCGCTGATGAACAGGGACCCCGCCACGGCCGCGTTGGAGCGGCCTTCGGCCATGAGGCGCAGGACGTCGAGCTCACGCGGCGTGAGCTCCGCGGTGGTGCCGCGGGCGTCGCTGCGGGCCAGCAGCCGTGCGATGACCTGCGGGTCCATCACCGTGCCGCCCGCGGCCACGGTGCGCACCGCGTCGACGAACTGGGTGGTGTGCGTGATCCGGTCCTTGAGGAGGTAGCCGATGGCTCCCTGGCCTCCGGCAAGGAGTTCGTGCGCGTAGAGCTGGTCCACGTACTGGGAAAGGACGAGGACCGGCAGCGCCGGCCGGGACCGGCGGGCTTCCAGGGCCGCCTGGAGGCCTTCGTCGGTGAAGGTGGGCGGCAGCCGGATGTCGACCACGGCCACGTCCGGCTCCTCCTCGAGGAGCGTCCTGAGCAGGGCGGGCCCGTTGTCGACGGCTGCGATGACGTCGAAGCCGTGGTCCTGGAGGGTGCGCGTCAGCCCGTCCCGGAGGAGGAAGAGGTCTTCGGCGAGGACGACACGCACGGTATCTCCAAGGTCGCGATGGTCGGGCCGCCCTGCGGGCTGTGCAGGACGAGCGTTCCGTCGAAGGGTTCGATGCGGCGCCGCAGGCCCCGCAGGCCGCTTCCGCGGGCGTCCGCGCCGCCGCGGCCGTCGTCGGCGACCGTGACGCGCAGGACGCCGGCGGTGTGGCTCAGGCTGATGCGGACTTCCGGGGCGCCTGAATGCTTGGCGGCGTTGGCGAGCAGTTCCGCGACGGCGAAGTAGCCGGCCGACTCGACGGGGGCCGGGAGCCGGCCGGGCAGGGCCGCCTCCAGGTGGACGTCGACGTGGCTGTCGAGGGCGAGGGAGCGCACCGCGTCGCCGAGCCCCCGGTCGGCGAGGACGGGCGGCAGTACGCCGTGGACGAGCTCGCGCAGGTCCTGGAGGGCCCGCTCGGAGGTGGCCCGTACCTCCTGCAGCAGGACGCGGGCAGCCGGCGGGTCGTGGTCGAGGAGGCGGCTGGCCGCGTCCAGGGTCATGCCCAGGGCGACCAGCCGGGCCTGTGCCCCGTCGTGCAGGTCCCTTTCGATGCGGCGCAGTTCGGCGGCCTGGACGTCGAGGACGTCGGCTCGGGATCCGGCGAGGTGTTCGATGCGGCGGACGAGTTCGGTGGTGTACGGGGCGGCCAGCAGCCGCCCGCTCCAGCGTGCGTGCAGCCGCAGTACCACGGGGGCCAGGCACAGGCCGGCGGCTGTGAACCCGAGTCCGAGGACGAGCGCGGCGAGCATCGCCGCCGTGGAGTCGACCAGGACGAAGGCGTACCAGTTGCCGTCGCCCAGGAGCCGCCAGACGAAAGGCTGGACGGCCGCGCCGAAGAGCCCGTACCAGACGAGGGCCAGCGGGGCGGCGGCGAGGAGCGCGCCCGTGACGGGCTCCGCCCAGGCCCAGCGCAGGTCGTGCCAGAACCCGGCGTCGCCGAGGAGCGCGACGGCCCGTCGGCGGCGGCCGCCCGGGCCGGCGGGGCGGGGTGGAAGCGGTCGCGGCGGGCTGATCAGCGCCCCCGACCAGCGGGAGGCCCAGCCGCGGTAGCGGTCGGACACGCGGCGCAGGGCCCCCGCGGCGGGCGGGAGCAGGAGGAAGCCGACTCCGACGGGCAGGAGCAGAAGGGCGCCGACCACGAGGCCGCCGGCCCCGGATACGGCGAGCGCGGCGAGGGACAACAGCTGGCAGCGGCCGATGGCGGTCGGCACTCTTCCGATGCCGGGCCGCTCCCTGCTCACCTGTGCCGCCCTCCCCACCCGTCGTTCCGCCATGTCAGCCCGTTCGGGGCGCCGTTGCGACGATGATCTCATCCGGCGCCGGGTGTGCCCTCCGGCGGGCTGCGGCGATCCACGGGACCGCGGCGGCCAGGCTCGCGGCTCCGAGGATCAGCATGGGCGCCGTCGCCGCGCTCGTCTCGTCGGTCACGTACAGCATGCCGAGGTTGATCAGGGTGTGGAAGCCGCCCGCGAGCAGGAGCCGGTTGCTCCGTATGCCTTCCAGGGCCAGCCCGAGTATGACGGACATCGCGGTGGCGGCCAGCAGGAACCCGGCGGCGTAGGCGGGCTCCTGCGCGAGGACCGGTACGTGCCACAGGCCCCAGAGGACCCCGACCAGCGCGGAGGCGGTGACCGGGCCGAAGCGGGTGCGCAGCAGCGGCTGGAGGTGGCAGCGCCATCCGATCTCCTCGGCGCAGGCGCCGAGGAACTGGGCGGCCACGACCAGGGCAAGGGGGTGGGCGAAGGCCCGAGGGCTGGTGACGGGGAGCGAGCCGGATGTGAGCAGGCTGCCGGACACGCACACGGTGGTGATCAGGAAGGGGGTGAGCAGCAGAGCTGCTCGACGCCCGGCAGTACCGGCAGTACGTTCGCGGGTGGGCAGGGCACCCCCGAGCCGGTCCCTGATCCGGCCCTGCCACAGCAGTGCCACGGAAGCTACGGCGACGGCAGGGCCGAGCTGCGTCAGTTGCACCACCTCGGGCGGGATACCGGTCGCGGGCTGGAGGGCTCCGCACATGCCGGCAGCGACGAAGGCGACCGTGACGAACACCCCCGCTTCCGCCGCCCAAGGCGCCCGTCGCCCGCCCTGCTCGTGTGCCTGTGCGCGTGCCGGTGCCTGCGCGCGTTCCTGTACCTGTGCGCGTGCCTGTACCTGTGCGCGTACCTGTGCGTGTTCCGGCATGTCGTCCGGCCTCCCCGTTCTTCGCCGCGGGGCGTGCCTGTCCCGCCCCGTGACGACTCTGCCGGTGGGAGGCCGGCCGGTCCTTGTACGTGGCTGCCGAAACGGGGTGTACCCAGGTACACCCCTGGGAGCCGGCGGCGCCCGGCCCGCGGTGCACGGCGGCCTGGACGACGTGGCCGACCGGTGGGACACCGGAGCGAGACCGCTTGCCCGTCCGCCCGTCATGGGGGAGGGCGGCGCTCCGGTCCTGCCCGACCTCCGGCCCCTGTCACGCCTTCGCGGCGGGCGGCCTCCGGTCGGCCAGTGCGTACAGGCCCGTGACCACGGCGCCGCGGCGGCGCTTGGCCTCTGCGGTCGTCATTCCCGCGTGCAGGGCGGTGGAGCCGTGGGCGTAGGCGTCCTGGATGGGCAGGTAGTACATGAGGTTGAAGTACAGGTGGGGTGCGCCGTGGGTGCGGTCGACGGCGACGGCGCGGATCCACGTGGTGGACGCGTAGTGGTAGTACAGGCAGAAACCGGCCATGCGCCGGCCGTCGTAGGCCGCCACCACGCGTGCCGCGCTGCCCATGGCCGCCGCCTGCCGCGCGAGCAGGGCGGTCATGGCGTCGATGCCGTCCTGGGTGTGGCCGTGCTCCTGCTGGTGTCCGGCGAGCAGCACCCCGGCGTCCCCGGTGCAGTCCGCGAGGGTCAGGTGGCGTACGTCCAGGCCGCTCGCGGTGAACTCACGGTGTTCGCGGCGCACGCCGACGCGGCGCCGCGAGGGCAGGGAGGCGACGTACCCCTCGAAGTCCGTGCCGGGCAGCGGGATGCGGGCGTCGTCCTCGAGGTGGACGGGGCCCTCGGGGTAGAGGGGTGCGAGCCGGGTGGTGGCCTCGGCGGTGAGGTAGGGCCACCAGTGTGTGGTGCCGTTGCGGTGGGCGAGTTCGCGGGCGGCGTCCCGCAGGAGTGTGAGACAGGTGTCGCGTCGTACGGGGTCCAGGCCGGGAGAGGTGAGCGGGGTGTTGTGGTAGCCGCGGCGGGCCCCGGCGATCACCCGGGGCCGCAGCTGCGGGGGCAGGACGCCTCCGGGCCGGTAGGCGTCGTTGGGTTCCTCGTGCACCAGGTGGAGGGGCGCCGCGGCGATCAGCACGCCGTCGTGGTCCCGGACGAGCGCGTACGAGGCGCTCGCGGTCGGGTCCTCCTCCTCGGCGGCGAGCCACTGGTGCGAGAGGTAGAGGCCGGCGGGGCGGGCGAGCCACTCCCACTCGGCGGCCGGAACGGCGTGGACGGACTCGACGAGCGTCGTGATCAACGGGGATTCCTCCGGCGGTGGCGGTTGGCGGACTTCAGGGCGGGGGCGGCTGCCATGGCGATCAGGCAGGCCACTGCTTCGGCTCCCCAGGGCAGCAGCGGTCCGGCCTCGAGCAGCAGGGTGAGGAGGGCGGGGGCCGCGACCATGCCGATGGCCCACGAGAACTGGTACAGGCCCTGGGTGAAGCCCCCGGCCGCTTCGGGGGTGAGGGTGACCGACAGCTCGCTCAGTGCCGGGCCCAGGAGGATCTCGGCCACGCTGAACAGGGTGATCGCGGCGATGAGGGCCGCCCAGGCGGTGAAGGCGAGAGAGGGCAGTGCGGGCAGCATGAACGCCGCCATCGCGGCGGCCATGGCGAGGTATCCGGCGGCGACGGCGCGGCGGGGCGCCTTCGGCGCGAGATGGGCGGTGACCACCGTCGAACACCCGGAGACGATGACGGTGTTGACGACGAACAGCAGGCTGGCCGCCGACGCGGGGAGCCCGAGAGCCCGGGTGGTGTAGAGGGCGACGAGGACGGACAGGGCGGCCTGGGCGAGGACGTAGGGCAGGTTCACCGCGACGAGCAGCAGGTAGCGGCGGGTGTGGTCGGTCCCGGTGGCCTGGGTGCCGGGCGGGGCGTCGTCCCGCCGGGGCGGCGTGGTGGTGAGGGTGGCGAAGCAGAGGGCGGCCAGCAGGTACGTCGCGGCGTCGACCGCGATGAGCCACCACAGGGCGCCCTTCCCGAAGGCTGTCAGGGCCCCTGCTGCGGCCGCGGAGCCGGCGGCGAGGCCGATGTTGCGCAGCGAGCCGGTGAACGCGAACCACGTGCGCTGCTCGCCGGGCTTCGTCACGTGCAGGATGAGGGTGCGCTGGGCGGTGAAGTACATGTTGATCCCGCCCTGGACCAGCACGTGAACGGCGGCGACGTGCCACAGCCGGTCGGCGACCAGGAACAGGGTGAATCCGAGGGCGGACAGGACGTTCGCCGCGACCACGACCGGCCGGGGCCCGAGACGGTCCATGAGGCGTCCGGCGAGGAACGTGACGGGCAGGGCGACGGCTTGGCCCACTGTCATCGCCATGCCGACGTGCACCGGCGGCAGGCCCTGGACGTCGGTGAAGTAGAGCAGACCGAGGGGCAGCAGCATGCCGTTGCCCAGGGAGTCTATGAGGTTGCCGGTGACGAACCGGCCGTGCCCCCGCAGCTCGGGCAGGCCCAGCCGGGACGCTGTGCGCGGGCGCCGGGTCTCGGTGTCCGCGCTCATCGGACCAGCAGGGAGGTCAGCTTGGCCAGCATGTCGGCCGAGGGGAAGCCGGTCCGCGCGTGCAGTTCCGTCAGGGCCCGCACGGTGGCGCGCTCCTGCCCCTCGGGGAGGGTGAGGACGACGATGTCGCCGCGGGAGGATCCGTCGATGACGAGCTCGTGCGCGGTGACGACGGTGACGTGCTCGCGGAGTGCGGCCAGCGCCGCCGGGGGGACGGGGCCGTCGGTGAGGAACTCGAGGGCCCACCCGGTGCGCCGTACCGGCCCGTCGCCCGGGGGGAGGCCGCAGGCCATGCGCGCGAGGGTGGTGAAGGTGTTGGTGCCCGACGCGGCGCAGGACAGGGTGGTTGCGCCGCCGACGCGCGGGTTGACCTCCAGGATCACGAAGCGTCCGCCCGTGCGGACCATGTCGACGTTGACCGAGCCGTGCACCCCGAGTTCCCCGCAGAGCTCGACCAGGGCGCGGCCAACGTCGGCGAACGCGGCGTCGGCCTCGGGGTGGGGCCCGCACCAGCGCAGGTCGGCGAAGGTGAACACCGGGTCCGCGCCGGCGCGTCCCGTCCAGCACAGGGGCAGGACCTGGTAGGAGCCGGGCCGTCCCACGATGTCCACGGTGCACAGGTCGCCCACGACGACTTCTTCCAGGACCGCGGATGCCTCCGGCGGGCCTGTCAGCCAGGCGTCCAGGTCGGCCGGGGTGCGCAGGGTGCGGATGCCGGAACTGGTGGAGTCCCAGACGGGTTTGGCCATCAGCGGGTAGCCGAGCCGGGCGGCTTGCGCGCGCAGTGCCTCCCGGTACGCGGGTACGGGCAGGCCCCGGCCGGCCAGCAGGCCGCAGTCGGCGCGGATGCCGTCCGGTACGTGGAGCCCGGCTCGTCTGCAGAGTTGTTTGGTCTCCCACTTGTCGACGAGCAGCATCGTCGACGCGAGCGGTGTCATGACGGTGGGGATGCCCACGGCCTCGAGGAGGGACGCGGCGGTGGCGTCGCGCAGCGCGTTCTCGCAGGGCAGTGAGATCGACACCGCGGCGTCCGCTCCCCAGGCGGCGACGGCCTGCGCGAGCTGCCGGGGGGTGACCGCGCGGTCGAGTCTGTGCCGGTGGCCGGGGAAGTCGTCGTCACCGGCGCTGCCGCTGGTGTGGAAGAGGCCGGCTTCGATTCCCTGGGCAGCGAGGCCGCGTACGGCCTGCTGGATGTAGGGATCGGCGCGGCGGATTCCCACCGACCGCATGAATGCGATCTTCCGCATCGGTGTGTCAGCCCACTTCCACTCGGGACCGGGCGGCGATCCCGGCCGCCAGGTCGCGTGCCCGGTCGGCGGTCGCCGCGCGGGCCACCACGTGTCCGATCCGGCACGCGGAGTCCGCCGGCTCGGGCACGGTGTCACCGGGTTCCAGGTGCAGCTCTGCGTGCGTGCCGGGGGCCTGCGGGATGACGGCCCGGCGCAGCACTCCGCCGCGTTCGGGCAGAAGGAAGCGGATCGAGGCGGCGGCGTCGGTGGTGGCGTTGGTGTCGGGGACCCGGCCGAGGACCGCCTGCAGGTAGGCCTCGGCCTCGCTGATGCCCGTCGCGGCCTGCACGACCTCGCAGAGGTTGTCGCCGGGCAGACGGGCGCCGGTCTCGATCACATAGGGCGTCCGGGAGCCCGGTGGGATCTTCAGCTCCGTGTGCGCGATGCCGTTGCGGACGCCTACGGCGAGCGCGGCGCGCGCCGCGGTGTGCTGCACCGCCCGTTCGAGCGAGCCGTCCAGGCCGGAGGGGCAGGTGTGGCCGGTCTCGATGCGGTACCTGCCGCCGGTGGTGTCCTTGGCCACCACCGGCAGCGGATAGGCCACTCCGTCCGCGACGACCGTCTCGCAGGAGTACTCCGCGCCGGGGACGTATTCCTGCAACAGGGCCCTGGCGTCGAGCGGCAGGCTGTGCGGCTGTGCGCGGGTGAACCGCTGTGCCGCGGCGACGGCGGACGTGAGCCGGGCGGGGCCGTCCACGACGGAGACTCCCCACGAGCCCCCCTGTTCGGCGGGCTTGACCACGAGCGGCCAGCCCAGCCCGCCCGTGCGGGCCACCCTGTGGGCTGCCTCCGCGTCGTGCGCGACCGCCCAGCGGGGTGCCGGGATCCCGGCCGCGGCGAAGGCCTCGCCCATAAGGATCTTGTTCCTGGCCGCCCGGGCGAGGAGCGGGTCGTTGCCGGGGAGGCCGACCCGTTCGGCCAGAAGTGCGGCGAGCGGGGTGAACAGCTCGAAGCAGGCGGCGACGCCCTTCAGGGCATGGCCGCGGCAGAAGGCCTCCATGTCGGCCAGTGCCCGCGGGGGGTCCGCGAGGTCCGTCGTGCACACGCCCGCGAGTGCGGAGCGCAGCCGGTCCGGGTAGGCGTCGTGGACCTCCTTGTGGGTGGCGGCGTACAAACGTACTCCCAGCCGGTCAGCGGCCTCGACGAGGAAGCGTCCCGCGTTCCCCATCGGCTCGATGACCAGCACTCCCGGGCCGCCCGGGCCCGCACCGATAGTCATTCGCCCAGCAAAGCCGCAGGCGGGACGGGGCGGCTATGGGCCTGACAGACGAAAATAACTCGCCTCATAGCGTGGTGACTTGGAGCAAAGACCAATCAACCGGTGAGTAGCGGGGCGGCATTTGGTGCACACGACCCATGGAGGCACGCGAGCGTCCCGTGATCGGATCGCCGGGCCAGGTAAACCCGCACCGCGACCCGAACGGGGAACGAGCCCAGTGACCAGCCTGCGCCAGCAGCTCGCCGACCAGATCGAACAGGGCGTCATACCGCCCTACCAGTACTCCTATCCGCCCCGTTCCACCTACCGCCCCCTCCCTGCAGGCAGGTGGAGCATCCCCGACGTATGGGCCATGGACCTGGCCAACTACCAGGTCCCCGAGCTCAACCTGTACCTGCACGTCCCCTTCTGCGACCGCAAGTGCGGCTTCTGCAACCTCTACACGATCATCAGCACCGACGAGGACGTCTTCGACGCCTACACCGACGCCCTGTGTACGCAGCTCGAGGACCACGCCGAGATCGTCCAGGCCCGCCGGCTGCGCACGGTCTACATCGGCGGCGGAACCCCGGCCCTGCTCAAACCCCGTCACTTCGAGCAGATCTTCAGCACACTGGCGCGGATCTACCCCAACTGGCGCTCCACCGTGGAGGAGGTCGCCGTGGAGGCCACACCGTCCTCCATCGCGGACGCGCCCCACGAGTTCAAGGCTCTCATCGACATGGGCCTCACCCGCGCCAACGTCGGCATCCAGTCCCTCGTCCCCCGCGAGATCCGCGAGGCCGGCCGCGGCGGCGAGGACGAGGCCGTCATCCGCCGCGCGGTCCGCACCGCACACGAACTCGGCCTGCCGGACCTGTCCACCGACCTGATCATGGGCTTCGCCGGGCAGACCCCCGAGACCTGGCGCCACAGCGTCGACGAGCTGGCCGCCCTGCGGCCCACCACGATCAGCACCTACTTCCTCACCGTGCGGCCGGACGCCTGGTTCTCCAAGACCGGGGCCTACCAGTACATGTGGCAGCCGGAGCTGTACGAGCGCTACGACTACGCGCGCCAGGTGTTCCTCGACCACGGCTACGTCCAGGAGGGGTCGGTCCGCTACAAGATCCCGGGCCGCGGCGGCTACGCCCAGAAGGTGCTCACCTTCCACGGAGTGCCCTTGCTGGGTCTCGGCGTCGGCGCCCGCTCGTACACCAGCGTGCTCGACTACATGACCGGCAGCGTGAAGCCCTCGACGGGTGAAGTGGCCGACTACATCAGGAAGGCCCGCAACCACGAGATCACCCCGGTCACCGGCATCGAGCTGACCGGCGAGGAGATCGTCCGAAAGCGCCTCGTCCTCGACTCCTTCGACCTCGACCTCACCGAGCTCGACCGCTTCGGCTATCAGAAGCACGCCGCGGAGTTCGAGCCGATCCTGGACGCCGCCGAGGCCAACGGCCTCCTCCACCGGCTCGGGCGCCGCATCCAGCTCACCCCCAAGGGCTTCAAGTACCGCGACGTCCTGTCCTGGATGTTCTACTCCGGGACCGTCAAGGGGCTCGACCGCGAGTACTACGAGAACCTCCACGCGGCGAACGCCCGCGCCCGCAGGAACATGGGAGCCACTCCCGTGCGGATCACCGGCGTCGACCTGCGCGAGGGCGCAGCGTGAGCGACCTGTACGTCGCGGCGGGCGGGGGCGGGGACCCCCTCGGCACCCTGATCGCCGCCCGCACCGTCACCGCAGCTCCACAACGGGCGCAGATCGCCACGTACGCATGGGAGCGCCCCGAGGTCGATCCCACCCACGGACCGCTCGGGGAGGAGCACTTCACCGGGCTCGTCCGCGATCCGGGCGGTGCCCCCGCCTTCACCTCCGCCACGCGTGCCCGCCGCCCCGCCGGATCCACCCTGCCCGCCCTGGCCCGGGACCTCCCGGCCCGCCTGCTGCTGCTCGACCCCTCCGGGGGGCTGCGTGCCCTCGCCGCGCAGATCGGCGCCATGGCCGCGGCCTGCGGCGGGCGCATCCGCATCGTGGACATCGGCGGCGACATCCTCACGCACGGCGACGAGCCGGACCTGCGCAGCCCGTTCGGGGATGCCCTCACCCTCGCCGCCTGCCACCTCACCGGGCTCCGGACGACCGTTTACGTCGCGGGTCCCGGCCTCGACGGAGAGATCGACGAGCGGTCCCTGCTCGACCGCCTCGCCGGATGCCGCCCCCTCACCCCGGGGGCGGCCGCGGTCTCGGCCGCCGCCCAAGCGCTGGCCTGGCACCCCTCCGAGGCATCGGCCCTGTGGGCCGCCGCCGTCCTGGGCGCCCGGGGAACCGTCCGCGGCGTCAACCACACCATCGAACTCACCGAGGCCTCAGCGGGGCTGTACCCACTGGCCCTCGAGGAGGCCGTCGGCCACAACCCGGTCGCGCGCGCCCTTCTCGACGAGCAGCCCGGCACCCTCCAGGAGGCGGCCGACCTCTCCCACCGGCTGACCGGCATCCACGGGCTGGCACCCGAACACGCCCAAACACCACGGCAGGACCGGCCGGCGGGCGGGATCGCCGTCCTCGACCGGGAGGCGGCGGTCAAGACCCTCCGTGAGGCCGCCGACGGCGCCGGCCGCGTCACCTTCCGGTTCGCAGCCCGCGCCCTCGGCCTCGCCTGGACCGACATCCCGGCCCTGCGAAGACTCCTCGGCTGCGACACTCCGCTGCTCCCGCTGCCCTGAACAGCACGCCGGGCCCGGCCGCACCACCGTGCGGCCGGGCCCGGCTTCAGGACCACGCGGGACGGTGGCCGCAGCGCCGTGCCTACGTCTGCGTGCCGGGCCATTCCGTGCGCAGCATCCCGAACAGCACGGTGTCGTGGCGCTCGCCCGCGACCAGGACGGCGGAGCGGCGGCGCCCCTCCTCGCGGAACCCCGCCCTGGTGAAGGCACGGACGGCCCGCTCGTTGCCGCTCCAGGTGTCGAGCTCGATCCGGTGCAGTCCGAGGGCGCCGAACAGATGCCCCACCAGCAGGTGCAGGGCGTCGGAGCCGTGGCCGCGGCCCCAGCGGTCCCGTTCACCGATGGTGACGCCGACCGTGGCGAGCCCGGCGACCGGATCCACGTCGCGGTAGTCCACCATGCCGATCACCGTGCCGTCGGCCAGGTCCTCGACGGTGAAGACGGCCGAGTCCCTCGGGTTCAGCCTCAGCATCGTCTCGAATCCGAGGGCCACGGCCTCGGCCGTGACCGGGCCGAAGCACGGATCGCCCCCCGTGGCCCAGTGGACCACTTCGGGGTCGTTGCGCCACTTGAGGTGGTACTCCGCGTCCTGCGCGCGAAGGGCGCGCAGCCTCACCAGTTTTCCTTCGATCATGGACATGATCGTAGAGGGTGCCGCGCGGCGCGATGATCTTGATTTCCGCGGCCCGCCGGAGCCGGGTCCGACCCGCTCACCCGCCGGTGAGGGCGGCACGCAGCCGGCGGGCCCCGGTGGCCACGGTGGAGGTGCCGCGGCGGGTCGCGGCCGCCGCGACCTCTGCGGGGACCGGACCCGCGGCTCCGGAGCGCTCCGCGCAGGACGCGGCGACGGCCAATACCTCGCCCGCGCCGTGCGCCGAGGGCAGGAGGGCCGGGAGTACTTCGGCGAGGACGGTCCACAGGGTCGCGTGCGCGCCCTCGGCCGCGGCGCAACGGGCCGCGTCCGCCAGCCGGTTGGGCTTGACCGTGCCCAGGGCCGTCATGGCGGCGAGCTCGCGGCCCAGCAGCGGGGCGTCGAGATCGCCCCGGGCTGCGAGCACCAGCAGTGCCTCCACCGCCGGGCGGCGGCTGTTCGCGTACCGGCCGCCCAGTCCCGCCGCAACGGCGGCGTGCAGGGCCGGCCCCGCCGGCCCGCCCAGCCGGGCCAGGTGCGGCAGCATCCACGACCCGCCCTGATCGTCGGCCGTCGCGGCCAGTGTGATGTGCGGCAGGAGCCAAGCGGCCTGGGTGTCCCGGTCCTCCGGCAGCACGGACGCCCGTACGGGGTGGCCCTGGTGCCAGTGGTAACACTGGGTGAATCCTTCGTGCGGGCGGCCCAGCCAGTGGAAGGCGGTCGGGAACTCCCGCTGCAGGACGGGTCGTTCACCGGTGAGGAAGGCGACCTGTGCGGCGGTGGTGCCGATCCGCTGCCAGGCTCTGTGCGCCTGCGGGTCGGGTTCGACGACGCGCCGGAGCGCCGGGGCCGGTGCGCCGTCCGGCCCGATCCATGCGGCGAGTCGGGCGCCCTCGGCGGTGCCGAGGCGGGCCGCGGCTTCGGCGGCCGTCCCGGCCGCGGGGTCGTCGCGGCGTATGCGCAGCAGCGCCTGCCCGAAGTCGGCCGGGCCGGGCCGGACGCCCAGCCGCCGGTACTCGGTGAGCCGTTCGACCAACTCGGCCGCCTCCAGGGCGCCCGTGTCCCAGGTGGGCGTGGACAGCAGGAACGGCAGCGGGTCCTTGGACATGAGCGTGGACCCGATCTCGCGCAGCCGCGCGGCGATCACCACCTCCAGGCCCTCCTGGGCACACTCCTCGTGCCCCCGATGGCGGTGCACGTACTCGGGCTTGAGACTGTATCCCGGGACCAGCCACAGGAGCGAGGCCACCACGGCGTCCAGCCCGCCGAGTCGGTGCGCCTCGATCTCCTGCTCCTTGTAGCGGTGCCCCAGGGCGGAGGAGAGGGCGCGCGCGAGCGCGTGGCGGTCGCGGTGGGCGTGCCGTACCAGCCCGTCGAGGGAGCGCTCGAAGTCCGCCACGGTGTGCGCGCGGGAGTCGAGGTGGGCCGCCGTCAGCTCGACGGTCTCGGCGAGCCCCCCGGGCGCGGCAGCGAGCCTCCGCGCGGGAGGCACGGGCGGAAGGATGTCGTCGATGGTGGTCCAGATCACGCGGCAACGCTAAACGGCCCCACTGACACCCCGCCGGACGGCCTCGGCCGAAATCGGTCGCAGCGCGGGCCGAGGGTGTTCCGCTACGGGGCTGCCCTGAGGGACTGCCGGGCCAGCCGGAAGGCCGGGAGCATCTGCTCGTGCTCGGCGGAGTCCAGGCCGCCCAGGTGGACGACGACCCCCTTGCCCGCTGGGGTGACCACGGCGAATGCGCTCTGCTTCTTCGGCTCGTCGAGGAGGTTCGCTTCGTAGGCCACGTGCACGGCGGGCAGCTCGCCGCCGCCCGCGGCCGTCTGCAGATCGGTGTAGACGGGCGGCGGCCCGCCGGCCGTGTTCTCCTCGCTCATGAACCCTTCGAGGACGGCGCGGGCACCCCCGGTCGTGACGGGCTCATCGGAGACCCAGACGCGCAGGAATCCGATGTTTCCGCTGGACCGGGCATTGATCTCGCAGGCGAGGGTCGCCCCGCCCTGCTCGAACAGCGACGCGAACTGCTCGTCCTCGGCACGCATCACGGCCTTCGGCTCCCAGCCCGGCGCCAGATCGAAGGAGACGGGCAACCGACACGGCGAGCCGTCACCGCCGACGGAGCCGGCGGCCTTGACGCCCTGGCTCATGGCGGCCACTGTCGGCTTCGCGTCCCGCCCGCTCGCTCCGGCCCGGGTCGCTTCCGGTTCCGACGGCCCGCAGGCGGCCGTTCCCGCCATCAGGACGCTCACCCCGATCCCGGCCATGACCCCTCGCACGCGCTCGCGCCGCACCGTTCGCACTCCCCCGCTCGGCAATTCCGACGAAAAGAACGGCCAACCTAGCAGGACGCACGCACGTCGCGGTCAACGGGATCGTGAGCCCGCTCCGGCCGGGCCGCCGACCCGCTCAGGTACGGCTGGTCCCGGTCCGCGACCGCGGCGAGCGGGCCGGCGGCACGGAGCACCGTGTCGAGTACGCGGTCCGGTTCGGCGGCGTAGCAGTGGGCGAACCACGCCATGTTGGCCTCGACCACCGCCCAGTCGCCGTCGGCGAGCCGGCCGACGTCCAGGCACACCGCGCTGGGCAGGCCGGCGGCAGTGGCGTCGAGGACCGTACGGGCGAAGGCGCGGCTGTCGGCGTCCAAGGGCGCCGGATCGAGGCGGCCGTGGACGGCGTACCGACTGCCGGTGACGGCTTCGCCGTCGAGGACGAACAGCCGGTACTCCGAGGCGAACTCCACCACACTGCTCACCAGGACCGGCGTGGAGCCGTCGAGCCCGCCGGGCAGGCTGGTCCCGTCCTCGTGGACGGCGGCGGGCAGCAGGTCGAGCTTGGCCGAGGGCGGCTTCACGAAGGCCCGCTCCCGCAGTTCCCGGGCCTCGCCGAGGGTGGTGAGCCGTACGCTCCGCCGAAGGAGGGGGCGCGGCAGGTGCACCAGCCAGTCGTCGGCCGGTTCGAGCAGCCCGAGGCCCAGGGGGCCGGCATGGCGTGCGGCCGCCCGGGGGCCCCCGTACCAGTGCACCCTGCGGCCCTGGACACCCGCCGCCCGGTCGGCCACGTCGTAGCCGCGCCGGGCCGCCGCCCGGGCGATGAGCTCGGCGGTCGAGGTCCGGGGTGCGGACAGCAGGAGGACAGGGGTGGTCGGGGCTTCCATTTCCCTGAGCCTATCGAACCCCCGGCCACCCAAGGAGGGCCTGCCGACCGGCCCGTCAGGGTGTGGGAACTCCTCGTAGGGCCTCCCGGGCACGCAACGGTCCTGCACCGGCTCGGCGTTGAGCGTTGCGTCGGAGGCGTGCCCGCCCGCAGTGCGGTCACCGGGCATCCGCCTGCGGGCACGGGCGGGGCCGGGTAGGAGGCTCCGGCTTGCCCCTGGGGTGTGCTCTGCCCGCTGTGCCGGGGCACCGGCAGGGCCGTCGAACACATCATGCCGGCCACTGCAGAGCCCTGCGGGAGGGGTGACGCGGCCGTGCGCGCCACCCCCGGGATCACTTGGTCTGGTAGACGCCGAAGACGTCGAGCACCAGGTCGGCGTCCTCGTGGCCCTGGTTCCAGAAGTTGATGACGCCGTGGTCGCCGTCGCTCGCCTGCACCAGGTTCGGGACGGTCGTGCCCACCGTCCAGTTCAGGGTGGAGGAGGCAGGGCGGGTCGCGGCGGGAGCGGCGGGCTCGCCCGGCGCCGGCAGCGGGGAGGGGCTCGGCGCGACGGAGAGGAATCCGGTGCCGCCGGTCTCGGTGACGGTGGCGTTCAGCACGTACGCCTCGACACCCGCCGGGGTCGCGGCCTCGGGGGTGAACCCCTGCGTGATGTACTCCCGGGCCCTGAACCTGCCGCCGGGCCAGCCGTACGCCTCCTGCCTGGTGTCCAGCGTCCGGAAGGGGGTGAAGGGCAGGAAGGCGGCCTTGCTCTCCTTGCTGTAGTAGCCGACGACGTCGACCACCACGTGGGTCGGCGACCAGGCCCCGTTGAAGACCTTGATCGTTCCGTCCGGGGCCACCGGCACGATGACGGCGTTCGCCACCGTCTGGCCGGGCACGAAGTTCAGGTTCGACGCCGTCGGGACGGGCCCGCTGCCGGAGAAGGCGGTCAGGTGGCCGGGCCCCTGGGGCTCGGTCACCGTGACGTTCAGCGCGACGGCCGTGATGTTCTCGGGCACGCCTTGCAGACCGCCGATCCTGGTCGTGAAGGCGCTGCGGGAGGCGAGCATGCCCCTGGCCGTACCGGTGCCCTCACGGGTGTCCACGAAGCGGGCGGGCGTCATCGAGGTGTAGCCGCTGTCCGAGGCGCGGGTGAAGTAGCCCGTGACGTCGGCGATGAGGTGCACCGAGCCCCAGCCGCCGTTGAAGAGTTCCACGTGGCCGTCCTCGCCCACCGGCACGATCACCAGGTTCGGGACGGAGCGGCCGGCCGTGTAGTTGAGGTTCGAGGTGTCCGGGCGGTCGTAGCCGGCTCCGGGCCACGCGGTGATGTGCCCGCTGTCGACGGTCTCGGTGACGGTCACGTTGAGGGCGACCGCGGTGACGCCGGCCGGGATGGAGGCGTTGCCGGCAACTTTCACCCGCGTGGAGCCCTGCCCGGCGACCTTGCCCACGGATCCGCCGGTGCCGTCGCGGGTGTCGAGCAGCCGGGTCGGGGTGTGCGGGGTGAAGTCTGCGCCGGGGGTGAGGAAGGCACCGCCGTTGGTGGCCTGGACGGAGTTGGCGGCGTCCTTCACCGTCACCTGCACCTGGTACTCGCCGGACTTGTCGTACGTGTGCGAGTGGTGCAGTTCGGCGTTGCCCTGGGCGGGGACCGTGTCGGTCTTCCCGTCACCCCAGTCGATGACGACCTCGAGCGCGAAGTCGGCGCTCGTGATCAGGGCGGTGAGCTCGATTCCGTGCGCGGTGTAGCTGGTGCCGCTGACGTCCACCGCGAGGGCGGGGTTGGCACCCGCGTCGAGTGCGGCCCGCTCGGCGGAGGCGGCTCGGGCGGACTGCGGTGCCGGTGCCGGTGCCGGTGCCGGTGCCGTCTGCGGTTCGGCGGTCTTGGTGTCGGCGGCTTCCCCTGTGGCGGCAGCGGGCAGGGTGGTGCGGATCGTGCGGTCCGCGGGGCTGTGGAAGCCCTCGGATGTGGATGCCTTGGCGATCGCCTCGGCCACGCCGGCCGCGACGGGTACGGGATCAGCCGCCTGCGCGGTGCCCGGAATGATGCCGAGACCGGCCGCCACGAAGGCAGCGGTCATTACGAGTCGGTGGTTGCGCACCGGCCCCCCAGTTGTGGTGATGAGCGAAGAGGGGCCACCGTATGGAAGGTTCCGGCCAAGGGTCACGGGGTTCCGGCGCCATTCACTCCATAGGGGCCAACGCTTTACCAGCTGTGCGGTTTGCGATCGACCGGAGGTCGTCCGCCGTTCCGCCGAGGTGCGGGGCGCGGCCCGCCCGTCCGCGGCCTGTTCGAACAAGGCGCGACCAGCGGGCGGGCGGGCCCACCGCGGACAACGGCAGCGGGGCGGCAGGCCCACCGGCTTCGACATCCCGGGCCGTCACCACCCGCTGCGAGGACACCGCCACCACCGCGGCGATCCGCTTCCGGCTCCGGCCGTGATCGTCACCCCTGGAAGACCTGCCAGGTCGTCCCGAAAGCCTCATCACGGGTCGCGAGGTGGCCCAGCGGCAGGGCCGGCAGGCTGGCCAACGACGGATCGAGCTCCAGCAGATGAACCCCATGCAGCAGCCGCGGGCGTCCGACCCAGCGTGGTTCGGCACCCGAGAACGCCTGCCAGTCGCCGTCCTCGTCTCGGTGCACCCGCATGACCGGCTGCCCACGGAACACTCGCTTGGACACGAACACGTGATCATCAGGAGAGAGTCCCCGCGTCGGGCCACAGCCCTCGTGCACGCTGCTGTCCACGTATCCTCCCTGGTCTCAGGCCCCATCTCAGCACACCCGGGGGACACGGGTGCATCGGGTCCGCCTTACTGATGCCTTCCCGGAGGCCCCGAGAAGCGAGGGTGCTCCACGCGAGGCGGTCGTGGCGGATGGAGGCGCCTGCACCGGTTCAGCCTGGGCGGACGTGGGCCCGACCACCCAGCGCACCTTGCCCGGTCCGCAACCGTGGGCAGGCACGTCGCGCGATCAGCGCCTTGCTGCCGCGCCTGCACAGCAGCGGGGTACATGTCGGAGTCGTCGTCCGATCCGCGTGCAGGCGCCGGGGCTTGTGGCGGGGTGTCCCCACGGGCCCCGAATCATCGGGACCGCGTCGAGCAGCGGCGTGGCCTGGGTCGGGGGGTCCGCCCGGAGCCGGGGCGGGCACGGTCGACGGGCCGACGCGAGCCCCGTCTGAACGCCCGGACATCCCTCGTAGGCCGTGATCTTTATCTAGGTCGGCAGTTGTCCTCATTGCGTCCTAGGGTCGTCACATCGCGAGAGACCGGACGAGGGGACGAAACCGATGAAGCACACTGCACCCGGCGGTTACACCAGCGTTGCACCGTGGGTCGTCACCGACGACACCGGTGCGCTGCTCGACTTCATCACCGCCGCGTTCGACGGCGAGGAGATCGCACGGGTGGCGGTCGAGGACGGCACCATCGGCCACGGTGAGATCCGTGTCGGCGACACGGTGGTCCTGGCCTTCGACCGACGGCCCGACTGGCCGGTGATGCCCTCACTGCTGCGGGTCTACGTACCGGACGCCGACACCGCCATGGCCGCTGCTGTCGCCCACGGGGCACAGGTGGTCACCGAGGCCGCCGACAGTGCGTGGGGGGATCGCGGCGGCCGGGTGCGGGACCCGTTCGGCAACATCTGGTGGGTGATGAGCCGGGTCGAGGACGTCGCACCGGACCTGGCCTGGGAGCGCCTGTCCGAGCCGAAGTACGCCGCGGCGATGCGGATGGCCCAGGAGACCCTGGACGCCGCGCTGAGCGGCAGGGGTTCAGGCACGGCGAGCGCCCCGCGGCGCCCGACGGACTGAGCCCGTCCGGGCTGGTGGCGCCGACCGCGAGCCGGGCATGCCCGCGCAGCGACGAAGATCCTGACCGAGGGGTCCCGGCCGGGACCACCCCGCCGGGAG
This sequence comes from Streptomyces sp. NPDC046349, assembly GCF_055587885.1. Lineage (NCBI taxonomy): Bacteria > Bacillati > Actinomycetota > Actinomycetes > Kitasatosporales > Streptomycetaceae > Streptomyces > Streptomyces sp. NPDC046349. The sequence goes on from NZ_JBVJFK010000012.1 coordinate 274,969, forward strand.
CTTCGCGCGGCTGACCGTCGACTCAACCCATTCTGAACGCCGTTTCCGTGCCGACGTACCTGCTCCCTCCCCGCCGCTCCCCCAGGGTCCTTCGATCCCGGCCGACTGCGCTCGTTCTCCGGCGCGCTGCGCCGCCCGGTTCCGGTTGGCCCGCAGGGCGGGAGGGAGCACGTCGCCATCTCGGGCGGGATTGACATTCGGGCGTCCGCTTGATGCGACTCTTCCAGGTCACAGCACTGGCTAGTAGCAGTCCATGCGCGATCCGTCGGTCGACGCCTCGGCGAATACGTGGAACCAGGTCCGGGGCACGGAGCCGGTCGGCTCGGGTCCGGGGTCCACCAGGTAGAACTCGCGGAGGTCGGCGGGTGACTCGAAAGTGACGATGACGCTCGGCCGGTCCGGGGATTCGAAGCAGGTGACGGGGGTTCGGCCCTCCGGCGCCGCCCCGATCCGCCGGACCGGATGCCAGCCCGCGGCCGGGAGTTCCCGTGCGTAATACGCCAGCACGTCCGTGGCGTTCCCGTCGTACACGTACAGCCGGTCCGCGCTCAGCCAGGCGTCCCCGCTGTCATTGATGCAGGTGGCCCCGTCCGCTGCGCCGCCGTCGAGGGGCCTGGCCCCTGGCGGGTGCAGGTCCAGGGCCGGCAGCTCATCGAGGGCCGCCACCTCCCGAGCGGTGCCCTCACAGGTCGTGAAGGGGGAAAGGAGGGAGCATCCGCTCAGTGTGGCTCCGGCGAGCACGGTGGCGAGCAGCAGCCGCAGCCCGATCATGTTCATGGCGGAATTATGCCCACCGGCCAGCTCTCCGTTTTCCGCAGGCAGCGCCCACCGAGGGTTGAGGCATACAAGCCCGATCTCGTTGAAGCGATGGATCACGTCACGAGCGGTGTCCTCGTCCGCCTGGACGAGCTGTGCGATGTCCGGGACGGTGCTGCCGCCGGCCGAGGCGAGCAGCAGCATCGCGCGCCGGAAGCGCACCGAGCTGTTTCTGGCCCTCCTGCTCCGTCCTTCGGTCCGGGAACCCGAACTCGTTGCGCCGCCTCCCGCGATGGTCGGAGAGCTCATTTCCACCCGGCACAACGAACAATCCGGCGAACCTTCCCGGTCACAGCACCAGAAGTACTCGTCGAGGCCGCGGCGGTCGCCGGGCTTGGGAGAAGACGCGGGCGGCGCTCGAGGTGGCCACCGACGCGGCGATCGTCGTCGTGTCGTGCGCCCTCGGCGGCCTGCGGCACGGCGTAGCCCCGAGCAAGGGGCTGTGTATTGCGGTAGGGGGCCCGGACAACACTCCGTGCCCCCTACCGGACGGTCCGACGAGCGGCTTCAGCCTCGGGGGGAAGCCGGATGGACGTCCTTGGACAGCGGCACCTCTCCGGTGTTGTCGACGTGGCGCGCGGCGACCCAGGCGGCCTCGTCACGCAGCAGGTACCAGATGCTGTTGCCGTCGATGGTCTGAGCGTGCACCTTGCTGTGCAGACCGATCTCGGCGCCGTGGCTCAGGTTGCCCACGACGGAGGAATCCGTGCTCGGATACTGCCGCAGGTTGACGCCGGCGGTGCTGACGACCGTGCCGAACGGCTGCGATGGATGGGACAATGCGACCTCCAAGGGAACGCCGGAGTGGCGGGACGCAGTCCGGCTTCTGGACGGGTTGCTGGCACGGTAGAGGCACTGCCCGCCGAGAAGTCGCAGGCGCTGCGGCGCTCAGCCCGACTGGCGCCCGGGCATCATCATTTCGATGGTTGCGTTGCCCGGTCCGGCGCGTTTCGCCGGGGCTCCCGATGGCGGCGCGACCGCGCTGCGGGACTCGTCCGCCGCGTCGACGGAAGTTCTCCGGGCCGGGATGTCGAGAAGCGGTTTCCTGCTCCGTCCCGGGTGTGAAGGCGACCAGAATGGGTCGCACCAGCACCGAGGAGATGCACCATGGCGAAGTACCTGCTGCTCAAGCACTACCGCGGCGCCCCCGCTGCGGTCAACGACGTCCCCATGGACCAGTGGACGCAGGCCGAGATCTCGGACCACATGCAGTACATGAACGACTTCGCGGCGCGGCTCGAGAAGACCGGGGAGTTCATCGACGGGCAGGCACTGGCACCCGAGGGGGCGTGGGTGCGTTATGACGGTGAGGGGCGACCCCCGGTCACCGACGGGCCGTTCGCCGAGACCAAGGACCTGATCGCCGGCTGGATGGTGATCGACGTCGACAGCTACGAGCGCGCCGTCGAGCTGGCCGGGGAGCTGTCCGCCGCTCCGGGGGCCGGCGGGAAGCCGATCCACGAGTGGCTCGAGGTGCGCCCGTTCCTGTCCGCGCCGCCCACCATCACGGAGTGACCGCGGGATGAACGAGGTCCTCCTGCGCAGCCTCACGCCCGGCGTGATCGCCGTCCTCGTCCGCCGCGGAGCCGACTTCGCGGCGGCCGAGGACGCCGTACAGGACGCGCTGGTCGAAGCGGTGCGCGTCTGGCCGGACGCCCCGCCGCGGGACGCGAAGGGCTGGCTGGTCACCGTGGCGTGGCGCCGGTTCCTCGACACGACCCGGGCCGACGCCTCCCGCCGGCGACGGGAGGACCTCGTCGAACGGGAGCCGGCGCCCGGCCCGGCACCCGCGGTGGACGACACCCTGCAGCTCTACTTCCTGTGCGCGCACCCGTCGCTGACGCCGTCGTCGGCGGTCGCACTCACCCTGCGGGCCGTCGGCGGGCTCACCACCCGCCAGATCGCCCAGGCCTATCTGGTGCCCGAGGCGACCATGGCGCAGCGGATCAGCCGGGCCAAGCGCACCGTCTCCGGGGTGCGCTTCGACCAGCCCGGTGACGTCGCGACCGTGCTGCGCGTCCTCTATCTGGTGTTCAACGAGGGCTACTCCGGCGACGTCGACCTCGCCGCGGAGGCCATCCGGCTCACCCGGCAGCTCGCGGCCCGCGTGGACCATCCCGAGGTGGCGGGGCTGCTCGCGCTGATGCTGCTCCACCACGCCCGGCGGGCCGCTCGCACCGCACCCGACGGCAGCCTGGTGCCGCTGGCCGAGCAGGACCGGGGCCGGTGGGACAGCCGGATGATCGCCGAGGGCGTCGCGGTGCTCCAGCGGGCGCTGGCCCGCGACCGGCTGGGGGAGTTCCAGGCCCAGGCCGCCATCGCGGCGCTCCATGCGGACGCGCCCGCCGCGGTGGAGACGGACTGGCCGCAGATCGTCGAGTGGTACGACGAGCTCGCGCGCCTGACCGACAGCCCGGTCGTACGACTCAACCGTGCGGTGGCCGTCGGCGAGGCCGACGGGCCGCGGGCCGGTTTGGCCGCGCTCGCGGCAGTGGACGGTTCGCTGCCCCGCCGCACCGCGGTGGCGGCGTACCTCCACGAGCGCGACGGCGACCCGGTGACCGCGGCGCGACTGTACGCGGAGGCGGCCCTGAAGGCTCCGAACCTCGCCGAGCGCGACCACCTGACGCGTCAGGCGGCCCGGATCAACGCCCTGCTCAGCGCCGGCCCGTCCGGTTGAGGGGCGGGTCGCTCAGAAGGTCCAGCGGGTGTGGCTGTAGACGCCGCCGTCGCGGCCGAACCCGTACGCCGTGGTCGGGGCCACCGCGAACACCACCGCGGTTCCCTGCCGGAACGCGGCGTCGATCCCGTGAAAGGTGCCCTCGGGGGAGGTGATGTGCGGGCCGTACTTCGTCTCGTACGCCGTGATCACCTCCTCCAGCCGGGCAGGATCGGAAACCTGCTGCGCCCGGCCCTCGACCACGAGGTCGAGGCCTTCGGTGAGCGAGTTCCCTCCGGTGGTCAGCGCGCAGTGGCCGTGGTGTGCCAGGTTCTTCGCTTTCTGCTCGCCCGGTCCGGTGGAGAAGTACATGACCCCGTCGTGCCAGGCTGCGATCACGGGCGTGACGTGGAGACGGCCGTCGGGCCGTAGCGTGGACAACCAGAAGATCTCGGCGGCGCCCAGGTGCCGCTGGGCCTCGGACCAGTCGGTGGCGGTGACCTCGCCGGCGCCCGGACGAGGGTTGAGCGCGGAGCTGTACCGGGCGTCGAGTTCGGTCGTGGGCTGCTCGGCGGATCCCTGCGGCGGCATCGTGGATCTTCGTCCTCTCCGCCGCGTCGGCGTCCGGCGGGCACGGCGTCGGCTCGCTGCCGAGGAGGAACGAGCTCGTGCATCCTGGCCCGTGAGCGTGCCCGGCGGCGCCGTACGCGGCCGTCGGACCGGCCGGGGTCACCCGGTCGGTCGTGTTCGGCGCCGGGATCGGGGCCGCCGTCCCGCCGCCGGCCGGGTACGACCAGGGGGTACGAGGTCCGCGGCAGGGTGTGGTCACGTCGGGGTGGCCCGGGGTCTCGCGATCGGTGACCGGTTCGGCCTCGGCGTCCGCCGGAAGCATCAGCCGACGGCTTGGCGCTTGCCTCGAGTGCGCCGCCGGAGGCGATCGCGGGGCACGTGAGCCCGGTCAGGGATGGGTCGGCGCTGGAGCGCACGTTCTCAGGCCTTCCCGGACGGCTCCTCCAGGAGGAGGCGCTTCTGGGGCTTCCCCATGGCGTTGCGCGGGATCGCCTCGACGAAGCGGACCTCGCGGGGGCGTTTGTGGACCGAGAGGTGGGCCGCGACGAAGTCGGTCAGCTCGGCTCCGGTGACGCCGTCGGCGACGACGAACGCGACGATCCGCTGGCCGAGGTCCGCGTCGGGGACACCGACCACCGCCGCCTCCCGGACCCGGGGATGGTCCAGGAGTGCGTTCTCGATCTCGCCCGCGCCGATCCGGTAGCCGCCGGACTTGATCATGTCGGTGGAGGCGCGGCCCACGATCCGGTGGACGCCGTCCTTCCCGTCGACGGCCGCGATGTCGCCCGTGCGGAACCAGCCGTCCTCGGTGTACGCGGCGGCGGTGGCCTCGGGTCGGCCCAGGTAGCCGGAGAAGAGTGTGGGGCCGGTCAGCTGGAGTTCGCCGATCTCGGCTCCGGCCTCGGCCGCGATGCGGGTGGCGATGCCCGGCAGCGGGGTGCCGACCGTGCCCGGGTGGAGGTCGCCGCCGGCCCGGCCGCTCACGGTGATCAGCGTTTCCGTCATCCCGTACCGTTCGACGATGCGGTGTCCGCTCGCGCCCTCGATGTCCCGGAAGACCGGCGCGGGCAGCGCCGCACTGCCCGACACCAGGAGCCGGGCCCCCGACAGGGCGGCCGCGGCCTGCGGCTCCCGGGCGATGCGGGACCACACGGTCGGCACGCCGAAGTACAGGCTGCCGCCCGCGGCCGCGTACGCCTCGGGCGTCGGCCGGCCGGTGTGGACGAGGCGGCTGCCGGTGCGCAGGGCGCCGAGGACGCCGAGTACGAGGCCGTGGACGTGGAACAGCGGGAGTCCGTGGACCAGGGTGTCCTCGGCGGTCCACTGCCAGGCCGCGGCCAGCGCGTCCAGGTCGGCGGTGATCGCGGCGCTGCTGAGGACCACGCCCTTGGGGGCGCCGGTGGTGCCGGAGGTGTAGAGGATCAGCGCGGGATCCTCGGGAGTGCGTACGGCGGCGGAGGCGGGGGTCCGGTCCGAGCGGCGGGCGAAGTCGACCTCGATGGTGCGGGCGCCGGAGTCGCGCAGGATGTGCCCCCGCTCGGCCGGACCCGCGTCCGGGGGCAGGGGAACGCACGGCACGCCGGCGAGCAGCGCACCGACCACGGCGGCCACCGTCTCCAGGGAGGCCGTCGCGGTCACCGCGAACGCCGGGACCCCCGATGCGGCGAGATCGGCCGCCACCTGGCGTGCGGCCCCCAGGAGTTCCTCGTAGGAGGCGGTACGGCCGGCGACGGTGACGGCGTCCGCGCGGTCCCCGTGGACACCGGTGAGGGCGGTCAGCATGGCGGGCGGCTCCGTTCGGCGGTGGGGTGAGGTGCTGGCAGATGGTGGCAGGTGGGCGGGAAGGTTCGGCCAGCCTACGCGGGCCCGAACCGGTCCCCCGCACCCTATGATCGGCGGGATTTGACCGTTCGAAGACCAGTCCTCGACCTGATTCTCGATCCGGGGGAGCTCCACGTGGAAACGGCACGGCTGGCGACGATGATCGCCGCGACGATCACGATCGGCTGGATGAGCGGTCTCTTCTACGGCTTCTCCGTGTCCGTGATGCCGGGCCTGCGGGTCGCCGGCGACCGCACCGCCATCGAGACCATGCAGCGGATCAACGTGGCCATCCTCAACGGCTGGTTCCTGCTGGGCTACGTCGGCGCGCTGGTGTTCAGCGCCGCCGCGGTGGTGCTCCACGCCGTCGGCGACGGCGGTCGGGACGCGCTGGGGCCGCTGATCGGCGCTCTCGTCGCGTACATCGCGGCCGTGGTCGTGACGGCCAGGGTCAACATCCCGCTGAACAACGCCCTGGAACAGGCCGGGCCGGCCGACCGCATCGGCGATCCCGCGGCGGTCCGCCGCGCCTTCGAAGCGCCGTGGGTGCGCGCCAACGTGTGGCGGGCCGTGCTGTGCACGGTCGCCCTGGGCCTCCTCGCCTGGGCGCTCGTCCTGCACTGACGCCCGGGGTTGTCGGGGCAGGCGGGCGTTCGGCGGGTGGTGGTTCGGCGCGGTGGGCCACGAGTTTCGTCGCCGCTTCCCGCCGGGCTGTCGTGCGTGCGCGACGGCGTGACGGTGTGACGCCGCGACGCGCGGTCGCCCGTGGTCGCGTCCGGCCGCCCGCCGCGGGTGCAGCGCGTCGCGGGACCGGCGCGACGCCGCACACCCGCCGTCGTGTACGCCGGGTCTGCGGGCCGCCGAACCCGGGGAAGACCGCTTCAACCGCGGCGCGCCGCGTGGTACTGCGGACCGCCGCTGGCCCCTCCACAATGGGATGAGGGCGCGCGTGCGGCCGCAGGCAGTGCCGCCCGCGACCGCGTCGGCCGAGAGGAACGCCCTCATGCGCGCTGAGTCTTCGCCGACCGCGCGGAGGAAAGGGGCCTTCGTCGCGGTCGCCCTCGCCCTGTTCTGCATCCAGCTCGACTTCTTCGCGCTCAATCTCGCCATTCCCGGCATCTCGGCGGAGCTCGGCGTCACGGTCTCGGCCGCGCAGTGGACCCTGTCCGCGTACATGCTCGCCATCGGCTGCTTCTTCATCGTCGGCGGCCGGGTCGGGGACGTCTTCGGCCGGCGCGGGACCCTGCTGGCGGGGACGGCCCTGTTCGCGGCCGGTTCCGTGGGCTGCGCGCTGGCTTCCGGCCTCGGACCGCTGGTGGCTGCCCGGATCGCACAGGGGGTGGGGGCGGCGTTCGTTTTCCCGGTGTCCGTGTCCGTCATCACGAACACCTTTCCCGAGGAGACCCGGGCCAAGGCCCTCGGGGCGGTGTTCGGCGTCGCCAACATCGGGACGGCGCTCGGGCCCTTCGTGGGCGGAGGGCTCACCGAGGGGCCGGGCTGGCGATGGATCTTCTGGCTGATGGCGCCGCTGAGCGCGCTCTCGCTGCTGATCGCCCTCGTGTACGTACCGGACTCGCGCGACGCGTCGGCACCGCGGCAGCTCGACCTCCTCGGCTGCGCCCTGATCGTGTGCTCGCTGGCGGCGCTGACGCTGGCCGTGGAGCGCGGGGACGCCTGGGGTTGGGAGAGCGCCCGTACCCTCGTCCTCTTCGCCGCGGCCGTGGCGGCCGGCGGGCTGTTCCTCGTACGGGAGCGGCGCGCCCGGCACCCGCTGGTCGATCTGCGGCTGTTCCGCAACGTGCCGTACGTGCTGGTCACCGCGATGGGCTCGCTCACGAACATGGGCTATGGCGTGACCGTCTTCCTGGCCACCCTCTACCTCCAGGGCGTACGCGGACTCTCGCCGCTGCTGGCGGGCACGGTGTTCCTGGCCCCGGCCCTGCTGGTGGCGCTCAGCGGGCCGCTCGGTGTGCGGCTGGGCCGGCACATGCGGGCGACCGCGGTGATGGCGCTGGCCGGGGCCGTCGCGGGGACGGGGATGTACGCGCTGGCGGGGGTCGGCGCGTGGTGGCTGTACGTGCCGGTGTTCGCTTGGTGCGGCCTGGGCCTGGGGCTGGGCTGGACGTACTCCAGCGTGGCGACGCAGCAGGTCGTCGCGCCGGCCAGGGCCGGCGAGGCGTCGGGCGTCCTGCTGACGTTCCTGGTCACGCTGGGTGCGATCGCCTTGGCGGGAACGGCTGCTGCGATCTCGGCCATGACACCGCAGCGATCGCCGGAGGAGGCCTACGACGCGATCCTGCGGCTGGGCGGGGTGGTCCTCGCCGTGGCGGCGGTGGCCGTCATGGTCGTACGCCACCGGCTCGTGGCGCTGGGCAAGGTGCCACCGCTGTCGATGCGGCCCGGCGACGAACCGCGGCCGCGCCGCGAGGCAGATCGGCGGCCCTGAGCCGGGCCGCTGTCGGAGCACGGTCGGGGCAGAGCCGGCGGGGCAGACCTGTCAGGGCAGCGCGGTCGGGCCGCCCGGCGTCACGAGGGCGGTCTCGTACGCGAAGACGACGACCCGGGCTCGGCTGGAGAGGCCGAACTCGGCCATCGCGCGGTTGAGGTGGGTCTTCACGGTGGCTTCGCTGATGAAGAGCTGCTGGGCGACGTCCGTGTTGGTCGCCCCGGGGGCCACGAGCCGCAGGACGTCGCGTTCCCGGCTGGTGACCGCGTCCCGTTCCGGGGCGAGCGTCCTCGGCGACACCGGCCCCGGGGGGTACGCCTCGATCAGGCGCCTGGTGACGGTCGGCGCGAAGAGCATGTCGCCCGAGGCGACGGTGTGGACGGCGGCGACCAGCCGTTCCGGGGGCGTTTCCTCCAGGAGGAAGCCGCGGGCGCCCGCGCGCGCAGGGCGCTGTAGCCGTATTCGTCGAGGTCGAAGGTGGTCAGGAGCGCCGACGCCCTCGTAGCCGGCCGGTCGCCCCACACCGACGCCTTCGGCGGGGGGCCCGGGCCTGCGATCGCCGCTGTTCTGGGCGTCGGGCCGCCTCCCCGGCCCGAATTCGGTGCCGGTGACGCGTTGTCCGGCACAGCGCGGGCAGGCGCGGTACATGATGACTGCGAGTACAGCTGCGAGTACGACTGCGAGTGCGAGTGTCGTGGACGCCCCCGTCTGGGTCCATCTGGCCGTGATGGCGGCGGCGATCCTGATCCTGGTCTACAACCTGGCGAGGGACGGCCGGTAACGCTCGGACCGGGCGCTGTGCGCCCCGGGGCTGCCGCCGACGCCGGTGGTGACGCGATGGGCAGCATCGGGGAATGCCGGTGAATCCGGTGCCGGTCTGCCCGGAGAGCGGCAGCAGTTGCTCTCCTGCGGATCCCGGCGCCGACGACGAGTACGACCACGTCCGGGTGACGCGCCTCGGAGACCTGACCGGGGGACTCCGCAATGTCGTCGAGGACGACCGTCGCCATGGCCGCGTCAATGCCGTGCTCGGCGAAGCGGGCCGGGGCCTTTCCCACAGCCACTCGTCCAGTCTGCTCGTCGATGGCGGGGCATCGCCTGGGGGTCCGGCCGATGACAGGGACGGAGGCCATGCGGCCCAACCGGACCGAGGCCTGCCCGGTCATGATCGACCGGGCAGGCCCGCCTCGCCCACGTCCTGGGCTACCAGTAGTGGCGCCGGCCGCCGACCGCGTGCCCGACCGAGCCCATGATCCACAGCGCCGCGCCCACCACGAGCAGGATGACCCCGAGGGTCCACAGGATGGAAACCCCGGTCAGGAGTCCGATGAGCAGCAGGATCAGGCCGACGGCAATCATGGGTACCTCATTCTCGCGTTGGAATGTCGACGGAACGGTTGGATCCGCCGAGGCGCTTCAGACGCCGTCTGCCCGTGAAACCCGGCCCTATCCGTGCCCGCTCCCGATTGCGCGCGACTGATTGGAACCCCTCCGGCGGGGCAGACGCAGGAGCGCCAAATGGCGCACGACCATCCTCGACAACGGAAACACCGAGGTGAAACGCATGGACCGGAAGGCGTCCGAAACAGAATCCGAAGGCTCCGGGCCGACACCCAGGAAGCCGGACCCCACCCCCCGGGACCCTGCGCACGCCCAACGCGGACCTCGGCCGGACGAACCGCGTCCCGCTCCCGCCGAGCCGCCTCCCAGCGAGCGGCCGGCGGCCACGGAACCGCCCGACTAGGCCTACCGGCGCCGACGCGGCGAGGCGCGGTGCCAGGCGTCGCGAACCCGGCAAGATCCGGAAGAGAGGTCCGGGCGAGCGAGCCGTACGGTCCAGCGCGCGTTGCGGGTCACTCCCGGCGGACGCATGGTGGGCAGTGCATTCCCCCTCACTCAAGGAGCACCTCGTCATGAGCAAGGCAAAGGGCAAGGCCAAGCAGATCAAGGGCAAGCTGAAGGAGACCACGGGCGACGCCATGGACGACAAGCGCATGCAGGCCGAAGGCGGCGCCGAGCAGATGACCGGCAAGGCGGAGGAGATGGCATCCGAAGCCACGAGCAGGACCAAGAAGGGCATGCACAGGTCCTGACCCCCGGCCGCGCACCTGCGCGCCACGCGGAGAAGGGGCCGGGCCCGTCGCCCCGACGGGCCCGGCCCCTCGCCTGTCACCCCCACAAGCTCGGCCCCTCCCCTGTCACTGCGACGGGCTCGACCCCTGCCCTGTCACCCCCGCGGTCACCCCGACGATCGATTCCTGGGGGACTGCCTCTTCCGGCCGGCTGGTCCGCACGACCTGCGGCCGGGCTCGGCCGGGCGTGCGTGATCCCGGGCAACATGGCCGGTTCATGACTGGCGGACGACGAGAACGGAAAAAGTTTTCCGCCAACGCCCATCGAATGGCCGTTCGCTGGGAATGCTGCGTGTGATCCCGCCCCTGTCCGACGCCCCGTCAGAGCGTCGCCCGGGCGGGCCTTCCGTTCTGCGCCCTCGGGAGGTACCACGTCATGCATTCCACCCCCACCCCGTTCGCGTCCCCCAGCCGACGCGATCTCCTCACCGGCCTCGGGATGGCCGCCGCGGCACCGCTCCTCCTCGGTGTCACCGGCCGCCCCGCGTCCCCGAGCACCCTGCCGGGCCGGTCCGCCCCGACCGGCGGGACGGTCCTGCTCCGCGGGGCGTCCCTCGTTCTCACCATGGATCCCGCCGTCGGCAGCGGGCCCCTGGGGTCGGTCGAGAACGCCGACGTCCTGATGCGCGACGGCGCCATCGCCGCCGTCGGCACCGCTCTGCAACGGCCACCGGGAGCCCGGGTGGTGGAGGCCTCGGGCAAACTGGTCATGCCGGGGTTCGTCGACACCCACACGCACCTCTGGCAGGCGGTGATACGCGGCGGGTGTACCGACCGCGACCTCTTCGGCTGGTTCTCCGGGTGTACCGACCCCCAGCGCGAACGGCTCACCCCTGCGGCCCTCCACAGCTTCGTGCGGCTCGCCGCCCTCGACGCCGTCCAATCGGGCGTCACCACGCTCGTGGACTGGGTCGACATCTTCGCCTACGACCTCATCGAGAGCTATGTACGCGCCCTGGCCGGTACCGGGGTGCGTTTCACCTACGCGATGTTCCCGCCCAAGCCGGACGCGGTGCTGGCCGCGAAGGTGAAGAAGGAACTCGTCGATCCGGTGCCGCTGGGTTCCTTCCAGGTGGCCACGCACGCGGCGCGGGCCCTCGAAGACCTCAACCGGGCCCACTGGGAGGCCGCCCAGGATCTCGGCGTCATGCTCAACTCCCATGTACTGGAGCGCCCCGAGCAGCGCAGGGACGACCCCGTCGGGGTTCTCCGCGACATCGGCGCGCTGGGCCCGCGGCTCCTGATCAACCACGCCATCCACCTCACCGACGCCGAGATCGCCGAGATCGCCGGGCACGACGTACGGGCGGCCCACTGCCCCCTGAGCAACATGCGGCTGGCCTCCGGCATCATGCGGCTGGCCGAATTCAGGCGTCGCGGCGTGAAGGTCGGGCTCGGCCTGGACGGCGGGACCAACGACAGCTCGGACTTCCACGCGCTGATGAAGACGGCCGTCGGTCTGCAACGCGCCCGGGCCACGGACGCCGGGGTCTTCCCGCAGGTGCAGGACGTCTTGCGGATGGCCACTCTGGGCGGGGCCGAGGCACTCGGGATCGCCGCCCGGGTCGGTTCCCTGACACCGGGCAAACGGGCCGACGTCGTCGTCATCGACCCGGCCGCCCTGAACTTCGCACCCCGTTTCGACTGGGTCGGCCAGCTCGTGTTCAACGGGCGGCCCGAGAACATCGACGCGGTGTTCGTGGACGGACGGGCGCTGAAGTTCGACGGCCGGCTGGTCGACATCGACACTGACCGCGTCGTCCGGGAGGCCGAGGGCGCCGCCAACCGCCTTCGCGCGACCCGGTAGCCGCCTACGTCGCGTCCGCCCGCCGGTTCTTGCGGGCGGTGAGCTGGCCCTGGACGTAGGCGTCGGTCTCCGGTGCGTAGGGGCCGCCGTGGTCGAAGAGCAGGTCGGTGATGCGTCGCCATTCGGCCACTTCCGCGCGGGTCCGGATGTTCGCCGCGTCCAGGTCGCCCGCGGATTCCTCGACGGCCTCCAGCGCGTCAGCGGTCTGATGGTGTGTCATGCCCGTGGCCCGTCGGCGTACCCTGTCGCGGGCCGCGCGCTCCTCCGGGGTCGGCTCGTGCGGTTCGTTCGTCGCGGTCGCGGCGTCCTGGGTCATGGATGGTTCGCCTTCCGTCAGCGGGCCCGTCACAGCCCCTCATTCACCTCCGACTACCCTGGGCGGCCCGTTTCATCCGGTGGTCCGGGCCGGCCCGGACCACCGTCCGCAGGAGTCACCCAGGCAGAAGGCTCGCCCGACGGCCTCGTCCTCGCCGCCGTGGCCGACCAGGCCTCCGGCCAGGTCGGGTGCCGCATGTGATCGGTCGGCCAACGGACCCGGTTCGACCACCATGAACGCGAGGTCTCGCCCGGGTCGGCCACCACGGCGGAGACATGGTCAAGCGGCACCCGATCGGCACCGGACGGACCACACCGTCGACTGCCGCTTCGTCCGACTCCGTGGAGGGCGCGATCCCGTCCGGGCTCCGCGCCCCGCTCGTGAGCGAACTCCCCGCCGGACGCCTGCACATGGAGAAGACGTGGGCCCGGGAATCCCGGGACGCGGCGGCACGGGCACGGTGGAACAGCCGCTGGACCGGCCCCGCGAGGCCGGCCGGACCGGCGCGTCTCTCTTTCCAAGACACTGCTGTCCACGATGCGGTCGCGGTCTTGCTGAGGGGGCGACCTTGGGCGAGTATCCCTATCAATCCGATAGGGAAGGTGGGATTGAGTGCCGCGCGGCTCACCGCCACGGCGCTGCTCCTGTCGGCTCCAGCCGAACCCGCTACGCCCCTCCCGCCGACCGCCCGGCCGCCCGGCCGGACGTGGCTCGCCCGCCCGGTGCGCGCGGCCGCACCGCCTCCCCTCCCGCCCGGTCCCACAAGCTCCACACACCGCCCGGCAACAGGCCGCGGCGTCCGACACGTTCCGGAGTGACCCCATGACCACCCCCGTCCCGCACGGCCCCGCCGTCAGCCCAGCCCGCGCGCCCCGCCACGGCACCCCGGCCTGCCGGTGAAGCCCGTGGCGACGACACCGGGCGCGGCCGCCGCCCGGACGGGCGACGAGCAGCGCGCGCTGCTGCGTACCGCGCGCGACGTGGCGGACGACCTCGCCGCGGACGCCATCGCCCGCGAGCAGGCGGGCCGGCCCCCGACCGACGAGAGGACGCGGCTGCGGGAGGCCGGGCTGCTCGTGGCCCTCACCCCGCCCTCGCCCGGCCGCGGCACGGACTGGCGTACCGGATGCGCCGTCGTACGGGAGGTCGCAGCGGCGGACAGCTCCGTCGGCGACGTCCTCGCGCGCCACTACGTGCACGCCTGGAGCGGCCGGTTCTACGCGAGTCACCATCAGGCGGCCACCCTCGAGGAGGCGTCGGTGCGCGAACAGTGGCTGTGGACCGGGGCGGTCCGCGCGCCCGCACCCGACGAACTGGCCGACGACGGGCCGGACCTCACACTGAGCCCCCGCAGCACCGGCTACGTCCTGAACGGGCGCCGCTCCGTCGAGACGGCGGCGGCCGTCGCCGACCAGATCGTGCTCGACGCGGTCTGCGCCGCGACCGGTGACGTCCTGGTCGTACGGCTCTCGCCCCGCACGCGGGGTGTGACCATCGAGGTCGCGCACGACCGCCTCGGGCAGCGCGTCGCCGGGGCGGGCGAGGTCGTCCTCGACCGGGCCACCGTCGCACCGGGCCAGGTGTTGGGCCGTCGCCCGCTCGACGAGGAGTCGACCGCGCCCTTCACCGCGCTGGCGGAGCCTGCGCTCCGACTCGCCCTGTGCCACGTCGCCCTCGGCATCGTCGAGGGCGCGCTCACCGAAGCGCGCGACCTCAGCAGGGGCGGCCGCGCCCACCGGCTCCCCGGCGAGGACCCGGACCTCCTTCTGACCTACGGGGAGCTCGCCTCCGCCGCCCACACCGCCACCGCCGTGATCGAGCGGGCGACCGAGGCGATGGCGCAGGCCCTCGACGCGGGTACGCACCTCGACGCCGAGGAGCCCGCGGGCGTCGCCGCCCTGGTCGCCACGGCCGAGACGGTGGCGTCGCGTACCGCCCTGCACGTCACCACGCGGGTGCTGGAGCTCGCCGACGCGCCCGGCCTGGACCGCTTCTGGCGCAACGCCAGGGTCCTGACGGCCCACCGCCCGGCCGCGCACCGCCTCCGCTCCATCGGAGAGCACTACCTCAACGGCTCGCACCGCGCGGTGGCGGCGGCCTTCCACTGACGTGCGGGTGGGCGGCGGCCGACCGCCGCCCACCCGCAGGACGCGGGCCGGAGCCGTACGGGATAATGAGCGCATGCGGATCTCAGCCAGGGCGGACTACGCGGTACGTGCCGCACTGCAGCTAGCGGTGTCACAGGACGGGGGGCCCCTGAAGGCCGAAGCCATCGCCGACGCCCAGGACATCCCGCACAAATTCCTCGAGGGCATCCTCAACGACATGCGCCGGGGCGGCCTCGTCCTCAGTCAGCGGGGCGGCAACGGCGGCTACCGACTGGCGAAACCCGCCGAGGCGATCAGCATCGCGGACGTCATCCGCGTGGTGGACGGCCCCCTGGTCTCGGTACGCGGGGTCCGCCCTCCGGACCTGTCCTACACCGGCCCCGCCGAATCGCTGCTCCCCCTGTGGATCGCACTGCGGTCCAACGTGCGCCAGATCCTCGACGGCGTGTCCCTCGCCGACGTCGCTGCTTCCGAGCTGCCGGCCGACGTGTCCGCGCTGGCCGACGTTCCCGACGCCTGGACCAATCCCTGAGCCACCGGAACCCTGGACAGGGCCCTTCCACCTGCGCGTTCTCACATAACGAGACCGCCTCGTCCACTATATGGTCCACCCCTTGGGGTGCGTGGCACTGTCTGCCAATATGCCTACCAGCCAGGTAGGAAAACTAGGAATTGGGGGGTGAGGTGACCATGCGCACGCCGCATCGCTCACGTCTCCTGCTGCCCCGCCTCACCACCCGCCGGCACATCGACCTGGCCCGTACGTCCAGCGCCATCTGTCAGCCTGCCTGACACGGCGCGGAGCGCCGCTCCGCCCGCAGAGCACACCGCTGTGCGCTTCACCGTCCCGCTCCCGCCAGCCGGATGACCCCTCTCGGCTGACCTCGCCGCCCCGCAGCACCTCCGAGCGCGGCGTGCGATGGGCGGCGGCTCGACATACGCCCCTTCGGCACCCGCGACACCTTTGCGCGCCCCGCCCGCGCCGGCGGTCCCGCGGCCGACCGGCAGTGGGCGCCGTACCGGCGGACGACCTCGCACAGCGCACCTGCGTACTCCCGAGCCTCCCCGAAGACCCTCCCCCGTGAAAGGACACCTCCGTGTCTGCCGCCAGACCGCTCATCACCCTGCGCGCCATCGCCGTCACCGCTACGCTCCCCCTCCTCCTGACGGCCTGCGGCTACGGTTCCGAGGCGAGGAAGGAAGACGACAAGGCCAACGTCGCGGCCACCGACGGCAAGAAGCTGTCGGCGCCGGAGGTCCGCATCGGGTACTTCCCGAACCTGACGCACGCCACCGCCCTGGTCGGCATCCAGGAAGGCCTGATCGAGAAGGAGCTGAACGGCACCAAGATCAAGCCGCAGGCCTTCAACGCCGGTCCGTCCGAGATCGAGGCCCTCAACGGCGGCTCCCTCGACATCGGTTTCATCGGCCCGTCGCCGTCGATCAACGGCTACGTGAAGTCGAATGGCTCGAACCTGCGGATCATCTCCGGCTCCGCCTCGGGCGGTGTGAAGCTGGTCGTGAACCCGGACCGGATCAAGACCCTGGACGACCTCAAGGG
>NZ_JBVJFK010000013.1:0-282710 GCF_055587885.1 Streptomyces sp. NPDC046349
AACATCGGCCACTCCCAAGCCGCCGCCGGCGTCGGCGGCGTCATCAAAATGGTCATGGCCATGCGCCACGGCCTCCTCCCCCGGACCCTGCACGTCGATGCCCCGACCCCGCACGTGGACTGGTCGAGCGGCGCGGTCTCGCTGCTGACCGAGCGCACCCCGTGGCCGGAGACGGAGCGGCCCCGCCGGTCGGCGGTCTCCTCCTTCGGCATCAGCGGCACCAACGCCCACGTCGTCCTCGAACAGGCCCCCGCAACCGAGCCCGAGCCCGCCCGTGCGACGGCGGTTCCCTCCCCGCTGCCGTGGGTGCTCTCCGCTCGCGGTGCGGACGGCCTGCGCGCCCAGGCCGCGCTGCTGCGGCGGTCGGCCGCCGACTCCGGCACGGACGGCGGCTTCGGCCTCGCGCACCTGGACATCGGACACGCGCTGGCCACCACCCGGGCCGTGCTCCCGGACCGTGCCGTCGTCCTCGCCGACGACCTGGCGGCGCTGCTGGCCGGCCTGGACGCGCTGGCCCGCGGCGAATCCGCGCCGCAGCTGGTGACCGGGGACCCGGACCGGGCGGCCGAGGCCGGCGGACTGGCCTTCCTCTTCACCGGGCAGGGCAGTCAGCGGCCCGGCATGGGCCGGGAGCTGTACGAGACGCACCCCGTCTACGCCCGCGCCCTCGACGAGGTCTGCGCACGGATGGACGACCACCTGGGCCGGTCGCTGAAGGAGCTGATCCTCGCCGAGGAGGGGAGCGAGCAGGCCGCGCTCCTCGACCGGACGCAGTACACCCAGCCCGCGTTGTTCGCCGTCCAGGTCGCCCTGTTCCGGCTCGTGGAGGAGTACGGGCTGATCCCCGACCACCTCCTCGGCCATTCGGTGGGTGAACTGGCCGCGGCGCACGTCGCGGGGGTGCTCTCCCTCGACGACGCCTGCAAACTCGTCGCCACCCGCGGCCGCCTGATGCAGTCCGCACCCGCCGGCGGCGCCATGATCGCCATCGAAGCCACCGAAACCGAAATACGCGACACCCTCCCCACCCACCACGGACACCTCGACATCGCCGCCGTCAACACCCCCCACTCCACCGTCATCACCGGCGACCACGACGCAGCCCACCAACTCGCCACCACCTGGCGCAACAACGGCCGACGAACCAAACAACTCAACGTCAGCCACGCCTTCCACTCACCCCACATGGACGGCATCCTCGACGAATTCCGCACCACCGCAGCCGCCCTCACCTACCACGCCCCCACCATCCCGATCATCTCCAACCTCACCGGCAAACCCGCCACCACCGAACAACTCACCAACCCCGACTACTGGGTCCAACACCTCCGCCACACCGTCCGCTTCAACGACGCCGTCCAACACCTCCACCACCACAACGTCACCACATACCTCGAACTCGGACCCGACGCCGTACTCACCGCGATGGCGCGTACGAGCCTGTCCTCCGGGGAGTCGGAGTCGGAAACCGGGCGGGCGGTCACCGCGGTGCCGCTGCTGCGCAAGGGTCGTCCCGAAAGCGCCACCGTGGCGGCGGCGCTCGCGCAGGCCCACGTACGGGGCCGGGACGTGCGGTGGGAGGGGTTCCTGCCCGGCGGCCGGGCCGTCGCCCTGCCCACGTACCCGTACCAGCGCGACAGCTACTGGCTGAGCGCTCCGGCGGCCGCCGTGGCGCCGGGGCCGGCCGGCGGGCATCCGCTGCTGGACGGGGTGGTGGAACTCGCCGCGGGTCAGGGCTGGCTGTTCACCGGCACCCTCGATGCCGAGGTCCACCCGTGGCTCTCGGAGCACACCATCATGGGCCGGCCGCTGCTGCCCGGTGCGGCCGTCGCCGAGCTCGCCCTGTACGCGGCCGGGCGGACGGGGGCGGCGGAGGTCGCCGAGCTCACCCTCGAACAGCCGCTGCCGCTCGAGGGACGTGTCGCCCTCCAGCTCATGGTGGGTGCGGCCGGTGACGACGGAACCCGGCCCCTCGCCCTGCACTCCCGGCCGGAAGGAACCCCGGACGGCGCCTGGCTGCGGCACGCCTCCGGCCTGCTGGCCGAGGACGTTCCCGCGCCGACCGGCGAGGACCCCGACCTCACCACCTGGCCGCCCCCGGGCGCCGGCGAAATCCCCGTCGACGGCCTCTACGCCCGGCTCGCCGAACGCGGATACACCTACGGCCCCGCCTTCCAGGGGCTGCGCAGGGCCTGGCAGCACGGCACCGACGTCTACGCAGAGATCGTCCTCCCCGACACCGCCGACACCGGCGGCTTCGCCCTCCATCCCGCCGCACTGGACGCCGCCCTGCACACGGCCCTGGTCGGGACCGGCGCCGGGGACCGGCTGGTGGTGCCCTTCGCATGGAGCGCGCTGGCCCTGCGGGCATCCGGATCGACACGGCTGCGGGTCCGCCTGCGGCGGGGTCCGGGCGACGTCCACTCGCTGCTGGTCGCGGACGGGAACGGCGTACCGGTGTTCACGGCCGGCGGCCTCGCGGTGCGCGAGCTCCAGGCCGACCCGGCGGCCGCAGCCGGGCCCGTCCACGGGGCCGGGCTGTTCGACCTGCACTGGTCCCCGCTGCGGGCGGAGACGCCCGTTCCGGCCGGTCCGTGGGCCGTCCTCGGCGACGGGGGCGCCCTCGGTGACGGCGGGGACGCCGCAGACGCCGTACGCGCCGCCGGCGTGGCCGTGCGGGCCTACCCGGGGCTGGAGGCGCTGCGGGCTGCTGTGGACGGCGGGGCCCCGGTGCCGACCGTGGTCCTGGCCGCCGCGCCGACCGGTTCCCCCGTGCCGGACGCCGACGGCCGGGCCGTGCTCGCCGCCCTCGAACTGGCCCAGGCCTGGCTGGCGGACGAGCGGTTCGCGGACTCCCGGCTCGCCGTCCTCACCCGGGAGGCGGTCGCCGTCGCGGACGCCGAACATCCCGACCCGGCCCTCGCGGCGGTCTGGGGCCTGGTCCGCTCCGCGCAGTCCGAACAGCCCGGCCGGTTCACCCTGATCGACACCGACGGGCGGCCCGAGTCCGTACGCGCCCTCCCGCGGGCCCTGGCCTCGGCGCAGCCGCAGCTCGCGCTGCGGGCCGGCCGCGCCTCCGCGCCCGCCCTGCGCGGGCACCGGCCGGCCGGACCCGCCGCGGACACCCGGGCGGTCTTCGGGGCGGACAGCCACGTCCTGGTCACCGGCGGCCTGGGCACCCTGGGCCGGCTGCTGGCCCGGCACCTGGTCAAGCAGCACGGCGTGGGCCGGCTGCTGCTGACCGGGCGGCGAGGCGCCGCGACGCCGGGCGCCGAGGAGTTCGCGGCCGAACTGGCCTCCCTGGGCGCCGAGGTGACCGTCGCCGCCTGCGACACCGGTGACCGGGCGGCGCTGGCCGCCCTGCTGGCCGCCGTACCCGCGGACCGGCCGCTGACCGCGGTCGTGCACGCGGCGGGCGTGACCGACGACGCGGTCCTGGCGGGGCTCACTCCGGAGCGGCTGGCGGGAGTACTGCGGCCCAAGGCCGACGCCGCCCTCCACCTGCACGAGCTGACCCGGGACCTGGGCCTGGACCTGTCGGCGTTCGTCCTCTTCTCCTCCCTCGCCGGCACCCTGGGCTCGGCGGGCCAGGGCAACTACGCGGCGGCCAACGCGTTCCTGGACGCCCTGGCCCGCCGGCGCCGTGCCGAGGGGCTGCCGGCCGTGTCACTGGCCTGGGGTCTGTGGGCGCAGGAGAGCACGCTGACGGGGGACCTCGGTGCGGCGGACCTGAAGCGTCTGGCCCGCACCGGGATCGGGGCGTTGTCCGCGGAGGACGGCCTGGCGCTGTTCGACGCGGCCGTCGCCTCCGGCGCCCCGGTCCTGACGGCGGCCCACCTCGATCTGCGGACGGCGGACCCGGACGCGGTCTCGTACCTGCTGCGGGGGCTGGCCCCGGCCCGCCCCGCGGGCGCGGCGCGGGCCGCGGCCCAAGGCACCGCGGCCGGTCTGCGCGACCGGCTGGCCCGGGCGCCCCGGCGGGAGCACCACCACATCCTGCTCGAGGCGGTACGCACCGAAGTGGCCGCCGTGCTGGGCCACTCGGACGGCGAGCGGGTGCCGGCCGACCGCCGGTTCCAGGACCTCGGCTTCGACTCCCTCACCGCCGTCGAGCTGCGCAACCGCCTGGCGGCCGCGACCGGCGTCAAGCTGCCGCCGACGCTCGTCTTCGACCACCCGACGCCGGGCGCCCTGGCGGACCGGCTGCGCACGGCACTCGTGCCCGATGTCCCGGCACAGGAGACCGGAGCCGCGGACGCCGCCGGCCGGACGGACGGCACGAGCGGCGACGGCGACGGGGGTGGCAGTGTGCTGGATTCGATGAGCGCCGACGACCTGGTCCGCCTGGCCCTGGGCCAGAGCTAGAGGAAGACACCCACCGCCCGGGGCCGGACGCCTTCCGGCCCCGGGCAGACCGACCAGACCCAGACCCAGACCCCGACAGGGAAGTACGGAGAGAACAGGATGGCTTCCACAACCCAGCAGCAGGTCGTCGAGGCGTTGCGGGCCGCGCTGAAGGAGAACGAGCGGCTCAAGGCCGACCACGCCCACCTCAGGGAGCGCGAGCACGAGCCGATCGCGATCGTGGGAATGGCCTGCCGCTACCCGGGTGGCGTCCGTTCCCCCCAGGACCTGTGGCGGCTGACCACCGACGAGGTGGACGCCGTCGGCCCGTTCCCCGCCGACCGGGGCTGGGACCTGGCGGAGCTGTACGACCCCGACCCGGACCGGCCGCACACCTCGTACGCGAGGGAGGGCGGATTCCTCTACGAGGCCGCGCAGTTCGACGCGGAGTTCTTCGGTGTCTCGCCGCGCGAGGCACACAGCATCGACCCGCAGCAGCGCCTGCTGCTGGAGACCGCGTGGGAGGCGTTCGAGCACGCCGGCATCGACCCGGCCGCCCTGCGCGGCAGCCGGACGGGCGTGTTCGTCGGCACCATGTACGCCGACTACATGAACCGCCTCTCCCCCGCCCCCGAGGAGTACGAGGGCTTCCTGAGCGTCGGCGGGGCCGGAAGCGTCGCCTCCGGGCGGCTGTCCTACACCTTCGGGCTGGAGGGCCCGGCCATCACCGTCGACACGGCCTGCTCCTCCTCGCTCGTGGCCCTTCACCTGGCCTGCGCCTCACTGCGCAGCGGCGAGTCCTCGATGGCCCTGGTCGGCGGGGCCACCGTGATGGCCACGCCGATGCCGTTCGTGGAGTTCAGCCGGCAGCGCGGGCTCGCGCCGGACGGCCGCTGCAAGGCGTTCTCCGCCTCGGCGGACGGCACCGGATGGGCCGAGGGCGCCGGTCTGCTGCTGGTCGAACGGCTCTCCGACGCCCGCCGCAACGGGCACCCCGTACTGGCGGTGGTGCGCGGCTCGGCCGTCAACCAGGACGGCGCGAGCAACGGGCTCACCGCGCCCAGCGGCCCCGCGCAGGAGCAGCTGATCCGCCGGGCCCTGGCCGCGGCCGGGCTCACCCCCGCCGACGTCGACGCGGTGGAGGCGCACGGGACGGGCACCTCGCTGGGCGACCCGATCGAGGCCCAGGCACTGCTGGCCACGTACGGCAGCGGCCGCCCGGCCGACCGGCCGCTGCACCTGGGCTCCCTGAAGTCGAACATCGGGCACACCCAGGCCGCGGCCGGGGTCGGCGGCGTCATCAAGATGGCGATGGCGCTGCGGGAGGGGCTGCTGCCCCGGACCCTGCACGTGGACGAGGCGACCGGGCACGTGGACTGGTCGGGCGGCGCCGTGTCCCTGCTGACCGAGACGATCCCGTGGCCCGGGCAGGGCGAGCGGCCGCGCCGGGCCGCGGTGTCCTCCTTCGGCATCAGCGGCACCAACGCGCACGTCATCCTGGAGCAGGCCCCGGAGCCGCAGGCGGCACCACAGTCGGCCGCGGCCGGGCGTCCGGCCGCGCCGGCGCCCGTACCGGTCGTGCTGTCCGCGGCCGGGGAGCCCGCGCTGCGGGCGCAGGCCGACCGGCTGTACCGGCACCTGACCGATGCCGACGGCGACGGGCTCGCGGACATCGGGTTCTCCCTCGCCACCACCCGCGGGCACCTGCCGCACCGGGCGGTGCTGCTCCCCGAGGACCGCGACGAACTGCTCGACGGGCTGCGGGCGCTGGCCGACGGCGTGCCCGGCGCGGACGTGGTCCGGGCGACCGCGGCCGAGGGCCGCACCGCGTTCCTCTTCGCCGGCCAGGGCTCCCAGCAGGCCCGGATGGGCCAGGAGCTGTACGAGGCGTTCCCGGTGTACGCGGCCGCGTTCGACGAGGTGTGCGCCGCCCTGGACCCGCATCTGGAGCGGCCGCTGCGGGATGTGGTCCTCGCGGCAGAGGACAGCCCCGAGGGCGCACTGCTGCACCGGACCGGCTACACGCAGCCGGCGGTCTTCGCCTTCGAGGTGGCGCTGTTCCGGCTGCTGGAGTCCTGGGGGGTCCGGCCCGACGCCGTCCTCGGGCACTCCGTCGGTGCGCTCGCGGCCGTGCACGCGGCCGGGGCGCTGTCGCTGGCGGACGCGGCCGAACTGGCCGCCGTACGGGGCCGGATCATGCAGCGGCTGCCGTCGGGCGGGGCGATGGTGGCCCTGCGCGCCTCCGAGGCGGAGGCGGCGGCGCTGCTCGCCGGCCACGAGGAGCTGATCTCGCTGGCCGCGGTGAACGGCCCGGCCGCCACGGTGCTCTCGGGCGACCACGACGCCCTGGCCGGCGTGGTCGCGGCGTTCGAAGGGGCCGGCGGGAAGGCCACCTGGCTGCGCGTCAGCCACGCGTTCCACTCCCCGCTGATGGCGCCGGCCCTGGAGGAGCTGCGGTCCGTCGTCGCGCGGCTGGTCTTCAAGGAGCCGCAGCTGGCGTTCGTCTCCGACCTGACCGGCCGGGCCGTGGGCGCGGACGAGCTGGCGGACCCGGAGTACTGGGTGCGGCACGCGCGGCACGCCGTCCGCTTCCAGGACGGTGTCACCGCCCTGGCCGGACTGGGCTGTGCCCGCTTCGTGGAGGTGGGGCCGGGCACCGACCTCACCTCGATGGCCGCGGAGTGCCTGGAGGACACGGGCCGGGGGCGCCCGGCGGGGCACACGCTGATCCCTTCGCTGCGGCGGCGCCTGCCGGAGGTGACCGCGCTGCTCACGGCGGTCTCGCGGCTGCACGCCTGCGGTGGTGGCGTGGACTGGGCCGCCGTGTTCGCGGACCGCGGGGCCCGCCGGGTGGAGCTGCCCACGTACGCCTTCCAGCACCGCCGGTACTGGATCGACCGGCCGGCGGCGGCCGGGGACGTGCGGTCGGCCGGGCTGGTCCCGGTCGACCACCCGATGCTGAGCGCCTCCGCCGAACTGCCGGACACGGGCGGACTGGTGCTGACCGGACGGCTCTCCCTGGCCCGCCACCCGTGGCTGGCCGACCACCGTGTCGGCGGCCGGGTGCTGCTGCCCGGCACCGGCCTGCTCGACCTGGTGGCGCGCGCCGCCCGGGAGGCGGGCTGCGACCTGGTGGAGGAGCTGGTCCTGGAGGCTCCGCTGGTGGTGCCGGAGGAGGGCGAGGTCCGGCTGCGGGTGTCCGTGGCCGCCCCGGACGGCACGGACGGCTCCGGCCGCCGGGCCGTCGCCGTGCACTCCCGTCCCGAGGACGATTCCGACGGGCAGGGCTGGTCCCGCAACGCCCACGGCGCGGTCCTGCCGGACGGTCCCGTGCCGGTGCCGGCCGCCGAGAACGGCGGGGACTGGGCCGGGGTGTGGCCGCCGCACGGCGCGGAGCCGGTCTCCGGCCCGGTCGCGGACCTCTACACCGTCCTCGGCGCCAAGGGCCTCGGCTACGGCCCGGTCTTCCGCGGGGTGCGCGCCGTCTGGCGGCGCGGCCAGGAGGTCTTCGCCGAGGTGGCGCTCCCCGCCGCGGCCGGGCCCGCGGCCGACGGCTACGGCCTGCACCCGGCGCTGCTCGACGCGGCGCTGCACCCGATCGCGCTCGGCGGCCTGATCGACGGGGCCGACGGCGGCGACGGGCGGACGTTCCTGCCGTACGCCTGGTCCGGCTTCCGCACGCACGGCGGGAGCGGCCCGCGCCTTCGGGTCCGGCTCGCGCCGGCCGGGGCGAACGCGGTGGGCATCGACGTCGCGGACGCCTCGGGCCGGGCGGTGGCCTCGATCGGATCGCTGGTGCTGCGTCCGCTCCCCGAGGGCGCCCCGGACGCTGCGGCCGGGCCCGGCGACGGCCTGCTCTGGCCGGTGTGGGAGGAGCTGGCCGAGCTGCCCGCCGCCCCCGCCACGCACCGCTGGACACTGCTCGGCGCGCATGAACACGAGCACGAGCTGGGTCTCGGCGGGGCCCTGTCCGGTACCGCCGAACTGCTGGCTGCGCTGTCCGCCGGGGCGGAGGCTCCCGCGCTGCTCCTGCTGCCCTGCCCGCTCCCCGCGGGCGGCGGGGAGCCGAGCGGCGGCGCCGGGGCCGTGCGCACGGCCCTGAACCGGGTCCTCGACACGGTCAGGCTCCTGGTGGCGGACGAGCGTCTGGCCGGGACCCGGTTGGCGGTCCTCACCCGGGGCGCCGTCACCCTGGGCGGCGAGCAGCAGCCCGGCGAGCTGTCCCACCGCGCCGTGTGGGGCCTGCTGCGCTCCGCGCAGGCCGAGCACCCGGACCGGTTCGCGGTGCTCGACGAGGACGGCACCCCCGCCTCCCGGCGCGCCGTCGCGACGGCGCTGGCCACGGGCGAGCCGCAGCTCGCCCTGCGCGGCGGCGCCGCCTACCGTCCCTTGCTCGGCGCGCACCACACCGAGCAGTTGCTGGCGCCGCCCGCCGACACGCCGCACTGGCACCTCGACTACGTGGCCAAGGGCACCTTCGCGAACCTGGCCCTGAAGCCGTGGCCGGAGGCGGCCGCCCCGCTGGAGGAGGGCCAGGTGCGGGTCCGGATGCGGGTCGCGGGCCTGAACTTCCGCGACGTCCTGCTCTCCCTCGGGGTGATCCCGGCGTCCGTCGACGGGCACGCGGGCGGTTCCGGACAGGGCGGTGAGGGCGCCGGCACGGTCCTCGAAGTGGGTCCCGGTGTCACCGACCTGAAGCCCGGCGACCGGGTGATGGGCCTGTTCTACGGCATCGGCCCGACATCGGTCACCGACCGCCGGTTCGTCTCCCGGATCCCGGAGGGCTGGTCCTTCCGGCAGGCGGCCGCGGTCCCCGTCACCTATCTGACGGCCTACTACGGCCTGGTGGACCTGGCGGGCCTGCGCGCGGGCGAGTCGGTCCTCGTGCACGCGGGCGCGGGCGGCGTCGGTACGGCGGCGATCCAGATCGCCCGCCACCTCGGTGCCGATGTGTACGCCACCGCGAGCCCCGCCAAGTGGGGCGCACTGCGCGGCGCCGGGGTCGCGGACGGGCACATCGCCTCCTCGCGGACCCTGGACTTCGAGCGGGCCTTCCTCGCCGCGACGGGGGGCCGGGGCGTCGACGTGGTGCTCAACTCCCTCGCCGGGGAGTTCGCGGACGCCTCTCTGCGCCTGCTGCCGCGCGGCGGCCGGTTCCTGGAGATGGGCAAGACCGACCGGCGCGAGCCCGCTGAGGTCGCGGCCGCGCACCCGGGGGTCGTGTACCGGACGTACGACGTCCGCGATCCCGGGCCGGACCGCATCCAGGAGATCTTCACGGAGCTCCTCGCCCTGTTCGAGCGGGGCGCGCTGCAGGCCCCGCCGGTGGCGGCCTGGGACCTGCGCCGGGCGCCGGACGCCTTCCGGCACCTGAGCGAGGCCCGGCACATCGGCAAGGTCGTCCTCGACCTGGCGGACGAGGACGAGCGCTGGGACACTTCCCGGGCCGTCCTGGTCACCGGCGGTCTCGGCTGGCTGGGCCGGCTCGCCGCCCGCCACCTGGTGGCGCGGCACGGCATACGGCAGCTGGTCCTCATGGGCCGCGGGCTGCCCGGCGAGGACGCAGCCCGGGACGTCGCAGCGCTGCGCGCCCTGGGCGCGGACGTCCGTACGGTCGCCTGCGACGCCGCCGACCGGGACGCGCTGGCCGCCGCCCTGGCCGACCTGGCCGGCGAGGGGGTCCGGATCGGCGGGGTCGTGCACGCGGCGGGGGTCCTGGACGACGGCCTGCTGACCGCGCTGACCGCGGAGAGCCTGGAGCGGACCCTGCGTCCGAAGGTGGACGCGGCGCTCAACCTGCACGAGCTCACCGAGCCGCTCGGCCTCGACGCGTTCGTCGCCTTCTCCTCCCTGGCGGGCACGCTCAGCGCCCCCGGGCAGGCCGGGTACGCGGCCGGCAACGCGTTCCTCGACGGGCTGATGGAGCAGCGGCGTTCGGCCGGAAAGCCGGGGCTCTCCGTCGTGTGGGGCCTGTGGGAGGGCGCCGGCGGCATGGGCGCCGGCCTGACCGGCGCGGACGTCGCCCGCATGGCGCGGGTGGGCGTGGCCCCGATCACCTCCGGGCAGGGGCTCGACCTGCTGGATGCCGCGGTGCGCCGCGACCGTCCGGTGGCGGTGGCCGCACGCTGGGACCTCGACGGGCTGCGGGCCGCGGTCGCGCAGGGCGCTGCGGTGCCGCCGCTGCTGCGGGGGCTGCTGCCGGCGGCGCCCGTGCCGGTGGCCGCGGCCGCCTCCGGGGCGCAGGTGCCTGCTCCGGCCGGGGGAGCCTCGTCGACCGGGGACCGGCTGCTGGACTCCGTGCTCCACGAGGTCGCGGCCGTACTGGGGCACGGTTCCGGTGCGGCGGTGGACCGGGACGGGGCCTTCGACCGGCTCGGCTTCGACTCGCTCACCGCGGTGGAGCTGCGCAACCGGCTGGCGGCGGCGACGGGTGTCCGGCTGCCCGCCACGTTCATCTACGACTGGCCGACCCCGGCCGAGCTGGTGGTGCACCTGCGGGAGCAGTTGCCGCAGCCGGCCGGGGAGCCGGCCGAGACCTCCGTCTCCGCCGCCCCGGCCTCCGGCGACGGCGCCGGGGCCACCGCGGCGCTCCTCGCGGACATCGCCCGGCTGGAGGCCGCCGTGGCCGACCGGCCCCTGAGCGAGGCGCAGGGAGCCGTCGTGGGCGGGCGGCTGCGTGAGCTGCTGACCGAACTGGGTTCTATGAAGGAGGATCACTCCGCGTGGGCATGACCAACACCCCGACGGCCGCCCCGGTTTCGCCGGGCGGCCGCGCCGCCCGGCAGGCCGGGCCCGCGAGCGGGCCTGTCGATCCGTCCCGATGGCTGCGCACGTATCACCCCCGCGGTTCCGCCGCCGCCCGCCTCGTGTGCTTCCCGCACGCGGGCGGCGCCGCGAACGCCTTCGTGGCGCTGTCGGCCGCGCTGCCCGAGGACGTCGAGCTGCTCGCCGTCCAGTACCCCGGCCGCCAGGACCGGCGCGGCGAACCCTGCGCGCAGGACCTCTCCGAGCTGGCCGCGGGCGTGGCCGGCGCCCTCACGGCCTCGCCCGACGACCGGCCGCTGTTCCTGCTGGGCCACAGCATGGGCGCCCTCGTGGCCTTCGAGACGGCCCGGCTGCTGGAGGAACACGGCGGACCGGCCCGGCTGTTCGTGTCGGCGGCCCGGCCGCCGGCGCAGGACTGGCAGGAGCCCGACCTGGCCCTCGTCGGCGACGGGGAGCTGGTCGCCGGGCTGCGGCGGCTCGGGGGCATTCCCGAACCGCTGCTGGCCGACCCGGAGATCGCCGGCGAGATCCTGCGGCTGCTGCGCGCCGACCACCGCGCGCTGCTGCGCCACCGCTGTGCGCGGGACACCGCGGTGGCGGCTCCCGTCACGGTGCTGCTGGCCTCGGCGGACCCGAAGAACTCCCTGGCGCAGATGGCCGACTGGGCCCGCCACACCGCGCGCGGGCACGAGATCGTGACGCTGTCCGGCGGCCACTTCGCGCTCCTCGAGCGGCCGGCCGAGAGCGCGCTGTCCCTCACGGAACGCATCCGCGGGGACCTGGCCCGGCCCGAGGCGCCCGGGGCGCCGGATCCCGGACCCCTCGCCGACCTGGTGCGGGAACTCATGCTGGAGGGCCTCGCGGGCCGGCCCCCGCGGCTGACGACCGACCTGACGGCCCTGGAGGCCGCGGCCGGCCGGGTGATGGCCCCGGAGGCCTTCGCGTACGTGTCCGGCACGGCCGGGTCCGGGGCTACGGCCCGGGCCGACCGGGCGGCCTTCGACCGTCTGCGGCTCGTGCCGCGGATGCTGCGCGGCACGCGGCGTGCCGACACCTCTCTGACTCTGTTCGGGCAGCGGCTGCCCGTCCCCGTCCTGCTGGCTCCGCTGGCGGCCCAGCAAGTGGCTCACCCGGAGGGGGAGTCGGCCACGGCGCGGGCCGCGGCGGCGACCGGCGTGCCGATGGTGCTGTCGACGTTCGCCTCGCGCACGCTGGAGGAGGTGGCCGGGGCGGCGGGCTCCCACCCGCGCTGGTTCCAGCTGTACCTGCCCTCGGACCGGGCGGTGGGCGAGTCGCTGGTGCGGCGCGCCGAGGCGAGCGGCTACCGCGCGATCGTCGTCACCGTGGACGCCACCCACCTCGGCTTCCGCCCCGCGGAACTCGACAGCGGGTACTCGCCGTTCCTGCGCGGGACCGGCATCGCCAACTTCACGAGCGATCCTGCCTTCCGGGCCGGGCTGCCGGCCGACGCGGACGCCACCCAGGCCGTCCTGCGGTGGGCACAGATCTCCACCGACCCGACCCTGACCTGGGAGGACCTGGCCTGGCTGCGGGGGCTGACCCGGCTGCCGCTGCTCGTGAAGGGGATCCTCCACCCGGACGACGCCCGGCTGGCGCTGGAACACGGCGCGGACGGCGTGGTCGTCTCCACGCACGGCGGCCGCCAGCTCGACGGCGGCGTTTCGGCCCTGGAATCGCTGCCGGCGGTGCGCGCGGCCGTCGGTCCGGACGTGCCGGTGCTGATGGACTCCGGCGTCCGGACCGGCAGCGACGTGCTCAAGGCGGTGGCCCTGGGCGCGG
The DNA here is from genome assembly GCF_055587885.1 of Streptomyces sp. NPDC046349. Taxonomy (NCBI): domain Bacteria; kingdom Bacillati; phylum Actinomycetota; class Actinomycetes; order Kitasatosporales; family Streptomycetaceae; genus Streptomyces; species Streptomyces sp. NPDC046349. Next base: position 12,910 of record NZ_JBVJFK010000013.1, read on the forward strand.
ACGCCGTCCTGTACGGCCGGCCGTACGTGTACGGGCTCGGCCTCGACGGCGAGCGCGGCGTCGAACACGTCCTGCGCTGCCTGCTCACCGACCTCGCCCTGGCCCTGGCCCTCACCGGCTGCGCGTCCCTCGCGGACGTCGGCCCGCACGTCCTCTCGAACGGAGATCCCCGATGAAGCGACCCTACGGACCCGGTGCCGATCCGACGGGCTGGCTGCGCCAGTACCACCGGCCGCCGGCGGAGGGGCCGACGCTGGTCGTCTTCCCCCACGCGGGCGGTTCGGCGACGGGCTACTACACGCTGTCGCAGGCCCTGTCGGGCGCCGCCGAGGTGCTCAACGTGCAGTACCCGGGCCGCCAGGACCGGCTCGGGGAGCGCTGCATCGACGACATCGGGGAGATGGCGGACCAGGTCGTCGAGGCGCTCCTCCCCCGCGCGGGCCGCCCCCTCGTGCTGTTCGGGCACAGCCTGGGTTCGATCGTCGCGTACGAAGTGGCCCTGCGGCTGGAGAGCCGGCACCCGGACCGCGCGCCGATCGGTGTGATCGTCTCGGGCCGGCCGGCGGCCGCGATCCACCTCAGCCGCGGCCTGTCCCTGCTGGCGGACGAGGACCTGGCCTCGTCGATCTCCGACCTGGCCGGCACCCCGCCTGAGCTGCTGGCCGACAAGGACCTGATGTCGGCCGTCCTGCCGTCCCTGCGCGCCGACTTCAAGGCCGCGGAGAGCTACCGGGGCGCGGCGGGCACCCGCGTATCGTGTCCGCTGTACGCCTACTCGGGGGCGCAGGACCACAACGTGCCGCGCGAGGGCCTGCTGCGGTGGAGCGAGCACACCTCGGCGGAGTTCACGGTCCGCTTCTTCGAGGGCGGCCACTTCTACCTCCAGTCCCAGGAACCGGAGGTGGCGCGCGCCCTCGCCTCCGACCTCCACACCCTCACCAGGACCGCCCTCCTCACCCCCGCCCACTGACCGCACCCATGCGCAAGGCCCTCCCGGTCCGCCGACCGGGAGGGCCTTCGCCGTGCGGGAGGGGAACGTCAGGGGCGGGGCTCCGGGGTGAGGCGGACCTTGAGGGTGGCGTGGCCGTTGGCGAAGTTGGAGAAGAGGCGGGTGGGCGGGGCCAGGAGTTCGATGCCGGCCACCCGGCTGCGCAGCGACTCCAGCATGGAGATCATGTGTACGCGGCCCAGGTAGGCACCGAGGCAGAAGTGGGGGCCGTGGCCGAAGCTGACGTGCTTGTTGGGGGTGCGGCCCAGGTCGAAGGTGTACGGGTCGGCGAAGACGTCCTCGTCGAAGTTGGCCGAGCTGTTCCACAGGGTGACGATCTCGCCGGCCTTGACGACGTGGTCGCGGATCGGGATGTCGACCAGGGCGTGCCGGCCGAAGTGCATGGTCGGGGTGGTCCAGCGCATCACCTCCTCGGTGGCGCTCTCCAGGGTGACCTCCGCGTTCTTCAGCCTGCGCCACTGGTCCCCGTACCGGCTGAAGGCGTGGACGATGCCGGAGGCAGTGGCCCGGCTGGACTCGTCGCCGCCCAGGATCAGGCTGTAGGCGTTGTAGATGATCTCTTCCTCGGTGAGCGGTTCGCCGTCGATGGTGGCGGTGGCCAGCGTGCTGAGGACGTCCTCGCCGGGGTTGCGGCGGCGTTCGGCCATGAGGCCGGAGATGTAGAGGATGATCTCGTTGCGCGCCATCAGCGAGACCTCTTCGCCGTCGTCGGCGCTGTACCGGGACAGGGTCTGGGCGTTCCAGTCGACGAGCTGTTCGCGGTCCCCGGCGGGGATGCCCATGAGGTCGCCGATGGTGTGGATGGGGATCCGGTCGGCGACGGCGGTGACGAAGTCCACCTCGCCCTCCTCGACGGCCTCGGAGATCAGGCGGTCGGTGAGGTTCTGGACGTTCTCGACGACGGGGGCCAGGACCCGCGGCGAGAAGGACTTCATCATCAGGTTGCGGATCTCGCGGTGGCGCGGGCCGTCGGTGACGGCGAGCATCTTGCCCGCGGCGGAGTCCTCGCCCAGCAGGAGGGTGCTGAGGACGTTGCCCTGCTCGGAGGTGTACCGCTTGTTGTCGCGGTAGGCGGCCATGATGTCGTCGTACTTGGTGAGGACCCAGAAGCCGGGCTTGCCGTCCCGCGGCGTGTGCCAGAAGACGGGGTTGTGCGCGCGGAACGGCCGCCACATCTCGTGCGGGTCGTTGTCGTCGAACGTCTGCGGGTCGGTGAGGTCGAAGGCGGCCGGGTCGGCGAGTTCCGCGAGTTCCGCGAGTTCGGCAGCGGGCAGGGCGGGGGCAGTCATGATGTGCGTTCTCCTCCAGGGCCGCGGCCCCCGGGCGAGGGCCGCGGCACGGTCAGGTCCTCAGGCGGCTTCCGCCACGACGACGGCGGTGGTGGCGAGTTCGGCGATCGTCTGCTTGCGGAAGACGTCCTTCGCGGAGATGACCAGTCCGGCCTTCTTCGCCCGGGCGACCACCCTGATGCCGAGGATGGAGTCGCCGCCGAGCTCGTAGAAGTTGTCGGTGACGCCGACGGCGGGGACTCCGAGCACGTCGGACCAGATCTGCGCGAGCAGCCGCTCGGCTCCCGTACGGGGCTCCTGTACCTCCGCGGGGGCGGTCGCGTGCTCGGGGGCGGGCAGGGCCCTGCGGTCGACCTTGCCGCTGGGGGTGAGCGGGAACTGCTCAAGGCACACCAGGGCGGAGGGCACCATGTGGACGGGCAGCCGGGCCGAGACGAACTCCCGCAGCTCTGCCGGTTGCGGGCGGCGCCCGGCCGCGGCGGGGGTCACGTAGCCGACGAGGCGCTTGTGCTCGCCGTCGGCGAGGGCGACGACGAGGGCCACGCCGACGTCCGGGTGCTGCTGGAGGACGAGTTCGATCTCGCCGGGCTCGATGCGGTAGCCGCGCACCTTGACCTGGTGGTCGGCCCGGCCGACGTACTCGATGACCCCGGCGCTGGTCCAGCGGACGAGGTCGCCGGTCCGGTACATGCGGTGGTCGGGTGCTTCGCCGTGCGGGTTGTCCAGGAAGCGGTCGGCGGTCAGTTCGGGCCGGTTGAGGTAGCCGCGGGCCACTCCGGGGCCGGCGATGAACAGCTCGCCCGCCACCCCGATCGGCACCGGCCGCAGACGGTCGTCGAGGACGTAGGCGGTGGTGTTCGCGACGGCCCGGCCGATGGGGACGGGCATGTGCTCGTCGGCCTCGCGGATGAGGTGCCAGGTTCCGAGGACGGCGGTCTCGGTCGGTCCGTAGAGGTTCACGAGCCGCTGCGGCGGGGCGGCCGCCAGTACCTCGGCCACGCGCACGGAGTTGGCCGCCTCGCCGCCGAAGAGGACGTGGCGCAGCGCACCGAAGGCGTACGGGTCGGCGGCGACGATCTGGTTGAAGACGGCGGTGGTCACGAACAGGGTCGTGACGCCGTGGCGGCGCAGCGCGGCGGTGAGCTCGGCCGGGTCGAGGAGGGTGTCCTTGTCGATGACGACCATCCGGCTGCCCGCGAGCAACGGCCCCCAGATCTCGAGCGTGGCCGCGTCGAAGGTGACGTCGGAGCCCTGGGCCATGACGTCGTCGGTGCCGAGCCGGACCCAGTCGGCGTTGCAGAAGAGCCGGACGACCGAACGGTGGCCGATCACGGCCCCCTTGGGCGTCCCCGTGGAGCCCGACGTGTACATGATGTACGCGGGGTCGTCGGCGGTGACCGGGACGTCCGGCGCCCCGGTCGGCTGGGCGGCGAGGGCCTCGTCCTGCTCGTCGAGGGCGATCGTCCGGGCGCCGGCGGACGGCAGCTTTCCGGTCAGCCAGGACTCGGTGAGGCAGAGCGGCACCTCGGCGTCGGAGAGCATGAAGCCGAGCCGGTCCTGCGGGTAGTCGGGGTTCAGCGGCAGGTAGGCGCAGCCGGCCTTGAGGACGGCGAGCAGGGCGGTGACGAGCTCGGGGCCGCGGGGCAGGCAGACGGCGATGAAGGTGCCGGGCCGGACGCCGTCGGCGACGAGCAGGTTGGCCAGGCGGTTCGCGCGGGCGTCCAGCTCGGCGTAGGTCAGCGTCTCCAGGCCGGCGGTGACGGCGACCGCGTCGGGGCGCAGGCGCGCCTGTTCGGCGACGAGTTCGTGCACGCACCGGTCGGCGGGGAAGTCGGCCCGGTTGACGGCCCACTCGGTGGTGAGCAGGCGCAGTTCCTCCTCGTCGGCGAGGGGGAGTTCCTCGACGGTGCGGGCGGGGTCGGCCGCCGCGGCGGCGAGCAGGACCGACAGGTGGCGGGCCAGCAGCTCCGCGGTGACCGCGTCGAAGAGCGCGGCGTCGTACTCCAGTACGCCGGCCAGCCCGCCCGTGCCGGTCTCGGTGAACTCCACGGTGATGTCGTGGGCGGCGGGCATCCCGGGCGGCTGGACCGTGCTCACGGCGAGGGCGGGAGTGCGGGCCGGTTCGGCGGCCTCGTCGGCGCCGCGGAGCACCACCATCACCTGTATGTCGGGGGTGTCGCCGGCGTCCCTGCCCTCGCCGAGGGCGGCGCGCACCCGCTCGAAGGGGACGTCCTGGTGGGCGAGGGCCTCGGCGAGTGCGGCGACGCCGTCCGCGAGCACCTCGGTGAACGGCGCCTCGGCGCGTACGCGGGCGCGCACCAGGAGCGGATTGTCGAACGCGCCGACCAGGCCGTCGAGGACGGGCCGGGGCCGACCGGACGCCAGGGTGCCCAGAGCCAGGTCCTCCTGGCCTGTGTGCCGGGAGAACAGCACCTGGCAGGCGGCGAACAGGCCCGCGAACAGGGTGCCGCCGTGCGCGCGGGCCGCGTCGGCGAGCCCGCGCGCGGCGTGGGCCGGGACCTGGAACCCGTGGCGGGCGGCGGCCCGGCCGCGCGCCCGGGTCCGGGGCCGGTCGGTGGGCAGCCGCAGTGCGGGCAGGCCGGCGAGCCGGCCGCGCCAGTGGTCCAGCTGTGCGGCGAGCTCGGCGTCGGTGACGCGGGCGCGCTGCTCGGCGGCGTACTGCGCGTACCGGACGGGCAGTGCGGGGAGCCGGGCGGTGCGCCCGGCGACGGCCGCGGCGTACAGCTCGGCCAGCTCGGCCGTGATGATCGCGCGGGAGCGGCTGTCCGCGGCGATGCGGTGGGCGTTCAGGACCAGCAGGTGCTCGTCGGTGCCGAGGCGGATCAGGAGCGAGCGCAGCAGCGGGCCGGAGGCCAGATCGTAGGGGCGGGCGGCCAGCTCCGCGACGCGGGCTTCGAGGCGGTCGGCGGTCGTACCGGGCGCGGCGAGGCCGGAGAGGTCGGCGTGTTCCAGCTCGACCGGTCCCGCCGGCCAGACGCGTGCGCGGGCCGGGCCGTCGCCGTCGCCGTCGGGCCCGTGGAAGGTGGTGCGCAGCGGCTCGTGCCGGGCGACCAGGCCCCTCAGGGCGGAGGTGAGCGCGCCGCGGTCGAGGGTGCCGGTGAGCCGGAGGGCGACGACGGGGTGGTGGCCGTACGCCCCCTCCTGCCCGGCCCGGTGCCCGGAGCGGATGAGCTCCTGCCCGAAGGTGAGCGGCGTCCGGTCGTCTCCGGTCGTCCCGTCGGTCATCCGTTCAGTCCTTTCATGTCCATCTCTTCCATCAGGTCCAGCAGTTCGGGGGTGACGAACTCGTCGATCGGGCAGACACCGGACAGCGTCGAGAAGTACCGGTCGGTCAGGTCGCCGCTGGTGGCGATGGCCCGCAGCAGGTCGACGTGGTGCGGCGGCGGGTCCAGCCGGGCCGTCTTCAAGGTGGCGTGGTATTCGGGCATGAGGGCCTCCAGCCGCTGTTCGGCGAAGGCGTGCAGCGCCGCCCGCAGCCGGTCGGGGTCGTGGAGGCCGTCGCCGATGCAGTCCGCGAGGAGCTGGGCCTGGAAGAAGCCGTCGGTGATGCCGCGTGCGGTGATCGAGTCCTTGTGGTGGCCGGCGTCCCCGATGAGCGCCCAGCCGGGTCCGGCGGCCTGCCGGAAGAAGTTGCGCTGGTCGCCGGTGCCGTAGACGCGTTCGAGGCGGGCGCCGGCGGCCATCTCCTCGCGCAGCTCGGGGGCGGTCTTCTCGACGTTCGTGAGTAGGGCGTTCAGGGCGTCGCCTCGGACGCTCGCGAACTGTTCCTGGGGGAAGTAGCCGGCGACGAGCGTCGCACCGTCGTTGGTGGGGACCGTGCCGACCCAGTGGCCGGGGGTGTCGAACAGCCTGAAGCCCGGCCGGAGGCCGGACCAGTACGAGTAGTAGGCGCACGTCGAGGTGGGGTCCTCGGCGATCAGCGGGGCGCGGACCTTGGCGGCGACGGTCGAGCGCATGCCGTCGGCGCCGACGACGAGGGTGGCCCGTTCGACGGCGCCGCCCGCGCCTGGGCCGAGCCGGACGCCGACGACGCGGTCGCCGTCGAAGACGAGGTCGCTCACCGAGCAGTTCTCGCGGAACTCGACGCCCGCGTCGACGGCGCCCTGCGCGAGGATCGGGTCGAGCAGGTAGCGGCGCGGCGCGTAGGCGGCGCGCTGCCCCTCGGCGGCCCAGGAGCAGCCCTCCAGCCGGATGTCGCCGTGGGTGTAGCGGACGCGGTCCAGGGCGGGGGCGCCGGTGTCCCGTACGGCGGGCAGCAGGCCCCAGCGGGCGAGGGCGGCGACGCCGGGCTGGTGGATGTAGAGCGTGGAGAGGGTGTCCTTGGGGAAGGTACCGCGCTCGACCATGAGCACCCGGTAGCCGGCGCGCGCGAGCAGCATCGCGGCGGGAGCCCCGGCGCAGCGCGCGCCGACCACAATCACGTCGTAGTGGGTCAAGAGATGCTCCTTGTCCTGCGCCGGCTCCGGTGGCCGGTGTCGTCGTGCCCAGTGGAGACCGCCCGTGAGGCATACGCCGGCCCGCGGCCGGCGTATGCCTCACGGGGTCGTGCGGGTCGTGCGGGTGGTTGGGGGCCGGGCGGCCCGGACCCGCGGGGGTCCGGGTCCGGGCCGCCGGCCGGCTAGTCGACCCGGATCGGGAGCCGCCAGACCCCGGTGAACTCCGGGGAGCTGAGGAAGGTCGGCCTGTCGTCCGGGTCCACCCGCAGCTTCGGAAAGCGGTCGAACAGGATGTTCATGGCCACCCGGCCCTCCAGCCGCGCGAGCGGGGCGCCGAGGCAGAAGTGGATGCCCCGGCCGAAGCCGATCTGCGGGTTGGGGGTCCGGGCCGGGTCGAACACGTCCGGGTCCTCGAAGACGCGGGCGTCCCGGTTGGCCGCCGAGAACCAGACCTCCAGCACGTCCCCCTCGGGGATCCTCACCCCGCCGATCTCCACGTCGCGGGTGGTGACCCGGTAGCCCGCGGCCAGCGGGCTCAGGTAGCGCAGGGACTCCTCCAGCAGGGTCGGCACGAGCGACCTGTCCTCGCGCACCCGCCGGTCCACGTCGGGGAAGGCGTCCAGGCACAGGATGGTGTTGCCCAGCAGCATGGTGGTGGTGATGTGGCCGGCCGAGATCAGCAGGTTGGCGAAGTTGACGATCTGCCGGTCGGTGAGCCGCTCGCCGTCGACCTCCGCCTCGACGAGCCGGGACAGCAGGTCGTCCCGGGGCTCGGCGCGCCGCTGCGTGACCAGTTCGAGGATGTAGAAGCCCATCGCCATGGCCGCTTCGGCCTGGGTGTCGAGGGACTCCTCCTGCACCTTGTCGCCCTGGTGGGTGGTGAGCTGGGTGCTCGCCATGAGGGACTGGTCGGCCCATTCCTTGAGGAGCTCGCGGTCCTCGCGGGGGATGCCGAGCATGTCGCAGATGACGATCACGGGCAGCGGGTAGGCGAGGGCCTCGGCGAGGTCGAAGGTGTCGCCCTCGATCCGGTCGAGCAGCTCGTGGGTGAGGGCGGCGATGCGCGACTCCAGCTCGGCGACCATCTTCAGGGTGAAGGTGCGGCCCACCAGCTTGCGCAGCTTCTGGTGCTCCGGCGGGTCGGCCTGGGTGAGGTTCCCGTCGAAGGCGACGGCGGCCTGTTCCGGGCTGACGTAGCGGGCGGCGACCTCGGAGGAGTACGTCGCGGGGTCGCTGAGGATCTCGAGCGTCTCCGGGTAGCCGTAGACGTGCCACATCCCGACCTCGGGGTCGTACTCGACGGGCGCCTCGGGACGGATGCCGCGCAGCCAGAAGTGCCGTGGATGCATCTCCCACTTGTCGAGGGGGGTGCTCGTGGTGGTCATCGGGGGTCTCCTTCGGCGGCCCGGTCACGGGCCTCGGGTCGGCGCCTCATCGGACGAGGAGCGGAAGCTCCGAGGTCGAGATGACGTGGGGCAGCGGCAGGAAGGCCGGCGGGTTGTCCGGGTCGGTCCGCATCTTCGGGAAGCGGTCCAGCAGGATGTCGGTGGCGATCCGGCCCTCCATCCGGGCCAGCGGCGCGCCGAGGCAGAAGTGGATGCCCCGGCCGAAGCCGATGTGCGGGTTGGGGTCGCGGTACGGGTCGAAGACGTGCGGGCGGGCGAACATGCGCTCGTCCCGGTTGGCTGCCGAGAGCGAGATCGCGACGAGCTGGCCCGGGTGGACCGGGACGCCGGCCAGCTCGCCCTCGGCGACGCACGCCTTGTAGGCCGTCGCGATGGGGCTGAGATAGCGCAGGGACTCCTCGATCAGACCCGGGGTGAGGTCCGGGTTCCCGCGTACGGCGGCCAGGTGCTCGGGGTAGGCGTCCAGGCACAGGAGGGTGTTGCCGAGCAGTGCGCTGGTGGTGGCGTGTCCGACGACGAGCAGCTCGTTGGCGAAGTTCACCACCGCGTTGTCGCTGAGCCGCTCGCCGTCGACCTCCGCCTCGACGAGCTTGGTCAGCAGGTCCTCCCGGGGCTTGGTGCGGCGCTCGGCGGCGTGTTCGCGCAGGTACTGGAACATCTCCGGGACCACGCGCATGGCGGCCTGGGCGTCGACGTCCTCGTCGAGGTCGCGGTCGCCCGAGGTGAGGGCGACCGCGCTGTGGGCCATCCGGTCGACCCACGTCTTGAACAGGTCGCGGTCGCTCTGCGGCACCCCGAGCAGCTCGGAGATGACGATGATCGGCATGGGGTAGGCCAGGTCGTTCACCATTTCGATGCTGTCCCGGCCGTCCACGGCGTCGAGCAGTTCGTGGGTGATCTCGACCATCCGCGGCTCCAGGGCCGCGACCATCCCGCGGGTGAACGCCTTGCTGATGATCTTGCGCAGTTTGGTGTGGTCCGGCGGGTCGGACTGCAGCAGGGTGCCGTCGCTGAACTCGGGGTCGATCTCCACGTCACCGGCGATGAGTTCGGCGACGTCGCTGGAGAACGTCTTCGGGTCGCCGACGACCTCCAGCACCTCCTTGTAGCCGTACACGTTGACGATGCCGTAGTCGTTGACCTCGACGGGGTGCTCGGGCCGGTGCCCGCGCAGCCAGAAGAACTCCTCGTTGATGCCGAGGCGGTCGACGAAGGCCGCCGCCTCCTTCTCCTGCGCGCCGGCCGATGTCCCGGTCATGGTCAGTTCCCCCCGAGGTGCTGGTTGATGATGCGGGCGATCTCGGCCGCGGGCTGGGCCTTCGGCATGCCCATGTGCGTGGCGTCGATGTCGTACTCGTGGACCGTGCCGCCGATGTGCGGGGCCCAGATGGCGGCGTAGGACTCGTCCGGGTTCTGGGTGGCGTTGAAGAAGACCGCGTCGCCGTCGTAGACGGGCGAGTCCCACTCCAGGAGCATCTCGGCGTGCGACTTGAAGAGGTGGCTGCCGTTCTCCACCAGGGCCTCGCGGTCCTCGTCCACGCCGGAGCCGATGAAGAACTCCTTGAAGAACTCCCGGACCTCCGGCATGTTCACCGGGTCCTCGATGTGCCGGAACCAGCCGCTCGGCGGGCTGTCCATGAGGGCCAGCAGCGCCACCTGGTGTCCGCGCCGCTTCAGTTCCGCGGCGAGGGCGTGGGCGTACGTGCCGCCCGTGGAGTGCCCCACCAGGTGGTAGGGGCCCTCCGGCTGGGCCGCGAGGATCTGCTCCAGGTAGTCGTCGAGCATCGCCTGCGTGGACTCGGCCCGGCCCGTGCCGTCGAAGCCGCGGCCCTGGATGCCGTACACCGGCCGGTCCCCGAGGAGCTGGGCGAGGCCCACGTAGGACCAGCACAGTCCGACGCCCGGGTGGACGAACCACAGGGGCGCCTTGGAGCCCTCGGTCCGCATCGGCAGGACCACCGCGAAGGGGTCCGCGAAGACGGGCGCCTGCGCCGACTTGACCTGGTCCTGGAGGTATTCGGCCAGCTTGGCCACGGTGGTGGCCCCGAACATCACGCGGATCGGGACCTTGGCCCCCAGGACCGCGCGGATCCGGCTGATGAGCTTGGTCAGGCGCAGCGAGTGGCCGCCCAGGTCGAAGAAGTCGTCGTCGATGCCGACCCGCTCCAGTTCGAGGGCCTCGGCGAACAGCTTCGCCAGAGTGGTCTCGAGCGGGTTGCGCGGGGCGCGGTAGTCGACTCCGCCGCTGTACTCCGGGTCGGGGAGGGCGTCCCGGTCGAGCTTGCCGTTCGGGGTGAGCGGCAGCTGCTCCAGGGTGACGAAGGCGGACGGGACCATGTACTCCGGCATGCGGCTGGTGAGGTGCTTGCGCAGGTCCTCCGCCACCACGCTCTCGCCCGGTGCGGGGATGACGTAGGCGACGAGCTGCTTGTCGCCGGCCAGGTTGTCGCGGGCGGTCACGACGCCGTGGTCCACCGTCGGGTGGGCCGCGAGGGCCGTCTCGATCTCGCCGAGCTCGATGCGGTAGCCGCGCACCTTGATCTGGTTGTCGGTGCGGCCGCGGAAGACGAGCTCTCCCTCGGGGGTCCACTCGACCAGGTCGCCGGTCCGGTACATGCGCTCGCCGGGCTCCCCGAACGGGCAGGCCGTGAACCGCTGGGCGGTCAGGTCCGGCCGGCCGACGTAGCCGCGGGTCAGGCCGGCGCCGGCGATGTAGAGCTCGCCGGGCACGCCCGGCAGGACCGGCCGCAGCGCGGAGTCCAGCACGTAGACGCGGGTGTTGCGGATGGGCCGGCCGATGGTGACGGCGGTGCCGGCGACGAGCTCGCCGGCCGTCGCGCCGATGGTGGTCTCCGTCGGTCCGTAGCCGTTGAACATCCGGCGGCCGGCCGACCAGGTGGCGACCAGTTCCGGCGAGGCGGCCTCGCCGGCCACCATCAGCGCCTCGACCGAGGACAGCGATCCGGCGGGCATCGCGGCGAGCACCGTGGGCGTCAGGATCGCGTGGGTCACCCCGAACGCGTCGGCGGTCTCGGCGAGCGGCGCCCCGGGGGCGAGCCGGTCCGGGTCCGCCATGACCAGCGCTCCCCCGGCGAAGAGGGACATGCACATCTCGCCGACGGAGATGTCGAAGCTCGGCGAGGCGAACTGCAGGACGCGGCTGCGGGCCGTGATGCCCAGGAGCCCGGTCACCTCCGCCACCATGTTGGCGAAGCCGGTGTGGGTGACGGCCACGCCCTTCGGCCGCCCGGTGGAACCCGAGGTGTAGATGACGTAGGCGGTGTTGGTGACGGCGAGCGGCCGGAGCCGCTGCGCGTCGTCCGGCGGTGTGCCGTCCGCGCCGTCCAGGGCCTCGGCGAACTCCGGTGCGTCCAGGGTCAGCAGCTCCGACGGGAGGTCGGGCAGCCGGTCGGACGTCGCCCGGTCCACCAGGATCAGTCCGGCCCCGGAGTCCTCGACCATGTAGGTGAGCCGCTCGGCCGGGTAGGCCGGGTCGAGCGGCAGATAGGCGCCGCCCGCCTTCATCACGGCGAGGACCGCGACCGGCCACTGCGGCGAGCGCCGCAGGGCCACGCCGACGACCGTCTCCGGGCCGACCCCGCGCTCGACGAGGATGCGCGCCAGCCTGTCGGCCCGCGCGTCCAGTTCCGCGTAGGTCACCTTCTGGTCCTCGAAGAGGACCGCGATCTCCTCCGGGGCCTCGGCGGCCTTCCGCTCGAACAGGGCGGGCAGGGTGAGCGCCGGCTCCTGGGTCCGCGTCCGGTTGAAGTCGAGCAGGAGGCGCTCGCGTTCGGCCTCGTGCAGGACGTCCAGCGCGCCCACCGGGATCTCCGGGTCGGCGATGAGCTGCCGCAGGATGTGCAGCACCCGCTCGGCGATCCGCTCCACCGTCGCCGCGCTGATGCCCTGCCGCTGGTACTGCAGGATCATGCGCAGGTGGGGCTCGGCGTCGGCGGCGAGGCCCACGAGGTAGGCGGCGCCGGCGGAGGGCCGGATGCCGGTGAAGGACACGCCCGCCGCGGTGTTGGCCGCGCCCAGCGCCTCCTTGTCGACCGGGAAGGACTGGAAGAGCACGATGGTGTTGAAGAGCTCCTTCAGGCCGGCCTCCCGCTGGATGCGGTGGAGCCCGAAGTGGTGGTGGTCCAGCAGCGCCGTCTGGCGCTCCTGGAGGTTGCGCAGCACCTGGGCGAGCGTGTCGCCGGGCCCGTACTCGGCCCGGATGGGCAGAGAGTTGACGAACAGGCCCACCATCTGGTCGACGCCGGGCACCTCCGCGGGCCGGCCGGACACGGTCGTGCCGAAGATGACGTCCCGCCTGCCGGTGAGCTGTCCGAGCATCAGCGCCCAGACGCCCTGGACCAGGGTGCCCATGGACACGCCCAGTTCGGCGGCGCGCTTCTTCAGGGCGCGGGCCTCGTCCAGCGGCAGCGGCACGTCGACCTGCCCGACGCGGGCGTCGTCACCGCCGTCCGCGGGGGTCTCGGCGGGGAGCAGGGTGGGCTCGGCGACGCCCTCCATCTCCTTGGCCCAGGCAGCCGCGGCGGCCTTGTCGTCGCGCCGCGACAGCCAGCGCAGGAACTCCCGGTACTCGGGCACCCGCGGCTGCTCGGAGGCGTCGCCCTCGGACGCGTACAGGTACGCGAGGTCGCGCACGAGCAGCGGGAACGACCAGCCGTCGAAGAGCGCGTGGTGCACGGTGAGCACCAGCTCGGAGGTCTCCTCGGCGAGCTGGACCAGCGAGGCCCGCAGCATCGGCGGCTTCGCCGGGTCGAACTGGGCGTAGTGGTCCTCGGCGAGGATCCGCTCCAGCCCCTCCTCGCGTGTGCTCTCGTCGAGGCCGCGCAGGTCGGCGACCCGCCAGGGCAGTTCGACCCGGTCGAGCACGAGCTGGGTGAGGTCTCCGTTCGCGTCGGTGACGAAGGCGGTGCGCAGGTTGGCGTACCGGTCGAGGAGAGCCTGCGCCGCCACCCGCATGCGGGCCGCGTCGACCCGGCCCTGCACGTGGAAGGCCACCTGCACGATGTGCGGGTCGAAGGCGTCCTCCCCCAGGCGCATGGTCTCGAAGAGCAGACCGAACTGGAGCGGGGTCAGCGGCCAGACGTCGGCCAGGCCCGGGTACTGCTCCTCCCAGCCCTCGATCTCGCTCTGCGTGAGGCGGACCAGCGGGACGTCGGAGGGGGTCAGGCCGCCGGCGCCGGGGGTGGCGGCGTGGTGGGCGAAGCCCTCCAGCGCGCGCACCCACAGGTCGGCGAGTTCCCGTACCTCGGCCTGCCCGAGGACGCCGGCCGGGTAGGAGACGCGGGCGTTGAACCGGGGGCCGTCGGCGGTGTCGGTGACGTAGGCGCTGATCTCGACGGTGGACAGCGCGGACATGTCCGCGTCGAGGTCGGCGGCGAGGCCGAGGGCGTCGGCGGCCAGGGTCCAGCCGGGGCCCTGCCGGCCGTCGGCCGGGGTGCCGGCCGCGACCCGGCCCAGGTAGTTGAACGAGATCTGGGGGGTCGGGCGCCAGTCGAGCTCGGCGGCGGTGGACGGGTTCAGGTGGCGCAGGAGGCCGAAGCCGACTCCCTTGTCCGGGACGGCCAGGAGCTGCTCCTTGACGGCCTTGAGGACGCCGCCCGCGGCGGCGCCGCCGGAGATCGCCTCCTGCACGTCGTGCCCGGCGAGGTCGAGGCGTACGGGGAACATGCTGGTGAACCAGCCGACCGTACGGGACAGGTCGGCGCCGGGCACGACCTGCTCCTCGCGTCCGTGGCCCTCCAGCCGGATCAGGGTCGAGGACGCCTCGACGCCGCGGTCGGCGCGCCACTGCGTCACCGCGAGGGCGAGTGCGGCCAGCAGGCCGTCGTTGACCGCGCCGTGGAAGGCCGTGGGCAGGGTCGTCAGCAGGGCCTCGGTGACCTGCTCCGGCAGCTCCAGGGAGACCGACTCCACGGTGGACATGACGTCCACCGCCGGGTCCAGCGGGCGCGCGCCGAGGACGGGGTCGTCGCAGTCGAGCAGCTCGGACCACCGGGCGAGTTCGGCGATGCGGTCGGGGTCGGACGCCTCGTCGAGGAGGGCGTGGGCCCAGCGGCGGGCGGAGGTGCCGACCGCGGGCAGGGCCGGGGCGGAGCCCGCCTCGACCTGCTCCCACGCGGTGGCGAGGTCGGGGAGCAGGATGCGCCAGGACACTCCGTCGACGACGAGGTGGTGCAGGACCACCAGGAGCCGGCCGGCGCCCCGCTCGGGGGCGAACCAGACGAACTGGGCCATGGTGCCGGAGGTCGGGTCCAGCCGGCCGGTCGCGGCGTCCAGTTCGGCCCGGGCCGTCTCCAGCCACGTCTCGTCCCAGGTGCCCGTGCAGGCGACCCGGTGCACCAGCGCGGCCGCGTCGACCGTGCCGGGAGCGGGGACCTCCAGGCTGCCGCCGGCGTCGAGGACGAGGCGGGAGCGCAGGATGTCGTGGTGGTCGAGCACCGTGTTCAGTACGGCGGTCAGGCCGTCCTCGTCGATGCCCTCGGGCAGTTCGAGCGCCGCGGACATCGAGAAGCGGTCGAAGCCTCCGCCGAGTCCGAGCATGTACTGCGCGATCGGTGCCAGCGGCATGGAGCCGGTAGCGCCGCCCTCCAGTTCCGCGAGGGCGGGGCCGAGGTCCTGGGCGCCGGCGGCGGTGGCCAGCTCGGCGACCGTCCGCAGTTCGAAGATCTGCCGCGGGTTGACCACGACACCCTGGGCCTTCGCCCGGGAGACGATCTGGATGGAGCGGATGCTGTCGCCGCCGATGGCGAAGAAGTCGTCGTCGATGCCGACCCGTTCCAGGCCGAGGACCTCGGCGTACACGGCGGCGAGGACCTCCTCGGTGCGGTCGCGCGGTGCGCGGTAGCTCTCCCCGGTGAAGTCCGGCTCGGGAAGGGCCGCGCGGTCCAGCTTGCCGTTGGGGGCCAGCGGCAGCCGGTCCAGCGGTACGAGGACCGCGGGGACCATGAACTCCGGCAGCCTGCCGGTGACGAAGCGGCGCAGCTCGCGCATGCTGAGGCCGGAGGTCATGTCGGCCTCGAAGCGGCCCTGCGCGTCGACCTGGCCGCCGGAGTCCGGCGAGCCGACCACGTAGCCGACGAGGCGCTTGGACCCGTCGGGGGTGCTCTGGGCGGTCACCACGGCGTGTTCGACGCCGGGGTGGGCGGTCAGCGCCGCCTCGATCTCGCCGGGCTCGATGCGGAACCCGCGGATCTTGAGCTGGGCGTCGCCGCGGCCGACGTACTCCAGCTGCCCGTCGGCCCGCCACCTGGCGAGGTCGCCGGTGCGGTACATCCGCGATCCGGGAGCGCCGTACGGGTCGGCGGTGAAACGCTCGGCGGTCAGTGCGGCGCGGCCGTGGTAGCCGCGGGCGATGTCGCCGGCGACGTAGAGTTCGCCGACGGCGCCCACGGGCACCGGGGCCAGGCCGGCGCCCAGGACGTACGCGCGCATGTTGCCCAGGGGTGCTCCGATCGGGGCGGTGTGCGCGGCGTCCCACTCGCCGTCGGCCGGGAGCGCGAAGGTGCTCGCGTAGAAGCTCTCGGTCTGGCCGTACGCGTTGACCACCCGCACGCCGGGGACGGCGTCGCGGACCCGGGCGGCCAGGGACGCGGGCAGTGCCTCGCCGGCGAAGACCACGGCGTCCGCGGTGATCTTCCCCTCGACCTGGTCGAGGAGCTCGGCGAAGACGGAGGGAACGGTGCTGATCACGCCGCCGGTCCAGCCGCCGCGCTCGCCGATGACGAGGACGTCGCGGGCCAGTTCGACGGTGCCGCCCGCCGCCAGCGTGGTGAAGATCTCGAAGACGGAGACGTCGAAGTTGACGGATGCGGCGGCGAGGGTACGGGTGCCGGAGTCCACGCCGATCGTGGAGGCGAGCCGCAGCAGGCCGTTGACGACGCCCGCGTGGGTGACGGTCACGCCCTTCGGGACTCCCGTGGAGCCCGACGTGTACATCACGTACGCGGCGTTGCCGGGCAGCACGGCCGCGGGCGCGGGCGCGGCCGGGTCGGCGGGGGCGCCGAGGGCCAGGTCGCCGAGGTACAGGCGGGTGGGCCCGTTCTCCGGCAGGACGCCGGCGGTGGCCGCGTCCGTCAGCAGCAGGGCCGGCCGGGCGTCGGCCAGGATGTGCTCCAGGCGCCGGCTCGGGTACTTCGGGTCGATCGGCAGGTAGGCGCCGCCGGCCTTCAGGACGCCGAGCAGGGCCGCGACCAGGTCCGCGGTGCGCGGCAGGGCGACGCCCACCACGCTCTCGGGTCCCACGCCGTGCCGTCCGAGCTCGCGTGCCAGCCGGTTCGCCCGCTCGTCGAGCTCGCGGTAGGTCAGCGACTCGTCGCCGCAGACCAGCGCGACCGCGTCGGGCCGCCGCGCGGCCTGGAGCTCGAACAGGGCGGGAACGGTGACCTCGGGGGTCGGCTCCTGTGTGGCGTTGAAGCCGTGGAGCACCAGCTCGCGTTCGGCCCCGTCCACCAGCTCCACGGAGGCCACCCGCTGCTCGGGGGCGGCGGCCAGCAGGCCCACGACCCGTACGAAGCGGTCGGCGAGGGCCTTGGCGGTCTCCCGGTCGAACAGGTCGGTGGCGTACTCCAGGAGACCCACCACGCCCATGCCGGGCAGGTCGGCCATGTTGAAGAACAGGTCGAACTTGGCGGTCTCGGTGCGGACCCGCTCGAACTCCACCTGCAGGCCCGGCAGCGCGAAGTCCTTCCGGGCGAAGTTCTGCCAGGCGAACATCACCTGGAAGAGCGGGGAATAGGCCGTGGAGCGCTCGGGGTTGAGGACCTCCACCAGCCGCTCGAAGGGCACGTCCTGGTTGTCGTACGCGGCCAGGGACTTGGCCCGGACGCGCTCCAGCAGCTCCGTGAACGCGGGGTTGCCCGACAGGTCGACGCGCAGCACCCAGGTGTTGACGAAGAAGCCCACGAGTTCCGCGAGGGCCTCGTCGGTGCGGTTGGCGATCGGGGAGCCGATCGTCAGGTCGTCGCCGCCGCCGAGGCCGTGCAGCAGGACGGCCAGGGCCGACTGGAGCACCATGGAGGAGGTCGCGCCGCTGCGGCGCGCCAGCTCCTCGACCGCGGCCGCGACCTCGGGGGTCAGGGCGAACTCCACGGCGTCGCCGCGGTGGGAGGCCTTCGGCGGGCGCGGGCGGTCGGAGGCGAGCTGGAGCGGCTGCGGCACGCCGGACAGCTCCTGGCGCCAGTAGCCGACCTGCGCGGCGAGCGCGCTGGCCGGGTCCTCCTCGTCGCCGAGCACCTCGCGCTGCCACAGGGTGTAGTCGACGTACTGGACGGGGAGCTCCGCCCACTGCGGGGCGCCGCCGTCCTTGCGCGCCGCGTAGGCGGCGGCGAGGTCGCGGGCCAGCGGGGCCATGGAGGAGCCGTCGCTGGCGATGTGGTGGATGAGCAGGACAAGGATGTGTTCCTGCTCCCCGATCCGGAGCACGGGGGCCCGTACCGGGATCTCCGCGGCCAGGTCGAAGAGGTACGCCGAGGCCTCGGCCATGGCGTCGGCGAGAGCGCCGGGTGCCACCTCCACGAGGGGTACCTGGAGCCGCGCCTCGTCGGCCGGCAGCACGTGCTGGGCCGGGACGCCGTCGGCGTCCTCGACGATCAGGGTGCGCAGGCTCTCGTGGCGGGCCACGACGTCGCCCAGCGCGGCCCGGAGCGCCGGCAGGTCCAGCTCACCGGTCAGGCGCAGCGGGAAGGGGGCGTTGTAGGTCGCCGAGGGGCCCTCGAACCGGTCGATGAACCACAGGCGGCGTTGGGCGAACGACAGCGGTACGGAGTCCGGGCGCTCGGCGGTGCGCCGCAGCGGTGCCCGGACGGGCGCGCCGGCCGCGAGGTGCTCCACCAGCTCGACGACGGTCGGGGCCTCGAAGACCACCCTGATGGGCAGTTCGACGTCGAGGACCTGCCGGATCCGGCTGACGAGTCGGGTGGCCAGCAGGGAGTGGCCGCCCAGGGCGAAGAAGTCGTCGTCGATGCCGACCCGGTCCAGGCCGAGCACCGCGGCGAACAGGCCGCACAGGACCTCTTCCTGCGGGGTGCGCGGGTTGCGGCCGGTGGCGGCCGCCGCGAAGTCCGGGGCGGGCAGGGCCCGCTGGTCCAGCTTCCCGTTGGGCGTCAGCGGCACCTCGGCGATGGCGACGACGGAGGAGGGCACCAGGTGCTCCGGGAGCCGCTCCTGGAGGTAGCCGCGCAGGGCCCCGACGAGGGTGCCGATCCGGCCCGCGGCGGCGGGCTCGTTGGCCAGGACCCGGTCGGCGCGGCCCGAGGGCGTGAAGCCGCCGGTGAAGACCTGGTCCGTGACGGGACCGGCGGGGACGATGACCGCGTCGAAGCACTCGGCCGCGGCGGCCGACCAGGTGAGCAGGACGCCCCAGCCCCGCTCGGCGGCCCATTCGCGCAGGTCCTGCGGGTCGAGGACGGGGCCGGCCACGGCGGGCGCCTCGATCACGCCGACCGCGGCGGCGGACTCGACCTCGTCGGCGAGCCGCGCGTTGGGGATGCGGGTGACGCGTACGGGCTGCTCGCCGTGGCCGCGGACGAACTCCTCCAGGCCGAAGAAGTCCTCGACCTGGCGGCCCCAGCGCAGGGCCGGGACGTCGTGCAGGTCGGTGGCGGCTACGGGCGCCTTGTGCAGGAGGACCTCGTAGCGGTGGCGGGTCAGCTCGTTGTGGGGGCGGCCGGCCTTCAGCCGGATGTCCACGCCGCCCGCGCCGTGCCGTTCGGCCCACCGGGTGAACCACTCGGGGTCGAGGACGAGCTCCTTCTCCATGAGGATCGCGCGGGCCACGGCGGCGCGGCTCACCGACGCGGAGGCCTCGGGGTGCAGCGCCCGCTGCACCCCGCTGCGGAAGAGCCGCAGCGTGGCGGCGTTGCGGACGTCGCCGATCAGGATGCGGCCGCCGGGGGCCAGCAGTTCCATCGCGCCGGCCAGGACCCGGTCCATGTACTCGGCGTCGGGGAAGTACTGCACGACCGAGTTGATGACGACGAGGTCGAAGTGCTCGCGCGGCAGCCCGCGGACGTCGTCGCCGTTCTGGTGGCGCAGGTGCACGCGGTCGCCGAAGCCGGTCTGCTCGACCTGCACCAGCAGCCGGTCGACGACGGCGGCCGACATGTCGGTCCCCCAGTACTCCTCCACCTGCCCGAGGGTCTGGGACATGAGCAGGCCGGTGCCGACGCCGATCTCCATGACGCGGCGCGGCGACCAGTTGGTGATCTGCTCCACCGCGGCGTCGCGCCACACGGCCATCTCGTCGAGGGCGATGGGCGCCCCGCCGGTGTAGCTGGAGTTCCAGCCGGTGAAGTCCTCGCCCCAGGCGGCGTCGGAGACGGCGTAGAGGTCGTCGTAGATCTCCTCCCACTCGTCGACCTGCTCCTCGGCGCCGGAGGTGTCGGAGCCGTCGACGCGCGGGACCACGTACCCGACCAGGCGGCGTTCGCCGGCCCGGTCCTCGTTCCAGGTGACGACGGCCTGTGCGACGTCGGGGTGGGCGGCCAGGGCGGCCTCGACCTCGGCCGGCTCGATGCGGAAGCCGCGGATCTTGACCTGGGTGTCGGCGCGGCCCCGGAAGACGAGTTCGCCGTCCGGCGTCCAGGCCACGACGTCGCCGGTGCGGTACATGCGCTCGCCGGGGACGCCGAACGGGGAGGCGACGAAGCGCTCGGAGGTCAGGGCGGAGCGGTGGGCGTAGCCGCGGGCCAGGCCCGCGCCGGCGATGTACAGCTCGCCGGGGACGCCCGGGAGGGTGGGGCGCAGGCCCGCGTCCAGGACGTAGACCCGCATGTTGTCCATCGGGCGGCCGATCGGGATCGGCTCGCCGACGCGCTCGGGGTCGGGCATGGGGTGGGTGGTGGCGAAGGTGGTGGTCTCGGTGGGGCCGTAGCCGTCGACGACCTTCAGCCCGGGGCAGGCCCGCAGGGCGCGGGTCACCGAGGCCGGGGAGACGACGTCGCCGCCGGTCCACACCTCGGCCACGCCGGCGAAGCACTCCGGGTTCTCGTCGGCGATCACCTTGAACAGGCCGGCGGTCAGCCACAGCGCGGTGACCCGCTGCTCGGTGATGACGGCGGCGAGGGCTCCGGCGTCCAGCTTGCCGACGGGCGCCACCACGGCGGTGCCGCCGCCGAGCAGCGGGACCCACAGCTCGTAGGTGGAGGCGTCGAAGGACTGCGCGGAGTGCACGAGGACCCGCTCGTGGGCGCCGCCGCGGTAGCAGCGGTCCAGTGCGAGGCCGGCGACGGCCCGGTGGGTGACGCCGACGCCCTTGGGCAGGCCCGTCGAACCGGAGGTGTACATCACGTACGCGAGCTGGTCGACGCGGTCGTGGGCGGCGGCGGCCGGCGCGTCGCCGGGGGCCGCGTCGACGGCCGCGGCGGTGTCCGGGTCGTCGAGGACGAGGTGCGGGCAGGCCCCGTCGGGCAGGCCCGCGGCGATCTCGGTGTCCGTCAGGAGCAGCGTCGGGGTGGCGTCGCCCAGCATGAAGGCGATGCGCTCGGCCGGGTACTCGGGGTCCACCGGCAGGTAGGCGCCGCCGGACTTGAGGACGGCCAGCAGGGCCGTGATCAGCTCGGGCGAACGCGGCAGGGCCACACCGACGACGGACTCCTGTCCGACGCCCCGGGCGGCCAGGACGTGGGCCAGCCGGTTGGCCCGGGTGTCCAGCTCCCGGTAGGTGAGGGTGCGGCTGCCGGAGGCGACGGCGACGGCGTCCGGCGTGGCCGCGGCCCGCTCCTGGAACAGGGCGGCCACGGTCCTGCCGGGTACGTCGACGGCCGTGTCGTTGAACTCCTGGAGGACCCGGGCGCGTTCGGCGGACTCCAGGACGTGGACCGAGCCGACGCGGGCGTCGGGGTCGGCCACGAGCTCCTGGAGGATCCGTGCGAAGCGGGCGGCGATGCCCTCGACGGTCTCCGGGTCGAAGAGGTGGTGCTGGTACTGGAGTGCCACCCGCAGGTGCGGGTCGGCGAAGGCCATCACGACGAGCGGGTAGTGTGCGCCGCTGAGCGGGCTGATGCCCGTGACCGAGATGCCCGCGGCCGAGTTCGCCTCCTTGATGGCGACGCCGTCGATCGGGTACGACTCGAAGCCGACGAGGGTGTCGAAGAGGACGTTCAGCCCGACCGAGCGGTGGATGTCCAGCAGGCCGTGGTGGTGGTGGTCGAGCAGGGCGCTCTGCCGGTTCTGCAGGTCGCGCAGCAGCCCGCCGAGGGTGGCGCCGGGGGTGCACTCGACCCGCACGGGCAGGGTGTTGATGAACAGGCCCACCATTGCGTCGACGCCGGGGACGACCGGCGGGCGGCCGGAGACGGTGGCGCCGAAGACGACGTCCTGGCGGCCGGTCAGTCCGGCGAGTACGAGCGCCCAGGTTCCCTGGACGAGGGTGTTGAGGGTGAGGCCCAGCTCGGCGGCGCGCCGGCCGAGCTCGCGGGCGTCGTCCGCGGACAGCGGGATGTCGATCTGGCCGATGCCGGCCGGATCGGCCGCTGTGCGCGCGTCCGGGGCGATCAGCGTCGGCGACTCGACCCCGGCGAGCTCGGCGGCCCAGGCGCGGGCGGAGGCCTCGCGGTCCTGGCCTGCCTGCCACACCAGGAAGTCGCGGTATCCGGGGACCCTCGGCAGTGCGGAGGCGTCGCCCTGGGAGCCGTACAGCCGCAGCAGGTCCTGCATGAGGACCGGGATGGACCAGCCGTCGAAGAGGACGTGGTGGGCGGTGAAGACGAGCTCCCAGCGGTCGGGGGCCATCATGACGAGGGACATCCGCACGAGCGGGGCCCGGGTCAGGTCGAAGTGCGAGGCGTGGTCCTCCGCGAGGAAGCGCTTCAGCGCCTCCTCCCGGCCCTCCTCGCCGAACCCGCTGAGGTCGAGGTACTGCCAGGGCAGCTCCACCCGGTCCCGTACGACCTGCACGCGGTCGCCGGCCGCGTCGTACACGAACGCGGCGCGCAGGTTGGCGTACCGGTCGAGCAGTGCCTGGCCGGCGGCCCGCATGCGGGCCGGCTCGACCTCGCCGGCGAGGTGGAAGACGAGCTGCATCTGGTAGGCGTCGAAGGTGGATCCGGCGAGCTGCGCGTGGAAGAGCAGGCCGTCCTGCATGGTGGTCAGCGGCCAGACGTCCTCCAGCCCGGGATAGTGCTCCTCCCAGGCCTCGATCTCCTCCTGGCCCACCCGGACCAGCGGTACGTCCGAGGGGGTCAGGCCGCCCGCGCCGGGCGCGGCGGCATGCCGGGCGAGGGCCGTCAGGGCGGCGCTCCACAGCTCGGCGAACTCCTCGACGTCCTCCTTCGCGAGCAGGCCCGCGGGGAAGGCGAGGCGGGCGGTGAGCTGCGGGCCCTGCTCGGTGTCGGTGACGAGCGCACCGACGTCGAGGGTGGAGAGGGCAGGCATCCGCCCGCCCGGCTGCGCGATCAGCTCGGTGGTGCCCTCGGCGAGGGTCCAGCCCAGGCCGCGCAGGTGCTCGGGCACGTCCGAGGAGGACGAGAAGCGGCCGAGGTAGTTGAAGCCGATCTGGCCGGTGGGGTAGCGGCGCAGCACGTCTGCGGTCTGCGGGTTCAGGTACCTCAGCAGACCGTAGCCCACACCCTTGTCGGGGAGGGACAGGAGCTGCTCCTTGACGGCCTTGACCGCGGCGCCGGCGGCGGGGCCGCCCGCGAACGCGTCGTCGAGGTCGATCCCGGCGAGGTCGAGGCGGGCGGGGAACATGGTGGTGAACCAGCCCACGGTGCGCGACAGGTCGGCGCCGGGGACGACGTCCTCCTCGCGGCCGTGTCCCTCGACCCGGATCAGCGCGGAGGACTCGTCGATGCCGCGGGCCTCGCGCCAGCGGGCGAGGGCCAGGGTCAGTGCGGCGAGCAGTCCGTCGTTGACGCCGCCGTGGAAGGCGGCCGGGAGGGTGGTCAGCAGGGTCTCGGTGACCGGCACGGGAAGCGTGAGCCAGGTGTGGTCGACCGTGGACATGGTGTCGACGGCGGGGTCCAGGGCGCGCGACCCGAGGAGGGGGTCGGGGCCCGCCACGACGGAGCGCCACAGGGCGAGTTCGGCGACGCGTCCGGGCTCCTGCGCCTCGTCGGCCAGGGCGTGCGCCCAGCGGCGGGCCGAGGTGCCCGTCGCGGGCAGTTCGGGGGTGCGGCCCTCGCGGACCTGCTCCCAGGCGGCGGCGAGGTCCGGCAGCAGGATGCGCCAGGACACGCCGTCGACGACGAAGTGGTGCAGGACCAGCAGCATCCGGCCCGCACCGTTCTGCGGGGCGAACCAGACGAACTGCGCCATGGTGCCGGCGGCGGCGTCCAGCCGTCCGGTGGCCGCGTCCAGCTCGGCGCGGGCCTGCTCGTACCACCGCTCGTCCCAGGTGCCGTCGCACTCGACGCGGTGGATCAGCGCGTCGGTGTCGACCGAGCCGGGCGCGGCCACCTCCAGGGCGGCGCCCCCGTCGCCGGTGACGAGCCGGGAGCGCAGGATGTCGTGGCGGTCCAGGACCGCGGCGAGGGTGGCGGCGAGGTCGGACCGGTCGATGCCCTCGGGCAGTTCGACGGCCGTCGACATGGCGAACCGGTCAGTGTCCGCGCCCAGTTCGAGCAGGTATTCGCCGATGGGCAGCAGCGGCATCCGGCCGGTGCCAGCGCCGTCGAGCTCCGCGAGCTGCGGCCCGGTGCCGGCTTCGGCGCCGAGGGTGGCGACCGCGGCCAGCTCGGCGACGGTGCGGTGGTCGAAGATCTGCCGCGGGCTGACCTCCACGCCGCCGCTGCGGGCGCGCGAGACGACCTGGATGGAGCGGATGCTGTCGCCGCCGATGGCGAAGAAGTCGTCGTCGATGCCGACCCGGTCCAGCCCCAGGACCTCGGCGTAGACGGCGGCGAGGACCTCCTCGACGGCGTCGCGCGGTGCGCGGTACTCGCCGCCGGTGAAGTCCGGCTCGGGCAGGGCCGCCAGGTCGAGCTTGCCGTTGGCGGTCAGCGGCAGCCGTCCGACCATGACGAACACGGACGGAACCATGAACTCGGGCAGCCGGCCCGCGGCGAAGCGCCGCAGCTCGCGCACGGACACGTTGGTGGTGAGGTCGACGTCGAGGTCGCCGAGGCTGGCGACGGTGCCGAAGCCGCCCTGGTCGGCGTCGAGCGGGACGACGTGGCAGACGAGCTGCTTGCTGCCGCGGCCCTCGCGGATGGTGACCACGGCCTGGGCGACGCCCGGGTGGGCCGTCAGGACGGCCTCGATCTCGCCGGGCTCGATGCGGAAGCCGCGCACCTTCATCTGCGCGTCGTCGCGGCCCGCGTACTCCAGCTGCCCGGCGGTGTTCCAGCGCGCCAGGTCGCCGGTGCGGTACATGCGCGATCCGGGGGCGCCGTAGGGGTCGGCGACGAAGCGGTCGGCGGTCAGGGCGGCGCGGCCGAAGTAGCCGCGGCCGATCTCGCCGGCGACGTACAGCTCGCCGACCACCCCGGCCGGGACGGGCAGCAGGCCGGGGCCGAGGACGTAGGTGCGGACGTTGCCGAGCGGGGAGCCGATGGGGGCGCTGCCGGCGCCGTCCCACTCCTCGTCGGCGGGCAGGGCGAAGGTGGTGGCGTAGAAGGACTCGCTCTGCCCGTAGGCGTTGACCACCCGGACGCCGGGGATCGCCTCGCGGACGCGCCGGGCGAGTGAGGTGGGGAGCGCCTCGCCGGCGAAGACCACCGTGTCGACGGCGATGCCGTCGCCGACCTGTCCGAGGAGTTCCGCGAAGACGGACGGGACGGTGCTGATCACGCCGCCGCTCCAGCCGCCGCGCTCGCCGATCACCAGTACGTCACGCACCAGTTCGACGGTGCCGCCGGAGCAGAGGGTCGCGAAGATCTCGAAGACGGACACGTCGAAGTTGACCGAGGTGCCGGCCAGTACGCGCGTCCCGGCGCCGACGCCGATGGCAGCAGCCAGGCCCAGGACGTCGTTGACCACGTTGGCGTGGGTGATCGCGACGCCCTTGGGCGTACCGGTGGAGCCCGAGGTGTAGATGACGTAGGCGGTCTGTTCCGGCCGGGCGCCGGCGGCGGGAGCCTGCGCCTCCTGCGGGGCGCCGGAGCCGATGTCGCCGACGAACAGCCGCGGGACCTCCGTGGGCGGCAGTACGCCGACGGTCTCGGCGTCGGTCAGGATCAGCGCGGGCGCGGCGTCCTCGAGGATGAAGTCGAGTCGGCGGCTGGGGTATCTGGGATCGATGGGCAGGTATGCTCCGCCGGCCTTGAGTACGCCGAGCAGGCCCGCCACCAGGTCGGCCGTGCGCGGCAGGGCGACGCCCACGAGGGTCTCGGCGCCCACGCCGCGGGCGGTGAGTTCCCGCGCGATCCGGGAGGCCCGCGCGTCCAGTTCGCGGTAGGTGAGGGTCTCCTCCCCGGCCTCCAGCGCGACCGCGTCCGGGGTGGCGGCGGCCTGGCGCTCGAAGAGCTCGCCGACCGACACCCGGGGCAGCTCGACGGCCGTGTCGTTGAACTCGCCGACCAGGGTGTCCAGTTCGTCCTGGTCCAGCACGGGCGCCAGGGCGACTGGGCGGTCCGGGCGGGCGACGACCTCGCGGATGACCCGCAGGTAGCGGTCCACGACGGACTGCGCCGTGGAGCGGTCGAACAGGTCGGTGGCGTACTCCAGGTAGCAGAGCATGCCCGGCCCCTCGGGGTCCGAGAAGTAGTTGAACTCCAGGTCGAACTTGGCGGTCGGGGTGGCGAGCACCTCGAAGCGCGCCCGCTCCAGACCCGGCAGGTCCAGGTCGATCCAGGCGTCGTTCTCCCAGGTGAACATGACCTGGAACAGCGGGTGGTAGGCGGTGGAGCGCTCGGGATTGAGGACCTCCACCAGGTGTTCGAAGGGCGCGTCCTGGTTGTCGTAGGCCGTCAGTGCCTTCTGGCGCACCTGCTCCAGCACCCGGTCGAAGGTGGGGGCGCCGGACAGGTCCGTGCGCAGCACCCAGGTGTTGACGAAGAAGCCGACCAGGTCGGCGAGTTCGTCGTCGGTGCGGCCGGCGACGGTGGAGCCGATGGCGATGTCGTGGCCGGCGCCCAGGTGCTGGAGCACCACGGCGAGGGCGGCCTGGAGCACCATCGGGACGGTCATGTCCCGCTGGCGGCCCAGGGCCTCGACGGCGGCGAGCAGCTCGGCGTCGATCGGGAAGCCGACCGTGTCGCCGCGGTGGCTGGCCACCGGCGGGCGCGGACGGTCCGTGGACAGGCGCAGCGGGGTCGGCACGCCCTGGAGCTCGTCCTTCCAGTAGGCGACCTGGGTGGAGACCACGCTCTCCGGGTCGTTCTCGTCGCCGAGCAGCTCCCGCTGCCACAGCGTGTAGTCGACGTACTGCACCGGCAGGTCGGCCCACTGCGGGGCCTCGCCGCGCAGCCGGGCGGTGTAGGCGGCGGCGAGGTCGCGGGAGAGCGGCTCCATCGACTCGCCGTCGCTGGCGATGTGGTGGACCAGCAGGAGCAGCAGGTGCTCACGCTCGCCGGAGCGCAGCAGGGTGGCGCGGACGGGTATCTCCGCCGCCAGGTCGAAGGCGTGTCCGGTGGCCCGGCGGACGGCCTCGTCGACCGCGTCGGGAGCGACCTCCACCAGCGGTACGTCGAGCTGCGCGCCGTCCACCGGCAGCACCTGCTGCGAGGGGACGCCCTGCTCGTCGACGACGATGAGCGTACGGAGGCTCTCGTGCCGGGCCACGACATCGCGCACCGCCGACTGCAGGGCAGTGGGGTCGAGCTCGCCGGTCAACCGCACGAGGAAGGGGACGTTGTACGTGGCCGACGGCCCCTCGAACCGGTCGATGAACCACAACCGACGCTGTGCGAACGACAACGGGATCATTTTACTGTCCACTCCTGTCCATCTTGCGCAGTCGAGGCCGGCTCGACGTGCCTGCGTTCTTGACCGTGCGCGAAAGTTCTGAGATTGCGTGGGACTCGAAGATCGACCGCAGGGGCACGCTCACCCCGAGCACCTTGCGGATACGGCTGGTGAGCCGTGTCGCCAGGAGGGAGTTGCCTCCCAGTTCGAAGAAGTCGTCGTTCATGCCGACCCGTTCGACGCCGAGCACCTCCGCCAGCAGCTCGCACAGAGCCGCCTCCTGCGGGGTGCGCGGCGCCCGGTAGGGGCGGGCCGCGGGCTCGGGCTCGGGCAGTGCCGCCCGGTCCGTGCGGCCGTCGCGGGTCAGCGGCAGCCGCTCCAGCGTCACGAGGACCGCCGGGACCAGGGCCGCGGGCAGCTGCTGCGCCGCGTGGGTCCGTACCTGGTCGGCGTGGGCCGCGGGGTCGGCCACGGGGTGTCCGTCGGGGGGCACGATGTAGCCCACCGACTGGGCTGTCCCGCCGGGCCCGTGGCCCTCGCGGACGACCACGACGGCCTGCTCCACCCCGGGGTGCTTGGTGAGGACGGCCTCGACCTCGGCCGGTGCGACCCGCGTGCCGCGGACGGCCGCCTCCGGGCCGGTGCGCCCGAGGAGCTCCAGGCGGTCGTCCGCGGTCCGGCGGACCAGGTCGCCGGTGCGGAACATCCTCGATCCGGGCGGCCCGAAGGGGTCGGCGACGAACCGCTCGGCGGTCAGCGCGCCGTGGCCCCGGTAGCCGCGGGCCGGCGCGCCGCCCGCGAGGTACAGCTCGCCGACCGCGCCGTGCGGTACGGGGGTGAGGCCCGCGCCGAGGACGTACGCCCGCACTCCGGACAGCGGCGTTCCCACGGGAACGGTCCCCGTGCCCGGCGGCTGCTCGCCGTCGGGCGGTGAGTACGCGGTGGCGGGGCCGGTCTCGGGGTGGCCGTGGACGTTGACCAGGCGGGCGCCCGGCGCGGACCCGGCCGCCCGCAGCGCCAGCGCGGCCGGCAGCGGCTCGCCCGAGAACACGATGGCGTCCACGGCGGTGTCCTCGGCCGTCTCGTCGAGCAGGTCGGCGAAGGCGGACGGGCTCGTGGCGAGCACCCCGCCCGTGCCGGCCGCGCCGTCGCGGAGCACCTCGACGCCGCCGCCCGCGCAGAGCGCGGCGACGATCTCCGGGACGGGGAGTTCGGTGTCGGGGGCGGTCGCCGGCAGCAGGTGCCGCCCGGCCGCGGCAGCGCCGAGCCGCGCGAGCAGCCCGGACACCCGCCCGGTCAGGTTGCCGTGGGTGGTCTCCACGCCCGTCGGCCCGCCCGCGCTGCCGCAGGCGTACGAGAGGTAGGCGAGCGAGTCGGCCCGTACGGGGGGCGCCGCCGGGGCCGGTCCGCCGTCCCCGCGGTCCGCGGCCTCGAGGGCGAGCGCGGCCACGCCGGTGTCGGGCAGGGAGGCCGCCGTGTCCGCGTCGGTGAGCACCAGCAGCGGTCGGGCGTCGGTCAGGACCCGCGCGAGGCGGTCGGCCGGGTACCGCGGGTCGAGGGGGAGGACGGCGGCGCCGGACTTCAGCACCCCGAGCAGCGCGACGACCAGCTCCGCCGACCGCGGCAGGGCCACCGCGACCGTGGTCTCCGGTCGGGCGCCGCGCCCGGTCAGGGCCCTCGCGAGCCGGTCGGCCCGCTCGTCGAGCTCCCGGTAGGTCAGCGACCGCCCGCCGTCGGCCACCGCCACGGCGTCGGGGGTGGCGGCGACACGCCGCGCGAAGAGCGCGGGGACCGTCGTCGTACCCGAAGGGTCGTGCGCGCC
Organism: Streptomyces sp. NPDC046349; assembly: GCF_055587885.1. Classification (NCBI taxonomy): domain Bacteria; kingdom Bacillati; phylum Actinomycetota; class Actinomycetes; order Kitasatosporales; family Streptomycetaceae; genus Streptomyces; species Streptomyces sp. NPDC046349. The sequence goes on from NZ_JBVJFK010000013.1 coordinate 41,691, forward strand.
GGCGGTTTCGGCTCCGGTGGTGCCGGGGCCGTGCAGGAGGCGGTCGCGCTCGGCGGGCTCCAGCACCTCCACGGCAGCCACCCGGCAGGAGGTGTCCTCGGCCAGCCGGCGCAGGATCATGCCGAAGCGGGCGGCGAGGGACTCGGCCGCGGCCGGGTCGAGCACGGTGCGCCGGTACTGCACCGCCAGGCGCAGCCGGTCGGGTTCGATGAAGGCGAGCACCGTCACCGGGTAGTGGCTGGCGGTGAAGGAGCGGATGCCGGTGATCGAGATCCCGGCCTGCCGGCTGGCCTCGACGATGCCGGCCCGGTCCATGGGGAAGGACTCGAAGCCGATGATCGTGTCGAAGAGGGATTCGACGCCCGCGGCCTGCTGGATCTCGCCGAGGCCGAAGTGGTGGTGGTCCATGAGCGCGGCCTGTCGGCCCTGGAGCGCGGTCAGCAGTTCGGCGACCGTGTCCGCGGGCGCGCACCGCACCCGTACCGGAAGGGTGTTGAGGAACATCCCGACGGTCGCGTCCACGCCGGGCAGCGCGGGCGGGCGGCCGGCGACGGTGGAGGCGAAGACCACGTCCTGGCGGCCGGTGAGCCGGGCCAGCAGGATCGCCCAGGCGCCCTGGACGACCGTGTTCAGGGTGACGCCGAGCTCGGCCGCGCGTCGCTGGAGCTCGCGGGAGGCCTCGGCGGGCAGCGGCACCTCCGCCTGCCGCATGGCGATGTCCTCGGCCGGTCCCCCGGAGCCGTCCGCGGGGGTGGTCCGCGGGGCGCAGACCACCGGGGCGAGCAGGGTCGGCTCCCCCACCCCGCTGAGCTCCTCCCGCCAGACGCGCGCGGACTCCTCGCGGTCCTGGCGGGAGAGCCAGGCGAGGAAGTCGCGGTGGTTCCGGGCCGGTTCCAGCCCGGTGTCCTGTCCGTCCGAGCCGTAGAAGGTGAGCAGGTCCTGCATCAGCAGGGGCACCGACCAGCCGTCGAACAGCACGTGGTGGGCGGTCAGTACGAGCTCGTGGGTCCGCTCCCCGGTCCGGACGAGGGACATCCGCAGCATGGGCGGGGCGAACTGGTCGAAGTGCGTGGTCAGGTCCTGCGCGAGGAACCGTTCGAAGGCCTCCGTGCGCTCCGCCTCGTCCAGGCCCGACAGGTCCAGGTCCTGCCAGGGCAGGGTGACGGAGTCGAGGACGAGCTGGACGAGATCCCCGTACGCGTTGTGCACGAAGGCGGTCCGCAGGCCCGCGTGCCGGTCCAGCAGCGACTGGCCGGCGGCGCGCAGCCGACCCGGGTCCACCTCGCCCGACAGGTGCAGCGCGTACTGCACCTGGTAGGCGTCGAAGGAGGAGTCCTCGAAGACCGAGTGGAAGAGCAGGCCCGACTGCAGGGCGGTGGTGGGCCAGACGTCGGTCAGGCCCGGGAAGCGCCGCTCCCAGCCGTCGATGTCGTGCTGGCTCGCCGTCACCAGCGGCAGGTCCGAGGGGGTCAGTCCGCCGGCACCGGGCTCGGCCGCGTGCCGGGCGAGCGCTTCCAGCGCGGCGCGCCACAGGTCGGCGATCTCCCGTACCTCGGCCGGGGAGAGCACTCCCTCGGGGGCGCTGAACACGGCGTTCAGCACCGGCCCGGCCGGCTGGTCGGCGACGGTGGCGTTGATGTCGAGTTCGGCGGAGGCCGGCATCCGCGGGTCCTGGGCGGCGTCGAGCTCGGCCAGCTCCGCGATGGCCGCGGCTTCGGGGGCCTGGGTGAAGCCGAGCCCGCTCAGCTCGCCGGGCATGTCGGCGGCCGACGAGAAGCGGCCGAGGTAGTTGAAGCCGACCTGTCCGAGAGGGTGCTGCTCCAGGACGGCGGCCGTCTCCCGGTTCAGGTGCCGCAGGAGGCCGTAGCCGATGCCCTTGTCCGGAAGGGCCAGGAGCTGTTCCTTGACCTTCTTGACGGCCAGGCCGGCGGCCGGGCCGCCCGCGAAGGCCTCGTCGAGGTCCACACCGGCGAGATCGAGGCGCACGGGGAAGGCGGTCGTGAACCAGCCCAGCGTGCGGGCGAGGCTCGCGCCGGGCGCCGCGGCCTCTTCCCGGCCGTGTCCTTCGAGGCGGATCAGCGCGGAGGCCTCGTCGACGGAGCGGGTGCGCCGCCACTGCGCGAGGGCCAGGGCCAGCGCGGCGAGCAGCCCGTCGTTGACGCCGCCGCGGAACGCCGCGGGCAGGTCGGTCAGCAGCGCCTCGGTGACCGACACCGGGAGCTGCACACGGGTGGTGTGCACGCGGGCCCGTACGTCGACGGCCGGGTCCAGCCGCCGGGCGCCGAGCAGCGGGTCGGGGCCGTCGACGACCGAGCGCCACAGGTCGAGTTCCGCGGTCCGCCCGGGTCGCTGGGCCTCGTCGGCGAGCGCGTGCGCCCAGCGGCGCATCGAGGTGGCGACGGGCGGGAGTTCGGGTGTGCGGCCGGCGCGGACCTGCTGCCAGGCGGAGGCCAGGTCGGGCATCAGGATGCGCCAGGAGACACCGTCGACGACGAGGTGGTGCAGGGCGAGCAGCAGCCGGCCCGCGCCCCGCTGCGGGGCGAACCACACGAACTGGGCCACCGCGCCCGCTGCCGGGTCCAGTCGGCCGGCCGCCTGCTCCAGTTCGCCGAGCAGCAGGGTGCGCCAGGAGCCGTCGTCCCAGCGGCCGTCGCAGGTGACGCGGCGCAGCAGCGGGTCCACGGCCACGGAGCCCGCGGGTGCGACGACCAGTCCGGCTCCTTCGCCTTCGCCGTCGCCGTCCGACACCAGGCGGGCGCGCAGCAGGTCGTGGCGGTCCACGACGGCCGTCAGGGTGGCGGCCAGGCCGGCGGCGTCGATGTCCTCGGGCAGCTCCAGCACCATCGCCTGGAGGAAGCGGTCGAAGCCGGGGCCCCAGTCGCGGATCCAGCGGGCCACGGGCAGCAGGGGCATCCAGCCGGTTCCGCCGCCGTCGAGCTCCTCCAGGACCGGTCCGGCGGCGCCTCGCCCGTTCGCGACGGCGATCTCGGCCAGGCGCGCGACGGTGCGGTGCTCCACGGCCTGGCGGGCGGTGACCACGAGGCCGCGGGCCCGTGCCCAGGACACGACCTGGAGCGACTGGATGCTGTCGCCGCCGAGGGTGAAGAAGTCGTCGTCGATGCCGATCCGGTCGCGGCCGAGGGCCTTCGCGTACAGCTCGGCGAGGATCTCCTCCTGCGGGGTGCGCGGGGCCCGGTAGGTGGCGCCGGTGAACTCCGGCTGCGGGAGCCGGGCCTTGTCGAGCTTGCCGTTCGGGGTCAGGGGCAGCCGGTCCAGCAGGACGAACGCCGCGGGGACCATGTGGTCGGGCAGGTGCCGGCCGGCGTAGGCGCGCAGTTCCGCGGTGCCGAAGCCGGAGTCGAGGGCGATGCTGCCGTACGCGCTGCCCTGCGGGCCGCCGTGGCCGGGGCGGCCGGAGGCGGCGGGTACGACGTAGGCCACCAGCCCGCGGCTGCCGCCCTGTTCGTAGGGGAGGACCGCGGCGTCGGCGACACCGGGGTGGCCGCTGAGGACGGCCTCGATCTCCAGGGGTTCGATCCGGATGCCGCGGATCTTGACCTGGGTGTCCGCGCGGCCGTGGAAGACGAGGCCGCGGTCGGGGGTCCGCTCGACGAGGTCGCCGGTGCGGTACATGCGCGCGCCGGGCTCGCCGAAGGGGCAGGCCACGAAGCGTTGCGCGGACAGGTCGGGGCGGCCGAGGTAGCCGCGGGCCAGCGAGGCGCCCGACACGTAGAGTTCGCCGATCACTCCGGTGCCCACGGGGCGCAGCCGGTCGTCGAGGACGTGCACGCCGGTGTCGGTGATCGGGCCGCCGATCGGGGGTACGCGGCCGTCGCCGGCCAGCGGCGCGCTCATGGTGGCGCACACGGTGGTCTCCGTGGGCCCGTACGCGTTGATCATGCGGCGGCCGGCCGACCAGGTGGCGACGAGTTCGGGGGTGGTGGCGTCTCCGGCGACCACCAGGGTCTCGACGCCGGCCAGGGCGCCGGCGGGGACCGCGGCGAGCACCGGGGGCGGCAGCGTCACGTGTGTCACGCCGTGCCGGGCGATGGTGTCGGCGAGCGGGGTCCCGGGGGCGAGGGCCTCCTTGTCGGCGAGGACGAAGGCCGCCCCGGACAGCAGGCCCATGCACATCTCCCACACCGAGGCGTCGAAGCTCGGCGAGGCGAACTGCAGCACGCGGCTCGCGGGGCCCGCCCCCAGTCGCCCGACGTGTGTGGCGAGCAGCGGGGCGAGGCCGTTGTGGGTGACGACGACGCCCTTGGGCCTGCCGGTGGAGCCCGAGGTGTAGATGACGTACGCGGACTGCGCGACGCGCTGTGGGCGGATCCGGTCTGCGTCGGTGAGCGGGGCGGCCGCTTCGCGGGAGACCGCCCCGACGGTCTCGGGTGCGTCCAGCAGCAGTACGGGGAGCGGGAGTTCGGGAAGTTCGCCGCCGGTCGGCGTGTCCGCCAGGACCAGGCGGGCGCCGGAGTCCTGCGCCATGTACCGCAGGCGCTCGGCCGGGTACGCGGCGTCCATGGGGAGGTAGGCGCCGCCCGCCTTGAGGACCGCGAGGACGGCCGTCCACAGCTCGGGCGAGCGGCGCAGGGCCACGCCCACGACCGTTTCCGGCCCGACGCCGCGGTTCACGAGGAACCGGGCCAGGCGGTTGGCCCGCGCGTCGAGTTCGCGGTAGGTCAGCGACGTCTCGCCGAAGACGAGGGCGACGGCGTCCGGCGAGGCGGCGACGTGCTTCTCGAACATTTCAGGAATCGTCGCCACCGGCACCGCCGCGTCATGGAACGAGCACAAAGCGACCATCCCCCAATGGTTGGACATGAAGACCGGGATCTCATGGGTTTGATTTCTCAATTAATCGCAGCCGGAACGTCGGCGCGGCAACCCGTAAAAGCTGCCATACAGGCATTGCCCATCGGGAGCTTAGGGCTCGAGAACCGTTGCGGCGATGAATTCGAGCAGCTCGGAGCTCAGTCCGGGCTCGAAGAGGTAGAAATGCCCGCTGGGGTAGACGCGCAGGTCGAACGCGCTGTCCGTGTGGGCACCCCAGGTCTCCATCTCGCCGCGCGGTGCCCTGCTGTCGGATGTGCCGACGAGGGCGGTGATCGGGACGTCGAGGCGGGCGTCGACGGGCATGGCGTGACGCTCCCAGAGCGCGAAGTCGTCCATGACGGGCGGCAGCAGGGCCTCCATGGCGTCCTCGTCCTCGGCGAGCTCCTCGTCGAAGCCGCCGAGCCGCAGCACCTCGGCCCGGAACTCCTCGTCGGAGAGTCCGTGCAGCTGGGGACGGTCGCGGAAGGGTACGGGCGAGGCCTGTCCGGAGAGGAACAGGTGGGCCGGCCGGGGACCGCCGCGGGTCTGCAGGGCCAGTGCCAGCTCGAAGGCGAGCAGGGCCCCGCAGGAGTGGCCGAAGAAGGAGAAGGGGCCGTCCAGTACGGGCCGCAGGGCCTGCGCCAGCGTGCGTACGAGCGGGCCGACCTCGGTGGCGGGGTCCTCCAGGATCCGGTTCTGCCGGCCGGGCAGCTGTACGGCGACCACCTCGATGGCGTCCGGGAGCTGGTGCACCCAGTCGCCGAAGGCTCCGGCGCCGCCTCCCGCCTGGGGGAAGCAGACCAACTGGTGGCGGTGTCCGGGCCGCCTGGCCCGCCATATGAAGGGGCTTTCGACGACGAGCCCGGCGCCGGTTTCCGTTGCGTGGCTGCGCGTGTGCATGGCCATGTCCCCTCTGCATCGGGTCGGACGGAAGCGGGAAGCACGAAGAGGGAAACGGAATGCGAAATGCGGAACACGATGCCGGATTGATGGCACAGGGGGCCGGTTCAGATCGGCCGTGAATTTGTTTCCCCGCTCTTCCGGATTGATCGTAGAAGTGGCCCGGGGGCGAGGCAAGGAATGCCCGCACTGCTCTGCCAGGGCGGCACTGGTGAGCGATTCCTCCTTGCGTTTTCGGCCACCGTGTCCCGTTGTCCGTGCTGCGGGCGTGCGGGCCGCCGTCCCGTCGACGGGACGGCGGCCCGCACGAAGAACGGGGCCGCCCGGCCTTCGGCCGGGCGGCCCCGTTCGCGTTTCGGTGCGTGCAGCGGACCCTTAGATCTTCGCCTCGCGCTTGAAGGCCGAGCGGGCCCAGAGGAAGCCGAGGAGGCTCAGGACGACGCCCCAACCCAGCGCCAGCCAGGCGCTGTTGCCGATCTCGGTGCCCATGAGCAGGCCGCGGAGGGTGTCGGTCATCGGGGTGAAGGGCTGGTACTCGGCGAACCAGCGCAGGCCGACCGGCATGGACTCCGGCGGGACGATGGCGCTGCCGAGGAAGGGCAGGAAGGTCAGCGGCATGGGGGCGTTGCTCGCCGCCTCGACGCTGCTGGAGCCCAGGCCGATGGCCGCGGACAGCCAGCTGAGGCCGAAGGCGAGGAGGGCGAGGATGCCGAGGGCGGCGAGCCACTCGACGAAGGTGGCGTTGGGGCGGAAGCCCACCAGGAGCGCGACGCCGATGACCAGAACCAGGCTGATCATGGTCTGGATGACGTTGCCGACGACGTGCCCGGTCAGCACGGAGGACTTCGAGATCGACATGGTCCGGAAGCGGTTGATGATGCCTTCGGTCATGTCCGTGCAGACGGAGACGGCGGTCGAGACCGCGCCGGCGGTGGCGGCCATCAGGAGGATGCCGGGCGCGACGAAGTTGGTGTAGTCGCCCCGGTCCCCCGTGCCGCCGCCCGGCAGCTCGATGCCGGCGCCGAGTGCGCCGCCGAAGACGTAGACGAACAGCAGGAGCATCAGGATCGGCATCGCGACGATCGAGATCGTCATCGAGGGGTAGCGCTGGGCGTGCTTGAGGTTGCGGCGCAGCATCGTCATCGAGTCGCGCATCGCGTACGTCGTGCTCATCGGCGGGCCTCCTGCGCCGTGGTGGCCGGGCCGGGAACGGAGGTCGCGTGGTGGCGCGACCCGTCACCGGTGAGGGCGAGGAAGACGTCGTCCAGGTCGGGCGTGTGGACGGTCAGGGCGTCCGCCTGGACTCCCGCGCTCTCCAGCAGGTCGAGTACGGAGCGCAGTGCGGGGATGCTGCCGTCGCTCGGGATCTGCAGGGTGAGCTTCTCCTCGTCGCGGGCGCCGGGGCCGAGGGCGAGCCGGCGGGCGGCGGCGTCCAGGCTGAGCACGTCGGAGAACTGCAGGCGGATGTGGCCGCCGGGGATGCGGCGCTTGAGCTCGTCCGCGGTGCCCTCGGCGACGATCTTGCCCTTGTCGAGGACGGCGATCCGGTCGGCGAGCTGGTCCGCCTCCTCCAGGTACTGCGTGGTGAGGAAGATGGTCACGCCCTGGGCGGTGAGCTGCTGGATCAGGTGCCACATGGTGCGGCGGCTGCGGGGGTCGAGGCCGGTGGTCGGCTCGTCGAGGAAGATCAGGCTGGGGTTGCCGACGAGGGTCATCGCCAGGTCGAGCTTGCGGCGCATGCCGCCGGAGAAGGTGGAGGCCATCTTGCCGGCGACCTCGGTGAGTTCGAACTGCCGGAGTAATTCGGCGGTGCGGCGCTTGCCCTCCGCGCGGTCGAGGTGGTGCAGGTCCGCCATCAGGAGCATGTTCTCCTCGGCGGTCAGCAGCCCGTCGACCGCCGCGAACTGGCCGGTGACACCGATCTTGGCACGAATGGCGTCCGCGCTGCGCTGCAGCGAGTGCCCCACGACGGTCGCCTCGCCGCCGTCGGCGGAGATGAGCGTCGAGAGGATCTGGACGGTGGTGGTCTTCCCCGCGCCGTTCGGACCGAGGAGCGCGAAGATCGTGCCCGCCTGCACGTGCAGGTCAATCCCGTCGAGTACGAGCTTCTCGCCGTACGACTTGCGCAGGCCGACTGCGCTGATCCCCTGGGGCGGGGCCTTCTGTTCGGTCGCGGCACTCATCGTGCCCCCTCCAATTCGTAGCTGTTGCGAGGCAGAGCTCTGACGTCAGGCGCCGTGCGCACGCTGGATGGTGATGTCGCCGAGGCTGGTCCTCGCGTGCACCTTGACCGTCTCCGCGCCCTCGGTGGGGCCTTCGGCGGAGCCGAGGGTGCTGTAGACCGTCCCGGACTGGGAGTTGATGTCGAGCCAGGCGGCAGTGCCCTGGCGGATCCCGACTTCGAGGTTGCCGGCTTTAGTCTGGAGCTCGACGGTGCCCCGCGCCACTTCCTCGATGCGTACGTTGCCGTTCGAGCTCTTTGACGACACAGACCCTTGCGCGCGGCCGACGGTGATGTTTCCATTGGCGACCTTCAGTCGCAGATCGCCCGCCACGTCGTCCAGCCACGTGTTGCCGTTGGAGTTCTTGATGTCGGCGTCGCCGCCGACGGTGCGGATCCTGACCTCGCCCGAGCCGGTGGTGACGTCCACGTCGCCCGCCGCCGTGTCGAGCTGGATGTCGCCGTGCTGGGTCTTGAGCCTGGCCGCGCCGGTCTGGTCGAGGCGGATGTAGCCGGCGCTGGTGCGGACCTCGCACTCGCCCAGCGTTCCCTTGCAGGTGAGGTCGCCCATCTCCAGCGTCCCGACGAGACGCGAGCCCTGGGGCAGGGCGACGTCGACGGTGACCGAACCACGGGCGCTGAACAGGCCGCGCGCCTTGGGAGTGCGGATGGTCAGGTTCCCGTCGGCGAAGTCGACCTTCGTCTCCTCGGCGGCGCGCTGGTCGTCCTTGTCCCCGGCGGTGCGCGGGTGGATCTCGACGACCGTGTCGGTGCGCTCCGCGGCGCTGATCCGGGCGACTCCGACCTCGACGTGGATGGTCGCGGTGATGGGTCCCTTGGTCTCGTAAGAAGGCATGGCTGTCCCGTCCTCGTGGGTCTGGTGGCCGCCCCCGCTGGCGGGGACGTGAAGATGGCGCGGGAGTGGTCGGCTCCCGTACGCCGGTGTCGTGTCCCGGCGCCGCCCCCTGCGGCGCCGGGCCCCTGCGCTAGCTCACCCAGCCGGTGAAGCTCCGCCTGCCGCCGCCGCGCCGGGGCGCCTGGGTCTCGGCCGGCCGTCCGCCGCCGGTCTCGAGGGCGCCCGAAACCGCCCTGACGAGCCAGGCGTTGAGGGAGAGCCCCTCACGCGCCGCGGCCTGCTCGGCCCTCGTCTTGACGTGGCCGGGGAGCCGGAGGTTGATGCGTGCGGTGCTGCTGTCCTCCCCTTCCGGCGCGGGCGGTACGGCGGGCAGGGCGGCGGGGGCTTCGTCGAAGTCGCCGGCCCCGTAGGGCTCTTCCCTCGGCGGGGCGGTCACGACGAACTCGGGCTCGAGCCCGCGCAGCCGTACGTCGACCGAGCCGGGAGCGAGCTCCCGGGTGACCTCGCCCATGGCGTCCGACAGGGCGGTCAGGAGGGTGAGCCTGGCTGCCGACTCTAGCGGGGCGGTGAGGCGCTCGGCGAGAGCGCGGGCTTCTTCGCCGCCCGCTTCGGCGGCCACCGCGAGCTCGTGCCGAAGATTTGCGACGTAGGGGCTGAGGTCCATGTCCCATAGCATGACACACAGATGGCGCCATGACGAGCCAATCTGGCGCCACAGGTGCCACCATTTCTAAAGCCGCAGGTCAGAGCGTGTGCCATAAGTGAGCCAAGCTGAGCCATGGGGGCGCCACGGGGTGCCACTCCTCCAGTGATGCCGACAAACCGGCGCCCCGGGTGCCACCGCGGACCGGCGAGGCCGCGCCCGTGCCGCGCCGTGCCGGGCCGTGTCCGAACAGACCCGGAAGAGGCGGACCGGCTCGCTCCGGCGCGCGGCACGCGGGATCGCGGCACGGGAATTCCGCGGGAGGCACATTCCCAATCATCCGCCAGAACGCATAAGCATTCACGGCGCCTCCGAAATGCGACCGCTGGGTCGTCCTGTCGACAGGACGACCCAGCGGCGGTTCCGTACATTTCGCCGGCCGAATGCGGGCCGAGGCGGTATCGAGGGCCCCGCGCCACTGAAAGCGCACCCGGGAAGCGGATAGGGCGGCGAGCGCAAAGCGGCGGTTACGGCCGGCCAGGTCGGTCGGCGTCCGGCGCCGGACGCAGTTCCAGCGTGCAGCACTTGGCGCTGCCGCCGGCCTTGAGCAGCTCGGACAGGTCGACGCCGATCGGCTCGAACCCGCGCTCGGCGAGCTGGGCGGCCAGCCCCCGCGCCTGCTCGGGCAGCACCACGTGCAGGCCGTCGGAGACGGCGTTCAGCCCGAACGCCACCGCGTCGGCCTCCTCGGCCAGGACCGCGTCGGGGAACCGGTCGGCGAGCACCGCGCGGCTCTCCGGGGAGAACGCCGCCGGGTAGTACATCACCTCGTCGCGGTCGAGGACCGAGAGCGCGGTGTCGAGGTGGTAGAACCGCGGGTCGACCAGCGTCAGCCCGAGGACCTGCCGCCCGAAGAACTCCTGCGCCTCCCGCTGCGAGCGCGGGTCGCTGCGGAACCCGCTGCCCGCCAGGAGGGTGTCGCCGACGAGCAGGAAGTCGCCCTCGCCCTCGTTCACGTACTCCGCCTGCCGGACCTCGCCCCACCCCCGCTCCGCGAACCAGTCCAGGTACGCCGGCGACTCCCCGGCCCGGTAGTCGTGCCGGAAGCGGGCGACCAGCACCCGCCCGTCCAGCACGGTCGCCCCGTTGGCAGCGAACACCATGTCCGGCAGGTCGGGCACCGGCTCGATCAGGTCGATCCGGTGCCCGAGCTCGACGAACAGGTCGTGCAGCCGCTTCCACTGGGAAAGGCTGGTTTCCGTCACCGTGGGCTTCGTGGGGTCCATCCACGGATTGATCGAATACCGAACGTCGAAATAGTGCGGACGGCACATCAGATAATGCCGCGGCCTTGCCGTTCGCCCTGATTGGCTCATGGTTTCCCTCGATGCGGAGTCGGTTCACGGATACCTCGTGCCACGATATCCGCGCCGCCGCCGCACTCAATAGGAGCGGGTGAACAGGTGGCCAATTTCCGGTTTCAGGGCATGGCCTCCAGTACGGCGTCCACGGTGAGCTTCCATGCCGGCTCGGCGCCGGTCCCGAACGCCGCGGCGAGCGCGTACCCGACGGCCGCGTCGTACCCCTCCGGCTGCACGTCCCCCCACTCGGCGGTCACCCGCCCGTCCCCGGTCGAGACGAACATCCCGAGTACCGCACCGCCGCGCGACAGCCGGCTGCCGTCGAGCGAGACCGGAACGAACCGGTGGTCGCCGACGTCGACCCGGTAGGACGTGCGGGTCAGGAACCCCTTGGAGGGCCGCAGCTCCACCTCCGCTCCCCCGACCTCCATCGCCAGGCGTTCGGGGTCCCGGGTCCCGATCGGCACATGGCTCTCCGCCGCCGCGGCGCCCGTCCGCCTCATCTCGACCCGCGGTATCCCCTCGCCGTGCACAGCGAGGGTCCCCGCCTCGTGGTCGAGTTCGACGGTGACGGTCCCGAACAGCGGGTCGTCGGCGGGCGGGTAGGAGTGCGCATGCATCAACGGTTACCTGCTCTCTTGTGCTTGGGGAACCATTGTCGGGCTCGCCCGAGCCACGGGATCGACACGCCTGACCTACCGGAAGGCCTCCGGACCGGAGTCCTCCCCCGCGGTCCACCAGACGCCGAGCCGCTGGCGGGTCAGACGCCATCATCTGCAGCATGGCCGCCTCCCCGTACTTCTCGAAGGCGTCGGCCCGCTTCTGCATGGCCTCGGCCTCCGCCGCGCCCTTCACGGCGATCGCGGCGGCGTCGGCGTCACCCTCCAGGCGGACGGCCTCGGCGATGGCGGCACGGGGTGCCCGCTCGGCCTCGCCGCGCTTGGCACCCTCGATGGCCTCCGCCTCCGCGAGGGCCTGCCGGCGCTGCTTCTCGCCCTCACCGGTCAGGCGGGCGCGCTCGGCCTCCGCCTCGGCGGCCGCGATGCCGGCCAGGCGCTCGCCCTCCGCCTCCTTGACCCGGGCGATGCGCTGGGCCTCCGCCTGCTGTTCGGCCTCGTACCGCCTGGCGTCGGCGGGCTTGCGCACCTGGGCGTCGAGTTGACGATCGGTCAGTGCGGCCTGTCGTTCGGCCACCTTCTCCTGCTCGGTGAGGATCTGCTGCTGCCGGTCGGCGTCTGCGAGCGGTCCGGCCGCGCTCGCCCAGGCCGCGGCCGCGTCGGTCTCGGCCTTGATCTCGGCCTGGCGCAGGTAGAGCGTGCGCTGCGCGAGCGCGATCTCCTCCTCCGCCTTGAGCCTGGCCTGCTCGGCGGTCCGCCGGGCGTTGGCCTCCGCGATGTCGGCCTCCTGCCGGGCGCGGGCGGCCTCGGGCCGGCCCAGGTCCTCCAGGTAGGAGCCCTCGGTGGTGATGTCCTGGATCTGGAAGGCGTCCAGGACCAGGCCCTGCCCGGAGAGGCTGGTCTCCGCCTCCTCCGCGACCTGTCCGGCGAAGGCGGCCCGGTCGCGGATGACGTCCTCCACCGACATCCGGCCGACGATCGCCCGCAGCGCGCCGGAGAGGACCTCCTGGGTGAACTGGCGGGCTACCGGTCCGTACTCAACGGCGCGAACCCCGAGCTGAGGGCATCGGCCGACAAGGCCGAAGAGATCGCGGACCTCACGTCGCGCATCGCCCAGTGGGTCAACGACGGTGTGGAACCCGGCGAGATCGGGGTGGCCGTCCGATACCTACAACTGGGCAAGGAGATTGCGCACGCCCTGGAACAAGCAGGTCTGCCCGTGCGTCTCCTCGGCACGGCTCAGGCGTCCGGCGACGGCGTCTCCATCGGAACCATGCACCGCATGAAGGGTCTGGAGTTCCGTTTCGTCGCTGTCGTAGGCGTGAGCGACAGTGTCGTCCCTCTGCCCTCGGCCCTGACGCCCGCAGAAGTGGACGTCCAGCAGCACCGGGAGGACCTGCTGGGAGAGTTGAGCCTGCTCTTCGTCGCCTGCACACGCGCACGTGAGGTCCTGCGGGTCTCCTGGCACGGCGCACCGAGCCCGTTCCTCGGACGGTGACGCGGAGTCTGCGTGGGGCGGCACTCACCGACCGGTGCAGATCGGCGCCCGTCGGCAGGGGCTCCGGCGGGCTCCAGGACCCCGGCCGACGCGTACACGCTCTGCGAGGACCTCCAGGGCCTGGACGACCAGGGCGACGCCCCTCAGGCCCAACAGCTGCACCGACGAGGTGGCTCGCCGGGGGTGGTGTGCTGGTCGTCCTTCGAGGCGCCGCGCGGCGGACCGGCCCGCCTTGGAGTGTGGGCCGGGGCGGCCGTCAGGCCTGGTCGCCGCCCGGTTCGTACGGGTCGACCGGCAGCGGATCGAAGGGGTGGGCCGTGTGCCCGCCCCTGGGAGAGCAGGCGCCGAACGGCCCGGTGTCCGGATCCGTCAGTACCCGCAGGTGCGGGTCCGCGTGGTGCAGCCACCAGGTCGACATCCCCAGCATGGGATCGAGGCGCAGCTGCTCCCAGGCCAGCCACAGCGCCGCCAGCCTGGCGCCCGCCTCCGGGTGCTCCCACCAGCGGGGGCACCAGGTCGCGGACGTGCCGTTCAGGCGCCGTCGGATCGTCGGCGCCAAATACTCCGAGACGAACGCGAAGACGTCGGCGAAGTGGAACTCCGCACCCTGCGCGGGCACTTCCCTTGCCCCGGTACCGGTGGGCATCAGCGCTCGACCTCGGCGGTGCGCGCGAGTTCCGGTACGGGGTTGACCACCCCGTGGCCCAAGTGCTGTGCGGGCCGTTGCGAGGGGACCCTGTCGGGTATGTCCACCGCCACCATGAAGCCGTGCGCGCGGTCCGGACCGCGCGGCTCGTTCAGCTCCGGGTAGCTGTCTGCCGACATCAGCCGTGAGATCGCGGCCTGGTGCCCCGCCCGCAGGTTCTCCGGGACGGAGACGGCGGCGAGCTTCTTCGCGAACTCCTTCGGTGTCGTCTTCGTCGGGTCGAAGTCCTCCATGCGTATCTGGCAGCGCACGGGGTCGTCCGCGATCAACTCGTCGATCTCGGGCGGCAGGTGTTCGTGGCGCGGCGAGGGCAGCGCGAATTCCACGCCGTCCTTGCCCACCCGCTCGTGCGCGAGCAGCTGTGGGAGTTCGTCCTTGCCCAGGACGGACTCCTCTCCGATGTCCGCGGCGAAGACGACGACGGGCCCCTTGGCGGCCTCCGCGTAGCGGCGGGAGACCGTGCTCCAGACTTCCGGCGCGAGGTCGGCGGCCTCCTTCGACGGCACGTCGAAGTCGCGTGTGAGCATCCGCCGGACCTCAGGCTGCCAAAGGTGGTAGGAGTCGAGTCGGCGGCCCGCCGGACTGTCCTCCAGGACCTGGTAGCCCCGGCTCTCGCCACAGGCCTGCGCCACGTACCTGTGCTCCACCACTTCGGTGGAGCCTTCCGGCTGGGACTTGTAAGACCAGAACGCCCGGACGTCGCCGCGATCCTCGTTGGTCACCGACGCGTTCGCGGCGACGCTCCTGATGAAGGACTGGACGTCCGGATGGCCCTCGCCCTTCTCGTTCGCCTCGCGCCAGTCCCGGAGAATCCGGTCTCGGACCTCGGACACCTGACGGCCCGTACGGGGGACGTTGGCCTCGTACTCGTTCTGGCGCTCCACGGCCGACGCGAGCTCTTCGCGCTGGGGAGGTACGGCCTTCGTCACCGGCGGGCCCGCAGGAACTCAGACGGTGCGTGGACGTCGACCGAGATGGTCGATCCCCCTGGCATGTCGGCGGTCCAGACCTGGAAGGACACGGACTGGCTCAGCACGACGTACGGCTCACCGCGCGTCGCGCCTGCCGGCTTCCAGTAGGCGAACCGGTAGGGCCGACGGCTCTCCAGCCGGAACTCCCGATCCGGCCAGTACCCGGGCTCCGGCGGCTCCGGGAAGTCCTCGGCGTCCCAGGTGCCGGTCCAGGTGGGCGTGCCCAGAACCGCCTCGGCCGCCTGCAGGTACACAGGCCAGGTCTCGGCGGCGGTGGACAGCACCTCACCGTTCTCGGCGGCGGCGGCAGCCCTGACCTGCCAGGCGTCGTGGTCGAGGCTCCTGACCGGGCTCCAATGCCCACCCAGGACGTCGGAGAACGTCCAGCTGCCACCGCTGCGCGTCGTCACGTTCAGCTGCCGGTCGAAGGTCTCCGGCACCCAGCCGTACCGCTCGCACCACTCGCGGAACTCCGGGGAACCGCCCTGCGGCGGCCCGTCCCACACCGAGACCCAGTCGACCCCCCGCCAGTTCTCCAGCTCCGCGGTCAGGTCCGAGGCGCTGCGGCCCGTCGTCTCTGTCAACATCCTTGCTCTCCTTGCTCGGTCGGTGCGTTTCGAAGGTATCCCCGTGGAACGGGTGATCAGGTGCGGGCGCCCGGGTCGTGCCGTGTCAGTGAGGCCTTGACCGCGCCGGCGTGCGGTCCCTGCCACCAGGGCAGCGTCTCCACCAGGACCGGCTTGGTTCCGGAGGCCAGGACGAGCGCCCGGCCCGGGGGCATCGCGCCCAGGTCGGAGACCTTCAGGACGCGGTCGCGGCGGTGGGACTCGTTCACGGTGCGGTTGCCCGACCAGCCGACGGACCCCGCCTCACGGGTCGCGGTGAACTCGCGGACGTCGTACTCCCCCGCCAGCTCGGAGAGGTCTCCGAGGAAGCGGGTGTCGGAGACGCCGCCGCCGTAGACGCGTACGTTCGCGGCGGACCACAGCTTCTCCATGCCCCGCTCACCCCACACCTCCACGCCCTGCGCCCAGGACTGGAGGATCGTCATCAGGATGATGCCGCGCGAGCCGTAGTGCGAGTACAGGTCGGGCAGGGCGCGCCAGCGGCAGACGTTCGCCGCCTCGTCCAGCACGGCCAGCAGCGGCTTCGACAGTCGGCCGCCGCGCTGGGAGACGGCGTACTCCTCCGCGGCCTCGACGACGGCCACGGTCAGGGCGGTCACCAACGGGCCCGCCGAGTCACCGCCCTCCCGCGAGAGCGAATAGAGGGTGCCCTCGCCGCGGACGAAATCGGCGGGGTCCAGTTCCGGGCGGTCGTCGTCCTCCGCCACCGGCGTCACCCACCTGTTGACCTCGGGGTCGACCAGGCAGGAGGCCATCTGCTGGGCGACACCGTAGATGCCGCCGCGCTGCTTGTCCGGCGCGGTGATCACTCCGAACAGGGCGTCCGCCGGCATGTGGTGCCCCGCGCCGCGCAGGATGCGCTCCGGGCTGTCGTCCTTCGGGTTGGCGAGCCAGCGGTAGACCTGATTGATTGGTGCCTTGGCGGTCGCGGCGGCGAGCAGGAGGTGGGCGAGCAGGTCCCGGCCGGCGGGGTCGAAGTACGCGTCGGTGGAGGCGTCGGCGTCGCGGGAGCCCGAGGCGAAGTGCTCGGCCAGCTTGCGGGCCCGCGCCACGTCCGTCACGTAGGAGAGGGGGTTCCACCACCAGGTGGGCGCCTCCTGTGCCACCTGCTGCGGGTCGAAGACCCAGACGGTGCCCCGCGCGCCGCGCGGTCCGCGGGTGGCGTCGACGATGTCCCGCTTGTTGGAGGTGACGAGCACCGCGCCGGGGGCGTCGAGGATCGCGGGGATGGCGCGCCGGGTGGTCTTACCGGTGCGCGGTCCCCAGATGTCGACGTGCATGTCCTCGAAGGAGCCGTACAGGGGCTGCCGTCCGCGCACCGAACGGCCGATGAGGACACCGGGCACACGGCTTCGCACACCGAGGCGCGCGGCGGTCGCGGCGGCGCCCTTGGCGCTGAGGCGGCCGAGTTCCTCACCCTGCGCGAGGTGCTGGGCGGCGTCGTCGACGTCGGGCGTGCGGCGTCGGCGCAGGCGGATCCGGTACACGGCGACCGCCGCCGCCGCGAGCACCAGCAGCTCGCCCGCCGCGTAGGCGTTCGCAGTGCCGCCGGGCCAGGTGTACGCGCCCGTGGCCAGCCCCACGGTGAAGGAGACCAGGCTGCCGGGGTCCGGGCCGTCGTCGGCGGAGGCACCGAGGCCGGCGGCGATCCAGGCCCCGCATGCGACGACCAGGAGCGCGGCGGCGATCAGCGCGGCCTCCTTGGCCCATGCGTCGCCGGGGCGGGGCTCCTTCTGCGGTTCGGTGGTCATCGTCATGTTCTCCCTTCCGGGGAGGCGGGGTCTTCCGGGAGGGTGAGCCGACGTGTGGCCTCCTCCACCCGGCGGGCGACGTCCTGGGCGCGGCCGGGCCACCCGAGTTCCCCGAGCATGTCGGTCAGCGGTCCGCTCAGTTCCAAGGCTTGTCGCGGGTCCGTCGCGGCCAACGAGCGCCACGCGGCATGAGCGTTGCGCGCCACCTGCGCGGTCTCGCTCCTCGGCTCCGCTCCGGCCCGGCGGCGGCGCAGAGCGGTCCGGACGAGCAGCCGCACGGTGGCGGACAAGTCGTCGCGTCGGCCCAGTACGAGCCAGGCCCGCGCGCTCAGGACCTGCACGGTGTAGGGGTGCAGGGGCCCGTACTCGGCCTCCAGTGCGGCCTCGGTCCGCTCCGCCTGGGCGATCGCGGTGGCGGTGTCCCCCGCCCCGTGCGCCGTCAGGAGCCGCGCCCAGGACTCCTGGTGGGCGGCCGGCAGCGGCGCTCCCCACGTCACGGCCGGTTCGGGCCGGGCAGGCACGGCTGACGGGCCGGAGCCCTCGGCGGGCCGGGCCGGCGCGGGCACGACGGGGTGCGGCACGGACAGCGTCGTCACGTGGCCGTCGGGGTCGACGACGAGGGGCCAGGCCGAGCCGTCCGGCTCCTTGGCCGTGACCCGGACGGGCCGGCCCCGTAGCGCTGCGCGGACACGGATCTCCGCGAGCGCGGCCAGCCGGGCGGCCGGGAGGTCGCCGGAGGCGACGCCGACCGGCTCCCCGTCGATGCTGACTCCGGAGCCGGTGAGGGTGATGGTGTAGAGCGGGGTGGCCGGCACCTGGCCGGCGTCGGTGGTCACTGCGTCATCCGCCCTTGGGGAAGTAGGGGGGCGCCCATCCGAGGTAGGTGGCGCCCCACTTCGACTCGATCTCCGTCGCCGGGACGACGTCGATGTACCCGGGCCTGCGGATGTCGTTGCTCGCGATCTGGCCGTCCCCGAGGTAGACGGCGACGTGGCCGGCCCGCTGACCGGTGTCCCAGTACATCAGCGCCCCCGGGGGCGGGGTCCTGTCCTTGTCGTGCTTCATGCTGGTGGGCATTTCCCGGTAGTGGTCGATGGCGTAGGGGACACCGGAGAAGGACCATCCGTACGTGACGGCCGTGAAGGCGAGGCACATCTGGTACCACTTCTTGGGACCGCTGCGCGCCTCTTCGCGGGCCGCCGCGATGGCCTCCTTCGTGCTCCGCGGATTCTTGACCTCGGGCGGCCAGCCTGCGGCGCCGTCGTGGAAGGGCTGGCCCGGTTCACCGGGCTTGCCCCCGTCGTCCCCACAGCCCTTGTCCCGGGGCTTCTCCGACTCGCCCCCATCCGGAGGGCTTCCGTCCGTGCCGCGCCGGTTCAGGTCGATCTTGGCCTCGCCCGCGAGCTTGCGGGCGTAGTCCTCGTGCTGGTCGTAGAGGTCGGGGTATGCGCTGCGCTGGACCGCCTGGGCGGCGGCGCCGTACTTCATGGACTCCCAGCCGCGGATGTCGGTGAGCCCCGGCGGGTCGCCGTCGTCCCCGCCCCAGAAGAACATCTTGGCGGCGTACTTGGGCCGCATGATCTGTTCCTTGGTGCCCCAGCCCGCGACGGGGCGCTGCTGGAACAGGCCGACCGAGTCGCGGTCGCCGTAGTCCAGGTTGAGGAGCGTGCTCTCCTGCAGCGCCGTCATCAGGGCGATCAGGGTGGCCCGTCCGGACAGTCCGCCCTCCTTGGCGACGGTATCGATGATCTCCGCGTTCGCGAGCTGTGCCTTGCGCATGCCCTCGCCGGGCCGCTGCGCCCCGCCGCCGCCCTCTGAGTCCCCCGGGTCCACTCCTGGACGGCCCCGGCCGCCGCAGCCGACGGCCGAGGCGTCGCCGCCCATGGCGGCGACCAGCCCGAGCAACAGCAGGCAGAAGACCATGACGACGGACAGCAGGGCCGCCGCCTTGAGCTTGAAGACGATCCCCTTGGCATCGAGCAGGAGACCCGCCGCATCACGGGCCCGCACTAGACGCCCAGGATTCGCGTGATGTGCCACTTCCCGCCGGAGGTCATCAACTCCAGTTGCAGGACGGTGGTCTCGCTGTAGTCGGTGTAGCCGTCGACGGCCACGACGGTGGTCGCCTGGCGCCAGACCCGCAGCGGGGTGTCCCCGGGCAGATCCTTGCCCGCGGGGGTCACCGCGACGGAGCTCACCGTGGAGATGCCGCCCTGGCTGACGAGCTTGTCCCAGGCCGGGTCGGTGTGTTCGGAGAGGTTCGCGGCCAGGGCCGGCGCCAGGAAGGGGCGCACCCGCTCCACCACCGTCCTGTGCGTCTGGTCCTGAGGGGGGTTGCGGGTGAGGTAGACGCGCGCGAACTGCTCGGCGACCCGGTCGGGGTTGTCCAGGCCGGCCGGCGACGGCAGCGCCGCGGGCGTCGCCGAGGGCGCGCCGGGAGAGGCGGAGGCCGCCGGGACCTCCGCCGCACCGTCCCCGCGCGCCGGTGCCGCGGGGGCCGGGCCGGCTGTGGCGGCGGGCTGCTTCTCGCCGAGCAGGCCCGGCCACACCCAACGGGTGCCCACTCCGAGCGCCAGCAGCACGACGACGATGATCGCGGCGCCGGTGGGGCGGATCGGGTCGCTGCGGCGCTGTTCGCGCACCCACTCGTGGGACCGGCGCCGCATCTGCTGGTGGTGCACCGCCTTCGCACGGCGACGCGCCCGGCGGCTGTCCGCCTTCCGGACCTCCTCCGGGTGACGGATGTCGGCCAGGATCTCGCGCCACTCCTGTGGCGTTCGGTGACTCATGCTTGCCTGACCGGGGGGCGGAAGGAATGGGGCGAGGTGCTCGCGGACCTGCGCGGGGGCCGGTTGGGCGTACTGCGGATGACGGTCGCCGAGATGAGGCGGGGCTCGCCCGGCGACTGCGGTACCGGGGCCTGGCGGAAGGCGAAGTTCGGCCGGCTGCCGGACTCCGGGCGCATGGTCGGCGAAGCCGGGCTGCCGGAAGGCACGTTCGCGCTGCCGGGGCCTCGGTCGCCTGGAGCGGTGGCCACGCTCGAGGGGCCCGGGGGCAGGGCCGGACGCGACTGCGGGGCCTGTACGGCGGGCGTCGGGCGCGGTCCCGGCCCGGAGATCGCTGCGGCGCCGGTCTTCGTGCCACCGGTCGTCCCTGCGGCGGATCCGCCGACGGCTTCGGCGGACCTTCCCGGCGGGAGTGCGATCTTGGGGCGGTGGCCGGCCGGCAGGGGCGCCGGGGCGGGCGGACGCGCCGGGGGAACGCGGGTGACCGTGACGTCGCCGCCGTCACCCGAACCGCCGGAACCCGTGGGAAGCCTCGGGCGGTTCCTCCCCCCGCCTCCGCCGCCACCGCCGCTCCGGCCCGGCAGGGTCTCCACGGGACGGTGGTTGTAGCCGGAACCGGCGCCCTTCCCGCCGCCCTTGCCGACGGCGCTGAGGGCGCGGGAGGCGAGCATGCCGGCGATCGATCCGCCCGTCGTGCCGCGCACGCCGAAGATCTGGGCGAGCACGGACCGGAACTGGAAGGCCACGACGGACAGGGCGATGGACAGGCCCATGGTGGGCAGCCATCCGTACTTCCCGAACATCTGCATCGTCGCGGTCTGCGCCGAGAGCACGGCGCCGAGCACCAGCGTCGCGATGAAGCTCTCCAGGGTCCGCGCGAGGAGCTGGTCGAACCAGGCGAGCCCCCACTGCCGCGGCCGTCCGGGAATGACCCAGAGGCAGGCGAAGAAGACGCCGGTCAGGAGGAGCAGCAGCGAGCCGAGGAAGGCCGCCAGGGATGTGAACGCGAGAACCAGGAGCAGGATCGCGAACATCAGGGCCACGATGATCGAGGGAATCAGCACCATGAGGCGGCCGACCGGGGTGTCTCCCTTCACCCAGTCGACGGAGGCATCGCCGACATTGCTCCCCTTCAGGTTCTTGTCGATGTACTTCTCGCGGGTGTCGGCATTCGATCCCTGGTCGAGGACCTGTCTTCCGTACTTCTCGCAGACCTCCAAACTCCCGAATTCGGCGATGCACCACGGGGTGGCCACAAACCCGCGCCAGATGGAGTCCTGGGACTTCCGCAGCAGGGTGTCACGGCCGTTGTTCGTGAACTTCGGCTGGTTCTTGAGCGCGAACGGGTAGTCGCTGGAGCCGTTGCCCAGGCCTTCCGCGGTGGCGGACATGGTGACGCTGGCACCGACCTGCCGTGCCGAATCGATCCCGCTCACCCAGGACTGGGGGCTCGTCAGGAGGGATACGGACACCACGCCCGAGATCAGGACCCAGGCGATTTGTGACAGCCCGCCTCCGCCTCCGCCCTTGCGGTGCTGCACGAAGGCGATGAAGCCACCGACGACGAGGCAACTCGGGAGGATAAACTCCATCAGGCTCTGGGACGCACCGCCGATCATGCCCGAGATGGAGTTCTCCATCTCGGGGATCGACGTGAAGCGGAACACCCAGCCCACGATCACTGTCATGGCGAGGCCGATGATGACCAGAACTCCCATGAGGATCGAGCAGATGAGGTACGCGGTTCCGTCGACCATCTCGAAATCCCAGAGATCGGCATCGAGGAACCAGCGCCCGGGGTCGTACAGCTCGTACATCGTTTCCCCGCCGTCGGGGACGTTCGCGTCACTCGGCGACCAGAAGAGGTCGCCGATCCCGACCGGGTCGATGGTCTCGGCATGTGCCTGACCAGCGAAAACCATCACGGAGGTGGCGGCGAAGAGCGCGGGAATGGCCATGCTTCTCAGCCGCGGCGCGCGTATGGGCATCCGCTACTTCCCTCCTGCGGTGAGCAGGGCGCGGACCAGCGACGGCATGTCGGGCTCGGCCGCCATGTCCTTCGGGCGCACCCGCTCGCGCTGGTCGACGTGCCAGGAACCGCCCTGCTCGACCAGACGCAGTGCCACCCGGTCGGTCTCGGTGGGTTTGCCGGGCCACGTGTAGGTGTAGGTGACCAGGACGCCGTACCCGGCGGGATGCTTCCCCACGGCGGCGAGTTCGACGGCGTCCGAGGCTTTGAACTCCCCGGGCTCCGCACGGTCCGGTCCACTGCCGGCGGACGGGGTTGGCGTGTCGCCCTCCGAGTTGGTGGCGACGCAGTTCTCGACCGTTCCTGACAGGTATCCCTGGGACTCGAGCGGGCAGGCCGTCTTCCAGTCGCCGTGTTCGGCCGCGTCCATGTAGCTGCGGGCCACCGCCATCGCGGCCGCTTTCGGGTCCTTCGGCGCGGGGAGGCCCCCCGCGTCGCCACCGTCCTCCCCGGACGAGGAACAGCCGGCCGCCAGTAGCGAGGCGGCCAGGGTCAGGGCGGCGACGTGGGTCGTGCGACGGGTCATGCGGGCACCTTTTCGGAGTCGTCGGAGTCCGCGGCCTGGCGAGCGGCCTTGGGCGAGGTGTCGAGGAGTTCGAGGAGTTCGAGGCTGGGGACGTCCCACTGGACGGTGGCGCAGTTGAAGCGGCGGTCGCGAATGATGCAGTGGCCGTGGCGGATCTCGCCGTCGGGCAGCAGCCCGACGGAACGGATGAGGGCGCGGGTGTGGTCGTCCTTGGGCAGGCCCAGGAGTTCCGCGAGACCGTCCTGCTGCCCCTTGGTGGTGAGCTGGAACCCGGCGACGGTGGTGAGCTGTTCGGTGATGCCGACGAGTTCGACGAGGCTTTCCGGATCCTGGGTGTCCAGGAGCAGGGAGGTTCCCAGGGCGCGGCCGACCCGGGCGATGTACTGGAGGAAGTTGGCGCCCTCGCGGGTCGCGGTCAGGACGTGGACCTCGGGGACGCAGACGCTCTTGCGCAGGTGGCGCAGGTCGCGGCGGCCCGCGGTGGTGATGCCGTAGGCGAGCATGCTGTGCATCAGGGCCACCGACAGCCGCTGCGTCGGGGTCCACTCGTGACGGCCCGCCTCGACTCCGGGCAGGCTCAGGCCCGGCATCTGCACCACCCAGATGCCCGGTCCCGGGCTGATGAGGGGCGCGTCCCCGGTCGGGCGCCCCATGAAGGGGGCGCCCAGGGAGGACTGGGCCAGCTCGTACAGGGCCTCTCCGGTCTCACGGGCGAGCGGGTCCTCCATCATGCGGAGGTACTCGATCACCTTCCACGTCGCCGGCTCCCCCGCCTTGACCACGGAGTTGACGGCGTGGGTGATGGGAGTTTCGGCGCCGCGCTGGCGCAGGTGCTCGGGGGCGGCGATGCTCAGCTGAGCGGGGACCTCACCGCGGGCGGCGTCGATGCCGTCGGCGGCCAGCAGGGTGAACAGGTCGCAGGAGCCCGCGAAGCGCGGACCGGTCTCCACCAGATGGGCGTTCAGCCCGTAGCGGCGGGCCGCGTTGACCACTCCGCCGAGGTCCCCCTTGAAGTCCAGGGCGATCTCGTGCGCGCCGCGGAACGCCGCGTCCAGCATCGACAGCATCATCGCCATGGTCTTGCCGCGCCCCGAACGGCCCACGTAGGCCGTGGTCGTGGCGTCACCGCGGTCCGAACCCGAGGTCACGTCGTTGCGGAAGACCCCCGGCGTGGAGCCCGTCAGGTAGCCGACGATCGGCCCCGTGTCGTCACCGACCTGGGCCCCGCCCCACCACCACGATCCCGCCAGCGCGGTCACGTCCCGTACGTGCCCCAGGTCGGGCACGCGCAGCTGGTCGCCGGGCTGGGTCTCGATGAACAGCTCCCTCTGCTCCTCCTCGCCGACGACCACCTCGATGCCGATGCCGCCGTAGTGGGTGATGACGGCGTCCACCCGGTCGCGCAGGTCACCGAGCGAAATCGTGCTGGTGACGACGAGCCGCGGGTGGTCCTCGACCAGGGTGAGGTCCTCACGCCGCATGTCACGCGTGAGGCCGGCCATCACCTGCTCGGTCTCCTCGATCTCGCGCCCCGGGTCCTCCGCGGACTGACGGGCCGCCGAACGCCTCTGCTCCTTGGCCAGCCGCCGCGCCTCGTCGACCAGCTTGAGCGCGTCCCTCTTCGGCTGGACGCGGAAACGGACGCTCGCCTCCGGGGAGACCGGCAGGATCAGCGCGGTGGGGTCGGTGCCCGGGTCGAGGTCGTCCTCGTCCACGTCCGGCACGTAGTTGATCTCGGAGAGGACCCGCAGCCACTCGCCGTTGCCGGGGCTCTGCATCTCCTCCGGGAAGCCCGTCATGGTCAGCACGGCCGTCCAGGCGCACACTTCGCCGTCCGCGTCCACCACCCGCAGGTGGTCGGGATGGGGCAGGATCCGGCCCCGTGTGAGCGCGGCCAGCTTGGCACCCGCGATCACACCCGCGTTGGCCGCCGGCAGCGGCGCCGCACGATGCTGCTCCCGGGAGATCATCCACGCCAGCGTCTCGACCGCGGCGGGTCGTGCCTTCCACGGGCTGGCCTCCAGCCTGCGGCCGAGGCGGCGCATCTGCGCGTCGAGCTTGCTGAGTTCGCGCGTCGAGACCGTCGTCGAGGTGAGGCCGAGCCCCTCCTGCACCCCTCGCTTGCCTGCCGTACGGACCGTGCCCGCGCGCTCGGTCATGCGTACGCCGAGCAGCAGGTGCCGGGTGGGCAGGCCGATCTGTTCGAGCCGGCGCACGCGCAGATCGGCCCACTCCTGCCATGCGCCGTGGCTGAACGTTCCGGCGGCCTCGGCGACGTAGTCCTCGGCGTGCAGGGGCGACCACAGCACGCGCAGGT
The DNA here is from genome assembly GCF_055587885.1 of Streptomyces sp. NPDC046349. Taxonomy (NCBI): domain Bacteria; kingdom Bacillati; phylum Actinomycetota; class Actinomycetes; order Kitasatosporales; family Streptomycetaceae; genus Streptomyces; species Streptomyces sp. NPDC046349. Next base: position 66,311 of record NZ_JBVJFK010000013.1, read on the forward strand.
GGCAGTCGAACCCGGCGAGCGTACGGGCGAGGGCCGCCGAGGCGGCGTCGAGCTCGGTGTCGCGCGCGCCCTCGCTCATGAGGTCGGTGTTCGAGGAGGCGAGGGTGAACCAGGCCTCCGTGTGGCTGTCCGTGATGATCAGGCCGTCGGCGAGGGCGACGTACCGCGGGGCGTCCGCGGACCGGTCGCCCCCGATCCCGAGGAACGTGCCCACTCTCTGCAAGATCTTCAAGACGCTTTCCCCTCCTGGTGCTGAAGTGCTTTACGGCCGTGGGCGCGGGCCACGGCGTCAGGGCCGTAGAGACGGGGCCGCGCGGCGAGGCGGATCGGCGCCCCGGTACCGGCCGGCACCGCCTCCTCGGCCCCGAGCCACCGCTCCAACAGCCCCCCGAGAGGGCTTTCGAGGAAGATCTCGGTCCTCCCGGACCAGCGGGCGCGACGGCTGATCCACTCGCCGCGGGTGGCGGCTCGGCGGCCGCCGGAGATGATCGGCCGGTGGCCGAGCACCAGGTAGCGGGCCCCGATGGACCAACGGGTCACGTTCCACCGCCGGTCCACGGCCCGGCTCTTCTGCGTGCCGTAGACCACGGTGAGGAGCGGGGGCAGGAAGTAGAACGTGAACGTGACCTTGGACGGGAAGCCGAACAGCAGCAGGAGCGGCCCGGCCCACACGAGGTACAGCACCAGTCCCATGACGAGCGCGCGGCGGGGCACGCCTTCGCCGAGGTCCATGCCGAGGAGTTCGTGCTGTTTGGTCTCCAGGTTGAGGTGACTGGTGTAGGTGTGACCGACTCTCATCAGGCCCCCGCGACCTTCTTCCAGACATCGCCGAGGAGCGTCTTGACGCCGTCCGGGAACCACACGATTCCGGCGACGAACACGGCCGCGACGAAAAGCGTCAGCATCTCGCCCCACTCCTTCTTCAGGAAGTGGCCCAGGGCCCTGACCCCCAGGAAGGCGGCGAAGAGGTTGCCGACCACGGCGAGGATCCAACCCTTGAGGTCGGCGCCCGTGGTGAGCGCGAGCGTCTCGGTGGCGGTTTGGTGCAGCACAGGATTCCCCCGTTGTCGTGTTGACTGTCTTGCTGGTGCGACTCCGTGACGACGGCTCATCCGGGTGAGCGGCGGCAGCGGAGGTTCAGAGAGCGCCGCCGCGGATGTCCGCGACCTGCCAGCGCTGGGCGTCCGAGCTGGACACCCGGGTGAGCTTCACGCGGTAGGCGACCTCGACGGTGGTGCCGCCCATGGCCCAAGCGACCCGGGCGGATCCCCAGCGGTCGCCCGCGCCGGCGGCGTCGACGGACCAGGCGAGGAGTCCCTTGAACTCGATGCCCTGCGGCAGGGCCGGCAGTCGCGCGCCGGGGGCCGAGACGCTCTCCGTGTCGCCGCCCGCGTAGGCGGCGAAGAACTTCTCGATGGTGCTCTTCGTCTGGCCGGTGAGCTCGGCGTCCGTCTGGGCGGCCGGCGTGTCGGGCAGCTGGGGGCCCGTGGCCGGCACGCCCACCAGGGCGGGACGTCCGGTGACGGAGAACCGCCCACCGGCCTGGAACACCGGGACGTCGAGCCCCACCCAGCGGGCACCCGACTCCGCCCGGGGTGTGGTTCCCCCCTGACCGGCGGAGGCGGAGGGGCTGGCGGAGGGTTCGGCCGGTCCCGCGGCGCGGATCAGGACGTCGACGCGCACGAGCGCACGACCGGCCTCGGCCGGGGTGACCGTGCCGGGCTGGACGGCCAGCACCTCCTGGCGGCCCTTGCCGTCCCAGCCCATGGTGCTGTCCGCCCCGGCCGGCAGTGCGGAAGCGAGGAGCGCGGCGCGCTCCTCCTTCCTGGACTCGTCCCAACCGAGGTAGGCGCGGGCGAAGCGGGCCGCCGCCGCCTGGGCTTCGGCGGCCGGGTACGCCGGCGCCGCCTGGGCCGGAGCGGTGGCGGTGGCCGGGGCCTTGGGCGGAACCACCCACGCACGGACGCCGGTGACGGCCGCGAGGGCCACTACGGCCCACAGCAGGCCGCGACCGAGCCTGCGGGCGAACACCACACCCGAGCTTTCGTCCTGGGGCACCCACGGAGTGGCGGGCGCCACGGCCTGACGGGTCGTCTCGTCAGGCACTGCGGTGGGACGTTCACGCGCCGCCAGCTCGGCGCCCGCCGCCTCCCACGGATTCACCGCCCGAGCGCCCGGCTTCTCCTCCTGGCGGGACAGCCCCGCCGTGAGTCCTCGCTTGCTCTGGTCCACCGGTTCCGGAAGGCCCATCACCTTCCGGGCAATTCTGGCAAACGAGCCCATTCCCCCACGCCTTTCCCGCTGTACCGACGCACGCCCCTCACGCCGACACGCGCGCCCCCCCCGATGCCATGTGTTGGCACATGCAGCAGCGGCAAACCATAAAAGACATGTGATCATCAGTCAAAAAATTTCAACTGGCGCTAAGTCGACAAGAACACCTCGGGCCAGAGGCCCAGAACCGTCTCACATATCGATCGGTCGACGGACTCTGCGCACACCCACGACCCGCGACGCCGGGCGCGCTCGAGTTCCGCCCGCAGGACGACTGTCGGATCCGGGGCCGCTTCGCCCACCCCCCTGCCGACCAACGGGGTGATGTCAAGCCCTATATCGGCAGGTGAGAGACTTACGGGGGCTCACCGCACCCCGCAATGCCGCTGCGGCAGCACGACCCTGGGACGCGCCCACCCGATCCGGCCAAGAAATCCGGGACGCCCACAAGTGGAGCCTGCTCAGCGCACCCACGGGAATGCGGTGACCTGATTTCGCCGATGCCCCTCGGGCGACCGGGCATCCTTCGCACCCTGACCGCATGCCGAGCGGCAGTGCCGGAAACCCCGCCCAGCAGAAACGCCCCAATCCCCCCGCATTCGCTTCAGCGAATATTCCGGAGGTGGGTGCAAAGGCGCGCTCGGACCCTACGGGCGCGGCCCGGTTCTCGCCGCATACACGCGGAGTGCGGTTCCTCCGGTTGCGCGGCCCGTCTGTGGCCTCGCCCACAGTGCCACCGGGCGGCCGAGGCCCGTCGTCGGGACGGCGGCAGGGTCGGCCCGGCTACCGACGGCCGTCCACGCGCACGGCACGGAGGCCGTCCCGGCCGCCGGGGTCGACAGCGTTGAGCGCTGTCCGGACGGGCCGGAACGGGTCTGCGCACGGGAGCGTGGCCCGAACGGCGACAGCTCCTCCTGTGACGGAGCGACGGCAATGACCCCGGACGAGGGTCAACCGGGGTCAAGGCACGGAACGATCTGGCGGAACGACAGCCGACCCGACACTTCGGCCACCCGAACCGCAGGTGAGGATCCCTACTTCGCGATGGGCTCCAGGATCGCGACGCACTCGACATGATGGGTCATCGGAATAAGGTGCAACGAAAACAGGTCAGAGAAAACTGCAGGTCAACGCCCTGCGTGACGCAAATCGGACAGCCTGCCGGTGTGCGTTAGGTGCGGAGTGGGCGGTATGGGCAGCAACTGACGCTGCCTGCCGCCCCTTGGCCGGGAGAAAAGGACCCCCACACCAACCGGGAAGAGGATCACGCACGGGTAGGGCACCCAGGCCTGATCTGCACAACGTGGGCTCCGCGACCGTCAGCGCCGGCCTGCTGGAGGCGGCGCTCCTGCCGCCAGGGAAGAGGCTCAACAACAACGGCGCGCGCCTCTTCAGCCCGGCGACCTGGCCATCCTCATCACCTACACCTCGCTCTCCGACGACGAGGCTCGCGAACTCACCAACAGCCTGCACACTGAGTGGACGTGCGTCGAATGACAGATGACCACAGATGCGCTCAAACAGCACCAGTGATCTTGAAACCGGCCCAGAAGAGCGGGTTCTCGGCTGCCTGCCGGTCGAGGTCGATGCGCCAGCGGGAATGCAGGCTGCTGAGAAGTGACTCCGCGATAGCCACAGGTTCCTGCCGCGGGAGCGTACGCCACTCGTGCCCACGGAGGTAACGGACCGTGTCACGGAACGCTGTGCCAGGGTCCGCGCCGGCGCTGATAAGTGCGTGCAGAATGGCGGAGAAGACGATACTCAGGAGATCGGTGATCTCCCACAGCGTGGCAATGACCGCGCTTGCTCCTCGCGCGAGAAACGCCGCCTCAAGCGTACGCAAGGTCTGTACGGCCCGCGCAATGCTTTCGTGAGCCCCAGTCCTGCAGGCGTTTAGGACGACCAGGTCGACACACGAGAAATCGCCCTCGGCGAGGATCATGCTCGTGGTAAGGGTGGCCTCCCCCAGCGACCTCCCCTGCAACGCCAGTCCGGCGGCCCATCGGTCGGTATGCGTCAAGCCATGGGATGCCACGTGGATGATGCGAGCCCCGGACATAGACCGCAGCGCCTGAGTCGGATGCGCTTCTTCCTCTGCGAGAACTTTCGCGCCATCGTAAAGAGAGGAGAGCAGCTGAGCTTCGAAAATCGGTCCGCCGATAGGGTCGATGCCCTCGATGCAAGCCCCACTGTGTGCCACCACCAACACCTCGGCTGCCGCTCCGTGTCGCCTAGTAGGCCCTTCAAGGGCCGACGCGAGACGCGCAGTGGGGGCATATGAGATTTGATCGAAGACATCATTGAGGGTCGCCGTGTGCTCAATGTCCAGCGGGGCCGCATGAAGAGGCAGCAGTTCCATCGGTGAGGTGGGGCTGAGAATCAACCGGTTGAGCCCCTGCCGGGTAGCCAACTCGACGAGAGAATGAGCCATCCCCGCGCATGCACCGAGAAGTTGATCCAGGTATTCCCCCCACTGCCCCGCTTCCGAGTGGTGCCCCCATTCGCCTACTGCTTCACTCAGAGCATCGAGCAGGACCTCCTCGCACGAGATGAGCTCGAAGCGTGGCCCGTCCGGACTATCCCAGCGCGCCGCGAGCTGGAGCCTTCCGAAACGGTTGATCAGGTGTACGAATACCGTTCCAGCGTCGAACCGGTGTAAGTCCCGACTGTGCTGCGCCCCCTCCTGCCCGTGTGGCCAGTTCGAAGTCGCACGGAGGAGCTCGAGGGCGCGCCCTCGCGCCTCGACGGCTTCCCGGACATCCGCTTCGGCCTCGGAGACGTCCTCTCCGTCGAGGAGGAGTGCCGAGCGCCGAGCTCGCGCGCGAGCCAGACTTCGGGTGGCTCCCACGAAGTCCTGGTGCTCGACCGCTCCGGGAATCAGCGCAATTTCGTCAAGAATTTCCTCAGCCTTGGCATTCTCGCAGCTCCGGAAAGCGATCTCCGCCGATTGACCGAGACCCTCGAGGGCAATGCGCTGCACTATTTCCCCAGTCTCATCACCGACGAGACGTCGAAGTGCCTCTACTCCTTTGCACCTCAACCTGGCACATAGCTCCTCTGGAATCGGGAGAAAAATGCTACCGATGGATGTCAGTTCACCATCACCCACGAGGCGAACGACGGCGAGACGGATATATCCGACGGACGCAAGGTGAAGCAGTTCCCAGGAATGTTCAATCCAGGACAAGGAGTACGTGTATGGGGCCCGGATCGCGGGACCTTGATCACCGGGAGGGGAAGGGAATTGCAGCCACAGCCTCACGCCGTCAGCCGTTTCCTCCATCCCAACCCTGCACTCCGCACCCTGCTCCCTGAGCTCGTGCACGGCACGGAGGTGCGCATCGCTCTCAACCGTAGCCAGCCAAACGGGGTGGGGTCCTACGCGTACGTGAAAGAATCGCGTCCCGCAGGTGACGATCTCCTCCACCATCCACTCTGGCACGGAACCCATCAGTTCATCAGGGGCCGAGTCCCACAACAGGTCGTCATCCGCCAATAGTCGGGGCTGGTGAATCTTCTGCCCCTCCAGAAGGCAACGCTCACCGTACAATTCGTCTCCTGCCGGAGCTTCCATCAATGCCAACTCGTATGCCGTCAGACCAAATATAAAGTCTCGCATCTGAGCATCCCAAGCATTGAGATCATGAAGGAGTCCCTCTTTCACCTCGGGCGGAACATTGCGCCCGTAGCGATGCACAGCATGCTCAAGATCGTTTCGGTGACACCAACGCCGAACAGCTGCCGCGAGGTCGGGCCTGTCGGCCAACCCTGGGCGCTCACCGAGGATCTCTTCGCCCAAGCTGGTCTTAACGGCACCCTTCGAGACAAAGTACTGCATAAGACTCATTGCCACGCCTGTCGCCGATGCGAACAGGAGGTCCTCGGGGAGGCACGAGAAGGGGTCGGATCGATTTTTGATCGCCATGTCGAGTAGGTCATCGGGCACCCGCCACAAGGTCGTTAATTCTTGGCGGACCGTCTCCGGAGGCCGACGCAGCAGCTGACGCCCCGTCCACAACTCGACCAGAAGTACACCAAGTCCCCGCACGTCCCACCAGCGCTCCCATGGCGCCCCGTTCCGGCGGACTGTGCGCAACACGGGCAGGACCAGATCCCTGGCCACCGCCTGGACAGGTGTATCGGAAACGACGAAGCCCGCGGATCGAAGGTGCCGGCCGATGGTCTGGGGGGAACTTCCCCTGATGTCCTCGGTAGCAATGCTCCCCAGCATTGTTGCGAGCGTGAGTTGATCGCTCGCGACCCAGGGAGCCAGCATCTCCATCCGGCACGTTCGGGGGTTGATGCCATGACAGACCCGGGCTGCAAGACTGTCCGTCCACGTGCCGCGTATCCGGTTCAGGTCATTTCGCATCAGCGTCTCCGTCCCTCCCACATGGGCAGGCGTGTGTCACAGCAAGGCCGCGCATCACCCTCAACTCCAGGAGACACTAAGGGACATCAGGTCTCTTAGTGCCGAGACTCTTCGCATGCCCTGTCCGGGGAGGACTCACGTCGATGCCACAAGTACCCACAACCGTCGTCCAGGTCGCAGTCATTCTTCTCCTGGTGCTCCCTGGCGTCGTCTACCAGTTCGTCCATGAACGTGCCCACGGCTTGGTTCCCGGCCACAGGGATCTCGGCGAGCGTGTACTCCGCGCAGTGACGGCTGGCATCGTGCTCGACACGTCATATGTCCTCCTCGTCGGCCCCTGGCTCATACGACTCCTGCGTGATCAGCGTCGCGGTTGGCTGAGCGGAGCGGCCGACCATCCGCGCACCGCGGCGCTGGCCGCGATGCTCCTCCTCATCGCGCTGCCAGCTGGTGCCGCTTGGCTCGTCTCCCGGCTGCGCCTGCGAGGAAACCGTTCATCCTACGAGCGGACCCCCACAGCTTGGGACAGTGCCTTCCGCCAACGAGGCCACTGCCTGGTCCGTGCACGGCTGAAGAGTGGCGCTTGGGTGGGCGGCTGGTACGGCGAGGGGTCTTATGCCTCGAGTTACCCGGAGGCGGCCGATCTGTATCTGCAGAGAGCGTGGGCCGTGTCACGGACGGGATGGCTCGAACGCCCCCTGGAACACTCCGGCGGGATCTACATTCGCATGGATGACGTGGAGTTCCTCGACTTCGTCGAGGTTCCTCCCCCAGCTGACGACGGAGACACAACCGGTGAACGACGCCCGACCGCAATTCGACCCCAACGGGAAGAGGGGCTACAAGCCCGTAGGCCAGAGGCCCGAGCCGACGCAGGCTCCCCCCGCGCCCCCTCCGATACCTGAACCTGAGACGGACACCTCAGACAGCACTTGACCCATCGCACCCAATCAAGCATTTCTCCGAGGCGGTCCGGCGGGCGGAGGTTGGGGCGGGCTCAGGGGGATGCACAGCCCGCGTTCAACGGCGCGAGGAGCAAGAAGGAGCTTGTGGGGGCCTGTGCCAAATACCTCGCCGCCCTCCGCCGCCACGCACAGACCCTGTCGACTGGACCTGAAAGGGACGGAGCCGCGGCTTGGATCACCTGGGCCGCCGATGCGGCATGCGCCGGAAAAGCGGCATCAGTCCTCACACATGGAAGTGCTGCCCAGCTCTGGGGACATGATCCACGTCCTGTTCTAGGATTGCGATGACCATCTCAGCGGCCCGCCGGGCTTCCGCTCCACTTCCGTGGAACTGAAGGACATGCCCCCCACCCGCACGAGCTACTTCGTGCTGCCTGGGGGCATTTTCTTGCTGTTCCGTGAGTCCGCGGCGTCGTTGGCCACCCGCACCCATCTTGAAGGACGGCTGGCACAGCTCCTGAGCGAGAACTTCCTGCACAAGCACCGCCACAGGCCCCACCCATCCGAGGTGCGCTCCTGGGAACGCAGCATCCCGGCGCTCACCAACGCGCTGGTCGAAGCAGGGCTCGGCGACGTGGAAATGCTGCTGGAGTACGGCCTGCCCCTGACCAGTATGCGCGCGGACGTCATACTGGCCGGCGTGCATCCGGCCACCGGTGGACCGTCGTACGTGGTGGTTGAGCTCAAGCAGTGGAGCAACGCCTACCCGGAGGACGGCGACCCGCTGCGGTACCGCATCGACGCGTACCCAGGACCCGTCCTCAACCCGATCGAACAAGTCCGTGGCTACTGCGACTACCTGGTGTCGCTCAACGGGGCATTTGAACAGGCACCGGAGTCGATCGCAGGGGTCGCGTACCTCCACAACGCGACCGAGTTCGGGGTGGCGGGTCTGCGAGGCGTCACAGAAGACCGTCGAGGCCGGATGTTCACCGGTGAGCAACGCGGCGCCTTCCTCGACTATCTGCGCTCGATGCTGGCGCCCAAGCCCGGCGCCGAGGCGGCTGACGCCCTGGTCCAGGGCAAGGTAAAGCCGTCCAAGCAACTGATGGCGGTCGCCGCCGAAGAAGTTCGCAACCGAGAGCAGTTCGTGCTGCTGGGTGAGCAGCGACTCGCCTACGAGACGGTGATGTCCGCGGTCCGCAAAGCTCGGAGGTCCAACCACAAGCAGGTGGTCGTGGTGGCTGGCGGTCCGGGCTCCGGCAAGAGCGTGATCGCCCTGTCGCTGCTGGGCGATCTCTACCGGCGCGGGGTGCCCGCCTTGCACGCCACCGGATCACAGTCGTTCACCAAGACCATGCGCAGGGTCGCGGGAGAGCCCGCAAGCCTGAGGTCCAGAAGCTCTTCCGCTATTTCAACAGCTTCATGGAAGCCGAGCCCAACGACCTGGACGTGCTCGTCTGTGACGAGGCACACCGCCTCCGTAAGACTTCGGCCAACCGCTACACCAGGGCCGCCCTGCGCACCGGCCGCGCGCAGGTGGCGGAACTGATCGACGCCGCCCGGGTCCCCGTGTTCCTCCTGGACCAACACCAGGTGGTACGTCCGGGCGAGATGGGGACGGTGGAAGAGATCAGGGAGGCAGCCGCCAAGCAGGGGCTGGAATGCACAGTGGTCGAGCTGGACAGCCAGTTCCGCTGCGGCGGCAGCGACGCCTATCTCCGCTGGGTGGTTGACCTACTGGGCCTCGAGGGGAACGCACCCACCGCGTGGGATCCGGACGGCAAGGTGTGCCTGCTGACGGCTGACACTCCGCAGGAGTTGGAGGATTTCCTTTCCACGCAGCGGACTCAAGGCTACGAGGCCCGTATGTCTGCGGGCTACTGCTGGAAGTGGACGACCAAAATCACTCCGAGCATGACCTCGCTGCCGGAGGACGTCACTGTCGGCGACTGGGCGAAACCTTGGAACCTGTACGGGGACCGCTCCCTGCTCGGCGCTCCTCCGGCGCCGCTCTGGGCCACCGACCCCGCGGGCTTCGGACAGGTCGGCTGCGTCTACACAGCGCAGGGCTTCGAGTACGACTGGTCCGGTGTGATCATGGGCTCGGACCTCGTCTGGCGGACCGACCGCTGGGTGGTGGACCGTACGGCGTCCAAGGACCCATCCTTCACCAAGGCCACCCCCGATGAGGATGTCGATCGACTCGTTCGCAACACCTACAAGGTGCTGCTGACCCGGGGCATGATCGGAACGATCATCTACTCGACCGACCCAGAGACCCGCGAGAAGCTCCGGTCGCTGGTCACCGACACCGCAGAGGTGCGGCCCTCAGGGTGAGCCTGGAAGAACGCGCACAGGCCGGCCGTACGGGCCATGCCCTGACGAGGCGCACGCGCCGAGCTACGCCTCGGACCCTGCTCACCAGGTTGGTCACCGGTCCTGATGTCTCCTCTCTTGGCTCGCCTTCCTACTGAGCCAAGAAGGCAGCCATCATGCGCCGCACCGATCCCTGCTGTTCAGACTGCAACGAATCGCACAGGCTCGCCCAGCACAACTGCGGCCTGCTCCACGTTCGCCAAGCGGGCCGAGAGTGTTGCCTCCGCCAACCTTGGAGGCAAGGCCTCGGCAAACTTGAGCCCCCGCACAGCGCGCTCGTCCACCGCGGGAAGACACAGCTTGGCAGCAGCGCCGTCGGTCCGCGCCTTCCAGACCACCGGGCTGACATCCTCACGCAACCGGATCCAGTGGTCGTTGATGCGCTGCCCCGGCACCGTCAATTCGTCGAGCGTGGCCGCCAGAGTCGCATTGGCCCGGTGTCCGGCCCACGTCCACCAGCGCATGCGGCCATCCGTATCCCTGATGATGAGGGTGCCACCCGGGTGCACGCGTTCCAGGAAGTGGTCACGAGCCTGACTCAGAGACCCCGTCGCTCTAGGCGTCAGCTTCACGGGCGGGTCGGTCCCCAGAAGCACTTCACGCACGGCTCGCGACACCTCGAAGGATGACCCCATTCCGAATCCGGCGCCGCTCCACTTCGCTTTCCCCCCACCATCCACGGGCTCCACGAAACAGCGCTTGCGCTTCCAATCGATGTAGGTGACGAGCCAGCTCCGGCCTCCCAGCAGCAGCCGTCGGGGCCCGTCAACCCGCTCTGTCAGCAGGCTGGGATCAGTTCGGCCGATCTCCGACCGGCCGTACAGCACGGTGAACTGAGGAGGCGCGGTGAACACCGCAGTGAGGTTCATGAAGTGGCGTTGCCCGAAGCGCCGTTCGGCTTCGGGGCCGATGAACAGCAGACCGCCGTCACGGTCGAGATAGCCCTCATCAACCAGGTGACGCACGATCGGCTCGGCCCCGCCCCCGAAGGGGCCGAGACCGCCCCACCACTCTTGCCATAGGTTCTCGCCGACCCTGTGCTCCTGAAGACAAAGCGCCAGCAGTTGTTGCGCAACGATGTGCCGTGGTTCCGGTGGAGCGGTCACCGGCTCCACCCAGCCTCGCGACCACTGGAGCAGTAGCCCCGCCGCCTCCAACAGACCAGGCTCGTCCAAGGCCAGGAACAGGCAATTGCGGGAGGTTCCCGGTCTCCGCCCCGTCCGACCCAGCCTCTGTAGGAAGGACGCGACCGAGGAAGGGGCGTCGATCTGAATCACCCTGTCGAGATCCCCCACATCGATGCCGAGTTCGAGCGTGCTCGTGGAGACGATGACGCAGTCGCGTTCCTCCGCAAACGCCGCCTCCGCCCGCCTGCGTTCGTCGAGTGACAGGGAGGCGTGGGAGAGGAAGGTGGTAATGCCCTTCGCTCGAAGCTTCTCGCCGATTTCCTCGACGAAGCGCCTCGACTCGCAGAACACCAGACGCTTCTCCCCCTTGTGCAACGCGGCAATGACAGTGGCCGCGTTGTCTAGGGAGCCCACGTAGTCGAGTTGAATGTCGCCAGGGGGAATGGGTGCAGCGGCTTTGCCTGCCAACAGGGCCGACTCCCTCAGGTGTGGGGCCACAACTCTGGCCGGGCGCTTCCCTGCGCCTGAACCCTGGAGCCAGGACAGCAGCTCCTCAGGATTGCCCACCGTTGCAGACAACCCCACCCTTTGGAGCGGTCGCCCCACGACCCGCTGCATCCGTTCCAGCACGGACAGCAGATGCCAGCCGCGGTCGTCGCCGGCGAAGGCATGCACCTCATCGACCACCACGGCCCTCAGCCCGGAGAAGAACGCTGCATGGTCGACGTTCGCACTGACCAGCATGGCCTCCAGGGATTCCGGCGTCGTGAGCAGCACGTCGGGACGGGCCGCCAAGATCCCTTTCCGTGCACCGGCGGTGGTGTCACCGTGCCAGAGGGCTGCGCTGCGCCCAAGCCAGGACGCGTAGGTCTCAAGCCGTGGAAGGAGGTTGTTGAGCAGTGCCTTGAGCGGGCAGACGTAAAGAACCGAGGTGCCGGTCCAGCGGTTTTTCGCCATCCGGGATAGCAGAGGAAAGCAGGCGGCTTCCGTCTTGCCACCTGCGGTGGGGGCGAGGAGGACCGCATCGTCACCCGCGATCAGCGGGGAAATCGCCTCCTGTTGGAGGGGCCGCAACCCACTCCAGCCGAGCGTGTTGACGACGTGGTGGGCCAGGACGGGTTCCAGCTCGTCGAAGGCGCTCATGGCAGTTCCAGGTGGACGTCGCCCGCGTCTCCCGCTGCCGCGTTGCGTTCGGTCTCGGTGAGCTCGGAAGCCTTCAGAGTGAGCGCGTAGTGCTTCCGGGGGTCGAAGTCGGAGAAATCATCGACGCGGTCAAGCACATCGGCGACCAGCTTGCGCAGGAAGACGCGGGGTGCCACACCGACCTTGCCCCCGAGGCCTCCGGTGACGGCCGCGGCGAGCTCGTCCACGTACGCGTCGTCCACCCGCTCCAGGACGCGCTCCGGGTGGCGGGCCTCATCCCGGTACAGCCCCCGTACCTTGCGCCCCAACTCTCCAAGGTGAGGCAGGTCGAAGCCTGGGAGACGGAGCTGGACCGCGCGAGGCGAGTCGAAGCGGGAGTCAGTGGTGAAATCGGTCGAGAGCCGCTGGGCGAGCGGGGCCAGCCGCTGCGCGCCCTGCTGGCCGTCGTAAAAGGCGGGCGTGCCGGTGATGACGAGGAACAGTCCGGGGAAGCGTCCAGCATCGATCTCGTCGAGCAGCTGCCGCAGGGCGTTGAGCCCCTTCTCGCGTACGTCGCCTCTCACCCGCTGAAGAGTTTCGATCTCGTCTAGGACGAGGAGCAGCCCGGGATGCCCACAGTCCCGTAGCACGGTGAGCAATCCCTGAAGGAATCCGAGCGCGGCAAAGTGGTCGAGATCCCCGCGAACGCCCGCCGCCTTACGAGCGGAGGCAGCCACGGATTTCTGTCCGCCTAGCCACGCGATCAGTGCTTCGGCAGTCGCTCCATCTCCGGCCGAGACAGCCGCGCGGTAGCCACGAAGAGCTGCGGCGAAGGCCGGCGTGGTCCGGGCGACGTCGGCCAACCGTCGCTCCATGAGCGTGTCGACTGCAGCGCCAAGTGCCATCTCATCGTCCTCGTCGACCTCACCCGCGTCGAGAACTTCCTCTTCAAGGGTGTAGAACCACGAGTCGACCACCGCCCGCAGCGCACTCGGCTGGTGCGTCGCCGTGGTCAGTCTTTCCGTCAGCCTGCGGTAAACGGTCTCCAGCCGATGCAGTGGTGTTTCTGTCTCGGAGATCTGTACCTCAGCCACGGCCAATCCGGCCCGCTTCGCCCGTTCAGCCAGCCACCGGGCGAAGAAAGTCTTGCCCGACCCGTACTCGCCGCGGATGGCGTGAAAGGCCGCACCGCCACGCGCCACGGTCGAAAGGTCGTCGTCGAGCGCCTCCTCGAAGCGCCCGAGCCCGACGGCGAGGAGGTCGAGGCCTGCCTGAGGAACAGTGCCGCGCCGGAGCGCGTCCATCACCTCGCGTCGGCGGACCGCACTCCCAGCGGCCGGGACGGCGGTCACCGGGCATTCCGTTCGGCCGGGAGGAACTGCGCACGCAGCAGTGCCTCGTCGAGTTTCACCGTGTGCCCTCCGTCGATAAAGCCGAGGACGGCGTATCCCTCGACGTTCAGCAGTCGCTGAAGGGTGGCGACGAAGCCCTCAATATTGCGCCGCACCCGACCTGTTGCCGAGATCGCCGCGGCCAGAGCAGCCGGGGACATGGTGCCGCCGGACCCGACCAGCTCGTTGATGACCGCAGCCACGACTGCAGCTTCCGGCGCCTTTCGGACGTACGCCTTCTGCGCCTCGTAGACCTCGCTCACCACCACGCGGTCGCCGAGGCTGTCCCCCGCAGCAACAGAATGCGGACCACCGAGCTTCTCCGATGTCACGACGTCGGCGTCGGTGAAGAGTTCCTCGGACTGCTGTCGCGGCTTGGTTGCCTTGGTCCTCGCCTTCGCGGCAGTTTCCGCCGAAGCCGTAGCGAGGAGCACCTCTTCCGTCGATGCTGTGCACGTCGCACGCCACCATGAAGGTGCCGATTGCTCCCTGGGCAGCAGGTCCCAGTCATCAGGCACCTCGCCCACCGAGGGTACGAGGGCCAGAACCGGCACGGTGACTTCGGCGAGGGCCGCGCCGCCGTGGTAGCCGGCCCGTCGGCCGGAGTACCGGATGTTCTCACGCCAGGGCACGGTGATCGATCCGTTTCCAGCCAGGACTCGGGGGCCCTGCAGGGATACCTCGCCAGCTCCCGCATCCGTGCCGGTCCGCCAACGCGCGGACTCAACAGGACCCGCCACTTCCGCCGCGGCCCTCCCGGGCTCGCGATCGAGTACATGACCGTGGTCGGAGACCAGCACCACGGGCCGACCGTAGCTACGGGCCGCGGCCAGCAGTTCGCGCAGGTACGTCACATCGTGCAGGGACCAGGCAGTGCGTTGGCCCTGCTGGCCCGAGTCCAGGGCGTCGTCGATGGTGTTGAGGACGACTCCGACAACTGCGTCCGAGGCGAGAGCAAGCAGCAGCTCCGGGGCGAGAAAGTGGCCCGCCTCCCCTCCGATGGACGCCTTGTGGAACAACCGGGCGTCCTTTCGCTTCTTACGCCAGAACGCCTTGAAGCCTGCCTCCTCAACCGACTGACCGCCAGAGGTGGCCGCTCCGGTCAGCAAAGAGGCACGGCTCGTCTGGGTCACTGAGGGAAATGCCGAGACCGCAGCAAGCCGTCGCGGCCCTGCGCCGGGCCTGGGGCGCGGCACGACCTCCCGCCAGCCCTCGCGTTCCACGTCCTCGCCGAGCTGTGCGGCAACCGCGCTGCTCATGCCGTCGAGCACGATCAGCAGAGGGGACGCTCCTGCCGACAGGGGACGCGCGACGGTCTCCATGACCTTCTCTACGACCAGGCAGTCACCCGGCTGCTGGGCCGTGGCATGGACTGCCCAGTCCGCCAGGTGCCTGGCGAAGGCCGCATCCAGCGCTTCGCGACGGGCCCGGCCGTCCTCGTACAGCGCCCTCAGGTGCCGTGCCGCCTCCGGATCGCCCCCGGGGTCGCCGGCCCAGAGCACCGTCAGCGCCCGGTCCACCCATCCCCAGTCAGCGGCATGCTCGGCCACGCCACCGGCCACGCTCGGGACGGTGGGGGTCGGCAGGCGCAGCCAGCGGGCGAGGCGGACGGCCATCTCGGCCACCCGCACCCGGTCGGGGTAGAGAGCGACCAGCGCATGCCCGGTCAGCTCGGCCAGTTCAGCTTCGCCGCCGTCCGGTGCCTGCCGGGCCGCCTCGATCGTTGCACTCAGGTGCGCCGCGAAGCCGGCGGGAAGGAATCGGCTGGTGGCCAGGGCAGCTGTCAGTCCCGCGTCACGAGCCAGTTCATCAGCCCGGTCGAGGATGGCGAACACACGCTGCCTGGCGCTGTCATTGCCACGCACTTCGGCGATCCAGCGGAGCATGGACCCTTCCACCGCGTCGGTGAAAGCCGTCAGTTCGGCCCGACGCGGCCGCGCCTGCCCAAAGAGGCCGCCAACAGCAAGGACCGTGTCCGGGCTGACAGCTGGATCACGCAAGGTCGCGCCGAGCAGTCCAAGTGCCATGGCATCCGCGCCACGGCCCGCCTCGGCCAGCGCGAGCAAGACGGGTACGGCCGGACCCGCGACCTCACCCAGCCACTTCTTCAGCTCCGAGCGCTCGGTCTCGCCCAGTTCGGCGAAGCGCTGAGGCCCCGCGCCCGTACGGGACCAGGCCAGCAGCGAGTCGGGGTCGAGCGCTGCCTCTCTGCCGGGGGCCGTGACGCCTTCGCGGTACAGGCCGAGACGTTCGACGACGAGTGCGCGCACCGCCGTGTCGCGGGTGAGCACTCCGGCAGTCCGCGGCCAGCCGCGGTCTGCGGGTTCGGCATCGACGAGTGCATCCAGCAGCCAGTCCTCGCGGTACATCCGCATGTCGAGCCCGGCAGCGCCGAACCGCTGCAGGACGATCTCGGCCTTGTTGACCGTGAGCGTGCGCCTGCGGATGGCGTGGCCGCGCAGGTCCCAGCCGAGCTGTGCGTCGTCGACTCCCGTGGTGAGAACGAGCAGACCGCCGGGGACCCCCTGGGCGCGGTGCTCGCGCCATGCATCGAGCAGCCCGAGCACCGACGACTCGTCGCGGACCCTGACCCTGCGCGGCTGCCCTGCCACGGTGGCCGTGAACTCGGCGGCCGCCCCCTTCGCGTACGTGCCGTGGACCAGCACCAGCGAACGCTCACGCAAGGCAGAGGCGTTCCGTTCCAGCAGCGCTTCGATGGTGCGCCGTCCGACCTGTGGCAGGGATGGAGCCATCAGTGCTGGGTCTCCTCGGTGTCGGCCCCGCGGGACCCGGCCTCGACGACCCGCCAGGAAATCTGGACCTGGGCACCGGGGTGGTCTGCGAGATAGGTCCGCAGATCGGCGCTGAGGTCCGCGACGGTAGCCGCGAGGCTGGCTTCCAGCCGGGTCGGCTCGACCAGGTAGCTGGCCCCGGCGAGGTGTTCCTGCGGACTGGTGGGCCGCGCGGGTACAGAGCTGGGTCCGTCCGTCTGGCGAGCCCCGCTCTGCTGCTCAACAGCGGGGACAGACGGGTTGCCGTGGGTCGTGAGCCGAACGTCTTCTGCGGTCGGCTCCGCGGGGCTCGGCGGCATGGTGGCGGGCGGCTGGGGCGCGGCCGGCTGCGCCGCCTGCGCGAGGCGGGTGGCCTCCCGCATGAGGAGCATGGCCGAGCTCTGGATGCCGCCGAGAACCGGCGCCAGCGGCTCGTCCGCGGTCTCGTGGCGGTTGGCCGTCTGCTGAACGGTGGCCACCAGGGCGCGGGCCCGGTCACCGACGGAGTCGTCACGGGTCGCCAGCTCGTGCACGGTGTCGAGCAGCGGCGGCCATTCCCCATCGGCAAGGGCATCCCGGACCGCGGGAGCCTGCTTGAGGGCGGCGCCGATCTCCTCATCGGCCACCGTGTACGTGGCTCGCGCGAGGTCCTGGAGCACGAGGGTCGGGTCGCTGCCGGGGCGCGCCACGCGCGCGATCAGGTCGGCCGCCGCCTTCAGGGACTGCATGCGGGGCGCCTCTGCACCACCCGGGCCGGCCAAACCCAGCCGGCCGGCATGCCGCTGCAGCAGATCGCGGGCGTCTGCCACGGCCTTGCTGTGCCCTTCGGCGACCTCGCGGATCTGGGTGGCGAGCTGAGCGACGTTCCGGGCGAAGAGGACCGGCGGCACCTGCTTGCCGAAGATGACCGCGGCCCGCCGCAACGCCGTGTCGAAGGTCTCCTCGTCCGGCAGCACGACCGCCCGCAGCCCATAGCCTGCGCCGATCTTGTCGAGGTCCGGCGCCTTGGGGAGGGTGGAGGTCTGGTAGATCCAGGTGCGGTCGTCGAGCAGCGCGTACGTGGCGATGAGCAGGTTGGCGACGTGGCGGTCGAGCCCCTCGAAGCCCATGTCGTCGATCCAGCCGCGGATGGTCTCCACCGCAAGGTCGTCACTGGGGTCCTGGGTCTCGGCGGCGCGCTTGTTGATGCGCAGCCGCCAGTCGTTGCTGACGTTGAGCGGCCCGTCGTGGACCTCGCCGAGGCGGAGCCCGTGGACGATCTTGCGAACCCGCTTGATGTGGTGGCTGTCGACCACCACACGGCGCGAGCCGTCCGCCATGGCCCGGGTGATCCACTCGAGAGTGATCTTCAGATCGCCGAGGGTGATGGCCTCTCGCTTGCCCAGCGGATCGAATTCGGGGTGCTTGGGGAAGCGCGCCGCGTACATCTCGTCTGCGAGCACGAAGAGGTTCTGCTCGAAACCGACCGCCGGCTCCGGCTTGGTCCGCTCGAAACCTCGCTGGAGCGAGACCAGGTGCTGCCCCTCGTGCACCTGGGCACCGACGACTCCCGGCTCGGCCTTGTTGATCCCGTACAGCTGGAGGAGCGCCTCGGTGAGGCGTTCGGTGAGACTGTCCCTGGACGCCTTGAGCTGATTGCGGATTTGAACGCGCTCCTCGGCGGGCCGGGTGGCCGTGTGGTCCTCCAGTCGGTCCCGCTCCAGCAAATAGTTGATCTTCAGCAGCCGGCCGAGCTGCCGTCCCGTCTGCTCAGAGAAGAAGTCCGGTACCCAGACGAGAACGGGCTCGTTGCGTCCCGCCCGCAGGAGCTTGTCGACGCGGTCGAGATCGTCGTTCGGCCCGTGCTCGCCGTCATCGAAGGGGTAGTCGAAGATGAAGCGGATGTGGGCCCTCTGCTCGGGGCTGAACTCCTCGTCCGGCAGGTGTCGGTCGCGCACGTTGCCGAAGACGAACTCCACCGTCCGCTTGGTGCCGCGCCAGACGATCTCCCGCTCGCAGACGAACGCCTGGGTGTCCTGGATGCCGAGCGCCCGCCACAGCTGATCCTTGATCCACTGACGGCGGTATCCGAGCTGGTCGGCGACTCCCTGCACCTCTTCGAGGAGCGGTTCCACATCCAGGTCGGACAGGTGGAGGTGGAAGACGGGGTCGCCACTGTCGCCCTCGCTCCGCAGCTCGCCGTCGTAGTCGACCTGCAGGTCCCTCAGCCGCTTGACCGCGACCGATCCGGCGTCACCGACGCGGGTGCGGATCTCACCGTGGTTGAGGGCTGCGAGCCGCCCACCGGTGAGCCGGGTCAGCGCCGGAACGTGGGGGGCGAGGGCAGCCAGCAGCAGCGTCTTGACGAGCCGGTCGTCGGTCTTGAAACGCTTGTCGTCCGTGGACTTGTACTTCTCCAGCAGGGTGTCACGCACGCGCTGGTGGAAGCGGTGTGCGATCTCCGACTCGCGGCGCAGTTTCGGCGTGAAGGCCGCGCCGGTACGGTCCGCGATGACGTCGTAGAGGTCGCCGAGCGGGATCAGCTCGCCCAGCTTGAGGTCCTCGCGGCGCCGCCGCAGCAGTTCCTGCACCAGCTTGAGTCCGGTGCGCTCGCGCTGCAGGGCACCCGACAGGTCGACGAGCACGTTCAGCAGGGCCGGCGAGAGCGGGTAGAGCTCACGGAAGTCGTCCCAGGTCGCCTCCGTGCGGCCCTGGGCGTCCAGCAGCACCTGGCGCACCTCGTCATTGGACGACTCGACAATCTTGAAGGCGTCGTCACGTACGGACTCCATGCCCGGCTTGGGCGCGAGGACGCGGTGCTTGATGATCTCGACGAGGTTGCTGTCCTCAAGGTCGACCACGTCGAACCGCTCGGCGAGGTACTCGATCTGCTGCTCGAGGTTCTCGACGTCGGCGCCCGCGACGTCAGTGCCGATGAGCTGGGACAGGTCGCGCTGGCGGGAGATGAACGACACGATCGGCACCGGGCGTCCGCTGTCCCCGGACTCGATCAGCTTGACCAGCTGCTGCACCTGGCTCCGGACGAAGTCGTGCCGACCCATGTTCGCCTGGAGCCACAGCACCAGCTCGTCAAGGAAAAGGACCACGCCGGTGTAGCCGAGCGACTGCGCGTGCTCGGAAATGATCTTGAGGCCGTTCTCCAGGGGCACGAAAGCCCCAGCCTCGCCGCGGACGCCTTGTGCGTACGAGGCCATGGGCCCCGCCAGCAACGCGGAGACCAGCTTCTTCCGGTCTGGGTCGTCCACGTCCGTCGCATTGAACGCCCGGTCGAAGTCCGCGCTGGTCCAGCCTCCGCCGGCCGGGGCAGCCCCCGCCCCGGCGTCGAAGGCGGGAATGTCGTCGGGATCTGCCTCCGCCGGTACCGCGTCGGTGGCGCCGAGCGCTACGGCGCCCTTCCCGAGCCACTGGAGGAACTTCGCGTCGTCGCCCAGGAATTTCCGCTGGGTCTGGGCATCGGCGAGCAGCGCGTCGGCCCGGTAGACCGGCGGCAGCGGCTCGTCGGAGTGCAGCTCGCGCACCGTGTGCACGTAACCGCCCAGCAGAGCCGAATCGAGGTCGGTGGAGCCCACCAGGTGGTACGGGACCATCAGGAACTTGCTGCGGTCCAACCAGCCCTTGTGGGGCGCGACGACCTCCATCAGGCGCGGCTTGCTCTTGACCGCCTCGTGGTTGTTGAGCACTGCGTGCAGGACGGACAGGAAGTGGCTCTTACCCGCACCGAAGGAGCCGTGCAGGTATGCGGCGTGCGAATTACCCGTGCGGACCGCATTCGAGACGATGCTCAGGGCATGCCGGAAGGCACCCTGGAGCTGCTCGGTGACGACGTACTCGCTGACCCGCGCGTCGGTCTCGCTGAATCCCTGGGAGAGCTCGATCTTGAAGTCGCCGGCGTGGACGTCTTCCTTGATGTCGATGACATCCTTCAGAAAGAGCTCGCTCATGGGCATCAGGCGATCAGTCCCTCGGTCGGTGGCGGCACGGTCGGATGGTGTGCGCCGTTTGGCGCACCTCAATCTTGCCAGGTCGTCGGCGCCCTGAACCCGGCTCCGACAAGATCCACGCCATCCCCGTCCCCGCACACGCGGTCACACCCTCTTGCCTGTGTGTCACTTCATGGCGGTGGGTAGATTTGCCGCTCCGGATGCGGGGGCCGCAGACAGGGGGACGCGTACGTGGGGTGGCGCGAGGAGATCGTCACGGCGCTCGGCGAGTGGATCAGCGTCGAAGGCGGCGCGGGCAAACAGCCCCGCTGGCAGCGCGTCGGCCGGGCGGCCCGCACCGGCGAGCCCGGCCAATACGCGGTCGACCTCCGCGGTTCCGACATCGGGCCGGACCAGCTCGACAACCTGCGGCTCGCCGGTCCGGAAAGCGACAACATCGAGGCGGGCGGTTTCGCGGTCTCGGAGACGGTACAGAATGGCTCCCTGCTGACGTTACGGGTGGCCGAGTTCGCAGACGTCCCCGACCCGCACCTGTGGATCCTCAAGCAGCCGCCCACCTTCCTGATCGAGGCGCTGCGCGACGGCATCTCCGCCTTGGGCGAGCACCCGCTGGCCGCAGCGCTGGCGGCCGGGAGCATCGGCGGACCCCCGGCCAGGGCTGCGGACCCGCCCGGTTTCCACCCCGCGCAAGGGGACGCCTACCGGGCCTGCCTCGGCGAGGGCGTGCACGTGGTGTGGGGACCTCCGGGCACGGGGAAAACCACAGTCCTCAAACGAGCCATCGGCGACCTGATCGCCCGGGGCGACCGGGTACTGCTGGTCTCGGCCACCAACATCGCCGTGGACAACGCCCTGCTCGGGGTGGTGCGGGAGAAGCGGCACAGCCCTGGTGACATCGTCCGGGTGGGCCCACCGCACCTGCGGGAGGTGGCCGAGGACCCCACGGTGTCCCTGCCGCTGATGGTCAAGACGCGGCTGGCGGATGCCGCCGCCCGACGCAGCGCAGTCGAAGCCGAGCTCGTCGCGGTCAAGAACCGGGCGGAGCAGCTCGCCGCCCTGGACAGCATTTTGGCTGGTTTCGACTCCTCCTCCTACTTCGCGGCGCTGAAACTGCTGCGCACCCCCGGCGAAGATCTCGTGTCGGCGCGGTCGCGAGCGGAGGAGGCCCGTCGGCGGCTGGCCGAGGCCGTTCAGCGGTACCAGGACGCGGTGGCGGAAGCCAGGACGGCCATCGCACGCCACAAGGCAGCGGATTCCTCCCGAGCTCAGTGGCGCCAGGTGGACCAACTGTCCGAGGAGGTCGTCCAGGTACGGAAGGCAGCGGAGGTCCGCGAGGCGGCGGCGCTGCTGGCGGAGGGTCGCTGTCATCCACTGCGCGAGGAGCTCGGGGAACTCGAGACCAAGGGCGCAATGGCGAAGTGGCGCCAGCGCGAAAAGATCGTCAACCTCCAGCAGCGGCTGATAGACGCCGAGCGATCTGCCGCATCGGCCAAGCAAGCAGCGCTGGATGCACGCTCCACTGCCACCATCCACATCGCGACGCTCGGCGCCCAGATCACGGCTCTGGTGGACACCATCCCGCTCACCCGGGAGCAGACAGACAGCCTCGAAGCTGACGCGCGCGCCCTCCTGGCAGCGGCGAAACAGGAAGAGCGGCACTGCGCCGCATGCGAGCAAGAGACGACCCGCACCTCTGAGGCCGCGGAACGGGCCCGGCAGGCTGACGACCTGACTCAGCGCGCCGAGAAGAAGGGCTGGCCCGCCCAATACGACCTGGCCCGCCGCCTACGCCCGGCCGTCACCTCCGACACCGCCCGCCGCCCCGCCCTGGAGAAGCAGTACCAAGAGGTCCAGGAGGAGTACGAGCGCCTGGCCCGCGACGCCCAGAGCGAGATCATCAAGGGTGCCAAGCTGGTCGCCACCACCCTGGCGCGGTTCCGGACGAACCGTGCGGTCTTCGAGGGCCCCTACGACGTCGTACTCGTGGACGAGGCCGGCGCCGCCACCCTGCCCGAGGTACTGCTCGCCACCGGAAAGGCCGGCCGGGCCGCCGTCCTGCTCGGGGACTTCATGCAGCTGGGAGCAGTCGTCCCGCGCGAGCTCAAGGATCAGAAACGCCCGGACATCACACGCTGGCTGCTCCCGGACGTCTTCCAGCACGTAGGGATCGCCGAACCCGCCGACGCCCAGGCGCACCCGGCCTGCGTCAGCCTCACCGAGCAGCACCGCTTCGGCCCGGCCGTGATGCGGCTGGCGAATGACCTCGCGTACGGCGGCGTGCTCACTGGAGGCAGCCAGACGCTCGCAGGACGCCCGGCCGACGATCCCGAGATCGTACTGATCGACACGGACGGGCTTCACGAACTGGCCAGGGCCCACCTGACCGGCCGCCGCAGCGGCTGGTGGCCGGCGGGCTCGCTGATCGCGCGGGCCCTGGTGGAGCTGCACCGTGAGCAGGGCGAGACGACCGGCATCGTGACGCCCTACCGGGTCCAGTCCGACGCCACCCTGGAGGCCCTGCGGGACGCCGAAGGACCGGGAGGGCGCGCGCTGGCCGAGGTCGGCACGGCGCACAAGTTCCAGGGCCGGGAATTCGACATCGTCGTCTTCGACACGGTGGAGGGCGACAGCGGCAACCGCGAGCTGTGGATGGCCAACGCCCATCGCCAGCCAGCTGCCAGTAGCTGGCCACGCGACGGCCTCCGCCTCTTCAACGTCGCCGTCACCCGGGTCAAGACACGGCTCTACGTCATCGCCAGCGGAGAACGCGTCAAGAACGCAAAGCCGGGGACCGCCCTGGCCCAGCTCGCCGCGCTCATCGGCACCACGGGCGTGCGGGTCTTGCACGCCAAGACGCTGATCACTCCGCCGCACGCGCCTACGACCTTCCGGGGCGAATTCGGCCAAGCGCTCGCCGAGGTACTGAGCCGGCACGTCGAGGTGACGGAGATCGACGACGAACGCGACTTCTACCGCACGTTCACCGGGGAGATCCGCCAGGCGCGGCAGTCCCTGTGGCTGTGGGCCCCCTGGGTCGCGAAGCGAGTCAGCTCCCTCCTGCCCGAGCTGCGGGCCGCAGCCGACCGGGGCGTGCGGATCACGGTCTTCATCCGCGACAACACGGACCAGCTCCAGAAGAAGTCGGCCAACCAAGCCCTGATCGCCGACCTACGCGCCGTGGCCCACACGGTCGTGCCGATGAACGTCATACACCAGAAGATCGCGGTGATCGACGAACGGACGGTGATGCTCGGCAGCCTCAACGCCCTCTCCCAGAGCTGGACCCGGGAGGTCATGCTGACGATGCGGGGCGCGCACTTCGCCCGGAAGCTGCTGGAGCACCAGCACGCGGCGACCTTCGCGGCCCCGCCGAAGTGCGGACGCTGCAACGGTTCGGAAATCGAGATCCGGCGCAGGCAGAACGACACCTGGTTCTGGCGCTGCTACGCCACCGCCTGCAAAACCACGCCGAAAGGCGGGACGAACGCCTGGACGCAGAACATCAACCTGGGGCGGGGGCGCTGAGCAAGCCGCTCCTCAGCGGCGGCGCACCGGGCACTCCGCCCAGATGGTCTTCCCCGGGCCGCCCCGGTCCCGTACTCCCCACCGGGTGGCGAGCGCCTCGACGAGCACCAGGCCCCGGCCGCCGTCGGCATCGCAGGCGGCGGCCGGGGCATCCGGTGCGGGCCGTCGGGGGTGGGTGTCGGACACCTCGATCCGTACCTGAGAGGCCTCGGCATCGAGAAGCAGCCTCAACTCGAAGTCGCGGCCGGGTACTCGCCCGTGAAGTGCAGCGTTGGCGCTGAGTTCGCCGACGACGAGCGCGAGCGCGTCAAAGGCCGCAGAGCCTCGCGGAATGCCCCAGTCGGCAGCCTGTTGCGAAGCGAGCAGCCGGGCGAGGCGCGCGCCGCGCCGGGTGGCGGAGAAGCGCTGGGTGAACGTACGTACGGTGACGGGCACTTGGGTGGCGGAATGCGTCATGGAAGTCAGCGTTCCGGGCGCGGGTACTGGTCGGCAGGGCCGACACTGGTACAGATCACCCTGTACTGGTTCACGCACTGGACTGGGTGTGTCACTGGCCGTGACCATGGGGTGTCGGGTGGGTGGGTGGCGTGCGTGCGGAGGGCGGCTGTGTCATGACCGTGGACAACGGCGGCGGTGCCAACGGTGAACCAGAACTCTCGGACAGCCTTAAGACCTTCGGGGCTGTCTTGAAGGCCCTGCGAGACGAAGCGGGACTGACACAGGAAGAGTTCGCACCTCGGGTGAGGTACTCGGCGCATTACATCGCCAAGATTGAGCAGGGTAAGCGGTTCCCGCCAGGCGACTTGTCGCAGCGGGCGGAGGAGGCGTTGGGGGTGGCAGCGGCGCGGGTGCTGGGGGCGGCGGCGCGGAGTCTGACCCGGAAGGCGGGGTTGGCATCGCGCTTCCACCAGTGGGCAGGGATCGAGGAAGAGGCGGTGTCGCTGTACGCATACGAGTGCCGAGTGATTCCTGGGCTGTTGCAGCCGGAGCCGTACATTCGGGCCGTCTTCCAACGGCACCTGCCGCCACTGACGGAGGACCAGTTCGACCGCCAGGTCACAGCCCGCCTCGCCAGGCAGCAGCTCTTGGTCGAGCGCCCGAACACGACTTTCTGCTTCATGATCGAGCAGGCCTTGCTTGAGCGGCGCTTCGGAGGCGCCGACGTGACGCGGATGGTCCTGGACAACCTGCTGGAGCAAGGCCGTCGACGCAACGTTGAGGTGCTTGTCATGCCGTTGCGGCAGGAGGACCACTCCGGGGCCGAGGGGTCGATGTACCTGGCGGAAACAGCCCGCAACCAGTGGCTCGGCTATGTCGAGGGACACGACAGCAGCACTGTGATCAGTGACCCCAAAGCCGTCAGCCCGATGCTTCACCGCTATGGCAAGATGCGCTCACAGGCTCTGAGCCGTCAGGCCACCGCGAGCCTGTTGGAGCGGATGCGAGGAGCGCTATGAGCACCACTGAACTTGCATGGTTCAAGAGCAGCTACAGCGGTGGCGGCGGCGACAACTGTGTCGAGGTCGCTGTGTGCCCCGAGACCATCCTGGTAAGGGACTCCAAGGACGTCGAGCTGCGGCCACTCGCGGTGTCTCGCGAATCGTGGTCGGCCTTCACCGCGCACGCGCGCATCTCCTGAAGACACTTCACCGGGGCGAGGAGCGCCCAGGCGGCGCCTCCCCACCCCGCCCCCGCGGAATCTATTCGTCGAGCGAGGCCTGGCGCACGGTCCTCCGCCCACCAGCCTTCTTCACCGGCCGCCAGGCGATCAACTCGGCCTCGCTCACCTGGTGCTTGCGCATCTGCCTGTCGTACTCCGCCGTGAGCTCCTCGGCCGGCGAGGCGCCCCACTCCTCGTCCTCCTCGCTGTGCCACTGGACGACCCACGGCATGACCTCGCGCAGGCCCGCCAGCAGCGGGACGAGACGCTCGGTGTCCCAGGCGTCCCGGACGTCACGCGCCTTGAGCAGGTCGAACAGAGCCTCCGCCTGATCCTTGTGATCCCATCCGGCCCAGCCGAGCATCAGCGTCGAGTCAGCGTCCGGACCGGCCTCGGGGTACGAGATGAACCGCTCCTTGGGCACGTCGAGCTTGCCGCGGTTTGACCAGTAGGACGCCTTGAGGAAGTCGGAGGACTTGTACTTGACCGGCGGCTCGATGTCGAGACGCTGCCCGGTCCGGTCCTCCTTGCGCTGCAACTCCCAGACGTCCTCCCACTCCTTGCGCGTGCGCAGACCGGAGTCCTTGTAGCGCATGGCGGCGAGGTACGGCACGTGCTCGTCAGCGACAACCTCGGACAGCACCTGCGTGAGCGGCAGGTCCGGCTTCTTGAGGTGATCGCGGGCATAGAGGGCGGCAACGGAGGTGAAGTCCTCGTCCGTGCTGAGCCGGTCGGCCAGGTTGTTGACGGTCATGGGCCGCGGCCGACGCAGCCCATCACGCACCTCGTACCAGAGGTCGGCGCTCTCCATCCGGTCAAGCAGCCACGTCCGGAGTGCGGCCCGCTCCTTCTTCTCCCACGACTCGGCAGACCAACGCCGCTTGTGCTCGGGGCGCTCGACGAGGCCGATGCCCTTGGGGTTGCGGTTGATGAGGTCGATGCGAGCCTGGACGATCTCGCGGTACCAGTCGGGCCAGTGGGCCGGAATCTCCGTGATGGGTGTCGACCCATGCCGCGCGAACCACACGGTTTCGGTCTCCCCAGCCGCAACCTTGCGCGCAAGCATGATCTCAAAGGCCCGCTCGCCTAGTTGGACCCCGGGAACCTCGTCGCGCTTGACCGCGGGCACAGTCGTCCGCACCATCTCAGCCTCACCAAGCAGCCCATACAGGCCGTACACCTGCCAGTCCAGCTCCTCCTGCATCGCAATCATCTGCTGGCGAACGCTGGAGTACTGGGCGCATGCCTCGTCGAGGGAAGGGCGTGTGAGCATCGCAGACTCCGCAGCTCTATAGAGCTCCTTGCTAGCAAGCTGCTTGGCTAGCGCGTCGAGCCGACATCCAAGCTCAAGGGGCAGCTTCTCCGGAATGGGGAACTCTTGAAGCTTCGTCCCCGTGAACTCGTACCGCTCTTCCCACCCCTCGTCCTGAAGGCCACGTCCCAGACCACTGCCGCCCTTCGCCTGGCTGACCTGCTTCAGCCAGAAGCAAGCCGTCGATGAGTTGAGAACGCCCAGCAGCTCCAGGTGGCCATCCTCTCCAGCGCCAGCCGGAAGCTTGACCACTGGCGCGGACCTGTTAAAAACTCGCCCGCCTCGGTCTAGCACAAAATGATTGTGCGTAGCCACGAACGCAAAGGAAATCGAGAGTGGCGTCCTGAGCTTACTGCGCGTAAGGCGGCCGTACTCCGACCACTTAAGGCCACCCTCAACCTTCGTTTGTCGCCCGAACAGAAAATTGTTCGACACAGTAGTTCGGCAAGGCCACATCAGACGTAGGAGTGGCGGTACCTCCTCAACATCTACCGATTCGAGGTCCAGTCCATACGGAAACAGCGAATGATCGAAATCTCCCGCCCCCCAGTCCCGCAATAGATCTCCCGTGACCATCGGACGCGTCCATGGCTCCCCGATCCCGTGGCGCCTTGCACTACGCTCAGGCAGCATATAGAGATCATCCTCCAGCGTGAAGCTGGTGATTCCCAGGGATTCAGCGCCACCCAGGAGGCGCATTTTTGCCGCACCCTCGACACGCGCAAGCAACGCCCCCGCGCCGCCGCCGCTGAGCGACCACGGATGGCTGACAAGGCCCCGGGACTCCATATCCTCAACAGAGATCCAGTCGGACTCGCTACCAGGTCTTGCGACCTGCTCGACGATTGCACGCCACACCGATCCCTGCGCCGCATCCTCGGGCTGAGTGGGCTCCCCCCTCACACCCAGAACAGCACGAACAATCCGATCAGGACTCGGAATCCTGTTCCGCCCCACGAGGATGACAGTAGGCGTTCCATGTCCCGGAATATAGGCGCCAGACGAGTCAATTACGTGCGAGAGCTCAACACGCCCAGCAAAGAAGTTCTCAATGAGTCTCTTTCCGAACTCACGCTTCATGAAGGAGTTGGCGGTGATCTGACCGACGAACCCACCACCGCCCCTCACACCGCCCGCTCCCTTCACGGCCAGCTCAAACAGCCTCTGCGCGAACGGAACAGACAGTGCATATTTCCCGGAGCACGCGTCGTACGACAGTCGGTAGTTCTCGTTCTCCTGCTTGTCCTTCACAGTGATGTAAGGCGGGTTCCCCACCACTACGTGGTACGATCCCCGCCCCAGCAGGTCGACCTTCTTCGCGTAGCCCCAGACATCCTCGGTCGAGTACGCGAACGCCCCATCCTCACGCCCTTCCGACATCTCTGCGAACAACGTGTCCAGGTCCGTCTGGATACCCGCCGCATCGCGCCCGTGTAGCAGCGAGTCCCCCACAGCCACGTTGATCGGGAACGGAGGCGCGTCCGCCAAGCGCCGCTCGCCAGCCGCCCTCATCGCCGCGACCAACAGCCGGAACCGGGCAATGCTCACCGCGAACGGGTTCTTGTCGCAGCCGTGGACCGACTCCAGGGAGCGGCGGACCAGGGTCCACACCGGGGTGCCCGGTTCGGCGACACGCCACTTGTCCATCAGACGATGGAAGATGCCCAGCAGGAAGTGGCCCGAGCCGCACGCCGGGTCGATGGTCCGCAGGCCCCTGCGCTCCTCGCCATCCGGACCCGTCCACACCGGGTCGAGGCCGAACTCGTGGTCCGCAACCGCCGGCTCCAGCGTGAGGTCGAGGATGAACTCCTCCACGAACTCCGGAGTCTGGAGCAGCGCGTACGTCTTACGTGCGTGCTCGCTGAGGTCCTGGTACAGGTCGCCCAGGAAACGGGTGTCCCACTCGGGGTCGGTGAAGTCGTAGCGGATCTCGCCGTCCGCGCCCCACCGGCGCCAGAAGGACAGCAGCTCCGTAGCCGCTTCGTACCCCGGGGTGATGTCCCACAGCGGGTTGTGCGCGGGGTCGAACAGACCTGCCGTCGTCTTATTCGTCCTCGCCAGGTGATCGAAGGCCTCAAACAGCCAGTCTCGGTTGTTCTTCTCCGGGTGCTCGCGGAAGTACGCCTCGTGCCGCGCCTCCGCCAGCGCCAGCCGCTCCCCCGGGCCGGCGATGAACGGATCGTCGATCAGGCCGTTGTCCTCGCAGAAGCGGACGAACACACACGCCAGCACCCACGCCGCTGCGGACTGAGTGACCCGCTCGTCACGCCAGGACTCGTACCGGGCCGCGGTACGCCGAGACTCCAGCGCCTGCTGGTACTCGGCCTTCAGCCGCCCCCGGATCTCGGACTCGGACTCGGTGCACTCCCGCAGGTCGTCTTCAAGGCCCACGACCAGCCGCTTCAGATCCTTGACGAGATCCTTCAGGCGCTCCGCCCGATCCACACTGGCCGCGATATCCGTCACTGTCCGCTTCCTTCTCGCCCCACTGCGTCACCCAGTCGCATGGCCTGCGCTGGGGATACCAATCCTGCCAGCCTACGGCCCGCCTCCAGGGCCCACGCTCACCGCGAAACTCCCCCACCCCGTTGATCACGTAGATAAGGTGATCAACGTGACGGCTGCCACCTCTACGCCCCCGCGCCCTCCCGCATTCCTCGCGGCCAGCAGGCACCACTTCGACACGGCGAAACTCGCCAGCGACAAGCAGCTCCGGATATCCGCCGATCACTTGGCAGGGATCGCGGCAGAGTGCGCGATCAAGGCCATCCTCGTGGACTACCTGGGATCCGTGATCAAGCAGTCCGGCAAGGCATACCACCCGGAACTGAAGGCCGACGCGAAGAAGCGGATGGAGAGCGAAGGCCTGGAAAAGATGCCTGAGAAGGACTACTGGCATGGCCACCTGCCTGATGTATGGGGCCACTTCACCTCCGTGATCCAGCGACGTCACGCCCGAAGCGCCGGTCCGGATTTCAGCACACTGCTCGGCCAGAACCCGTTCGACGGCTGGGACGTTGCGCACCGGTACTGCGATGATGCCGAGATCACCGAGACACTCCTCGCCCAGCACCTCCAGGCGGCCCGCATCCTCATCGCCGCCCACGAACAAGCCCGCAAACTAGGAACCGGCAGAATCGCATGAGCACACCAGCCAACCGCTTCGACACCGCGTGGCAGGCAGCGCTCGCGTATGCCGCCCAGATGGCGGCTGAGCACGACAGGGACGTGGTCCTCACCCGTGACCTGCTGGGCCGGGCCTCGCTCCTGATCGACGACCGTGAAGCACCCCTCGCAGCCGACGCTCCCTGGCTCGCAGAGGCAGCGACAGCCTTCAGCGAGGCCACCCACCCCTTCACCGGTCTCGACCCGCTCCAGACCGCCAGTGAGCTGTTCGCCCCGGAGCTGTTCTTCGACGTTCCCGATCTCGTCGAAGTGACCGCTCCGCACGAGGGCTCAGGACGCGTCTCCACCCTGGAGCGGACGGTCGTCGGCGGCGACTGGGCCACGGTCACGGGCACCGAGTCCGAGCCGCCCCAGACCCGCCAGACTCGTCGTATCGCCCTCTACGGATTCAAAGGCGGCGTCGGACGCTCCACCGCCACCACCGTGCTCGCGCGCAGTCTGGCCGAGCGCGGCCTGTGCGTACTCGTCGTGGACCTGGACCTGGAATCCCCCGGTGTGTCGAACCTGCTCGCCGAACCTGGCGCCACTCCCGCGTACGGCATCGTGGATCATCTGGTGGAGTCTGCCGTCGGCAACGCGGAGGACCTGGAGCTCGTGGCACGGGCCTCCCTCGACTCCCCCAAGCTCGGCAACGGCGACATCTGGCTCGCTCCGGCCGCCGGTACCACGCGGCCCGGGTACGACTACCTCGCCAAGCTCAACCGCATCTACACCGACCTACCCGCAGCCGTCCTGGGCGGAACGCCAACGCCCTTCGCCGCCCGCCTTGAGCATGCGATCGCCGCCTGCGAGGCGCAGGTGGAGGAGAAGGCACGGCGCCCCGATGTCGTCCTGCTCGACAGCCGGGCCGGCATCCACGACATCGCAGCAGTCACCTTGACCAGGCTCTGCGACCAGGCACTGCTCTTCGCCGTGGACAACCCCTCCACCTGGGAGGGCTACCGGATGCTCTTCGAGCAGTGGCGGCGCCAACCCGCACAGGCCCGCCTGCTGCGCGACCGTATCCGGATCGTGGCGGCGATGTTCCACTCCGCTGGCGACATAGATCGCCTGAGCACCCTGCGCCGCAACGCCTACGACATCTTCATGAAGACGCTCTACAACCTGCCCGGCGACGAGGACGAGGAGCCCTTCCTCCCCACTAAGGGCGACGTCGACGACAAGCCGTACGCCCCGATCCCTATCCTCTTCGGCAATGACCTGGTCGGCCTCGACCCGCTGCGCAGTAGGAAGTGGCCTGAGCTGCCGTTCGTGCGTGCCGCGTACCGCGAGTTCGTCGACACGGTGGAGATCATGGTGCAGGACATGTACAAGGAACAGTCATGAACGATCCCGCTGTCCAGGCGACCCGGAACCTGCTGAAGGAGGCCCTGGCGCCCGCGCCCGATGCGGACACCAGCACGCCGGACCTACGCACCATGTTCACGCCGTCCTCGCACCGTCTCGCGCTGGACCCTGACGTGACCGTTGTCCGTGGTGCACGCGGCACCGGCAAGACGTACTGGGCGAAAGCCCTCACGGATCCCGACCTGCGCAAGGTCGCCGCTAAGTCGTACATGATGCCACGCCTGGAACGCACCGACGTGATCACGGCGTTCGGAGGCAACGATCCGGTACTCGGCGGCAAGCGGACCATCGCCGACCTCGTCAAGGCCGGTGTCGAACCCCGCGACTTGTGGTCCGCCGTTGTCCTCATGGCGCTCGGCCAGCCCGAGGTCCAGGGACTGGAGACGTGGACCGAGCGCATCGAATGGACGCGACACAACGGTGAGAAGTACGAAGCGGCGCTGCGCCGAGCGGACCGCGAGACACGTGACCAGAAGCAGACCCTGATCCTGCTGTTCGACACGCTCGATCACCTGCACCACGACCGCCGACAGCTCGATCTCTTGCTGGCGGGACTGTTCGAGGTCGCCCTGGAGCTGCGGCTGACGCCGGGCGCCTTGCGTGCGAAGATCTTCGTACGGCCCGACATGTACGAGAGCGCGCCGCGAGACTTCGCAGACGCTTCGAAGCTGGGTGCCAATGCGACCGACCTGAGCTGGAGCCGGGAAAACCTGTACGGGCTGCTTTTCCACCGGCTCGGCAACCACACCAGCAAGCAGGCGGAGGAATTCCGTCGCGACACCGGCACCTGGAGCGTCGAGGGGCCCGGTCGGTATGTCGCGCCCGTTGACGTAATCGCTGACCAGAAGCGCCAGGAACAGGAGTTCATCAAGCTGGCCGGCCAGTTCATGGGGACCGACCGCCGCAAGGGCCATACCTACACCTGGGTCCCGAACCACCTCCAGGACGGCCTGGGACGGGTCAGCCCGCGGACCTGGCTACTCACCCTGTTTCGGTCCGCGGAGCTCACTGCCGAGAGGTGGGCCAGTCACCCGACCCCGCTGCACTACGACGCCATACGCGAGAGCCTCAGCAACTCGGCATCCCTCCGGGTGGACGAGCTGAAGGACGACATCGGTTGGGCAGCGGCCGCTGTCGAAGCTCTCTCCGGAACTCAAGTGCCGATGGAGCGCTCCGCCGTTCGGTTTGCCTGGGACAGCAAAGGGCTGCGGACGGCAATCAGCCAGTTGGTGTCCGATGGCGAACGCGGTAGTGGTCCCCGAGGGCGCGATAGCGAAGGGGCACTCGTCCATGCTGAGGTCATCCGTGAACTCCTGGACCTTGGCGTTATGACCGAGCGAACCAACGGGGCGATCGATCTGCCGGACATCTACCGGCTCGCCTTCAACATCGGCCGCAAGGGCGGCGTGGCCCGCAAGCCTGTCATCTGACCGGCCGGATGCAGAACGACGGAGGTCCTCTCCCTGGCCGATGGCCGTGGAGAGGACCTCTCTCATCTCACACGCTGCCCAGCGCCTCCAGCAACGCCCCGTCCAGATAAGCCAGTTCCCCGTCGCCGGGGATCACCTCCACCGTGCGCCCGTCCAGCAGCGGCTGCTGCGCACGGGCCTCCATCGGGCAAAGCAGCCACAGACCGTGCGGGCTCTCCGCCGGTCGGCGGGCGGCGCCCTGCAGGGCGACGAGGAAGGCTCGGCCGCCCTCGTCCCAGTAGCGCGCGATCAGACCGGCGTCGTGCAGGAACAGGACCGTACGCGGCGCCGCACAGCGGGTGCGCAGTTCCTCGGCGACGCGCTGCCAGACGACGCGGACGAAGCTGGCCAGGCCAGGCTTGATGCGGCCCGGTTCCGAGGCTCCGTCGGCGCGCAGTACGGCCTGCCAGTCGAAGCCCTTCTCCGCGACCAGCCGCTGGAACTCGGCCAGGAAGACCTCGCCGAGGTCCACCGCCAGGACGGGGAAGACCGCGGCCACTGCCTCAGCCGTACCGGGCAGCCGTACACCCTTGACGGTCAGCGCGAGGAAGCCGCCTCGCCGGGCCCGCTCCTCGAGCCGTTCGCGC
Organism: Streptomyces sp. NPDC046349; assembly: GCF_055587885.1. NCBI lineage: Bacteria > Bacillati > Actinomycetota > Actinomycetes > Kitasatosporales > Streptomycetaceae > Streptomyces > Streptomyces sp. NPDC046349. The sequence continues at coordinate 99,679 of NZ_JBVJFK010000013.1, forward strand.
ACCGCGCCATGCGGATCTTCTCGGTCCGCGCGGGTGGCACGCGGCGGCGGCAGCAAGCTGGTGAGTCCACCCGAGCCGGTCGACGTGTGCGCGGTCCGGGCTGCGGGCAGCCGGAACGTGTCGGTGTCCAGGTCGTAGCGCAGCTCGAACCGGGCGGCGCGCAGGGCGTCCTCCAGCTCGACGTGCGTGGGCTCGCGGCCCCCGGCCAGGGCCTGGAGCTCGGGGAACCGGGCCCTGATCCGGGCCACAAGCTCCGCCGGGCTGATCCCGCGTTCGGCCCGCACCCCTGCGCCGGCCTGGGAGATGCGCAGGGCGCGCTCCAGTCCCAGCTCACGCGGGTACAGCTCAAGGCGCTGGGTGATCGCGACGGCCGGAGCCATGGCGGCGGCGAGGGTGACGAGGCGGGTGTCGGCGAGGGGCACGAACCCTTCCGGCGGCGGAACTGCCCGGAGTTCCCTGACCACTTCGGCATGGCCGGGCAGCGGCTCCTGTACCGCAAGCTTCTCTGCCGCGTCGCCGAGCGCGGAGGCGTAGTCGGCCAGTTCACGCGGGCTGGGGTCGTCGGTGCCGGGCAAGGACTCGGCAGCGATCAGGACTGTGTCGCCGCGGCGGTGGACGGCGAGCCGCGGCTCGTGCCCCTCGGCCTCGTCACCGGTCTCCGCCTCCACCGCGGCGCGTACGACGGCCAGGGCACGGGCCATCGTCCGAGGCGGGGTGTCGTCGGCGGCTCCGTGGCGCGCTCGCAGCTCGGCCGCCGCTTCGGTGGCGGTCATCACCCGCCCGCCCGGCGACGCGATGATCTCCGCGAGTTCGGTGCGTACGGCCTTGAGCCATTCCGCGTCGGCCCACTGCTTGATCTCGATGCGATGGTGTCGGGAGACCGGCGGCTGCTTGATCCCCAGGTGCTCGGCGACGCGTGCCTGCACGGGCCAGGAGCCCAACGGGGACAGCCCGCCCTCCTCGGGAGGAAGGCCGAGAGTGAGCCGGATGACGGGCTCTCGGTTCGACCCCTTGCGCCCGGGACCAGGGGCCAGCAGGGCTGCCATGTCGTCTATCGACAGGAGGCGCAGTCCTTCCGCGCCGGCGTTGTCCGCGCCACTCTGAGCTGCCTCGGCTCCAACGACCGGCGCGGCCTGGCGGCCTGCCGGTGTCCCGCTGCTCGGCTTGGTCCGCAAGGCGGTGGCCCACTGCTTGCGCCGCCGGTTCAGCTCCTTGCGCACCAGGGCGCCGGCGCCCCGGGCTTTGGAGATCGCATACGGCTGGACGCTGAGCAGCTGTCCGACCGTCGTGGCGCCGAGACCGTTCGCCACGGAGACCGCCCGGGGTGAGAGCCCGGCGGCTTCCAGCAAGGTGTCTTCGTCCGCCGCTTCGGCCGCACCGTCGCGCGCCTCCTCCGTGTGCTCGGCCGTGCTGCCGACCGTCGACGGAGTGGTGGTGGGGCGGGTGGCGTCGGCGGCCCGGAAGATGTCCTGCCAGGCGTCCTTCATCTGGCGCAGCGTGTCGAAGCGCCGCTCGATCTCCCTGTGTAGCGCCCGCTCGAAGAAGGACCGCAGGCCGTCCCGGAGAGCCGGCTCGAAAAGGTCGTCGGCGATGTGGAGTTCAGCGGAGTCGTTGGTGGCCGGATCGACCTGGCCGTCTCCCCACAGAGGCCGTTCTCCGCCGGCCATCTCGTGCAGGGTGACGGCGGCCGCGTAGTACTCGGCATGGTCGTCGTAGTGGGGTCGGCGCACCGAACCGAGGAACGGGTCGAGGTAGCCGCGCGTGCCCGCTTTCACGTCCCGGTCAGAGGCGTCGGTCAGGGAGAAGTCGAACAGCTTCAGCTGCCAGGTGCGGTCCTTGCGGCGGTGGATACCGAGGTTGTCGGGCTTGATGTCCCGGTGGCGCACTCCGTGACCCGCGAGCTGGTCGAGTGCCTGGAAGAGGTCCTCTCCGAAGCGTTCCAGTTCATGGTAGGTGAGCCGACCCTGGCCGCGTAGGCGTGCTCCGAGGGACTGTTCTCCTGCGTACTCCAGCTCCAGGACCGTCCGGCCGCCGATCTCGCGCAGCTCCTGTCCGCGCAGTTGGACCACGGCTCCGCCGCCGACGAGTTTCAACGCGCGGGCCTCGGCGCGCAGCCGTTCTGCTTTCTCCTCGTCGAGGGCGACCTTGAAGACGTGTTCGTCGATCCGGACCTCGCCGTCCTCGTCCTCGACCGCACGCTCCACGAGCAGGGCTCGGGCGGTGGCGCCGGTACCGAGGACCCGTCGGACCGACCATTCCTCGTCGAGGGCCTGGCCCGGCATGGCCTCCAGCGGATCCGCGGCAGCGGTATCCACGGAGTCGGGCAGGACACCAACCCGTTCCGCTTCGTCCAGCAGGTCGAGAAATGCCTCTGCCGAGCTCAGCCGGTCGTTCACGTCGGAGCGGGTGGCCTGGAAGATCAGGTTGTCCAGGGCCTCGGACACGCCGTCCGCAACGGCGAACAGACGCAGGCCGGAGTCGACGCGGAGGCGCTCGACGAGAACGCTGCGCTGTGGCGCGGGGGCCTGCCCGGACAAGACGAGGTGAGCCACCGCGCCCAGGCCGAAGATGTCGAGATCGGCCGGGTCGGCGTAGGGCTGGTCGGTCTCGGGGGCAAGGTAGACGAGTGCCTCGTCCTCGATCAGGGCCGCGTCGAGGGCCGAGCCGCCGATCGAGCGAAAGAAGGTGGCGTTGCTGTCGAAGTCGCGGGCGGCCGTCTGCCAGTCCGTGATCCGTAGCTCGGGGGCAGCCCCGTCGCCCCTGAAGGAAACGTAGATGGAACGCGCGGCGAGAGCACGGTGGTACAGGGAGCGGTTGTGGGCGTAACGGACGGCCTCGGCGAGCTGACGTACCAGGTCGAGACGCGTCTCGGGGGTGAGTCTGGCGCCGTAGGTGTCCAGGTACTGGTCCAGGCGCAAGTCCGTTTTGCGGTGACGGAAGAGGATCGCCGGGCCCGCCTCGTGCTCACGGAACTCGACGGCGTCGACGATGCCGCGGTGGGTGATGCCTTGGAGGACCTGATACTCGCGCCGAGCGGCACGCTCGGTGGACTTCCGGGCGGCTTCGGTCGCGCCCTGGCTGACCAGGTAGATACGGACCCGCCCCTCCTCCTGCACGAGGCCGTCGTCGCGGACGGCGAGACGGTCCTCCCAGGTGGTCCCGGCGTCCAGGGGGTGCGGGCGCAGCTTCCAGGCTTCGCCGAAGCGCAGGTGTCCGGTGGACTGCCGGATACCGATGGCTCGCAACAGCCTCGGCAGAGTGTTCTTCGAGAATTCGGGGGTGATCCGGCGGTCGGCACGGTCCGGGGGGAGCCCGAGGAAGTCCTGCCAGACGCGGCCCAGCCCGCTGGCGCCATCATCGCGCCCGTAGACCCGGATGCGCTGGATCTCGTCCAGATGGCTGACCAGTTCAGGGGACGACAGGAAGACCGCGGGCTCGATCCGTGGCACCTCCCGTTCGTCAATCTTGAGTTTGCGTGCGGCCCAGCGCAGTTGGCTGCGAAGTTCCTTCGACTTGACGTCGTTGAAGTGCAGCGGGTTGTTGAGCGTCCGGGTCCGGTCGGTGCCCCGGAAGCTCCAAGTGGAGCCGGTGTTGTGCAGCTCGCCCGGGTGGCTCTTGATCTCGATCAGGAACAGACCGGCCGGCACCGCGACGAGGAGGTCGCACTCATTGATGCGGCCGGACTGCGCAGTGAAAGAGAACGTGGCCCAAGCCCGGTAGGGCTCGGCGGCAGGCAGCAAACGCCGGACGTGGTCCAGGGCGTCCTGCTCCCAGGCGTACGGTGAAGGCCGCTCCTGGAACCACTGCTGTGCGGGTTTCGGCGGAGCAGGCTTCGGTGCGGGCTTTCCCCCTGCTGCTGTCACGCTCAAGCCTCCATCACGCCCCGTACCCGTCCCGCAAAAACCACCTGGTAGACCCTACCGCTCACGGCCGCGGACCGATGCGGTTGGCGCAGGAGGGCGGCCGGTCAGCCCTCACCGCCGCCCATCAGCCGCTCCACGGCTGCGCACACCTGTCGCAGGGCTTCCGGCTGCTTGGACAACGCGGACAGCGGCACGGACCCGCCAGCCAGTGAAGCCCTTCCCCCGCTGGACTGCGAGTTTCTGTGCGAGTCCGCCGACATCCGGGAGGGCATCGGCGAATGCGGATGCCGCGTCGCGGCCCAAATGGTGGATGATCGATTGGAAGCTGAAGGCAAGATCGTCCTTCCCCGGACTGTCGCGCAGGGACAGCGTCCAGACCGGCACCTGCTTCCCTGCGGCCGGGAAGTACACCGAGATGCTGGGATACGCAGCTTTGTTGGCCACCGGTCGTCCCAAAGCGTCCGCGTGCTCGAGCAGGGCGAGGCCCGCTTGTCGATCCTCGGAATTGCGGCTCTCCAAGGCTGCGTCCACGTCCGCCCGCGTCCACTTCTGGCCGGCCCCAACGGACCGGGATCGTGCCTTTGTCGCCGTAGCCACCTCACCATGAACCCTCGGGACGAGCACACGGTGATCACCCCTCCCCCGGTACTGAGTGAGCTCAACCGCGTACACGTCCACTTGACGCATCTGCCGGTTCAGGAACTCGACGACGGCCCTCAGTTCCACCGGTATCCAGTCGGCTACGAACAGCAGGCGCATTCGGCCCGCCTCCAGCCGTTCCTCCACCGTCGCCCAGAACTCATCGGGCGACTGGCCGTCCAACAGCTCCTCATAAACGTCCGAGACGATGCCGCCGCCCTCGGCGCACGTCTCTTCAAAGGTTCGCTGGAGCAGCGCGCGGGGCCAGTAGCGTGCCCCGTTGGCCGCGTAGTCGAGCATCTGACCCACGACCTCCCTGCGTATGCGGGTATCACTGGCCCGCTTCACCTCCACCAGGGTAGGTACGCCATCGGCGTCCACAAACAGGTGGTCGAGCCAGAAGGCAGACGTGCTCTCGCCATCGTTAGGCGCCTTCATCTCCCGGGCCACCAGAAAGAGCCGTAGCGGTCGGCCGTCCGCCAGCGTCCCGAAATCCAGGATCCGCGGGTGCCGTGCCAGCAGATCCTGGAATTCGGCTTCGGTGTCGAACGCTGCGGGCTCCAGCACGTTCAGCTCCTCGTCCAGCAGAAACACAGGCTGCACACTCATCCCCATCCCCAGCAGTGATCGCGGGCCGGTCACCACCACCCACAGATCTACCAAGCAGCACTGACAACCACGCCCACGGGTCACGCAAGGTCGCGAGACGTCCAACCGCCGGTCCGCCCCGGGGCCACCTCCGCCGATCGAGAAGCGATCAGCCGTCGTCACACGCGGGTAAGCAAGCGCCTACGACAGTGCCCAACGGCTGCCTTCGGGCGGCGTAACCACGACAAGCACTCTTGGGTAAGGCAATGGTTGAGAGCATGCCGTGGACGCGTTCGCAGGGTTGGGGGTTCAGATGTCGCGACAGCTAAACGAGCGTCAGCTACAGGTGCTTCATTGGGTTGGCCAAGGATGCCCCGAGGGCATTTGGGAAGGAACCACGCACAAGCTCAGCTGCCAAGCACTACAGAGCCGGGGGCTGGTCAAAGTCTCCAAGCGCCAGGGCCAGTGGTCCGCCACTCTCACCGACGCCGGCCAGCACTACCTGGACCACAGCGCCTATCCACCCGCTCAACCTAGCCGCGGACATACAGCACCCGGACAACGAAGCGGATCCCAACCGTCTACTGCGAGAGGTGGCCAAAGGGCCGGTGCGCAAGCAGCCAGGACCGCCCCTCCGCAGCTCACCACCTCTTTGCCACGGAAGAGAACCAAGACGGTCACGGAGCAGCTTCTGGAAGAGCTCACCGAAGCAGGCGGCTGGATCGTCAAGCGCGAAACCAGTGGCCGGGAGACCGAGAAGTGGCCCATCCGCGTCGCCGCAGCCCGCAGATCGGGGAAGATCCCCGAAACCAAAGAACTGCATGCGGGCTGGTGCCGTGACGGCTACGAAATTCGGCTCGTCGACACCCCTGCCTGGCGTTTGGCCTCGCTGCCACCGGTTCCCGTACCAGCACGGCTCATCAGTCCACACCCGCTGGTCAAAACTCTGCAAGGGCACCCTGAGCCCCTGGGGTTGACCAAGTCTGTGCAGGGGCGAGCCTTACGCCTCGTCCACGCGCTGCTTACCGCCACGCAAGCACTGGGGTATGTCAGCGCACTCGGCACGGGCCGGGGCGCACCACACCGCCGGCGAAATGGCCCTCCACACTTCACCATCACAGCGCAGGGGCAGACGTGCGATTTCATCGTCTTGCAGGAACAGGACCGCGCTGAACACGTCCCCCCGAAGAAAGAGCTTGCGGATGCCGAGAGGCACTCCTGGGTCAGGATCCCTCGATACGACTACTCCCCCGCTGAACGGCTGAGGATTTGCGTCACTGGCGGGGTGACACACCGGGCCAGCGAGTGGGCCGACACAGCCGCTCGCTCACTTGAAGAGCAACTCGCCGAGATCGTGCAGGAAGTCGGGCTCCGAGGGGAAGCCGCCGAACGCAAGAGGCTGGCCGAACTGGAGGCAGCCCGGCAGAAGCGGCTCCAGTGGGAAGCCGCAATGCAGCGGGCAAGGATCGACTACGCAGAGGAAGTCCGGGTCCGGCTCCTCGAAGCGCAAGAGGAGGCGTGGCGTCTCGCAGCGGGCATGACTGAATACGTCGACGCTCTCCGCCTCCACGCAGCGACCCTTCCCTGCGGACCGGAGAGGGACGGTGCCGAGGCCTGGATCGCTTGGGCCGACGGCCATGTACGACGCCTGAACCCGCTCAACGGGACACTCGGCCTACCGGACATCCCTGAACCTCGCGCCGATGATCTGAAGCCGTTCCTCCGCGGCTTGAGCCCCTACGGCCCCGGTTACTGACAGTGGCCATCTGCGCCTACTTCCGCGGTAGCAGCAGTTCCCAAGGGCAGCCGTCGCTGCTCTTGGGCGGTCGCCCAAGGGCAGTAAACAGCCAAGACTTCGCAAAGCGGGACCTCGGAAGGCAGACCTGAAACTGCCCGTGACCTGCACGATCAATGAGCTGATGACCCATCAGAACCAGCGTCAAATGAGCGTCGCGAGCGTCATTTCAGCGTCAAGATATCGCCCGTAACGCCCACAATGCACACCGGGAAACCTGCAGGTCAGGCGGCCTTCGCGATGGGCTCCAGGATCGCGACGCACTCCACGTGGTGGGTCATCGGGAAGAGGTCGAAGACGCGCAGGGTGCGGGGCTTGTAGCCGGCTTCCGCGAAGTAGGCCAGGTCGCGGGCCAGGGCCGCCGGGTCGCAGGCCACGTAGGCGATGCGGCGGGCCGAGAGGCCGGCCACGTGGCGGACCGTCTGCTTGCCGGCGCCCGCGCGCGGGGGGTCCAGGACGACCAGGTCGCACTCCGTGATGCCGGTCTTCGGGAGGACCGTCTCGACCTTGCCCTGTTCGATGCGGACCCGGGGGAAGTCCGCCAGGTTGTGCCGGGCGTCCTCCACCGCGCGCTTCGTCGACTCGATGCCCAGCACGGCGCCCGTCTCGCCGAGGCGCTCGGCCAGGGCTCCCGCGAAGATGCCGACCCCGCAGTACAGGTCGAGGGCCATCTCGCCCTTGCGCGGCATCAGGCCCTGCATGACAGCCTTGATCAGGGTGTCCGCGGCCTGCGGGTGGACCTGCCAGAAGCCGCCCATGCCCACGCGGTACGTACGGCCGTCCGCGCGCTCCCGGACGAAGGGGCGGCCGTGGACGCGGTGGACGCCGCCGTCCTTCTCCTCCACGCGCAGGACGGAGACGGGCTTGTCGAGCTCGACCAGCGGGAGGCGGCCGCCGGGGCGCGGGGTGAGGACGACCTGGCGGTCGCCCGAGCCGGACGCGGCAATGGCCTCGACCGTGGCCATCTGGGGCCAGTCCTGCTTCTCGATGCCGAGCTCGCTGACGCCCGGCGCCGCGATCATGCAGTGGTCGATCGGCTCGATGTCGTGCGAGCGGTGCTTGCGCAGGCCCACGGTGCCGTCCTCGTCGACCGCGTACTGCACGCGTGTGCGCCACTGCGGCACCTGTCCGGCCGGCAGCTTGTCGCCCTCGGCGGGCATCACGGTGCCGTCCCAGCCGGCCTCCTCCGCGGTGAGCCCGGCGAGCCGCTTCAGCTGCTCGGCGACGACCTCGCCCTTGAGCCGGCGCTGCGCGCCCGGCTTGGCGTGCTGCCAGTCGCAGCCGCCGCACTTGCCGGGGCCGGCGTACGGGCAGGGGGCCTCGACGCGGTCCTTGGAGGCGTCGAGCACGGTGATCGCGTCGGCGCGCAGGAAGCGGGAGTCGACGTCGCCCTCGGTGACCTTGGCGACGACCTTCTCACCGGGCAGGGTGTGGCGGACGAACAGGACGCGCCCCTCGGCGGTCCGGGCGATGCAGTGGCCGCCGTGCGCGACGGGACCGACCTCGACCTCGTATTCCTCCCCGACCAGTGACTGCTTCTCGTTCTGCTCCGTCATGGCGGGGAGGCTCCAAGGCTAAGAAAGACCAAAAAAAGTGAAACGGCCGGACGACCGACCCACCAGTTTACGTGGATCTCGTCCGGCCGTTCACCAACCCGTTCTCCGACCCGTTCAGCCCTTGCCGGTCGGTGCCTTGGGCGGCCGGGGCGTGTCCACCGGACCGCGGCGGACCGAACCGGGGGCGTTCCAGTCCTGGCGCTTCTTCGCCCGCCGCTTGGCGAGCTCCGAGGATTCGAGCTGGTAGGGCACCGAGGTGACCATCACACCGGGGGTGAAGAGCAGCCGGCCCTTGAGGCGCAGCGCGCTCTGGTTGTGCAGCAGGTGCTCCCACCAGCGGCCGACGACGTACTCGGGGATGTACACGCTGACCGCGTCGCGCGGGTTCTCGCTGCGCAGGCCCTTGACGTACTCGACCACGGGGCGGGTGATCTCGCGGTAGGGCGAGTCGAGGATCTTGAGCGGGACGTTGATCCCGCGCCGGTCCCACTCCTCGCGCAGGGCCTTGGTCTCGGCATGGTCGACGCTGATGCTGACCGCTTCCAGGGTGTCCGAGCGGGTGAGCTTGGCGAAGGCCAGGGCGCGCAGCGTGGGCTTGTGCACCTTGGATACCAGGACGATCGAGTGGACCCGGGAGGGGCGCACGCTGTCGTCGCTGGGGCCCTCCGCGGCGGCGATCTCGGCGGAGACCCGGTCGTAGTGCTTGCGGATCGCGGTCATCGTGCCGTAGAAGATCACCATTCCGAGCAGGGCGACCCAGGCGCCGTGGGTGAACTTGGTGGCCAGGACGACGACCAGGACCATGCCGGTGAAGAAGGCGCCGAAGGTGTTGATCGCGCGGGAGCGGTGCATGTGCCGGCGGGCGGCGGCGTCGCGCTCCGTCTTCAGGTGCCGGTTCCAGTGCCGGACCATGCCGATCTGGCTCAGCGTGAAGGACACGAAGACGCCGACGATGTAGAGCTGGATCAGCTTCGTCGAGTCCGCGTCGTAGATCCAGACGAGCAGTATGGCGGCGCCGGCGAGGAGCACGATGCCGTTGGAGAAGGCGAGCCGGTCGCCGCGCGTGTGCAGCTGGCGGGGCAGGTAGCGGTCCTGGGCGAGGATCGAGCCGAGCAGCGGGAAGCCGTTGTACGCCGTGTTCGCGGCCAGGAACAGCACCAGCGCGGTGGCCGTGGCCAGCAGGATGAAGAGGATGCTGCCGCCACCGAAGACGGCCTCGCCGACCTGGGAGATCACCGGGTCCTGGACGTACTCGGGGCCGACGGGGACGCCGTTGTCCAGCAGGTCCACGGCGGGGTTCTCGGCCATCCGCACATCGGTGGCCATGGCCAGGCCGATGATCCCGCAGAACATGGTGACCGCCAGGCCGCCCATGAGGGCGAGGGTGGTCGCGGCGTTCTTGCTCTTGGGCTTGCGGAAGGCGGGGACGCCGTTGCTGATCGCCTCGACGCCGGTCAGTGCGGCACAGCCCGAGGAGAAGGCGCGCAGCAGCAGGAAGACCATGGCGAAGCCGGCCAGGCCCTTCTGCTCGGGTTCGATCTCGAAGTCGGCCGTCGGCGCCGACATGGTCTCCCCGAGGACGATGCCCTTCCAGGCTCCCCAGCCGATCATGACGAAGACCGCGGCGACGAAGACGTACGTCGGGATCGCGAAGAGCTTGCCGGACTCCTTCACGCCGCGCAGATTCATCAGCGTGAGCAGAAGGATCATGACGATCGCCGAGAGCACCTTGTGCTCGATGACGAAATGCACGGCGGAGCCGAGATTCTCCACTCCTGAGGAAATCGACACCGCGACGGTCAGGACGTAGTCGACGAGCAGGGCGCTCGCGACGGTCAGGCCGGCCCGGGGTCCGAGGTTGGTGTTGGCCACCTCGTAGTCGCCGCCGCCGCTGGGGTAGGCGTGGACGTTCTGCCGGTAGGAGGCGACCACCGTGAACATCAGCACCACGACCGCGAGGGCGATCCAGGGGCTGTACTGGTAGGCGGAGACGCCCGCGATCGACAGGACCAGCAGGACCTCGCCCGGGGCGTAGGCCACGGAGGAGAGAGGGTCGGACGCGAAGACGGGAAGGGCGATCCGCTTGGGAAGGAGCGTTTCCCCGAGGCGGTCGCTGTGCAGCGCCCGGCCGATCAGGATCCGTTTGGGCACGTCGGTCAGTTTGGACACGCAGAGGATCGTAAGCGTTCGAAATCAGACTGACGAACCCCCACCCCCTCATACCGCAATCCCGTTGCATTTCCTCCCCGACCGCACCACGACCACACCACGAGTGCGCCTCCGGACGCGCCTCGGACGCGTCCGGAGAAGCCCCAAGAGGCCCCAAGCGGCCCCACCCGTGACCGCCCGTGTGTAGCTTGGGGCGTGGTCTGAGACCCTGTTAAACCAGAGCATGCAATGAGGCTGGGAACCAGCGAGTCGCTGACAGCCGGAAGGACGGCCGTGCACATCGTCATCATGGGTTGCGGAAGAGTGGGCTCCGCCCTCGCGCAAACCCTGGAACAGCAGGGTCATACGGTCGCAGTCGTCGACCAGGACCCCACCGCATTCCGCCGGCTCGGCGCCGGTTTCGGCGGCCGCCGCGTCACCGGGGTCGGCTTCGACCAGGACACCCTGCGGGAGGCGGGAATCGAGGACGCGGGCGCGTTCGCGGCCGTCAGCAGTGGTGACAATTCCAACATCATCGCCGCCCGGGTGGCCCGCGAGATGTTCGGCGTCGAGAACGTCGCCGCGCGCATCTACGACCCCAAGCGCGCCGAGGTCTACCAGCGCCTGGGCATCCCCACCGTCGCCACCGTGCGGTGGACCGCGGACCAGATGCTGCGCCGGCTGCTGCCGTCGGGCGCCGAGCCGCTGTGGCGGGACCCGAGCGGTGGCGTGCAGCTCGCCGAGGTGCACACCTCCCCCACCTGGATCGGCCACAAGGTCAGCAGGATCCAGGAGGAGACCGGCGTCCGTGTCGCCTTCCTCACCCGGCTGGGCGAGGCCATGCTGCCGACGTCGCAGACGGTGTTGCAGGAGGGCGACCTCGTCCACGTGATGATGCGCACGGACGAGATCGACAAGGTCGAGGCGGCTTTCGCCGAGGGGCCTGAGGAGGCACACGCATGAGGGTCGCTATCGCCGGGGCGGGCGCGGTGGGCCGCTCCATCGCGGGCGAACTGCTGGAGAACGGCCATGAGGTGCTCCTCGTCGACAAGGCGCCGACGGCCATCTCGGTGGAGCGGGTGCCGCAGGCCGAGTGGCTGCTGGCCGACGCCTGCGAGATCACCTCGCTGGACGAGGCGGCGCTGCAGCGCTGCAACGTGGTCATCGCGGCGACCGGCGACGACAAGGTCAACCTCGTCGTCTCGCTGCTCGCGAAGACCGAGTACGGGGTGCCGCGGGTGGTGGCCCGCGTCAACAACCCGAAGAACGAGTGGCTCTTCAACGAGTCCTGGGGCGTGGACGTCGCGGTCTCCACGCCGCGCCTGATGTCCGCCCTGGTCGAGGAGGCCGTGAGCGTCGGCGACCTGGTACGGCTGCTGCGCTTCAGCCACGGCGACGCGAACCTCGTCGAGCTGACCCTGCCGGCCGACTCCTCGGTGGCGGGCACCCAGATCAGCGAGATCAGCTGGCCCGAGGACACCTCGCTGGTCACGATCATCCGGGGCAACCGGGTGCTGACGCCGCACGGCGAGGAGACCCTGGAGCCGGGCGACGAACTGCTCTTCGTGGCCGCCCAGGCCCGTGAGGAGCAGCTGGAGGATCTCCTCCAGGCCCGCCGCTAGCGCGTCGGCCCTTGCGGGCACGCTCGACGGACGAAGGGGGCGCACCCGGCCGGGTGCGCCCCCTTCGCGCTTCCCCGCCCGGGCGGGGAGTTCCCGCGAAGCCGGGGCCCGGGCTCGGGCTCGGGGGCCGTGGTGTGCGGTGGGGGCGGCCCCGGGCGTGAGCTCGGGGCCGTGGTGTGCGGTGGGGCGGCGCCCCGGGGTGGTGCCTGCTCGGCTCGCGCCTGCGGGCACCGCTTCGTCTGCGGGGGCGGTGGTTGCGCGCCCGTCCTGCGGGGACACTCCCCGTGTGCCCGCCCCGCGGTGGCCCGCAGGCGCCGAGCCGGGGCACCAGGACACGCCCCGAACAGCCGGAGGGGACGGGCACGGGCCGCTTCGGACGCCGCCCCGCCGCCCCGGCCGGGCCCGTACCGCGGCGGGCGGGGCGGCGCGTGCCGGCAGGGGGACGACGCAGGGGCGGGCCCGGCCTTGATGGCCGGGCCCGCCCCTGCGTCGTTCGTCGTGTGCCGGCCGGTCAGGCCTTCCGGTGGGACGTCGCCTTGCGGGCCTCCTCGGCGGCCTCCCTGGCCTCCCACTCCGCGATCACGTCGATCGGCGGCGGCGCCTTCGCCAGGAAGACCCAGGTGAAGTAGACCGCGAGCACCATCGGCGGGAGCTTCAGCGCGATCAGCACCCAGCCCAGCTGCGTCGCGTCGCCCCACCAGTACAGCGGGAAGAGGATCGCGTACTTGGCGAGGAAGATCAGCCCCCAGGCCAGGCTGGCCTTGGTGTACGCCTTCTTGCGCCCCGGGTTGCGGGTGCGCCAGGACAGGTTCTCCTTGAAGACCGGTCCGAGGATCACGCCCAGCAGCGGGAAGCCCACCAGCGCCGAGACCGTGAAGGCCAGGCCCAGGCCGACTCCGTAGATCATGCCCGGCAGGTAGAAGCCCTTGGCGCTTCCCGTGAACAGGGCGAAGGCGACACCGACGCCCACGCCGAACACCCCGCTGAAGGCGTGCTTGACGGTGTCCTTGCGCAGCAGTCGCACGATCACCAGCAGTACGGCGACCGCGCCCGCCGCGATGGCGGACATCTTCACGTCCTTGTTGACCGTGTAGATCATCACGAAGAGCAGCCCGGGGAGCATCGTCTCGATGGTGCCCCGGACACCTCCGAACGCGTCGAACAGCGCCGCCTGCGTCACGGCCTTCTGGTCCTCGGACGGCTCGGCGCCGGGCTCCGGGTTGGTCGGTTTGTCGAGTGACATCGCCGGTTACTGCTCCTGTCCGAGCGGTCGGAGTTCGTACTTCGGGTTGAACAGCACCCGACGGCCGTGACTCAGGGAGATGCGCCCGGAGGCGATCATGCGTCGCCCGGGCTCGATTCCCACGATCGAGCGACGTCCGAGCCAGACCACGTCCAGTGCGCCGGAGCCGTCGAAGAGCTCGGCCTCCAGAGCGGGGACGCCGGCCCGCGGCCGCAGGGTGACCGTGCGGAGGGTGCCGGTCACCTTGACTATCTGACGGTCGTCGCAGTCGCAGATGCGCGTGCACCCTGCGGCTTCTGCGTCCTCCTGCAGCTCCGCGGAGTGCAGGTCCTCCTGCGAGGTCGACAGCCGCTCGATCATCCGGCGGAACCGGCCCGCCGGCCTGGCCGGCTTCGCGGGCTTCTCGGGACGCGGTTCAGCACTCATACAGGAAAGCCTACCGGCGCGCCCACTACCTCTCGAAGCGGTATCCCATGCCCGGTTCGGTGATGAAGTGCCGCGGGTGCGAGGGGTTCGCCTCCAGCTTGCGCCGCAACTGGGCCATGTAGACCCGCAGGTAGTTCGTCTCGGTGCCGTACGAGGGCCCCCAGACCTCCTGGAGCAGCTGCTTCTGGCTGACCAGTTTGCCGCCGTTGCGGACCAGCACCTCCAGCAGGTGCCACTCGGTGGGGGTCAGCCGTACGTCGCGCCCCTCGCGGACCGCCTTCTTGGCTGCCAGGTCCACCGTGAAGTTCTCGGTGGCCACGACCACCTCGTCCTCGCCGGCCCCGGGGGAGGGTTCGGCGCGGCGGACTGCGGCCCGCAGCCTGGCCAGCAGCTCGTCCATGCCGAAGGGCTTGGTGACGTAGTCGTCGGCGCCCGCGTCCAGGGCCTCGACCTTCTCGTCGGAGCTGTGCCGGGCGGAGAGGACCAGGATCGGCACACGGGTCCAGCCGCGCAGCCCTTTGATCACCTCCACCCCGTCCATGTCCGGCAGGCCGAGGTCGAGGACGACCACGTCGGGGTGGCGGGCCGCCGCGAGCTCCAGTGCGCTCGCGCCGTCGGCGGCGGCGTCCACCTCGTACTTGCGTGCCTTCAGGTTGATCACGAGGGCTCGGACGATCTGCGGCTCGTCGTCCACCACGAGCACCCGGGTCATTGAGGTCCTGCCTTCTGTCGCGTCCTCCGGTCACGGTCGTGACCGGTTTCGAGTGGGCGGCCCGTACCGGCGCGGTCCGCGCCGGGGGCTTTGGGGGCGTCTCCCCCGCCGTGCCCGGGGGCGTCTCCCCCGCCGTGCCCGGGGGTCTCTCCCCCGTCGCGTCCGCCGCCGTGTCCGGCGTCCACGGTGCCATGCGCCGATTCGGGGCCGCGGGGCACCGCGCGCAGGGTCAGCACCATGGTCAGCCCGCCGCCGGGGGTGTCCTCCGCCGCGAGCGTGCCGTCCATGGACTCGGTGAAGCCGCGGGCGACGGCCAGGCCGAGGCCCACTCCGGCGCCGCGCGGGGCGTCACCGTACCGCTGGAAGGGGGCGAAGATCCGGTCCTTGGCCTCGTCGGGAACTCCCGGCCCGCGGTCGACGACCCGCACCTCGACCCGGTCGTCGAGGCAGCTGGCCGCCACCAGTACCGGTTCGCCGGCCGGGCTGTACTTGACGGCGTTCTCCACGACGTTGGCCACGGCCCGCTCCAGCAGCCCGGGGTCCACCGCCACCATCGGCAGCGACTCGGGGACGTCCAGCAGCACGCTGTCCTCCGGTACGCCGCCCAGCGCCATCGGGACCACCTCGTCGAGGTCGATCTCCCGGATCAGCGGGGTGACGGTCCCGGTCTGCAGCCGCGACATGTCCAGCAGGTTGCCCACGAGGTGGTCGAGGCGGTCGGCGCCGTCCTCGATGCCCTCCAGGAGCACGGCGCGGTCCTCCTCGGACCAGTCCACGTCGTCGGAGCGCAGTGAGGTCACGGAGGCCTTGATGGAGGCGAGCGGCGTCCGCAGGTCGTGGCTGACGGCGGCCAGCAGGGCGGTCCGGATCCGGTTGCCCTCGGACTGCCGGCGGGCCTCCTCGGCCTCACCGACCAGCCGCTGGCGGTCCAGGACCACGGCCGCCTGGGCGGCGAAGGCGCCGAGCACCCGGCGGTCCTCGGCGGGCAGGACCCGCCCGGACAGGGCCAGCGCCATGTGGTCGCCTATGGGCATGTCCACATCGGCGTCCTCGGGCCGGGCGGCCGGGGCGGGGCCGACGCTGCCGGCCGGTTTCCACGGCTCCAGGTCGTCGGCCCGCTCCAGCAGGGCCACCGACTCCATGGCGAAGGTCTCGCGCACCCGCTCCAGCAGCGCGTCCAGCGTGGTCTCCCCCCGCAGCACGCTCCCGGCGAGGAAGGAGAGGATCTCGGACTCGGCGCGCAGCCGGGCGGCCTGGTGGGTGCGGCGGGCCGCCAGGTCCACCACCGAGGCCACCGAGACGGCCACGCCGAAGAAGACGGTGATGGCGACGATGTTCCGGGGGTCGGACACCGTGAACCGGTGCAGCGGCGGCGCGAAGAAGTAGTTCAACAGCAGCGAGCCGAGGGCGGCGGAGGCGAGGGCCGGCCAGAGCCCGCCCAGCAGCGCGGCGGCCACCGTCAGCGCCAGGAAGAGCAGCATGTCGTTGGCGAGCCCGAGGTCGGCGTCGACGTGCGTGAGCAGCAGGCACAGCAGTACCGGGAGGACCGTTCCCACCACCCAGCCGGCCACGATCCGGTTGCGGCCGAGCCGGGCCGCCGAGCGGGCGACGGGCAGGCCGCGCCCCTTGGCGACCTCCTCGTGCGTGACGATGTGGACGTCGAGGTCGGGCCCCGAGTCGCGGGCCACGCTGGCGCCGACACCGGGGCCGAAGACGTACTGCCAGGAGCGGCGGCGGCTCGAGCCGAGCACGATCTGCGTGGCGTTGACCCCGCGCGCGAAGGCGAGCAGGGCGTCGGGGATGTTGTCGCCGATGACGTGGTGAAACGTTCCTCCGACGTCCTCGACCAGCGTCCGCTGGACCGCGAGCTCTTTCGGCGAGGCGGCGGTCAGGCCGTCGCTGCGGGCGATGTAGACGGCGAGGATCTCGCTGCCCGAGCCCTTTGCCGCCATCCGCGAGGCGCGCCGGATGAGGGTGCGCCCCTCGGGCCCGCCGGTGAGCCCGACGACGATCCGCTCCCGCGCCTGCCAGGTCGAGCGGATGCCGTGCTCGCCCCGGTACTGCTGGAGGTACTCGTCCGCCCGGTCGGCCACCCACAGCAGCGCGAGTTCGCGCAGGGCGGTGAGGTTGCCCGGCCGGAAGTAGTTGGAGAGGGCCGCGTCGACCTTCTCGGGCGTGTATATGTTCCCGTGCGCCATGCGCCGGCGGAGCGCCTGCGGGGACATGTCGACCAGCTCGACCTGGTCGGCCCGGCGGACGACCTCGTCGGGCACGGTCTCCCGCTGCCGCACCCCGGTGATCGCCTCGACCACGTCCCCGAGGGACTCCAGGTGCTGGATGTTGACGGTGGACACGACGTCGATGCCGGCCCGCAGCAGCTCCTCCACGTCCTGCCAGCGCTTGGCGTTGCGCGAGCCGGGGACGTTGGTGTGCGCGAGCTCGTCCACGAGCGCCATGGCCGGCCGGCGGGCGAGGAGCGCGTCGACGTCCATCTCGGTGAAGGTGGCGCCGCGGTAGGTCAGGGTCCTGCGTTCCACCTGTTCGAGGCCGTGCAGCATGACCTCCGTGCGCGGCCGCCCGTGGTGCTCGACGAAGCCGACGACGCAGTCCGCGCCCCGCTCGGTCCTGCGGTGCCCCTCGGAGAGCATCGCGTAGGTCTTGCCCACGCCGGGTGCCGCGCCGAGGTAGATCCTGAGCTTGCCGCGTCCCATGGGCTCATTCTCGGGGACGTCCGGGCCGGGCACGCACCGATCCCGGCCCGGTGGCCGATCCCTGACGGATCCCTGATGCCTGCCGCGCAGCGCCCGGCGCGGTGCGCGAAAGCCGGTGGCCCCCACCCCGAAGGGGGGACCCACCGGCCGGAAAACACGACACGCCCCCGGGCCCCCTGTGCGCGGGGGCCGTGGGGGTCTGCGGGTCAGCGGACCTCGGTGATCTCCGGGCCGCGCTCGAGCTGGCCCATGCCGCCGCCGAAGCGGGAGCCCTCCTGCTCCTCCGTCTGCACGCCGTCCGGCACCATCTGGGCGTCGTTCGGCAGCTTCAGGACGATCGGGTCGCGCGGGGCCATCGGGCCGTCGCCGCGGACGACGACGGTGTCCCGGAAGATCTGCTCCAGCACGCCCGCCGACTCGGGGCGCACCGCGCCCTGGCCGGAGATGACGCCCCGCAGGAACCAGCGCGGGCCGTCCACGCCGACGAAGCGGACCAGCTGTGCGCCGGTCTGCCCGTCCGGCAGCGGGACGGGAACCTGCGCACGCAACTCCCAGCCCAGCGACCCCTGGACCTCGTCGATGATGCCGCCCTGCTGCGTGATCCCCGCGGCGATCTCGTCGCGGACCTCGCCCCAGATGCCTTCCTTCTTGGGCGCGGCGAAGGCCTGCAGCTGCACGGCGCTGTCGCCGAGCACCACGGTGGCGGCCACGATGGCGTCCCCGGCGACCTCGACGCGCAGTTCCATGCCGTCGACACCGGGCACGAAGATGCCACCCAGGTCGACCCGGCCGTCGGCCGGGTTCCCGAGCACTTCGGAGACGTCCCAGGGGCCGTCCGGCCGCGGGGCCGGGGGCAGGTTGATCCGGCGCGGCGCGGCAGCGCCGTCCGGCTCGCCCGCGTCGTCCTGCTCAG
Organism: Streptomyces sp. NPDC046349; assembly: GCF_055587885.1. Classification (NCBI taxonomy): domain Bacteria; kingdom Bacillati; phylum Actinomycetota; class Actinomycetes; order Kitasatosporales; family Streptomycetaceae; genus Streptomyces; species Streptomyces sp. NPDC046349. Next base: position 117,895 of record NZ_JBVJFK010000013.1, read on the forward strand.
CGGCGGCGACGCCGTCTACGACCTGCTCGGCCGCGCCGCCGTCCTTGGCGGAGTCGTTCTTCTTGCGACGTCCGAACACGTCACTGTCCTTCCCGGTCGGTTACGACCGAAGCGTAGCCATTCCCACCCTGCTGACCAGCCCCGGATCCGGCCACGGCCGCATGCCCGCCGGTGGAGCCGAAGCCCCCCTCGGCCCGGGCCGAGCCGGGAAGTTCCGCCACCTCGTGGAAGCGCACCTTCTCGACCCGCTGGACAACCAGCTGGGCAATGCGGTCGAAACGCTCGAACCGGACGCTCTCGCGAGGGTCGAGATTGACCACGATCACCTTGATCTCTCCACGGTACCCGGCATCCACCGTCCCCGGGGCATTCACGAGCGCGAGCCCGCAGCGTGCGGCCAGACCCGAACGCGGGTGAACGAAGGCCGCATACCCGTCGGGCAGGGCGATCGAGACTCCGGTGGGCAGCACCGCGCGCTCGCCGGGCTCCAGTACGGCGGCCTCGGTGGTGACCAGATCGCAGCCGGCGTCGCCGGGGTGCCCATACGCCGGAATGGGAACCTCCGGGTCGACGCGGCGAATCAGCACGTCCACGGCATGGCGGGATGCGTTGTCGTTCAGGGACATCAGGGGTTCACCTCGAAGGCGCGTGCGCGCCTGACCTGGTCCGGGTCGGCCATGGCCGCCTGGATCTCCTCGGGTCGTCCGTTGTCGATGAAGTGGTCGACCTTCACTTCGATGAAGAGCGCGTCGGCGCGGACCGCGACCGGGCCCTCCGGGCCGCCTATCCGGCCCACGGCCGTGCAGTAGATCTTCCGGCCGGCGACGGCCGTGACCTCGGCCTCCAGGTACAGCACGGTGTCCACGGGCACCGGCCGCACGAAGTCCGTCTCCAGCCGTCCGGTCACGGCGATCACGCGCAGCAGCCAGTTCAGGGAGCCCAGCGTCTCGTCGAGTGCGGTGGCGAGCACGCCGCCGTGGGCGAGCCCGGGCGCGCCCTGGTGGGCGGGCCTGACGGTGAACTCGGCGGTGATGCGCACGCCCTCGCCGGCCCGGGCCTCCAGGTGGAGTCCGTGCGGCTGGCCCCCGCCGCAGCCGAAACAGTGCTCGTAGTGGGCACCGAGGAGCTCGCCGGGTGCCGGCGCGTCGGGATGCCGGACCGGTGCCGCGGCACCGGCCGGGGGCGTCAACGCTGTGTTTCGTCCACTCACAGCCGCAGACCTTACCCGCGCGGCTACCCGCCGGTCGCCTCGTGGCAGGCTTGAGCACATGCAGCTTTCCACCGCGCACCACGACGAACGCCTGACCGCCCCCCGCTCCTGGTGGGGCATCGCCGTCATGACCGGCCTCGCGGGCGCCCTGATGCTGCTGCCCCTGGGCACCCTGCCGCTGCTGGCGGGCCTCGTCGGCGGCACCGCGCTGGCCGGGCTGGTGGTGAGCTCGTACGGCTCCGCGCGCGTGCGCGTGGTGAACGGCGCGCTGGCCGCGGGCGACGCGCGGATCCCGGTGTCGGCGCTGGGCGAGCCCGAGATCCTGGACGCGGAGGAGGCTCGCGCCTGGCGCACGTACAAGGCGGACACCCGGGCCTTCATGCTGATGCGCAGCTATGTGCCGACGGCGGTCCGCATCGAGGTCACCGACCCCGCCGACCCGACCCCGTACGTCTACGTCTCCACCCGCGAGCCGCAGGCCCTGGTCTCGGCCCTGCGCGCGGCGCGCGGCTAGGGCGCGTCCGGCGAGGGCCCGCGCCGCCGTCGGCCGCCGCAGTGGGACGCGTGCGATGTGCCATGGCGGTGGCCGGGGTGCCCGGCAGGTCGTGTCGCGCCGGTCGACCGCACTGCGCAGCCGTGATCAAACCTGTTCGAACGCAAGGGGGTTGCCGGCCCGCAGGCGCAGGGGCCGGCCCGCGGGCCCGCGGAGCCCGTGCGGACGACCTCAGCCCTACGGAGCCGAGCCCCACCCTTCCAGGGCGGCCCTGGTGGCCTCGGGAAGGGGCTCCAGGGGCCGTTCCAGGGGCGGCAGGGCGCGCAGGGCCTCCCAGGCCACCGCCTGCCTGCGCAGGTCTCCACGGACCTTCTCGGCGAGTTTGCGGGTGTCGCGGCGGTTCATGACCGCTCCGACCGCCGCGCCCACCATGAACGGCATGAGGTTCGGCAGGCTGCGGATCATCCGCTTCAAGATCTGCTGGCGCAGTTCGCGCTTCATCTGCCCGCCGAGCGCGGCGTTCAGCGTGGTGGGTTTGGTGAGGTCGACGCCTCGCTCCTCCGTCCACGCGGTCAGGTAGGCGAACGTGCGCTCCTTGAGGTTTCCGTGCGGCCGCTGGCCGTAGACCTCGTGGAGTTCGGCGATGAGCTTCAGTTCGATCGCCGCGACGCCGGTGATCTCCGCGGCGAGTTCGGCGGGCATCGCGGGCGGCACGGGCAGCATGGCGGCCGCGCCGATACCGGCGCCGACGGTCGCCGAGGCCGCGGCGGCGCCCGCGATCAGCTTGTCGGCGAGTTGGTCGGGGCCGAGGCCGGGGAACTGCGCGCGCAGCGTCGCGAGGTCCCGGACCGGAACGCGCGGTGCGTTCTCGATGATCCTGTCGGTGACGTAGAGGGCGGCGCCGCGCACGCCTTCGCCGCCCCTGCGCACACCGTTCTTGACGGCTTGCAGCCGACGGCTCCCGGCACCGCGCCGGGCTCCCTCGCCGGGCTCCGCCGCCGACGCCGCCGGGGCGGTGCCGGAGGGAACGGCGAGTGCCGCACTGGCGGAGCCGCCGGGGGCTTCGGGACCCGTCTCCGGGTCCGTGGTCGCCACCTGCGTCTCCGCCGGATCACCCTGCTTTCGGAAGGGGCGCCTCCGAAAGGGTGTCGAGCCAGCCACGGCCTACGCCTCTCAGTCGCAGTCGCGACAGATCGGCTGACCGTTCTTCTCACGTGCCAGCTGGCTGCGGTGGTGCACCAGGAAGCAGCTCATGCAGGTGAACTCGTCGGCCTGCTTGGGCAGGACTCGAACGGCCAGCTCCTCGTTGGAAAGGTCCGCGCCGGGAAGCTCCAGGCTCTCGGCCGAGTCGAATTCGTCCATGTCGACGGACGAGGACGACTTCTCGTTGCGTCGAGCCTTCAGCTCTTCGATGCTGTCGTTGTCGACGTCGTCGTCGGTCTTGCGCGGGGTGTCGTAGTCCGTTGCCATTGTTCGCTCTCCCCCTCTGGGTGTTAGCGGTGTCTCAGCGCACGTAACGCACGAGAGGCCGGACTTGTGCCCGACCTGAGGCGGAGATTTTGCCTCACATCAAGGTCTGTTACTCAATCGACACCCAGCCGCCCGCCTGGAGGGGCGATCGGCTGGGATGACGACCGGGACCGTACACGGTCCGGGCGCCGTCTTGCACAAACGCCACCCCGTGTATTTCCCGCCATTCGGGGGGCCGGAAACCCGGACTTCCCGGGCGTTCCGGCCGCCCTGAAGTCACCGAACGCACAGGGCCCGCCACCGCCGACTGTGATCGATCACACAGGGGCGAATGGATTCAGAGGCCAAGTATTCAGCCAAAAGCGAACACGGGGTGGGGGGTCTCACAAAGGCAGAGTGACACGCATCACGAGGCCACCGCCCTCCCGGGGCATCGCCTGGATCCTGCCGCCGTGTGCGCGCGCCACGGAACGCGCGATCGACAGACCCAGTCCGACACCCTTGTCACTGCCCGTGCGCTCCGTACGCAGCCGCCTGAACGGCTCGAAGAGGTTGTCCACCTCGTACGCGGGAACCACGGGACCCGTGTTCGACACCAGAAGCACCGCCTGGCCGTGCTGGGCCTCGGTGGTGACCTCCACCCAGCCGTCCTCCGCCACGTTGTACCGGACGGCGTTCTGCACCAGGTTGAGGGCGATCCGCTCCAGCAGGACGCCGTTACCCTGCACGACGGCCGGCTCGCGCTCGCCGCGGATCTCCACGCCCTTGGCCTCGGCCTCGCCCCGCACCTGGTCGACGGCGCGCGAGGCGACCTCCGCCAGGTCCACGGGCTTGCGCTCGACCCTCTGGTTCTCGCTGCGGGCCAGCAGCAGCAGCCCCTCGACCAGCTGCTCGCTGCGCTCGTTGGTGGCGAGCAGGGTCTTCCCGAGCTGCTGGAGCTCCACCGGGGCACCCGGATCGGACAGGTGCACCTCCAGCAGGGTCCGGTTGATCGCCAGCGGCGTCCGCAGCTCGTGCGAGGCGTTGGCGACGAACCGCTGCTGGGCCGTGAAGGCCCGCTCCAGCCGGTCGAGCATCTCGTCGAAGGTGTCGGCGAGCTCCTTGAGCTCGTCGTCCGGCCCGTCCAGCTCGATCCGCCGCGTCAGGTCGGAGCCGACCACCCGCCGGGCGGTACGGGTGATCTTGCCCAGCGGCGAGAGCACCCGGCCGGCCATCGCGTAGCCGAAGGCGAAGGCGATGATGCTCAGCCCCAGCAGGGCCATCAGCGAGCGGCTCAGCAGGTCGTCCAGGGCGTGCCTGCGCTGTTCGAGGGCGCACTTGCTGATCGCCGCGTTGAACTGGTCGTACGACTGGCCGATACCCACACCGGGACAGGCGGTGCTGGCGACCTGGACGTTCTGCCCGCCGACGATCTGGAACGTCATGGCGTTGCCCTGCCGCAGTGCCTGCGCCGCCAGCAGGTAGATGATCGACAGCAGCAGGATGCCCGCAATCAGGAACATCCCGCCGTAGAGCAGCGTGAGGCGTATCCGGATGGTCGGCCTCAGCCACGGGAAGGGACCCTCGGGCTGACCGGGGTCCCAGGTCGGTTTCGGGGGCGCCGTCGGTGGCGCCGGAGTGGTCGCCACGTGGTCAGATCCGGTATCCGGAGCCGGGCACCGTCACGATGACGGGCGGCTCTCCCAGCTTGCGGCGCAGGGTCATCACCGTCACGCGCACCACGTTGGTGAACGGGTCGGTGTTCTCGTCCCAGGCCTTCTCCAGCAGCTGCTCGGCGGAGACCACGGTCCCCTCGCTGCGCATGAGGACCTCCAGCACCGCGAACTCCTTCGGGGCCAGCTGCACCTCCTTGCCCTCGCGGAACACCTCGCGCCGGTTCGGGTCGAGCTTGATCCCGGCCCGCTCCAGTACGGGCGGCAGCGCGACGGTGGTGCGCCGGCCGAGCGCCCGCACGCGGGCGGTCAGCTCGGTGAAGGCGAAGGGCTTGGGCAAGTAGTCGTCCGCCCCCAGCTCAAGGCCCTCCACGCGGTCGCTCACGTCACCGGAGGCGGTCAGCATCAGCACGCGGGTCGGCATGCCGAGCTCGACGATCTTCCGGCACACGTCGTCACCGTGCACGAGGGGGAGGTCCCGGTCGAGCACGACCACGTCGTAGTCGTTCACACCGACCCGCTCCAGGGCGGCGGCGCCGTCGTACACGACGTCCACGGCCATGGCCTCCCGGCGCAGGCCGGTGGCCACCGCATCGGCGAGCAGCTGCTCGTCCTCGACGACGAGTACGCGCACGTCGTTTCCTTCCTCCGAGCCCAGAAGGGCACACGTGTATTGCGTCGTACATCCTGCCCGTTTCAGCCGTAAACCGGCTGTAAGACGGGTCATGGAGGGGCCCGCGGGGCGGAAGTGAGGATTCCTTCGCCTCGAGAGGTTTCTGCGCCCAGGGTGCCGGGGAGGACGTGAGAACACCCCATCCACTCCCTGACGGCGGTATTGCCACGTGCCGCCGCCGACCCACGAAGAGGGGGCGAACCCATCATGGACGCATTCACCGCGGGTCTCCTGCAGCGCATCAGGGCCACGCAGTCGGACCTCAGGCACGCCCGCGAGACGGGCGACGACTTCCTCGCGGAAGTGGAACAGGCGGAGCTGGAAGACCTCCAGCGCTTGGCCGCCGAGCACGGCGTTCCGGTCACGGCCGCCGTGCCCGCCTGCTGACCGGCGGCCGAGCGCCGACTCGAGGACGACGTGGACCCCGGCCGCCCGAAGGGGCGGCCGGGGTCCACGTGCGTCCACCGCCGCGCTCAGTCGTGCCAGGCCCCGGCCTCTTCCAGCAGCGGCTGGAGCGAGGCGAACACGGCCGGGGTTGCGGCCAGCGCCAGCTCGCCCGAGGCCGGCTCCCCGGGGCGGCCGCCGGTCACGGCCCCCGCCTCGCGGGCGATCAGGTCACCGGCGGCCAGGTCCCAGGGGTTCAGGCCGCGCTCGTAGTAGCCGTCCAGGCGCCCCGCGGCCACGTCGCACAGGTCCAGGGCCGCCGAGCCGCCCCGCCGGATGTCCCGCACCAGCGGGATGATCCGCTGCGCCACGTCGGCCTGGTGCGCCCGCCGGGTCTGGACGTAGGCGAAGCCGGTCCCGACGAGCGCCTGGTCCAGCGGGGCCGCCGGACGGCAGGCGAGGCGTGTCGTACCCAGCCAGGCGCCTGCGCCGAGCACCGCGTGGTAGACCTCGCCGCGCATCGGTGCGGCCACGACGCCCACCACGGTCTCGCCCCCGTACTCGGCGGCGATGGACACGCCCCAGCTCGGGAGCCCGTAGAGGTAGTTCACGGTGCCGTCCAGCGGATCGACGACCCACCGCACCCCGCTCGTCCCGGGGGTGTCCGCTCCCTCCTCGCCCAGCAGCCCGTCCTCGGGCCGCCGCTCGGCGAGGATGCCGGTGATCAGCTTCTCGGCCGCGATGTCCATCTCGGTCACCACGTCGATCGGGCTGGTCTTCGTGGCCGCCACCGCCAGATCGGCCGGCCGGCCGTCCCGCAGCAGGGCGCCGGCCTGCCGGGCGGCCTCCATGCCGACGTCCAGCAGTTCGGCCTTCAGCTCTTCGGGGATCACGCTTGCGCTCCTCGTTCCCGCTCGTACGGGCTGTCCGCGCCCGCGGCGGCCGGCCGCGGGGCCCGCGCCGGGCAGCAGCCCACCGCGCACCGGTCGTGGCTCTGTCCCAGCATGCCCACCCAGCACTCCTCGGCCGGCTCGCCGCGCTCCTTGGCGGCCCGCTCCAGGACGAGCTCCCGCACGGCCTCGGCGAAGCGCGGGTCGGCGCCGACGGTCGCGGAGCGCGCGACGGGCAGGCCCAGCTCGGCGGCCTTGGCGGTGGCCTCGGTGTCCAGGTCGTACAGGACTTCCATGTGGTCGGAGACGAAGCCGATGGGGACCATGACCACGGCGGGGGCGCCCTCGGCGTGCAGGGCCTCCAGGTGGTCGCAGATGTCCGGCTCCAGCCACGGGATGTGCGGGGCGCCGCTGCGGGACTGGTAGACGAGCTGCCAGGGGCGGGCGACGCCGGTCCGCACCGCGACCTCGTCGGCGATCACCCGGGCGACGTCGAGGTGCTGCTTGACGTACGCGCCTCCCTCACCGCCCCCGGTGTGGTCCTCGACGGGGCCGGAGGTGTCGGCGGCGGCCGTCGGGATGGAGTGCGTGGTGAAGGCGAGGTGCGCTCCGGCGCGCACCTCCTCGGGCAGGGCCTCGAGCGAGGCCACCACGCCGTCGATCATGGGCTCCACGAAGCCGGGGTGGTTGAAGTAGTGCCGCAGCTTGTCGACGTGCGGCGGCTCCACACCGTCCCGCTCCAGTGCGGCCAGGGCGTCGGCGAGGTTCTCGCGGTATTGCCGGCAGCCCGAGTAGGAGGCGTACGCGCTGGTGGCGAGGACCGCGATCCGGCGGCGCCCGTCGGCGGCCATCTCGCGCATCACGTCGTCCAGGTACGGGGCCCAGTTCCGGTTGCCCCAGTAGACGGGCAGGTCCAGCCCGTGTCCGGCGAAGTCCTTGCGGAGCGCGTCGAGCAGCTCGCGGTTCTGCCGGTTGATCGGGCTGACCCCGCCGAAGCCGAAGTAGTGCTGCCCCACCTCCTTGAGCCGCTCGCGCGGGATGCCGCGACCGCGCGTGACGTTCTCCAGGAACGGCACGACGTCGTCGGGTCCTTCGGGGCCTCCGAAGGAAAGCAGCAGGAGTGCGTCGTACGGGGCGGCGGAGTCGGCGCCGGGAGCACGGAACTGGTCTGACATGCCTCGAATCCTGCCACTCGGCGCCCCCGCCCGGTAACGGACCCGGCGCCGTCCCACACACCGGACGACAGGTAAGGTCACCCTAAGTTCCTGTCCGGCGCTTTCCCCGTGCGTGTGCTTCGCCGGCAGACGTAATCTGTGTGAGCCGATCCAGTCCCTTACGGAGGGCACCGTGCCCAGTCCCTACCGCGCGATATTCGCGACCCCCGGCACCAAGGGGTTCACAGCCGCCGGCCTGATAGGCCGGATGCCGCTGTCCATGGTGGGCATCGGTGTCCTCACGATGATCACCGAGCTGGGCGGCAGCTACGCCCTGGCGGGCGGGATCACGGCCACGATCGCCCTGTCCGCCGCGGCTGTGGGCCCCCAGGTCTCCCGGCTGGTCGACCAGCACGGACAGCGCCGGGTGCTCCGCCCCGCGACCCTGATCGCGGCCGCTTCGGTGACCTGCCTGCTGATCGCGGCCGCCCGGGGCTGGCCGAGCTGGACGCTCTTCGTCTTCGCCGTCGTCGCCGGGTGCGTGCCCAGCGTCGGTTCGATGGTCCGGGCCCGCTGGACGGCCCTCTTCCGCGACACCCCCCAGCTGCACACGGCCTACTCGTTCGAGTCGATCGTCGACGAGCTCTGCTTCATCATCGGTCCGCCGCTCGCCGCGACGCTCTCGGCCGGCTGGTTCCCCGAGGCCGGCCCGGTGGTCGCCGTCGTCTTCCTGGTGACGGGTGTCTGGTGGCTGACGGCCCTGACCGCGACCGAGCCGAAGCCGCATCCGCGCCACGAGCATTCGGACCTCTCGTCCGCGCTGCGCTCCCCCGGCCTGCAGGTACTCGTGGCGACCTTCGTCGCGACCGGCGCGATCTTCGGCTCCGTGGACGTGGCCACCCTCGCCTTCGCTGAGGAGCACGGCAGCAAGTCCCTCGGCGGCGTCCTCCTCGCGGTGTGGGCCTTCGGCTCCTGCCTGGCGGGGATCGTGTTCGGCCTGCTGCACTTCAAGGGCAAGGCCGAACCTCGCTGGATCGTGGGCATCAGTGCGATGGCCGTGAGTATGATCCCCCTCCTACTGGCCGGGAACCTTCCGTTTCTGGCCGTGGCGCTCTTCGTCTCGGGCCTCGCCATCGCTCCCACGATGATCACCACGATGGCCCTGATCGAGGCGCACGTACCACACGCGAAGCTGACCGAGGGCATGACCTGGATCAGCACCGGCCTCGCGGTCGGTATCGCGCTCGGGTCCTCCGTGACCGGCTGGGTCGTCGACGCGGCCGGCGCGCGGACCGGGTACGTCGTCTCCATCTCGGCGGGGGCGGCCGCGGCGGCGGTGGCGTTCGCGGGATACCGCCGGCTGACGAGGCCGGCGCAAGGGGAGGAGCCAGCAACCGATGGGGACGGCGACAGCACGGAACGGCAGCACGGCGACCGCGTGGCGTAACTGGGCGGGCAACGTCACGGCCACGCCCACCCGCGTGGTGACCCCGGCCTCGGTCGGGGAGCTCCAGGAGGCGGTCCGCCGGGCCGCCGAGGACGGGCTGCGGGTGAAGGCGGTCGGCACCGGCCACTCCTTCACCGCGGCCGCCGCGACCGACGGGGTTCTCGTCCGCCCGCAGGCCCTGGCGGGGATCCGGTCGGTCGACCGCGCCGCGGGCACCGTCACGGTGGCGGCGGGCACGGCCCTCAGGGATCTGAACCGGGCCCTGGCGGCCGAGGGCCTCTCGCTCACCAACATGGGCGACATCATGGAGCAGACGGTCTCCGGCGCCACCAGCACCGGCACCCACGGCACCGGCCGCGACTCGGCCTCCATCGCCGCCCAGATCCGCGCCCTGGAACTGGTCACCGCCGACGGCGGTCTGCTGACCTGTTCCGAGAAGGAGAATCCGGAGGTCTTCGCGGCGGCCCGGGTCGGCATCGGCGCCCTCGGCATCGTCACCGCGATCACCTTCGCCGTGGAGCCGCTCTTCTTCCTGACCGCCCGTGAGGAGCCCATGGGCTTCGAGCGGGTGACCGCCGAGTTCGAGGAGCACTACGCGGAGAACGAGCACTTCGAGTTCTACTGGTTCCCGCACACCGGCAACTGCAACACCAAGCGCAACAACCGCAGCCAGGGACCCGCCGCCCCGCCCGGACCGGTGAGCGCCTGGGTCGAGGACGAACTGCTCTCCAACGGCCTCTTCCAGGCCGTCAACACGCTGGGCCGCGCCGTCCCGGCCACCATCCCGTCCATAGCCCGCGTGGCCAGCCGCGCCCTGTCGGCGCGTACCTACACGGACATCCCGTACAAGGTGTTCACCAGCCCGCGCCGGGTGCGGTTCGTGGAGATGGAGTACGCCCTCCCGCGCGAGGCCGTGGTCGAGGCGCTGCGCGAGCTGCGGGCGATGGTCGACCGCTCCCGGCTGCGGATCAGCTTCCCGGTGGAGGTGCGGACGGCTCCGGCGGACGACATCGCGCTGTCCACGGCCTCCGGGCGCGACACCGCCTACATCGCCGTGCACATGTACAAGGGCACCCCCTACCAGGCCTACTTCACCGCGGCCGAGCACATCTTCACCGCGCACGGCGGCCGCCCGCACTGGGGCAAGGTGCACACGCGGGACGCGGAGTACTTCTCCCGGATCTACCCGCGCTTCGGCGAGTTCACCGCGCTGCGGGACCGCCTCGACCCCGACCGGGTCTTCGGCAACGACTACCTGCGGCGCGCCCTGGGGGCTTAGACCCCCGGGTCAGGAGGAGCTCGGCCCTGCGGACGGTGCGGCGCCGCCGCCCGGTGTCGGGGCCGGGTCCGGCGCCGGGGGCGTGGGTGTCGGCGCCGGCCCGTGCGTCGGCTCCGAGGGGCCGGGCGCCGGCTCCCCGGAGCGCGACGGGCCCGGGTCCGCGCCCGGGCTGCGGCCGCCGTCCGGACGGGAGGGGACCGGGGAGCCGCCCGGGCCGGGGTCGCGGGCGCCGCCGCGTCGCTCCTTCCCCCCGTCGGCCGGAGCCCGTTCGGACGGGGCGGGCCGCTTCTCGCCCGCCGTGCGGGTTCCGCCGGAGAAGAGCGTGCCGCCGCCGCTGCTGACGGAGGTGCCCGCCATCGCCTCGTAGGCGCCGAGACCTCCGACGGCGATGGCGAAGGCCGCGCCGGAGGCCACCGCGGTGCGCTTCCACCCCCGCATCCGGGTGCCGTGCACGGTCGGCTCGCCGAACTCCTGCGCCGCTGCGGTGACCGCGGCCTCGGCCGCCCGTTCCCCGCGGGACGGCGGCACCTGACGGGCCCTCGGCCGGGCGCTCTCGCGCAGCTGGTCGCCGGTACGCCGGAAGAGGTGCTGGATGACCGGTCCGCCGGCGGTGGCGACGACGCTGACCACGCCCGCGCCGAGGATGGTCCCGTAGACGCCCATCTTCGAGGCGAGCAGGGCGGCCGCGACGGTGGCGAGGGAGGATCCGGCGACCTGTGCCACGCTCAGGTCGAGCTTCTTCTCCTCCCGTTCGGCCCCGACGTCACGCGTCGTCTTCTGACCCATCGCCATCCCCTGTGTGCCCGACCTCTCGTGCTTCTCCTCTTTCAGCAGGTACTGACAGCCGAGCGAAGGGGATAGTTCCGTTTCGGGTGATTCTGTGAAGCATGACACCCGGGTTCGACAGCCGGACGCAGGTGGGACCCGACAGCGGGCACGCCGACTCCCGCCGTCCGAGGAAACTTCGGCGGCGCGGCGGTCCACCCAGGTGGCCCGAATGGAGTACTGTGGCGAGCCCTGGGTCTGTCCTTCCTTTCGGATGTCCGGATCCGGGAGAGGGGGCCGGCTGACGGAATGCGGCACTCGAAGACCGGTGATGCCGCGGCATTGCACGGATCCTGCTGCGCACAGTAACCACTCAGTCACTGTGCGTACCCAACAGGTAACCGTGCCATAACGGCGATCAAGGGCGCATGCCCGACACGCCGGTTTAACTCGGCAAGGTTGTGGCAGGCTGCACCCGGGCAGGCCACACTCGACTAGCGGAAGCAGCGACGCACGTGACGTCGGCAGGCACCACCCGGGAGGTCCCCATGCCCGAACTGCGTGTCGTGGCCGTCTCCAATGACGGCACACGACTGGTGCTCAAGGCTGCGGACAGTACGGAGTACACGCTTCCGATCGATGAGCGGCTTCGGGCTGCCGTACGCAACGACCGTGCGCGCCTGAACCAGATCGAGATCGAGGTCGAGAGCCACCTCCGCCCCCGCGACATCCAGGCCCGCATACGAGCCGGTGCCTCCGCGGAGGAGGTCGCCCAGCTCGCCGGCATCCCCGTCGACCGCGTCCGCCGCTTCGAGGGCCCCGTGCTCGCCGAGCGTGCCTTCATGGCCGAGCGCGCCCGCAAGACCCCGGTGCGCCGCCCCGGCGAGAACACCGGGCCGCAGCTCGGCGAGGCCGTGCAGGAACGCCTGACCCTGCGCGGGGCCGAGAAGGACTCCGTCCAGTGGGACTCGTGGCGCCGCGACGACGGCACCTGGGAGGTCCTCCTGGTGTACCGGGTCGCAAGCGAGCCGCACTCGGCGAGCTGGACCTACGACCCGCCGCGCCGGCTGGTCGTGGCCGTGGACGACGAGGCCCGCTCGCTCATCGGCGAGTCCGAGGACCTGCCGGCGGCGCCGGAGCCGAGCTTCCCCTTCGTGCCGAGGATCGCGCGCCTGCCGCGCGACCGGCCGCTGGACCGCGCCCTGGACCGGCAGCTGGAGCGGGCCGAACCCCGGCCGGCTCCCGTACCGGAGCCGGAGGAGGAGCGGGACACGCTGACCAGCCTGCTGGAGGCGGTGCCGAGCTTCCGCGGCGACATGGTCGTCCCGGAGCGCACCGAGCCCACGGACACCGAACCGGAGGCGGAGGAGCCGCCGGCGCCCGCCGCGTCGGCGGGTGCGGGCGCCGCGTACGCCGATGTCCTGATGCCCCGCACGGTGGCGGGCCACCGTGACCGGCTGACGGGCACCACCGACCGGCAGGCCGAGGCCGACGGGGTCCGCCCCGGGCGCCGTGCGGCGGTGCCGAGCTGGGACGAGATCGTCTTCGGCACCCGCCGCAAGAAGCAGGAGTAGCTCCCGCCGACACCCGATGGCGGCGGGCCTGGCGTCCCGGTGGGGCCGGCGAGCGCGCCGGCCCCGCCGCTGCGGCTACTGGGGTTCCGGACCCGTGGCCACCGGGCGGGCCGGGTCCGCGCACCAGTGCGACCAGCTGCCCGCGTAGAGGTCGGACTCGATACCGGCCACTTCCAGGGCGAGCACCTCATGGGCTGCCGAGACCCCCGAGCCGCAGTACACGCCCACCGGAGTCCCCTCCGACGCGCCGAGCGCCTCGAACCGGGCCCGCAGCGCCTCCGGCGACAGGAAGCGGCCGTCGGGGCCGACGTTCTCGGTGGTCGGGGCCGACAGCGCGCCGGGGATGTGGCCGCCCACCGGGTCGATCGGCTCGACCTCACCGCGGTACCTCTCCCCCGCCCGGGCGTCCAGGAGGACGCCCTCGCGCGCCCGCCGCGCCGCCGCGTCCGCGTCGAGCAGCCCGAGCGCCCCAGGGGTTGGCTTGAAATCACCCTCAGCCGGAATCACCCGTTCGGCCGTGAGCACGCCTCCCGCGGCCGTCCACGCCGCCAGGCCGCCGTCCAGGACTCGCACGTTCGGGTGACCCGTCCAGCGCAACAGCCACCACGCGCGGGCCGCCGCCCAGCCCTGCCCGCCGTCGTACACGACGACGGGGGCGTGCGCCGGGACCCCGGCCCTGCGCATCGCCGCGCCGAAGGCCTCCGGGTCAGGCAGCGGGTGGCGTCCGCCCGACCCGGCCGGACCTGCCAGTTCGCTGTCGAGGTCGACGTAGGCGGCGCCCGGCAGGTGCCCGGCCTCGTAAGCGGGCCGCTGGTCGGGGCCGCCCAGCTGCCACCGGACGTCCAGCAGGACCGGCGGCGTGGCGCCCGCCAGTTCGTTCCGCAGTTCGGCGGCGGAGAGGATCGCAGTTTTCGCAGTCATGGCGGTCATCTTCCTCCCCGCCCGGCACCCGTGTAACAGGGCCGTCATCGGCGGTGCACCCTGATCCGGTCAACTCCGCTCCGGGCCACCGGAATGCGGCGCGGTCGGGACGCGCCGCGTCCGCCGGAGTGGAACCATCAGGCACCGGTGACGGCACGACGGAGGAGACGGCTGACATGACCGAGGCAGCGGAAGCGACCCGGCGCACCCCCGGCACGCCGTGCTGGGTGAGTCTCATGGTGCACGGTCTCGGGAGCACCGAGGACTTCTACGCCGACCTGTTCGGCTGGGAGTACGTCCCCGGGCCCGAACAGCTCGGGCCGTACGTCCGTGCCGTGCTGGACGGCCAGGAGGTGGCGGGGATCGGCGAGATGCCGCCGGACGGCCACCTTCCGATGGCGTGGACGACGTACCTGGCCACGGACGACGCGGACGCGACCGCCGAGTCGGTCCGGGCGTGCGGCGGGACGGTCGCGGTGGGGCCGCTGGACGCCGGCGTCGCGGGGCGGGTGGCGATCTGCTCGGATCCGCTGGGAGCGGTCTTCGGGCTGTGGCAGGCGCAGGCCCGCCGGGGCGCCCGGCCGCACGGCGGTCCGGGCACCCCGGTCTGGCACGAGCTGATCACCCAGGACACCTCGGCGGTCGGCAAGTTCTACGAGCACGTATTCGGCCACGAGGCGCAGACCGACGTCACCGCCTCGGACGACTTCGACCACGTCACCCTGAACCTGGCGGGGCGGCCCGTCGCCGCCGTGCACGGCGTGGGCCGTTCGCTGCCGCACGACCGGGGGCCGCACTGGCTGGCCTACTTCGAGGTGGAGGACACCGACGCGGCGGCGAGGCGGGTCGAGGAGCTCGGCGGACGCGTCGTCGAGCCGCCCCGGGAGGGCATGCGCGGGCGGCAGGCCACGGTCGCGGACCCGGAGGGGGCGGTGTTCGCGCTCGTACGCTCACGGCCCTGAGGGCCGCCGCGGCCGGACTCGGCCGGCGGGATTCAGCCGGCGGGCCGCGCCGGCGGCCGCCCGAAGTGCCGGGCCGTGGGCACCAGCGCGGCCGCCGCCGGGACGAGGAAGCAGGCGGCGGCGCACACGCCGAGGACGGGGGCGGCCCCGAAGGCCTGGACGGCCGGGGCGATGAGCGCCAGGCCCGCCGGGGCCAGGCCGTAGGACACGAGGAAGTCCAGTGAGGAGACCCGGGCGAGCTTGTCCGGGGCGACCTCGCGCTGGGTGGAGGTGAACCAGGGCACGTTGAACAGCTCGATCCCGATGCCGGCGACCGCGTAGGCGCCGACGACCACGGCCGGGTGCACCGGGAACACCAGGCTCAGCGGCGCGAAGCCGTAGGCGGCCAGGCCCGCGAAGGCGGCCCAGCCCTGGGAGCGCGGCCGGAAGCGGGCGGTGATCAGGGCCCCGCCGAGCGCGCCCACGGTGTAGGCGGTCATGGCGGCGGCCAGCACCCACTCGGTGTCGTAGCGGTCGCGGCTGATCAGAGGCAGGGCGACGCTGGTGGCGGAGTAGCCGAGCGCGATCACGGCGGTCAGCGCCCCCAGTCCGGCGAGGAACCAGGGGTGGCGGCGCGCCTCGCGTATGCCGTCGACGAACTCGGCGCGCAGGGAGGCGCGCTGCGGCCGGGGCGAGCCGGACGCGGCGGCCGCGGCACCCCGGCCCGGCAGGAGGGCGGCGACCAGCCAGAGCAGGCCGATTCCGAGCAGCAGGGTCGCGACGTTCGTGAAGGCGGCGAGCAACGCCGTCAGGGCGGGCCCGGCCAGCGTGGAGGCGCGTACCGCCAGGGTCGTCGCGGCGTTGGCCTGCTGCCTGCGATCGGCGTCGACGACCTCGGCCGTGAGCGCCTGGAAGGCGGGGCGGCAGGCTCCCTGGCCGGCGCCGGCGAGGGCGGCGGCCGCCGTCATCAGCAGAAGGGAGCGGCCGAGTCCTACGGCGAGGAGGGGTGCGGCGGCCGCGGCCGCGAGGGCGGACCAGAGGACGACGGCCCGGCGGGAATGGCGGTCGGCCAGCACCCCGCCGACGGCCACGGCGGCGAGGAAGCCGGCGGTGCGCGCCGCGAGGACGAGCCCGAGGCCGGCCGCGCCCAGTTCCCGCTGCAGGACCGCGAGGCCCAGGACGAACGGCAGGGCCCAGGTAGCGAGGCCGGAGGCGGTGGTGCCGGCCCACAGGCGCAGGAAGGCGGCGTCGCGCAGGACAGAACGCGTCTGCGGTGGACGGTTCCTGGGCTCCGTGGGGGCAGGTGTGGTCGCCACGATGTGGTGCTCCTCATTCCATTAATGAAAACGATAACCATTACAGTACTGTGTGAACGCGGCACTTCTGCCCGGTGCACGACCACACCCACATCCACGCCCCAGACGGAGAACCCATGCGCCACCGCGCCCGAACCGGCCTCGCCCTGACCCTCGTTCTCGCATCCGCGGCCGTCGCCGCAGGCTGCTCGACCACCGACCGCAGCAAGGACCGCAACGCGCAGGGCGCTCCCGCCACCACGACGGCCGTCACCAGCTGCGGCAGCCGACTCGCCTTCGACGGACCTCCGAAGCGCACGGTCGCCCTGGACCAGACCTCGACCGAGACCCTGCTGGAACTGGGCCTCCAGGACCGGATGGCCGGGACCGCCAACCTCAAGACGAAGATCCCCGCGCAGTACCAGGAGGCGTATGCGAAGGTCCCGGTGATCGCCCCCAAGATCGCCACGGCTGAGCAACTGCGTTCCGCCACGCCCGACTTCGTGGTGGCCGGCTCCACCGACCTCTACACCAAGGACCGGGCGGGCACCCGGGAGGAACTGGGCGCGCTGGGGGTCCCCGCCTTCGTCAGCGCCGTGGACTGCCCCCAGCAGAACGAGGCCGGGAAGTCCCCCTTCGAACTGCTCTTCTCCGACTACGAAGCGCTCGGCAAGGTCTTCGGCGCCGAGGAACGGGCCGCCGCACTCGCCCGGGAACAGCGCGCCGCCGTCGCCAAGGCCGGCGAGAACGCCGCCGGGACGGCCCGGGACGGCAAGCAGCCCACCGTCGTCTACCTCTACTCCGTCTTCAACCGCATGCCGTACGTCGCGGGCCGGACCGGGCTGCCCAGCGAGATGAGCCGGATCGTGGGCGCGAAGAACGCCTTCGACGACGTCGAGGAGGACTGGCCGGAGGTGTCCTGGGAGGAAGTCGCCCGGCGCAACCCGGACTTCATCGTGATCGGCGACCTCTCCGAACGCGGCCGCCCCGGTGACAGCGCTGCCGAGAAGCGCAAGGCGATGGCCGAGGACCCGGTGGTCTCCCGACTGGCGGCGGTGCGCGAGAACAGGATCGTCGAGGTGCCCGGCATCGAGCTGGACCCCTCCGTGCGCTCCGTGCACGCGCTGGGCCTGCTGGCGGCCGGGATGAAGGACCTCGGGTATGTCCGCTGACGTGGGCGGGCGGGCGGGACCGGCGGTGGGCGCGGCGGACCCGGAGCCGGCCCCGGAGCCGGGTCCGTCCGTCGACCTGCTGCACCCCTCGGCCCGCACGCCGATGCCCGCCGCCTCCGCGCCGGCGCTGCCTCCGTCCTCCCGGTACGGCGGACCCGGGCGTACGGGCCTCCTCCTCGCCATGGCGCTCGTCCTGGCCGCTTCGGTGGCGGCCGCCACCGGTGTCGGCACCGCCGAGGTGGGGTGGACCGACCTGGCCCGGGTGCTCGGGGGGCGGCTCGGGCTGGACACCGAACCGCTGCCGCCGCTGCTGGACTCGCTCGTCTGGGACCTGCGGCTGCCGCGGGTCCTGATGGCCGCCCTGGTCGGCGCCGCGCTCGCGGTCTGCGGCACGGTCCTCCAAGCCGTCACGCGCAACGCGCTCGCCGACCCGTACCTGCTCGGGGTCTCCTCGGGCGCCGGGGCGGGCGCGGTCGCCGTGGTCGTCCTCGGCGTGGGCGCAGGCACCCTCGGGATCACCGGCGGCGCGCTCGCCGGAGCGCTGCTCGCCTTCGCCGGCCTGCTGCTCCTACTGCGCCGCACGGGACTGGACTCGGTCCGCATCGTGCTGACCGGCGTGGTCGTCGGCCAGCTGTTCACCGCTCTGACCTCGCTCGCCCTGATGGCCTCGGCCGACGCCGACACAACGCGCGCCGTCACCCACTGGCTGCTGGGCTCGATGGCCCCGGCCCGCTGGGACGCGGTGGCTGTCTGCGCGGTCGTCACACCCCTCGGGCTGGCCGCGGCCTGGCTGTGCGCGAACGCCCTCGACGGACTCGCCTTCGGCGCGGACACCGCCGCCTCCCTGGGGATCGGCGTACGGCGCACCCGGATGCTGCTGCTCGTGGTGACGGCCGTGCTGACGTCGGTCGCGGTGGCCACCGTCGGTGCCATCGGCTTCGTCGGGCTGATCGTCCCGCACGGGGTGCGCTTCCTGGCCGGGCCGCTGCACCGGGTGCTGCTGCCCCACGCGGCGCTCGCGGGCGCGGTGTTCCTGGTGTGGACCGACGCCCTGGCGCGGGTGGCCTTCGCACCCCGGGAGGTACCCGTCGGCGTGATCACCGCGCTGTTCGGGGTCCCGCTCTTCCTGCTCGTCCTGCGCAGGAGGGGGGAGCTGTGAGGATCACCGCCGAAGGGCTGGGCTGGTCGGCGTCGGGCACGCCCGTCGTCCGCGGGGTCGGCCTGGACATCGCCCCGGGCGAGACCGTCGGGCTGCTCGGCCCCAACGGCTCGGGCAAGTCCTCGCTGCTGCGCTGCCTGGCCGGCCTGCGCGTGCCCGACGCGGGCTCGGTGCGCTACGACGGCGTGCCCGTGCGGGACTTGAGCGCACGTGCGATCGCCCGCCGGGTCGCCTTCGTCGCGCAGGACTCCGGCCTCGACACCGACCTGCGCGTCGCCGACGTCGTCGGACTGGGCCGGACCCCCTTCCGCGACCGCTGGCGCGGGCCGGGCGCCCACGACCGGGCCGTCGTCGCCGCCGCGCTCGAACGCGTCGGCCTCACCGCACTCGCCGAGCGCCCCTGGCAGAACCTGTCCGGCGGCGAGCGGCAACGGGCCCACATCGCCCGCGCCTTCGCCCAGCAGCCGTACGGCCTGCTCCTCGACGAACCCACCAACCACCTCGACGTCAAACACCAGTTGGAGCTGATGGCGCTCCTCGCCGACGCCGACCAGACGGTCCTCGTCGCCCTGCACGACCTCACCCTGGCCGCCCGCCACTGCGACCGGCTGCTGCTCATGCACGAGGGCGAACTGGTCGCCTCCGGCACCCCCGCCGACGTCCTGACCCCCGAGAACCTCGCCCGGATCTTCGAGGTGGACGCCGAACTGTCCGCCGACTCCCTCGGCCGGCCCGCGGTCACCTACCGCGGGCCACTCCGCGGCACCGCGCCCGGATCCCCTTTCCGACCCCCTCTCCGACAAGGAACCCCATGACGACCCGGTCCCCGTCCCCGTCCCCGTCCGAGTCCCGGTCCCAGACCCCGGATCCGGCTCCTGTTCCGGCTCCGGCTCCGACCGCCCCGGCGGCCGGCGTCGACACCCTGATCGAGGCCGTACTGGCCGGCGGGCACGGCCCGCTGCCCTCCGCTCTGGTGGCGACCAGCGTGTTCTGGATCCACCACGGCACCCGGCTGGCCGGCGGCGACACCACCTACCTCAACCAGTACGTCCTGGTCAGGCTCGGCGACTCCTTCGGGGGCTGTGCCTTCGAGGCCGGCGAGATCGACCCGGCCGTCTGCCGCGACTCCTCGGGCGCTCCGCTCGACGTCCTGCTGCGCGAGGCGCCGCGCCCGCTGCGGATCGCCGCCCTCGACGCCTACCTGGCCCAGCGGCGCCCGCACCGCGACGCAGGGGCGGAGGCTGTCACCCTGCCCGCCGGCACCCCCGAGGTGCGCGCCCGGGCCCGCGACGCGGCCATCGCCGGGCTGCTGGACATCGACCGCGGCGCCGCGGTCGGCCTCATCGGCGTGGTGAACCCGCTGGTCGCGGCGATCCGCGAACGCGGCGGCGAACCGCTGCCCTGCGACTTCAACCTCAGGGCCACCCAGTGGGGCGACCCCGTCACCACCGACATGCACGAGGTGCTGGAGCGCGCCGACGCCGTCGTCGCCACCGGCATGACCCTCAGCAACGGCTCCTTCGACACCATCCTCGACCGCTGCCGCACACGGGGGATCCCGCTCGTCGTGTACGCGCAGAGCGGCAGCGCCGTGGCCCGCGCCTTCCTCGGCTCCGGAGTGACCGCCCTGTCCGCGGAGCCCTTCCCCTTCTCCCAGTTCAGTGCCGACCCGACCGTGCTGTACCGCTACCGGACTGCGGGCCCGGCATGATGCCGGCGGCCCGGCGGGACTCCCCCGGCGCCGACCGCCCCGGCGCCGACCGACGCGGCACCGGCCGCGCCTCCTGCCACCACGGCGAGATCCTCCAGGGTGTCTTCCTCGACTCCGCCGGGCGCCGGTGCGCCGGCCTGGTCACCCTGCCGATGGACGGCCCGGGCAGCAGGGCCGAGTTCACCCGGCGGGCCGGCACCCCGCCGGAACGGCTCACCGTACGGCCCGCAGACCGTACGAAGGCCGCCCGTGCGGCGGCCCTGGCCGTCGAGGAGTGCGCCCGGCGGTGCGGCGAGCCGCCCTGCGGCGGGGAGCTGCTGATCTGCGGCGACATCCCGGTGGGCCTGGGCATGGGCAGCTCCACCAGTGACGTCATCGCCGTGGTCCGTGCGGTCGCGGACTCCTACGGCATGCGGCTCCCGCCCACTGCCGTCGCCCGGCTCGCGGTCCGCGCCGAGCTGGCCTGCGACCCGCTGATGCTCGACGCCCGCCCGGTGCTCTTCGCCCAGCGCGAGGGGCGGGTGCTGGAGGTGCTCGGCCGCCGCCTGCCTCCCCTCGTCGTCGTGGGCTGCGCGCTGGGCGGGGGCGCGCCCGTGGACACGCTCTCCCTCCCGGCCCCGGCCCACGACGACCACGACGTGCGCGCTTACGAGCGGCTGCGGTCGCTGCTGCGGCGGGCCGTGGCCACGGCCGATGCCGCGCTGCTCGGCCGGGTGGCGACGGCCAGCGCCCGGCGCGGGCAACGCCTGCTGCCCCGAGCGGAGTTCGACACGCTCGTCGGCATCGCGCGGCGGCTCGGGGCGGTCGGCGTCCAGATCGCGCACAGCGGCTCGGTGGCCGGGCTGCTGCTGGACCCGGCCGCTCCGGGGCTGCGCCACCGGGTCCGCGGCTGCGTACGGGCTCTGGAGAGCGACGGCATTCCCTTCACCCGCACCTTCACGACCTTCCCGAACTGCCCGAAGTTCCCGACGCCCAAGGAGTCCCCGAGTGGACCAGCACATCGCGGAGGCCATCGGCCGACCGGACCTGATACGCCTCGACGACCGGCTCGTCTGCCTGCGCTTTGAGACGATGAAGGTGGTCTCCGCGCTCGCCGCGGTCCGCCACCTGCTCGACACGGGAGCGGTGCGGCCCGGCGACACCCTGCTGGACAGCTCCAGCGGGATCTACGCGTACGCGCTCGCCCTGGCCTGCCACCGGCACGGCATGCGGTGCCACATCGTCGGCTCGACGACGGTCGACCACACCCTGCGCACCCAACTGGCCGTCCTCGGGGCGACGCTGGAGCAGATGGAGCCCTGCAGCGACCTGAAGCTGGACCAGAAGCGGCGCGTCGAGCGCGTCCACGAGATCCTGGCCGAGCACCCCGGATACCACTGGATGCGGCAGTACCACGACGACGTCCACTACCTGGGCTACCGGGCCGTGGCCGACCTGGTCCGCACGTCCACGGAGGGCCAGGAGCTCACCGTCGTCGGCGGGGTCGGCTCGGGCGCGTCCACCGGAGCCCTCGCCCACTACCTGCGCCAGGAGGCCCCCGGGACCGAGCTGGTCGGCGTACAGCCCTTCGGCAGCGTCACCTTCGGTGCGGAGCACGTCGCCGACCCCGAGATCATCATCGCTGGCATCGGCAGCTCCATCCCCTTCGGGAACGTCCGGCACGCGTCGTACGACACGCTCCACTGGATCTCGTTCGACGCCGCCCTGGCCGGCGGTGTCGACCTGCTGCGCCGGCACGCGGTGTTCGCCGGACTGTCCACCGGGGCGGGCTACCTCGCGGCCCGCTGGGAGCGCGCCCGGTCCCCGCAGCGCACGGTGCTCTTCATCGCCGCCGACACCGGACACCGCTACGTGGACACCGTGTACGCCCGGCACCGCGAGGCCGTCCCCATCGACTCGCTGGCCCCCCGGCAGGTCACCGGCCGGGACGGGCTGGCCCTGCCCTGGTCCCGGATGGACTGGAACCGGGCGGATCCTCCGTCGTAGAGACCGTGGCGGGATTCGAACCCGCGTCACCGGATTTGCAGTCCGGCCCCTGGGCCACTCGGGCACACGGTCGTGGTGGCGCTTCGGGTACGACCGTAGGCGCGGTCCCCGGCCCGGGTGAAGGGCACGCCGCGGCACGACACACGACTGCCATACGCCGTTCACGAAGCGGTGTGCCCGCCGCGTCGCGGCCCGGTGGCCGAAGGTGCGAAGGCGTCGTGGGGGTGCTGCAATGAGCTGGGGGCTGCCCCGCCGCCGTGTGCCGCAGAAGGCGTCGTCGGAGCCGGCGGCGGCCCACTGCGCGGTCACCCCACCGCATCGCACCGAGGAGTGGTGATGAGCGACGACATCGAGACGATGGGGCCTGTCGACTACCTGGTCGTCGAGTTCCCCGGCAACCGCATGACCGGTGAGGGCTTCCCCCTGCTCGTCGATCTGGTGGATCGCGGGATCATCCGCATCCTCGACCTGGTCTTCGTCCGCAAGGACGCCGACGGTTCCGTCATGGCGCTGGAACTGAAGGACGTCGGCGGCGGCGAGATGGACCTGTCCGTCTTCGAGGGCGCGGCCTCGGGTCTGCTCGGCCAGGACGACATCGACGAGGCCGGTGCCGCTCTGGAGGCGGGCAACTCCGCCGGGATCCTGGTCTACGAGAACGTCTGGGCGGCGCCCTTCGCCCGTGCCCTGCGGCGCGGCGGGGGCCAGCTGGTGGCGAGCGGCCGGATTCCGGTCCAGGCGCTGCTGGCCTCGCTCGACGCGATGGAGGCGTGAACCCGGGCCGCACGGCCGCGGCCCTGCTTGCCACCCGAGGACCGGCCGCCCGGCGGCCGCCTCGGGCCCCTGAACAACCTGGGAGATGACGATCCATGCCCGGACTTCTTCGCGGTGTAGCCCGTACCGCCGTCGTGGCGGGAACCGCCACCGCGGTGTCCAACCGCGTGTCACGGCGGCAGGCGGGCCGCTGGGCCCAGCAGGAGGAGCAGCAGGCCGCACCGCCCCCGCCCCCTCCGCCTGCGGCCGGACCCCCGCCCGGCGACGACATGAGCAGCAAGCTCGACCAGCTCAAGCAGCTGGGTGAGCTGAAGGCCCAAGGGGTGCTCACCGAGGAGGAGTTCGCCGCGCAGAAGGCCAAACTCCTCGGCTGAGTGGCCGCTCGGCCACGGGGACGGGAAGGGACGACCCATGACGGCACCGCGTACCCCGGCTCCGCCACCGGCCGAAGAACCCGCGGAGGGCGACCGGCTGCGGGACATGCTGCGCACGCCGGGCTACCTGAAGCTGCTCCTCTTCTGTGCCCTCATCGGCGTCCCCGTCTCCCTCGCGGCGTTCTGGTTCCTGGTCGCGCTCCACGAGCTGGAGCACGTCGTGTGGGCCGACCTCCCCCAGGCGTTCGGCTGGGACGCACCGCCCTGGTGGTGGCCGCTCCCCCTGCTGCTGATCGCCGGCGTCCTGGTCGGGCTGGTGGTGACCCGCCTGCCCGGCGCGGGCGGCCACATCCCCGCCTCCGGACTGCACGCGGGAGGAGCCGCGTCGGCCGCCCTGCCGGGCGTCGTCCTGGCGGCGGTGCTCAGCCTCCCGCTCGGTGCGACCCTCGGCCCGGAAGCCCCGCTCATCGCACTCGGCGGGGGGCTCGCGCTGCTGTTCCGGGACCTGGCCCAGGCGCCCGCCACCGCGCAGAGCACAGTCATCCTCGCTGCGGCCGGAGCCGCCGCGGCCATCTCCGCGATCTTCGGCAATCCGCTGGTCGGCGCCGTGCTGCTGATGGAGGTGGCCGGAGTGGGCGGACCGCAGCTGTTCGCGATCATGCTGCCTGCGCTGCTCTCCAGCGGAATCGGCGAGCTCGTGTTCACCGGCTTCGGCCGTTGGACGGGCCTGTCCTCCGGCAGCCTGATGCTGGACCTGGACATCCCCTTCCCCCGTCTCGACGCCGGCGACGTCGTGTGGTCGGTGGTCCTGGCGGCCGCCCTGGGCGTCTTCATGCACTTCGTCCTGGCCGGCGGCCGGTACGCCGCCGTGTACGTGGCCGGTCGGCCCGTGGCCCGCACGACCGTCTGCGCCCTGGCGGCCGGCGCCTTCGGCGCGCTGTACGCGCTCGTCACCGGCAACTCCCCCGTCGACGTGGCCTCGTCCGGCCAGGCGACGCTGGGGAGCATGGCGGCGGATCCGCAGGCCTGGGGCATCGGGGCGCTGGTCGCGGTCCTGCTGTGCAAGGGTGCGGCGTACGCACTCTGCCTGGGCAGCCTGCGCGGCGGCCCGATCTTCCCGGCCCTGTTCCTGGGCGCCGCCGCGGGTGTGCTGTTCGCGCCGTTGCCGGGCCTGGGCGTCGTACCCGGCCTCGCGGCCGGGATGGCGGCCGCGGCCACCTGCGCGCTGAGGCTTCCGGTCAGCAGCGTGGTGCTCGTCGTACTGCTGCTCGGCAGCGGCGCGATGATCCCCGTGGTCATCCTGGCGTCCGTGGTCGCCTTCGTGGTCACCGAGCTGCTGCCGCCCGGGCCCGAGGTCCCACCTGTGGGCAAGGCGGTCGGCACCCCGGCGCCCGCCGCGAAGTGACCGGCGGCCGGCGCACGCCGACGGGGCCCGCCCGGCACGGGCCCCCGCTGATCCGGATCGGAAGGAGCGTGTCATGACGAGTCACGTGGGCGGAACCCGCCCGGACGGTGCTGCCCCGGCTGCGCGGAAGGGCGGCTTCAGCGCCCGCAACGGCTGGCTGTACTTCGCCGGGTTCCTGATGGTGTTCGGCGGACTGATGATGGTGTTCTCGGGCATCTCCGCGATCGCCAGGGACGACGTCTTCATCCCGACCCCCCACTACGCCTACGAGTTCAACCTCACGGGCTGGGGCTGGATCCACCTGATCCTGGGAGTCGTGATCTTCTGCGCAGGGCTGGCCGTGGTACGGGGCGCCCTGTGGGCCCGCGTCGTCGGCCTGGCGCTCGCGGGCCTCAGCATGGTCGCGAGCTTCATGTGGCTCCCGTACACGCCGTTCTGGGCCCTGGTGCTCCTGGCGATCGACGGCCTGATCGTCTGGGCGCTGTGCACGGCGCCCGGTCTGACGGGGGACTGAGCGCCGGTGCCGGTGGAGGCCGCGCCGCCGACCCCGCTGGTGCTCGTCGTCGGCGTGTCCGGCTCGGGCAAGACCACGGTGGCCCGGCTGCTCGCGGACCGGCTCGGCTGGTCCCACCGGGACGCGGACGAGTTCCATTCCGCGGCCAACCGCGCCAGGATGGCCGCCGGGCACCCCCTCGGCGACGCCGAGCGGGCCCCGTGGCTCGCGGCCATCGGCGCCTGGATGGACGAGGAGGCCGGCGCGCAGCGCCCGGCGGTCGTCACCTGCTCGGCGCTCAAGCGCTCCTACCGGGACCGGCTGCTGCGCGGGCGGCCCGGGGCACGCCTGCTGTACCTGCGCGGCACGCCGGCGCTCGTGCGGGCCCGCCTGGAGGCCCGGCACGGCCACTTCTTCCCGCCCGCCCTGCTCGACAGCCAGTTCGCCGACCTCGAGGAACCGGGACCCGACGAGCACCCGGTGGTCGTGGAGATCGACCAGCCGCCGCGGGCCGTGGTGGCGGCAGCGCTGTCGCTGCTGGGCCTGGCCGCCCCTGCCCCGATGTCCGAGGAGGCTCCCATGTCCGCGCAGACGCCCCGGCCCGCAGGCCCGACCGGCGAGCAGTGGGAGCTGCGCCACGGCGGGCAGAGCGCCGTGGTGGTCGAACTGGGCGGCGCCCTGCGCCACTACGAGGCGGACGGCGTGCCCCTGCTGGACGGCTTCGCCGCCGACGAGCCCGTCACCTCGGGGCGCGGGCAGCTCCTCGTGCCCTGGCCCAACCGGTTGGGCGGCGGCCGCTACCGCTTCGACGGCGCGGACCTGCAACTTCCGCTGAGCGAGCCGGAGAGGCACAACGCGATCCACGGGCTGCTGCGCTGGACCCCGTGGCGGCTGCTCGCCCACTCCGGTGACGCGGTGCGGGTGGGCACCACCCTCCACCCGCAGCCCGGGTACCCCTTCCTGCTGGAGGTGTTCGCCGAGTACCGGCTGGGTGACGACGGCCTGGCGGTCCTGGTCCGCGCCGTCAACGCGGGCGGGTCGAGGGCTCCGTACGGCGTGGGGCAGCACCCGTACCTGACGGTCGGCACCGATCTCGTCGACACGGCGCTGCTGACCGTGCCCGCCCGCCACCGGCTGACCACCGACGACGGGGGCCTGCCGACCGGCGAGGTGACCGTCGAGGGCACGGACTACGACTTCCGCTCCGCCCGGCCCATCGGCGCACGGGCACTGGACACCGCTTTCACCGGGCTCGAACGCGACGCGGAGGGGCGGGCCGTGGTCCGGCTGGCGCACCCGGCGGGACACCGCGGCACCGACCTGTGGCTCGGCGAGGGCACCCGGTACGTGCAGGTCTACACGGGTGACACGCTGGCCGAGCCCGGGCGGCGCCGACGCGGGGTCGCCGTGGAGGCCATGTCCTGTCCGGCGGACGCCTTCCGCACCGGCAGCGGCCTCACCGTTTTGGAACCGGGGGCCGGCCATGTGCTCCGCTGGGGGCTGCGCCCCTGGGGAACAGCCGGCTGAGGCGGCGATCCGTTGACCTCGCACCCCGAACGGCCCGTCGCGCCGGCCATGAGTGCGGCGGACGTCCGCACGCTGTACGAGCGGCTGCGCCGGCCAGGCCCGGTCCGGCCCGGACGGCGGCCGGCGCGGGGCGCTGCGCCATCTGACGCCCGCCCGCGTCGCGGCTGCCGCGGCAGAGGTCCGGCTCGGCCGCACGGTGTCCCTGGCCGCGCCGATCGAGACCCGGCCGGGCGTGCCGTACTCCACGCAGGCCGAGCACCTCCACCGTGTGCACGGGCGGCACGGGAGGACCCCGGCGAGGGGCCGGTGAGCGCCCAGTACGCCTACCCCCGTCGAACACGAGCCGCGCATCCAGCAGTTGAGCGACGATCCGGAGAAGAAGGGGCTGCGTCCCTTCCACCTGCCCATCGGGGTCGACCTCGTCCGGGACGCCGACGGCAAGGCCGTTCCCTCCAGCCCGTGCATCCGCTGCAACCGGGTGGACGGCTTCCCGTGCCTGGTCCGCGGCAGGTCCGACGCCCAGGTGATCTGCGTGGAGCCCGCCCTCGAACACCCGGGCGTGGAGCTGGTCACCGGCGCCCATGTGGTCCGGCTGGAGACCGACGCGACCGGGCGCACGGTCACGGCCGCCGTCGCCAGGCTCGTCGACGGCTCCGAGACCCGCTTCCGGGCGGACGTCGTGGTCGTCTCCTGCGGCGCGGTCAACTCCGCCGCCCTGCTGCTGGCCTCGGCGAACGACCGCCTCCCCGGGGGCTGGCCAACAGCTCCGACGTGGTGGGCCGCCACTGCGTGCGGCACAACAACCCGTCCCTGACCGCCATCGCCAACGCCCTGCGGGTCGGCGACCACCTTGTGGCCCGGCTGAACTGACCTTTCGGGAGCCGGAGCCGACCTGCGCCGACCGGAGGAAGATCGTCGGCCGAACGGCGCAACCGGGGCCCGCCCGGCGGGCCACCCGCAACGGCCGGTGATTACGTGGGCGGTCGGTCCGGCCCGTTGCGGCCGGGGCGGGGCCGGGCCCGCTCGTCGAGGAGGCAGCACAACGTGGATTCCACCGTGGGCGCAGCAGGCAGTGTGCTTCCGGCTCACCTGCTGAAGGGCCAGAAGGCCCTGGTCACCGGCGCCAACTCGGGCATCGGCAGGGCGACCGCCCTCGGGCTCGGCAGGGCCGGCGCCGAGGTGGTCGTCAACTACGTGGCGGACCAGGAGTCCGCCGAGGCGGTCGTCCGGGAGATCACCTCGTTCGGGGTGCGTGCGGCCGCGTACGAGGCGGACGTGTCCCAGGAGGACCAGGTCGTCGCCATGGTGGACCGGATGGTCCGGGAGTTCGGGACGATCGACATCATGATCGCCAACGCCGGTCTGCAACGCGACGCCCCGTTCACGGAGATGACCCTCGCCCAGTGGCAGAAGGTCCTGGACGTCAACCTGACCGGGCAGTTCCTGTGCGCCCGGGAGGCGACGAAGGAGTTCGTGCGGCGCGGCGTCGTGCCCGAGGTGTCCCGGGCGGCCGGGAAGATCATCTGTATGAGCTCGGTGCACCAGCTCATCCCGTGGGCGGGCCACGTCAACTACGCCGCCTCCAAGGGGGGCGTGCAGATGATGATGGAGACCCTGGCCCAGGAGCTCGCGCCGCAGAAGATCCGGGTCAACGCGGTCGCCCCCGGAGCCATCAGGACGCCGATCAACCGCGGCGCCTGGGAGACCGAACAGGCCCGCGAGGACCTGCTGAAGCTGATCCCGTACGACCGGATCGGCGACCCGGACGACATCGCCGACGCGGTGGTCGTCCTCGCCTCCGACCTCATGGACTACGTGGTGGGCACCACCCTCTACGTCGACGGCGGGATGACCCTCTTCCCCGGGTTCGCCACCGGCGGCTGACACCTCCGGGCATCCGCGCCGCCCCGCCCTTCGCGCCGCCCCTGCGCCGACCGCACCCCCGCGCCGCCCGACCTCGACGCCGTTCCTAGCAGCGAAGGCACGCATGCACACCACGTTTCTCCTGCTGGCGGCGGACGCGCCGGCCCAGTTGCTCCCGGCCCGACAGCTCATGGCCTTCACCCTGGCCTCGCACATCATCCTGGTGCCGATGGGCGTCGCCCTGCCGTTCATCACCCTGCTGATGCACTACCGGGGAATCCGCCGCAACGACCCCACAGCCCTGCTGCTGGCACGGCGCTGGTCGGCGGTCATGGCGGTGCAGTTCGCCGTCGGGGTCGTCACCGGGACCGTCCTGTCCTTCGAGTTCGGCCTGCTCTGGCCGGGCCTCATGGGCAGGTGGGGCGACGTGTTCGGCATCGGCTTCGGTATCGAGGCGTGGGCGTTCTTCCTCGAGGCGGTGCTCATCGCCGTCTACCTCTACGGCTGGCGCCGGCTCAAACCCCGTACGCACTTCCTGCTCGGGCTGCCGCTGCCGGCCGCCGCGCTGATGGGGGCGTTCGGCATCCTCGCCGCCAACTCGTGGATGAACACCCCGCGCGGCTTCAGCCTCGACTCCGCGGGAAACCCGGTCGACGTGAACATCTGGAAGGCCATCTTCACCCCGATGTTCGGTCCGCAGTACTGGCACTTCGTCGTGGCGATGCTGCTCACCGCGGGGTACGTGGTGGCCGGGGTCTACGCCGTGGGCTGGCTGCGCGGCCGCCGCGACCACTACCACCGGCTCGGCTTCACCGTCCCGTTCACCGTCGCGGCCGTCGCCACCCCGATCCAGTTCTTCCTGGGCGACTCCATCGCCCGGCAGGTGTTCCAGAAGCAGCCGGTGAAGTTCGCCGCCATGGAGATCGTCTGGAAGACCGACACCCACATGCCCGAGTACCTGTTCGGCCGCCTGCACCCGGACGGAACCGTCACGGGCGGCATCAAGA
The DNA here is from genome assembly GCF_055587885.1 of Streptomyces sp. NPDC046349. Lineage (NCBI taxonomy): Bacteria > Bacillati > Actinomycetota > Actinomycetes > Kitasatosporales > Streptomycetaceae > Streptomyces > Streptomyces sp. NPDC046349. The sequence continues at coordinate 147,511 of NZ_JBVJFK010000013.1, forward strand.
TCCCCCAGCTCGACTCCGTCCTGGCCGGCTTCAGTCCGGACACCGAGGTGTTGGGGCTGTCCTCCGTCCCGGAGAGCGACCGGCCGAACGCCACCCAGGCGACCATCGCCCACTGGGCCTTCGACCTCATGGTCGTGATCGGATCGGTGCTGGTACTGCTCGCCCTCTGGTACGCGCTGGTCTGGTGGCGGCGCCGCAGGCTGCCGGAATCCAGGTGGTTCTGGCGCGGCGCGGCCTGCGCGGGCGTCGCGTCCGTCGTGGCCGTGGAGTGCGGCTGGATCACCACGGAGGTGGGGCGCCAGCCGTGGATCGTCTACCAGAACATGCGGGTCGCCGAGGCGGTCACGGCGACCCGCTCGACGACCTTGTGGATCATGTTCGGGCTGGTGATCGTGGTGTACGTGTTCGTCTTCGGCGCGTTCCTCACCGTCCTCCTCAAGATGCGCACCAGATGGCGGCTCGCCGACGCGCAGCAGGAGGCGGGGCATCCGGTCGAGGCGCCGGAGGCGGACACCCCCTACGGACCGCGCCCGCCCGTCCCGTCCACCTCCTCCGGCTCTTCCGCCTCTTCCGGCTCGTCCGGCTCGTCCGGATCCGGGGACGGCCGCTCGTGACCGCCGATGTCATCGCCTTCGTGCTGCTGCTCGCCGTGACCGCGTACACCTGCGCCGGCGGCACCGACTACGGGGCCGGGTTCTGGGACCTGACCGCGGGCGGGGCAGAGCGGGGCAAGCGGCCGCGGTGGCTCATCGACCACGCCATGGCTCCGGTGTGGGAGGTCAACAACGTCTGGTTGATCTTCATCTTCGTCATCATGTGGACGGGGTTCCCGGTCTTCTTCCAGACGGTGTTCTCCGCGATGTGGGTGCCGCTCGCCCTGGCCGCCGTCGGCATGGTCCTGCGCGGCGCCGGCTTCGCCTTCCGCAAAGCCTCCCGGCGGCTCGCCGGGCGGCGCCTGTTCGGAACCGTGTTCGCCGTGTCCTCGCTGGTGACGCCCTTCTTCCTCGGCGCGGCCGTCGGCGGGGTCGCCTCCGGCCGGGCCGCTCTCGGCACGGAGGCGTCGGCGGAGGCCTGGTCCAACCCGACCTCCCTGGTGTTCGGGCTGCTGGCCATCGCGACCACGGCCTTCCTCGGTGCCGTGTTCCTCTCCGGCGACGCCCGCCGCTTCGACGCACCCGACCTCGTGGACCACTTCCGGGGGCGGGCGCTGGTCGCGCTCGCCGTGGTCGCCGTACTGGCCGTGTCCACGCTGTTCGTCACGCGCGCCGACGCCCCCCACATCTGGCACGGCCTCACCCACGGCGTGGGGCTCCTCTTCGTCCTCCTGGCCGCGGCGGCCACGTTCGCCACGGCATGGCTGCTGCTGCGCCCGCCCGGCGCCTGGGTGCGCGTCACCGCGGTGGGGGTCGTCGCCGCGGCGGTCCTCGCCTGGGGCATGGCCCAGCGGCCCTATCTCATCCCCACCTCGCTGACCGTCACCGACGCCGCGGGCGCCCCCTCCACCCTGACGTGGCTGGCGTTCGTCACGCTGGTCGCCCTGGTGATCGTCGCCCCGGCCGTCGCCCTGCTGTACTGGCTGGACACGCACGGCGAGCTGGAGTCCCTCACCGACGCCGACCTCCGGCGCGGCGGCGCCGAAGGCGAGCGCTCCGATGGGGACTGAGGACCGCCCGACGAACCGCGTCGGGCTCCGTCGCACCGCAGGCGTCCCGGCGGGAACGCCGCTGTGAGCGAGGACCAGATCCTCCTCGGCCTCGCCCTGACGGTGGCGCTGGCCGCCTTCTCGCAGATCCTCTCCGGCAGGCTGCGCGTGCCCGCGCTGATCCTGCTGCTCCCGGCCGGTACGGGCGGCGTACGGAGGGCGGAGGGCGGTGGGCGGCCTTACCGTGGGGCTGCGGTCCGTCCCGCACCGCGAACCGGAGGTCGGAGGTCACCCGTGCCGCTGCCGCACAGACATACGAAGGTGCCCGTCGGGCCACCGGAATCCCCCTTCGGCCCCGGGTGATGACCTGGGCTTCCCGCTTCCGGCTGCTGCAGTACACGAAGGCCAGCCTCTGGATCGTGCCGCTGCTCGGTCTGCTCGTCGGCGTACTGCTCGCGGAATGGGCGGTCGCCGTGGACGCCACGGAGTGGCTCCCGGCCGGCTGGCGGTACTCCGCCTCGACGGCCAGCGGCGTGCTCACCGCCATCGTCGGTGCGATGATCGCCCTGCTCGGATTCGTCGTCACGATCGGCGTGCTCGTCGTCCAGCAGGCGACGGGCACCCTGTCCCCGCGCTACATGCGCCTGTGGTACCGCGACCGGCTGCAGAAGGCGGTGCTGGCGACCTTCGCCGGGACCTTCTCCTTCTCCTTCGCCCTGCTGCGCACCATCGAGTCGGACTCCGTGCCCGACCTCGGGGTCACCATGGCCGGGGCGGCCGTTTCCGTCAGCCTGTTGCTGCTGCTGGTCTACCTCAACCGCTTCACCCACAACCTCCGGCCCGTCGCCATCGCCGAACTGGTCGCACGGATGGGCGAGACGGTCCTGGTCCGCGTGGAGGGCACGGTCCTCGGCGCCCCACCGCACGCCGGGGACCCCGCCGCGCCGGCGGACGGCGGTCCGATCTCGTACGTGCGGTCCGAACGCGGCGGCGTCATCCAGGCGTTCCACCCGGAAGGACTGACGGCCCTCGCGGCGCGCCACGACTGCGTCCTCGTCGTCACCCGCCTGGTCGGCGACTACGTGCCGCCGGGCGCCGTCGTCGTCGAGGTCCGCGGTGGGACGCCGCCTCCCGAGCCGCGCAGGGTGACCGCACTGATCGCCTTCGGCTCGGAGCGGACCATCGAGCAGGACCCCGCGTTCGCGCTGCGGGTCCTCGTCGACATCGCCGTCCGGGCACTCTCCCCCGCCGTGAACGACCCGACCACCGCGGTCCAGGTGCTCAACCAGATCGAGACGTTCCTCCACGCGGTCGGCCGGGCCGGCCTGCGCGACCGCTACGTGCTGGGCGACCGCCGCGGCACGCCGCGGCTGGTGGTCCAGGGCCGGGACTGGGAGGACTTCCTCCAACTGGCCGTGACCGAGATCCGGGAGTACGGCACGTCGTCCGTCCAGATCTGCCGGCGCCTCCGGTCCCTGCTGGAGGGCCTGCTCACGGCCCTGCCGCCCGGCACCATGGCGGCCGTCCGCACCGAACTGGCCCTGCTGCGCGAGTCGGTCGAGCGCGAGTACACCGACCCCGCCCGCCGCACCCTGGCCCGCACGCCCGACCCCCAGGGCATCGGCGGCCGCCACCGCCAGGGGTGACCGGCGCGCCGGTCAGCCGTGGAAGACGAGAATCCGGTCGGGCACCACCCGGACGACCCCACGCTCGCGTCAGACGAAGGCGCCGGCGTCCTCTCCCTCCCGGCCGCCGCCCGCATCCGGTAAGAGCGGGCCCGTCGCCGCTGCCGGTCCCGTGCGCCGGTCACGGTCCCGCCGGTGGGCCGGTCAGGGGTGGTTGACCGGGAGGACGTCCGGGGAGAGGGCGGCCGCGTGGGCTGCGGCGCTGGTCATGTGGCGGCGGTGGTGGCGGCGGCAGAGGACCTCGTAGCCGATCTCCTCCGCCGGGCGGTTCACGTCGCCGACGACGACCTGCTCGCCCTCGACGACCATCACGCCGCCGACCGTCCGGGCGTTGTGCGTGGCCCGGGCGCCGCACCAGCACAGGGCCTCGACCTGGAGCTGCTCTATCCGGTCGGCGAGCTCGATCAGGCGCTGCGATCCCGGGAAGAGCTTCGTGCGGAAGTCCGTGGTGATGCCGAAGGCGAAGACGTCCATGTCGAGGTCGTCGACGATCCGGGCCAGCTGGTCGATCTGCTCCGGGGCGAGGAACTGGGCCTCGTCCACGATCACGTAGTCCGCCCTGCCGCCCTTGGAGAGCTGCGCGACCAGGTACGCGTACAGGTCCATGCCCTCCGGCGCCTCGACCGCCTCCGTCACCAGGCCCAGACGGGACGACAGCTTGCCCTCGCCCGCCCGGTCGTCACGGGTGAAGATCACGCCCTGGAGGCCCCGTGCGTCGCGGTTGTGCGCGATCTGGAGCGCCAGAGTGCTCTTTCCGCAGTCCATCGTTCCGGAGAAGAACACCAGCTCGGGCATGGGAAGTAAGGGCCTTTCGGGTCGTGGGCGGATCGGGTGCCGGGCCGGACCGGAGCCGCAGCGGAGCGGAACTGGTCAGGTACGGATCTCGAGCAGGGGGACGAGCTGTTCCGCCGCGGTCATGGAGCCGTGCATTCCGGCGAGCGCGGACTCGTTCGGCTCGTTGCGCGACGCGGTGATCGCGACGTCGGCCTGGGCCGCCGCGACCACGTCGCCGATCCGGCCGAGGACGCGCTCGTCGCATTCCCCCGGCGGGCCGAACCAGCCCAGTTCCAGGGCTTCTTCGCGGCTCGCGACCCAGAAGCGGTCACCGAGCACCTCGCGCCACACGGTCAGCACGTCGGCTTCCGCCCCCGGCACCGCGTACACGTGCCGGGCCCGGCCCTCGCCGCCCAGCAGGGCGACGCCGGCGCCCAGCTCCCAGTCCTCGTCGAAGTCGATGCGCGCGTCCTCGTCGAAGGGGATGTCGACCATGCCGTGGTCGGCGGTCACGTACAGCGCGCTGCGCGGCGGGAGCTGCTCGGCGAGCCGCTGGACGAGCCGGTCCACGTACATCAGCTGGCCGCGCCAGGCGTCCGAGTCCACGCCGTGGCGGTGGCCGGCCCCGTCGAGCTCGCTGTAGTAGGTGTAGACGAGAGAGCGGTCACCGGCAGCGAGGCGTTCGGCGGCCAGGTCCATCCGCTCCTCGCCGGTCATCCGGCCGAGGAACGTGCCGCCGCTGAGGGCGACCTTGGTGAGCGGGGTGGTCTGGAAGGCGGGCGAGGAGACCTGCGCGGTCGCCACGCCGGCCTTGTCGGCCTCCTGGAAGACCGTCGGGTAGGGCTGCCACGGCTTCGGCGAGGTCCACGGGTGCCAGCGGAGCTGGTTCATCAGCTCGCCGGTGGCGGGGTTGCGCACGGTGTAGCCGGGCAGCCCGTGGCGGGCCGGCGGCAGGCCGGTGCCGACGGAGGCCAGGGAGGTCGCGGTGGTCGCCGGGAATCCCGCGGTGATCGGGCGCCCGGTGCCGCCGCGCGAGCTGCCCAGGAGGGAGGCGAGGTACGGGGCCTCGTCCGCGTGGGCCTTGATCTGCTCCCAGCCCATGCCGTCGACGAGGAACACGCAGTTGCGGTCGGCCGGGGCCAGCTCGGCGATGGCGGCGCTGTAGCCGGGGACACCCTGTCCGGCCACGAGCGTCGGCAGCAGGTCGGCGAGCGACCCGGCGCCGTACTCCGGGACGGGCGCGCCGGCCAGGTCCAGCAGCTCCGGCTCGGTCCAGTCCTGCGGTGCGGAGTACACCATCAGCGGGCGGATGTGGAGGACGTGGCCGCGGTCGCCTCGCTCAGTGCCTGTGCGAAGAGCAGCGTCTGGCGCACCGCCTCCGGCCCGTCCCCGGCCTCGCTGACCCGCAGGCTGAGGTCGTCGGCGGTGGAGTTGCCGGTGTAGCCGTGGTCGGAGTCGCAGTTGGGGTCGCCGCAGGCGGCCGGCTCCAGATCGATCCGGGAGACCGCGCCCCAGCCGATGGTCAGGACGACCTCGCGGGGCAGGGTGCCGGGGGTGTAGGACTCCGGATTGGCGACGACGCGGCTGAGCACAACGGAGGAGATGCTGGAGAGCTTGACCGACTCGGTGGAGGTCGTCGCGTACGGGGACGGGGAGCCGGCGTCGGCGGCCTGCTCGTCGGTGTGGCTGACGATGAAGCGGTTGCCGGTCAGGACCAGCACGGTGACGTGGCGGCGCACCTCGTTGGAGTCGAAGGTCGTCTCCTGGTGGACCAGGTACGACGAGATGGGCTCGCCGCCCACCGCGGCCTCCACCGCCTCGGCCACGAGGGCCGGGTAGTAGCCGCTGCGCTCGATCGCCGTGCGCAGCCCCTGGGTCGTCGTACCGGATTTCGCCATGGGGTCAATGGTAAGGCCCATCGGGTGCCCTCCTACCGCCCTGTACCCGCTCAGTAACTGGGGAGGGTCCGCGGGCCGAGATCGCCGCGGGCGGGCGGATGGGCGACCCGGACCGTGGCGCTGAGCACGGAGATCCCCTCGACGGCGACGACGACCGGCTCCAGGCAGACGCCGATCACCTCGGGATGGTCGTCCACGAGCCGGGACAGCCGCAGGAGCACCTCCTCCAGGGCGGGGGTGTCGACCGGGTCGCTGCCGCGCCAGCCGAAGAGGAGGGGCGCCGCCCGGATGGACCGGACCAGTGCGGCGGCGTCCCGGTCGGTGGCCGGGACCAGCCGGTGGGCGGTGTCGCCGAGCAGTTCGGAGGCGACGCCGGCGAGTCCGAAGGAGAGGACGGCGCCGGCGGCCGGGTCGATCACGGACCGGACGACGGTGTCGACGCCCCGCGGCACCATGGCCTGGACCACGGGCTGGAGCTCGGCCGGCTTGCCCAGCGCGTCGGTGAGCTCCTCGTACGAGCGCCTCAGCTCGGCCTCGTTCGTGAGGTCGAGCCGTACGCCGCCCAGGTCGGCGCGGTGGCGCAGGTGCGGGGCGGTGGTCTTGAGGGCGACGGGGTAGCCCAGGACCCCGGCGGCCCGGACGGCGGCATCCGCGCTGGGTGCGGGAAGGGTGGGCAGGACCCGGATCCCGTACCGCGCGAGGAGTTCGCGGGCGTCCCAGTCGCTCAGGGTCAGCACGGCCCCGCCGTCGACGTCGGCGAGCAGCCCGGCGAGCTGGGTGGCGGCGCCGGCCTCGTCGATGTCCTCGTACTCGGGGACCTGCCCGGCGTCGGCGAGGGCCCGCCGCCACTGGCCGTAGCGCACCGCCTCGGCGACCGCCTTCACCGCGCGTTCGGCGGCGGGGTAGCTGGGGATCCGGTCCGGATCGGCGGTGGCGCCGGCCGTGTGGGCGGCCGGGGTCCGGGGGGCGCCCTCCGCGGGGCGGTCCGGCGCCTCGGCGGCGGGTCCGCGGGTCGCGGACAGGGCCTGCACCAGCTCGGCCAGCTCCACGTGCACGACCGCGACCGGCTTGCCGGGGGCCTCGGCGACGGCTTCGCGGAGCGCGTCGGCCAGGTCGTCGGCGAGGGCGTGCTCGCTGACCCACGGGATGGCGGTCACCACCACCGCGTCGCAGTCGTCGGAGGCGAGCGCTGCGGCGAGCGCCGTGCGGAAGTCGGCCGGGGAGGCGGCGGTCGTCAGGTCCAGCGGCGGCAGCGGCCGCAGCCCCTGGGTCAGGCACGCGTCGTAGGTGAGGACCCCGAGGGACTCGGAGTTGCCGAGGATCGCGATCCGGGGTCCGGCGGGCAGCGGCTGCGAGGCCAGCAGCAGGCCGACGTCCACCAGCTCGGTGACCGTGTCGACCCGGATGACGCCGGCCTGCCGCAGGAGGGCGGAGACGGTGTCCTCCGACAGCCGGGTGTCGGGGACGACGTGCCCGGCCGGGGTGTGCCGGCCGCCCTTGGCGACGACCACGGGCTTGACGGCGGCCGTCCGGCGGGCGAGGCGGGTGAATTTCCGCGGGTTGCCGAGGGTTTCCAGGTACAGCAGGGCGACGTCGGTGGCCTCGTCCTCGTACCAGTACTGGAGGATGTCGTTGCCGGAGACGTCGGCCCGGTTGCCCGCGGAGACGAAGGAGGACAGGCCTTCGCCGCGCCGGAGCAGCGCCGAGAGCAGGGCGATCCCGATCGCGCCGGACTGCGTGAACAGGCCGGTCCGGCCGCGCATCGGCATCGGCGCGGGGGTCAGCGAGGCGTTGAGCTCCACCTCCGGGGCGGTGTTGATCACCCCGTAGGCGTTGGGGCCGATGAGGCGCATCCCGTACGAGCGCACCTGCCGCAGCAGCTCGCGCTGTCGGGCGAGTCCGGCCGGGCCGCTGTCCCCGTATCCGGCGGAGAGGACGACGAGCCCCTGCACGCCGTGCTCGCCGCACGCGGCCACGGCGTCGGGCACCCGGTCGGCCGGGACCGCGATCACCGCGAGGTCGACGGGGGCGCCGATGTCCTCGACGGACCGGTAGGCCCGCACGCCGTCGAGGAGGTCGCGCGTGACGGCCTCGTTGACGGCGTAGAGGTGGCCGTGGAAGCCGCTGTCGCGCAGGTTGCGCAGCGCGGCCGCGCCCACGCCGGCGCCGGAACGGCTGACTCCGACGACGGCCACCGAGCCGGGGGCCAGCAGGCGCTGCACCGAGCGGGCCTCGGCGCGCTGTTCCCGGGCGCGCTGCACGGCGAGGGACTGGGCCGTGGGTTCGAGGTCGAGGGTGAGGTGGACGGAGCCGTCCTCGAAGCTGCGCTTCTGCTCGTAGCCGACGTCCGTGAACACCTTGATCATCTTGGTGTTGGCGGGCAGCACCTCGGCGGCGAACCTGCGGATGCCCCGTTCGCGGGCCACCGCGCCGATGTGTTCGAGGAGTGCGGAGGCGACCCCGCGGCCCTGGTGGGCGTCCTGGACGAGGAAGGCGACCTCGGCCTCGTCGGCAGGGGCGGAGGCGGGCCGGCCGTCGGGGCCGATGCGGTCGTAGCGGACGGTGCCGATGAACTCCTCGCCGATCGTCGCGGCGAGGCCCACCCGGTCCACGTAGTCGTGGTGCGTGAAGCGGTGCACGTCGCGGTCGGAGAGGCGGGGGTAGGGCGCGAAGAAGCGGTAGTACTTCGACTCGTCCGAGACCTGCTCGTAGAAGCTGACGAGCCGGCCGGCGTCCTCGGTCGTGATGGGCCTGATCCGGGCGGTTCCGCCGTCACGGAGGACGACGTCGGCTTCCCAGTGGGCCGGGTAGGACGGGTCCGACTCTATGGTCATGCGCATACCTTACGGCCGCACCGGGCCGGACAGCGCTCGCGCGGCGTAGTAGGCAAGCCGGACGAAGCGGTGCAAGCTGGGGAACGTCGACGAGCGGCGAAATCCGGACCGGAGGCCGGTCGGAGCATTGGGGGTGCCGTGAGAGACTGGTCTAGACAACCGTAAGAACCTGAAGGGCATCACCATGGCAGAGCGCCGCGTCAACGTCGGTTGGGCCGAGGGCCTGCACGCTCGTCCCGCCTCGATCTTCGTCCGTGCGACGACCGCTTCCGGCGTCCCGGTGACCATCGCGAAGTCCGGCGGCGACCCCGTCAACGCCGCCTCCATGCTGGCGGTGCTGGGCCTCGGCGCCCAGGGCGGCGAGGAGATCGTCCTCGCCTCCGAGGCCGAGGGTGCGGAGGCCGCACTGGACCGCCTCGCGAAGCTGGTCGCCGAGGGCCTCGAAGAGCTCCCCGAGACCGTCTGACCCTTCGGGTTCACCCCGCGCAGCACGGCGAAGCCGCGGCCCCCACCGGGGGGCCGCGGCTTCGCCCTTCCCGAACCCCTGTGACGGGAAACCGGAGCCCGAGGGGACCCGCACCTCGGGGAATTGCGCCTCGACGGAAAAGAAGACCGGCGCCGGCGCGGCATGCGATATTCCACCCGCCCCAGCGGAATTCGGCGCGGACAATTGTCCCGCACGCCGAATTCTCGCGATCCCGTCCTTTGTATACGGCTCCTGTTAATGCCGGCCGCTCGCCATGTTTACGGCAGGTTGCGAAGTGCTCACCGCCGGCCGCTGCCGAAGCCGGTGCGCGGCCGCAGCGCGGTCGGCGTGGACCGCGGCCAGGGTCCGCGCCCGCTCGGCGTCCCCGCGGGCCACCGCGTCCACGATCGCGCCGTGCTCCGCCCAGGACTCCGCGGGCCGGGCCGGCGCCTCCACCACGAACATCCACGCCACCTTGTGCCGCATCTGCGTGAGCAGGGCGATCAGCCCGGGGCTGCCCGAGGCCTGCGCGAGCGTCTCGTGGAACCAGCCGCCGAGCGCCCGCAGATCCTCGCCCTGGCCCCGCCTGGCCCGCTCCTGACCCAGCCTGACCAGCCCCCGCAGCACCTTGAGGTGCGCGTCGGTGCGGCGCCGGGCGGCCCGGGCCGCCGCCAGCGGCTCCAACAGCACCCGCAGCTCCAGCAGATCCGCCGCCTCCTGCGCGGTCGGCTCGGCCACACAGGCCCCCGCGTGCCGCCGCGTGGTCACGAAGCCCTCGGACTCCAGCGTCCGCAGCGCCTCGCGCACCGGTACGCGCGAGACCCCGTACCGGCGGGCCAGCACCTCCTCGGTCAGCCGACCGCCCGGCTCGAACACCCCGGAGACGATGTCGTCGCGAATTGCCGTGCATACCGCGTGCGCAGGAATACGCAAGACCGAACCTCCGTCTATTTCCGACCGCCAGTCCCCGTGCGCACTCACGCGCACGCTCCGACTCTATTGCAGCACAGCATAATTTCGAGAGCGGACGGAAATCCGAAACATTGCGCCGGAGCACGAAAACACGAAGACCCCGGCTCAGGAGGCGGGGTCTTCGTGAAGCCGTGCGCGGCGCGCAGTGCCCGATGGGCGGCGCGGAGGGTCAGAGGCTGACGCCGTGCGAGCGCAGGTACGCGATCGGGTCGATGTCCGAGCCGTACTGCGAGCCGGTGCGGGCCTCGAAGTGCAGGTGCGGGCCGCTGGAGTTGCCGGTGGAGCCCGACAGGCCGATCTGCTGGCCCGGGGTGACCTGCTGGCCGACGGAGACGTTCAGCGAGGACAGGTGGCCGTACTGCGTGAAGGTGCCGTCGTTGTGCTTGATGACGACGTTGTTGCCGTACGCACCGCCCCAGCCGGCCTCGACGACGGTACCGAAGCCCACCGCCTGGACCGAGGTGCCGGAGGCGGCGTGGAAGTCGATGCCGGTGTGGCTGCCGGAGGACCACATGCCGCCGCCCGCCTTGTACTGCGTGCTGACGTACGAGTCGTCGAGCGGGGAGACGAAGGTGTTGAGGCGCTTGCGCTCCTCCTCGCGGGCGGCGCGCTCGGCGGCCTCGCGCTCGGCCTTCGCCTTGGCCTCGGCGAGGCGCTTGGCCTCGGCGGCCTTCTGCTTGGCGTCGGCCTCGGCCTGCGCCTTGGCGGCGGCGTGCTCGGCGGCGCGCTGCTGGGACTCGGCCTGGTCCGCGATGTCGCCCGCGAGGTCCTCGGCGACGACGACGGCACCCAGCCCGTTCTCCGGGGCGGAGCTGCTGTGGTTGTCCGCGGCGAAGGCCGGGGCGGCGAGGGAGCCGACCACGCCCGTGGTGGCGATCGCGGCGATACCGGCGTAGCCGGCGGTCTTCTTGCTCAGGCGGCTGGAACCACGGTGCTTGCCGGTACCAGCGGGACGACTGCCAAACGCCATGAAGGGTTTGATCCTTTCCTTCCTTCTCGCCTACCGGGTTAGCTGACGGGTTCGGAGCAGGAAGGTCTCCTACGGGCCTCCTCTTGCGAGGGGGTCCGATTCACCCCAGGGACTGATGTGGGTCCCCGGCTCCCCAGGCTCGCGCCTGACGGGGACTCGGCGATCGCTGTCCGGTGCCGCGGGTGCGGCGGGCACAACTGACGGACAGCACGCCCGACGCTAGGCGGATCATCAGTCAATCGCCAAACAGACGCGCCTTTTTGTTGCGTACGCCACATCACATACAAGCAACCTCACCACTAAACGGACAAAAAGGGGCTCCGGCGGAAACCCGCCGGAGCCCCTTGTCCAGTGCGTCAGTTGCCCGTCATCCGGGCGCCCGTGGCATCAGTTGGTGACGACCGTGACGTCACCGATCCCGAGGGCCCGCACGGGCTCCTCGATCAGCGCGGCGTCTCCCACCAGGATCGTGACCAGCCGGTCCGCCGGGAACGCCTTCACGACCGCCGCCGTCGCCTCCACCGTGCCGGTTTCGGCCAACTGCGCGTACAGCTGCGCCTGGTAGTCGTCCGGCAGCTCCTGCTCGACCTGGTCGGCCAGGGTGCCGGCGACCGAGGCGGCCGTCTCGAACTTCAGCGGGGCCACACCCACGAGGTTCTGCACGGCCACGTCGCGCTCGGCGTCGGTCAGACCGCCCTCCGCGAGGGTGCGCAGCACCTTCCAGAGGTCCTCGAGCGCGGGTCCGGTGTTGGGGGTGTCCACCGAGCCGCTGATGGCGAGCATGGAGGCGCCCTTGCCGTCGGCGGTGGAGCGCAGCACCTGGCCGAAGGCCCGCACGCCGTAGGTGTACCCCTTCTCCTCGCGGAGCACCTTGTCCAGGCGGGAGGTGAGGGTGCCGCCGAGGCAGTACGTGCCCAGCACCTGGGCCGCCCAGACCCGGTCGTGGCGGTCCGGTCCGATGCGGCCGATCAGCAGCTGCGTCTGGACCGCGCCCGGCCGGTCGACGATCACCACGCGGCCGGTGTCGTCGGCGGTCACCGGCGGCACGGGGCGGGCCTCGGCGGTGTCGCCGGTCCAGGCGCCCAGGGTGTCCGCCAGCACGGCGTCCAGGTCGATGCCGGTCAGGTCGCCGACGACCACCGCCGTGGCGGTGGCGGGGCGGACGTGGGCCTCGTAGAAGGCGCGTACGGCGGCGGAGTCGATCCGCGCGACCGTCTCCTCGGTGCCCTGGCGCGGCCGGGACATCCGCAGGGACGCCGGGAAGAGCTCCTTGGAGAGCTCCTTGGCGGCGCGGCGCTGCGGATTGGCCAGCTCGTGCGGGATCTCGTCGAGCCGGTTGCGCACCAGCCGGTCGACCTCGGCGTCGGCGAACGCGGGCGCACGCAGCGCCTCGGCGAGCAGGCCCAGCGCCTTGGCAAGCCGGGAGGCGGGCACCTCCAGGGAGACCCGCAGGCCCGGGTGGTCGGCGTGCGCGTCGAGGGTGGCCCCGCAGCGCTCCAGCTCGGCCGCGAACTCCTCGGCGGAGTGCTTGTCGGTGCCCTCCGACAGGGCGCGCGCCATGATGGTCGCCACGCCGTCCAGGCCCTCGGGCTCCGCGTCGAGGGGGGCGGTGAGGTTGATCTCGACCGCGATCACCTGCTGGCCCGGGCGGTGGCAGCGCAGCAGGGTCAGCCCGTTGGACAGCGTCCCGCGCTCAGGGGCCGGGAAGGCCCACGGCTGGGGCTCACCCGCCTGCGGGCGCGGGTGGAAGGTCATCGTGACGGCTGCGGTGTCGCTCACTGCTCCGCCCCCTCGTTCTCGTCGCTGTCGGCGTTCTCTTCGCCCTCTTCGCCCTCGGTGCCGTCCGCCGCGAGCGGCTCGTAGACGAGCACCGCCCGGTTGTCCGGGCGCAGTCGGGCCGCGGCCACGGCCTGCACCTCCTCGGCGGTGATGTCCAGGACGCGCTGGACGGCGGTGAGGGCCAGCTGCGGGTCACCGAACAGCACCGCGTAGCGGCACAGTTCGTCGGCGCGGCCGGCCACCGTGCTCAGCCGGTCCAGCCACTCGCGCTCCAGCTGCGCCTGCGCGCGCTCCATCTCCTCGGCGGTCGGGCCCTCGGCGGCGAACCGCGCGAGCTCCTCGTCGACGGCCGCCTCGATGGCGGGGATCTCGACCCCGCTGGACGTCTTGACGTCCAGCCAGCCCAGCGACGGCGCCCCGGCCAGGCGCAGCATGCCGAAGCCGGCGGCCACGGCCGTCTGGTCGCGGCGCACCAGCCGGTTGTGCAGCAGGGAGGACTCGCCGCCGCCCAGGATGGTCAGGGCCACGTCGGCGGCGTCGCACTCGCGGGTGCCGTCGTGCGGGAGACGGTAGGCGGCCATCAGCGCGCGTGCCGGGACCTCCTCGACGATCTCCTCACGCAGCTGCTCCCCGATGATGTCGGGGAGCGAGCCGTCGCGGGGCGGCTGCTTCCCGTCGTGGGAGGGGATGGTGCCGAAGTACTTCTCGATCCAGGCGAGCGTCTTCTCCGGGTCGATGTCCCCGACGACCGACAGCACCGCGTTGTTGGGCGCGTAGTACGTACGGAAGAAGGCACGCGCGTCCTCCAGGGACGCGGCGTCCAGGTCGGCCATGGAGCCGATCGGGGTGTGGTGGTACGGGTGGCCCTCGGGGTACGCCAGCGCGGTCAGCCGCTCGAACGCGGTGCCGTAGGGGACGTTGTCGTAGCGCTGGCGGCGCTCGTTCTTGACGACGTCGCGCTGGTTCTCCATCGACTCGTCGTCCAGGGCGGCCAGCAGCGAGCCCATCCGGTCCGCCTCCAGCCAGAGCGCGAGCTCCAGCTGGTGGGTCGGCATCGTCTCGAAGTAGTTGGTGCGCTCGAAGCTGGTGGTGCCGTTGAGGGAGCCGCCGGAGCCCTGGACCAGCTCGAAGTGGCCGTTGCCCGGTACGCTCGCCGAGCCCTGGAACATCAGGTGCTCGAAGAGGTGAGCCAGGCCGGTACGCCCCTTGACTTCGTGGCGCGAGCCGACGTCGTACCAGAGGCAGACCGCGGCGACCGGGGTCAGGTGGTCCTCGGACAGCACCACGCGCAGGCCGTTGGCCAGCCGGTGCTCGGTCGCTGTCAGGCCGCCGGAGCCGGCCTGGGCTGTGGCCGTGTGACCCATGGGCATGTGGTCCCTTCGATCGCGATGCAGAGATTTCCGTCAGACCTGCCACTGTATGCAAGCGCGTCGGCCACCGGATAAGTTCCCGGGCCAGACCTGGGTCGGAGTCGGCGTTGTCGGTCCCTAGGGCCACAATGGTCGGCGTCGTACCCCCGCCGGACTCCGGCAGCACCCAGCCCGACCCCGCCAGACCAGCCAGACACCCAGCACATCCCATTCTTGGTTAAGGAGCCGCGCAGCGATGGCCCGCCGCAGCACGAAGACCCCGCCGCCGGAGGATTTCGAGGAGAAGATCCTCGACATCGACGTCGTCGACGAAATGCAGGGCTCCTTCCTCGAGTACGCGTACTCGGTGATCTACTCCCGTGCCCTGCCCGACGCGCGGGACGGCATGAAGCCGGTGCACCGCCGCATCGTGTACCAGATGAACGAGATGGGCCTGCGTCCCGACCGCGGGTACGTCAAGTGCGCCCGCGTCGTCGGCGAGGTGATGGGCAAGCTCCACCCCCACGGCGACGCCTCGATCTACGACGCGCTCGTGCGCATGGCCCAGCCCTTCTCGATGCGGCTGCCGCTGGTCGACGGCCACGGCAACTTCGGTTCGCTCGGCAACGACGACCCGCCGGCCGCGATGCGCTACACCGAGTGCCGGATGGCCGACGCCACGTCACTGATGACGGAGTCGATCGACGAGGACACCGTCGACTTCACCGCCAACTACGACGGCCAGGAGCGGGAGCCCGTCGCGCTGCCCGCCGCCTACCCGAACCTGCTGGTCAACGGCGCGTCCGGGATCGCGGTCGGCATGGCGACCAACATGCCCCCGCACAACCTCGGCGAGGTCATCGCGGCGGCCCGGCACCTCATCCGCCACCCGCACGCGGACCTGGAGGCGCTGATGCGCTTCGTACCGGGTCCCGACCTGCCCACCGGCGGCCGGATCGTCGGCCTCTCGGGCATCAAGGACGCCTACGAGAACGGCCGCGGCTCCTTCAAGATCCGCGCCACGGTGGCCGTGGAGAACGTGACGGCGCGCCGCAAGGGCCTGGTCGTCACCGAACTGCCCTTCACGGTCGGCCCCGAGAAGGTCATCGCGAAGATCAAGGATCTGGTCGGCTCGAAGAAGCTCCAGGGCATCGCCGACGTCAAGGACCTCACCGACCGCGCCCACGGCCTGCGCCTGGTCATCGAGATCAAGAACGGCTTCCACCCGGAGGCCGTGCTGGAGCAGCTCTACAAGCTGACGCCGATGGAGGAGTCCTTCGGCATCAACAACGTGGCGCTGGTGGACGGGCAGCCGCTCACCCTCGGGCTCAAGGAGCTGCTGGAGGTCTACCTCGACCACCGCTTCGAGGTCGTCCGGCGGCGCAGCGAGTACCGCCGCACCAAGCGCCGGGACCGGCTGCACCTCGTCGAGGGCCTGCTCGTGGCCCTCATCGACATCGACGAGGTCATCCGGCTCATCCGGGACAGCGAGAACTCCGCCCAGGCCAAGGCCCGGCTCATGGAGCGGTTCTCGCTCAGTGAGACCCAGACCCAGTACATCCTGGACACCCCGCTGCGCCGGCTCACCAAGTTCGACCGCCTGGAGCTGGAGTCCGAGCGCGACCGGCTGACGGGCGAGATCGACGAGCTGACCGGGATCCTGGAGTCCGACAACGAGCTGCGCAAGCTGGTCTCCGCGGAACTGGCCGCCGTCGCGAAGAAGTTCGGCACCGAGCGCCGGACGGTCCTGCTGGAGTCGGCGGGCACCGCGGTGGCCGCCGTCCCGCTGGAGGTCGCGGACGACCCGTGCCGGGTGCTGCTGTCCTCGACGGGCCTGCTGGCCCGTACGGCGAACGGCGAGCCGCTGCCGCAGGAGGAGGGCGCCGCCCGGGCCAAGCACGACCTGATCGTCTCGCAGGTCGCGGCGACCGCGCGGGCCGACGTCGGTGTGGTCACCTCCGCGGGCCGGCTGCTGCGGCTCTCGGTGATCGATCTGCCGCAGCTGCCGGACACGCACGCCGCGCCGAACCTCGCGGGCGGCGCGCCGGTCTCGGAGTTCCTCTCCGGACTGGAGGCGGACGAGAAGGTGGTCTGCCTGACCTCGCTGGACGAGTCCTCTCAGGGGCTCGCGCTCGGCACCGAGCAGGGCGTGGTCAAGCGCGTCGTGCCGGACTACCCGGCGAACAAGGACGAGCTGGAGGTCATCACCCTCAAGGACGGCGACCGGATCGTCGGCGCGGTAGAGCTGCGCACGGGCGAGGAGGACCTGGTCTTCATCACCGACGACGCCCAGCTGCTGCGCTACCCGGCGTCCCAGGTGCGCCCGCAGGGCCGTCCGGCGGGCGGCATGGCGGGCATCAAGCTCTCCGAGAACGCCAAGGTGATCCACTTCTCGGCCGTCGACCCGGGCCGGGACGCCGTGGTGTTCACGGTGGCCGGCGCGCACGGGACCTTGGACGACTCGATGCTGTCCGGGAAGCTGACCCCCTTCGACCAGTACCCGCGCAAGGGCCGGGCCACCGGCGGTGTGCGCTGCCAGCGTTTCCTGAAGGGCGAGGACCTGCTGGTGCTGGCCTGGGCCGGTGGCGCCCCCGCCCGCGCGGCGGCGGCGAACGGCGCTCCGGCCGCCCTTCCCGCCCCGGACCCGCGCCGGGACGGCTCGGGTGCGGCCCTGCCGGCGGTCGTGGCGACGCTGGCGGGACCCGCGCTGTAGGGGTTGCGGACCATTCGGGTGGTACGTCCGGGGGACGTACCACCCGAATGGCGACTAGTGTTTTCCCTCTTGGCACTGTCGGGTGGGGCGGGAGAACACAGAGCTGATGAGTCGTCGGTCGGGCGGATTGATCGGGGACTGGGCCGAGGCCCAGCGCAGGATGCAGCAGACACAGCTGATCCAGCACCGCGAGGCGGAACGCCGCCGACGGGCGTACGAACGCGAGGCGGCCCGGGGGCAGCGCGAGCAGCAGGCCGCCTACCGGCAGCACCGCGAGGCGGAGGCACGGCGGCGTACCGAGCGCATCGAGGCGGAGGTGGCCGCGCTGCAGGGGCTGCTGGCCGCGGGCTGCCGGGCACCGGCGTTCCGTACGGCCGCACTGGTCAGGCCGGAGCAGCTGGAGCCCTTCGCCCCGGGCAATCTCGCCCATCCGCTGCCGATGCCGCGCCTCGAGCAGTTCCAGCAGCAGAGCAGCGGCTGGACCCTGGGGTCGAACCGCCGGGCGCAGGCGGAACGCGAGGCGCACGCCCGCTACACCCAGGCCTGGCAGGCGGCGCATGCCGCGGAGACGCAGCGGCAGCAGCAACTGGCGGCGTACCGACAGCAGTACGACCAGTGGGCGGCGCAGCAGCTCGCCGCGATCCGGGAGCACAACAACGGTCTCGCCGAGCTGGCCAGGGCGCTGCGCGCGGGTGACGCCGATGCCGCCGTGGAGTACTTCTCGGCCGCCCTCTACGCCTCCACCGCCTGGCCCGAGGCACTGCCCAGGCAGTTGGCCGCCGCCTACGATCCGGGCGGGCGCGAGCTGGTGCTGGACTGGCAGCTGCCGGGGTTCCAGGTGGTCCCCGAGGCCAAGTCGGTCCGGTACATGCCGAGTACGGACCAGGACAAGGAGACGGCTCGCCCCGCCACGCAGCGGCGCGCGCTGTACCGGGACCTGCTGGCACAGTGCCTGCTGCTGGTGGCGCGCGAGCTGTACGCGGCGGACGAGTTCGGCGCGCTCGAGTCCGTCGTGGTCAACGGCTTCGTGGACGACCACGATCCGGTGACGGGGCAGGAGGCGCGGATCGTGCTGGCTTCGGTGTCGGCGGCCCGCTCCGCCTTCGCGGGTCTTCGGCTGGAGCAGGTCAGCGCGGTGGACTGCCTGGTGGAGGGGTTGCGCGGCCAGCTGTCGGCGCGGCCCGACCAGTTGACGGCGGTACGCGCGGGGCGCAGGCCCGACGAGGTCGGCGGCGGAGTCGTCAGCCACGGCGGGGACGGGAGCGACAGCGAGGACGAGCCGGACCTCTTCGCGATGGACCCGATCGCCTTCGAGAACCTGGTGGCAGAGCTCTTCCGGGCGATGGGCATGGAGGCGGTGACCACACAGCGGTCCGGCGACGGCGGCGTCGACATCGAGGCGAACGACCCTTCTCCGATCACGGGCGGGCGGATCGTGGTCCAGGTCAAGCGCTACCGCAACACCGTGCCGCCCACCGCGGTACGGGACCTGTACGGCACGGTCCAGGACAAGGGCGCGAACAAGGGGGTGCTGGTCACCACCTCGTCCTTCGGGCCGACGTCCTACACCTTCTCGGGCGGCAAGCCGCTGGAGCTGGTTCCCGGGGAGAAGCTGGTGGAGCTCCTGCACCAGTACGGGCTGCGCGGGCGCCTCGGCGGCGGCCCGGCGGCGCCGGTCCCGGCGCAGCGCGCCGCGGAACCCGCCCCTCCGGACGACCACAACGTGCTCGGCATGACCTGGTCGGGCCGGGTCGCGCTGGACGTGTGCGCCCTCGTCTGCGCGGGCAACCGGGTGCTCGGCGAGGACCACTTCGTGTTCTTCAACAACCCGCGCACCCCCAACGGTTCGGTACGGGCCCGGCCGCACGCGGCGCCGGACAAGGCGGCGCTGGAGGTCTCCTTCGACTCCCTGCCGAGCGAGGCCGACCGACTGGTTCTCGTGGCCGCCGTGGACCCCGAAGCCGATCCGCATGCCGACCTCGCCGGTTTCACCGACGCCCGGATCCGGCTCCTGGACGCGGCGGGCGCGGAGACCGGCCAGCTGGAGGTCTCCGACGGCCGGGCGGGCGAAACCGCGCTGGTGCTCGGCTCGTTCCGGCGCAGGCCGAACGGCGACTGGGACTTCGTGATCGGCGGCAAGGGCTACCGCGGCGGTCTGGAAGACCTTCTGCGCGAGTACGGTGTCGAGGTCGCATAAGGGGTGGAGCAGGCAGAAGAATCCGGCGACCGGTCGCCGGAGCCGTTCCGGCCGGTGGCCGCGAAACGTCCTGCCTCATGGCGCGGCGTCGGTGCGGAGCCGGCGGCCGGGAACTGCCCGCCGGGACGTAGTGCGGGGGCCGGGGGCGAATGGGTCACGGTGGCGGGGGAACGCCACACCGGCCGGTGGATCGTCATCGACACCGCGGTGCGCCACCTGAACGGCTGCCGGCCGCGGCTCGGCCACGCTCCGCTCGTCCTAACGGCTGGGCGAGCACCGGTACGCGCACGGCTTCGCCACGGCGGGCTGCGCGGTGGACGCCTCCGCGAAGCTGAAAAGGAAAGCGGCACGTGCGCCGGTGCGGCGCCGAGACGGCTGTGAGGAGTCCGAACCCGGACCGCTGCCTGTGTCAGGCCTGCCTCACCGGCTGGGCGGCATACGCAGACGGCCCCGACGTTCCGGCCGCCGCCCGGTCAGCACGGATCGGGCCGATCACACGGACGATCCGGATCACGCGGACCACCCGGACCCACCCGATCACCCGGACCACGCGCATCAGGCGCATCACGCGCATCACGCGCATCACGGGGAGAAAGTGTTATCGCCGCCCGTCCCCCAGGTCTCCTCTCGTGTCAGGGCGAGTGGGCCGTCACACCTCGGAGGAGAGGCGATGCAGTTGCGCGACGACGAGTTCGGGCAGGACGTGGACGGGGCGGGGAGGGGTCGGCCGTCCGGGCCGCGTCATGCGGGCCGGGGAGCCCGGCGCCGCCTCCGGACCCGAAGGAAGGTGTCCGTGCCGACAGCGGTCGCCACCGTGGTCCTGCTCACCGGAGCCGGAAGCGCGTACACCGTCGTATCCGGCGACGCTCCCGCGCGCACCTCGGCGACCGCTTCGTCCTCGTCCCCCGATGCCGGGGGCGGGGACACCGTGGACGGCCCGGGCTCCGTGGGCGGCCCGCCGGCCGCCCCGGCATCACCAGCCGCCGGGCCTGGTACACCGGAGGGGACCCCCGGGCCCGAGGCGACGCCGAGCCCGAGTGCAACGGCCTCCGCCTCGCGTGCCGCGGCTTCGGCCGGGCCCTCGGCCGAACCGTCCGTGAAGGCCGACCGGCCCCCGCAGCCGGACCGCGGCCTTTCGGGCCGCGGTCCGGTGGGGCCGGACCCGAAGGTGCCCGGTGCGCGCGTCTCCACGCAGGGCGTGCAGACGGCCCAGACGCTGTCCCTGCAGCTGCTGAACACCGAACGGGCCACCGTCGGCAGGCCTCCCCTCGTGCTCAGGCAGGACCTCAGCGACTTCGCCCGCGGATGGGCCGAGCACATGAAGAAGAACGGATTCGGCCACTCCTCCGACCAGGAGCGCGCCCACCTGAACACCGGCTCGCGTACCTGGACGGGAGAGAACATCGTGTGGTGGAGCGATGCCTCGATGACCGCACAGGAAGCCGCCGAGAAGTTCCAGTCGATGTGGCGCCACAGCCCCGGCCACTACAAGGCCCAGATCAGTGCGGAGTTCACCGAGGTCGGCGTGGGCCTGTACCACGACGCCTCCGGCTGGTGGGGCGTCCACACCTTCTCGGACGGCAGGTAGGCGGCTGCTCGGCACCCCGTGATCAATCCGTCCGGGGCGCCTCGGACGTGTCCGGCTCGCGGGCGTCGCCCCAGGCCTCCGCGGGCCGGTCCACGTAGCGCAGCACGCCCCACATGCTCTCGGGGCTGGCGTCCTGCGGGGCCTCTTCACGACAGGCCTCCAACTCCCTCAGCAGTCCCTCGCCGTCGGTGCCCGAGCCGATCAGGACCAGCTGCGTCAGGCGTGGTTCGCCCCGCCCCCAGGGCTGCGGCGCAAAGCGGAGGAACCGGCCGACCGCCTGGATCTCGTAGCGCTCCTCGTATCCGGGGACCCCGAAGCGGACGAAGCCCTTGATCCGGTAGAGCCCGGCCGGTCGCCGGTCGAGGAAGTCCATGAATCGGCGCGGGGAAAGGGCCTGCTCCGAGCTGAACTCCGTGCTCTCGTAGGCGGCGTGCGCGTGGGTGCAGCGGTCGTGGCCCCCGGCCTCCGCGAGCAGGTCCTCGAAGGACAGCTGTCCCCGGGTCTCGGTCCAGGGCCGGCGGTCGAAGAGCAGCTCCGGGTCGATACGGCCGTGGTCGGCGCCCACGACCGGAGTGCCCGGCGTGCACAGCGCGGCGAGTTCGTTCTCGATCCTGGCCCGCTCGCCCGCGTCGACCCGGTCGGTCTTGTTGAGGACCACCAGGTCCGCGACGGCGAGGTGGCGGTCGGTCTCCGGGTGCCGGGCCCGGGTCGCGTCGAACTCCGCCGCGTCCACGACCTCCACCATGCCGCCGTACCGGACGGCCGGGTTCTCGTTGGCCACCAGCATGCGGATCATCTCCTGGGGCTCGGCCAGGCCGCTCGCCTCGATGACGATCACGTCGATCCTGTGGGCGGGCGCGGAGAGCTTCTCCAGGTACGCGTCCAGCTCGCTGCCGTCGACGGCGCAGCACAGGCAGCCGCCGCCGAGGGAGACCATCGAGTCTCCGACCTGCCCTGCCACCGACATCGCGTCGATCTCGATCGAACCGAAATCGTTGACGACGACCCCGATGCGGGTGCCCCCTCGGCTGGCGAGG
Organism: Streptomyces sp. NPDC046349; assembly: GCF_055587885.1. Classification (NCBI taxonomy): domain Bacteria; kingdom Bacillati; phylum Actinomycetota; class Actinomycetes; order Kitasatosporales; family Streptomycetaceae; genus Streptomyces; species Streptomyces sp. NPDC046349. The sequence goes on from NZ_JBVJFK010000013.1 coordinate 169,415, forward strand.
AGGTGGTTCAGGACGGTGGTCTTCCCGGATCCGAGGAATCCGGCGAGGACGACGACGGGGATGGGCTGCCTGCTGTTCACCCGGTCGATCGTAGCCAGGCCCGATCAGTGCAACGGCGGCACCGGCTGCGGCGGGGTGGGTCCGCAGTACCGGGCGGCCGGTCGGATGATTTTGGAGTCGTTGGACTGTTCCAGGATGTTCGCGCTCCACCCGACGACCCGGGCCGCGCAGAAGGTCGGGGTGAACATCTCGCGCGGCAGCCCGCACAGCTCCATGACCACACCTGCGTAGAACTCCACGTTGGTGTGCAGTTCCCGGCCGGGCTTGAGTTCGGCGAGGATCCCCTCGACCTGCCGTTCGACCTCCACCGCGAAGTCCGCGAGGGGGCCGCCGAAGCCGAGGGCGATCTCGCGCAGCATGCGTGAGCGGGGATCCTCGGTGCGGTAGACGGGGTGGCCGAAGCCCATGATCCGGTCGCCGGCGAGGACGCGTTCGCGGATCCACGGCCCGATCCGGTCCACGGTGCCGATCGCGTCGAGGGTATCCAGGGCCCGGCTGGGCGCGCCGCCGTGCAGCGGCCCGGAGAGCGCGCCGATGGCCCCGGTCAGGCAGGCGGCGACGTCGGCGCCGGTGGAGGCGATCACCCGGGCGGTGAACGTCGAGGCGTTGAAGCCGTGGTCGACGGTGGATATCAGGTACCGCTCGACCGCCCGGGCCCGGGCGGGATCGGGCTCCTCGCCGGTCAGCATGTAGAGGTAGTTGGCCGCGTACGGAAGGTCTTCGCGCGGCTCGACCGGTTCCAGGCCCTGACCCAGCCGGTGCAGCGCGGTCAGCAGGGTCGGCACCGCGGCGCAGGCCGCCAGCGCGTCCGCGGCCCGGCGCTCGGGGGTGAGGTCGTACACCGGCCGGAAGCCGGCGGAAGCGCCGAGCAGCGAGAGCGCGGTGCGCAGCCCGGCGAGGGGGCCGGAGAGCCGGGTGGCGCGCGCCAGGTCCGGAAGGACCGCCCGCACCTCCTCGGGGAGTCGGCGCAGCGCGGCGGTCTCGGCGGTGAAGGCGGCCCGCTCGGCGCGGTCCGCCGGGAGCGTGCCGCGGAACATCAGATGCCACACGTCCTCGAAGCTGCGGTCGGCGGCGAGCTCCACGGCCGAGTACTGGCGGTAGTGGTAGAAGCCCTCGCGGCCCCGGACGTCGCCCAGCGCGGTGTCGGTGACCACGACTCCCGCGAGGCCCCGCGGTGCTTCGGTGGTGCTGTCGATGGTGTTCATGCACCGACCATCCATGATGGATTGAATCGCTGTCAATATTGATTGAATCAATACATCGCTCCCTCTGTAGGGTGTTCGCCATGAGTGACCAGACGGACGGCGGACGCAGGCTCAGCACGCAGGAGGCGGCGCGAGTACTCGGGGTGAAGCCGGCGACGGTCTACGCCTATGTCAGCCGGGGCCAGCTCGCCAGCCGCCGCGATCCCGCAGGGCGGGGCAGCACCTTCGACGCCGCCGAGGTGGAGGCGCTGGCCCGGCGCAGCCGGCGCGAAGCGGCGGCTGCGCCGGCCGGTGAACTCCCCGTCCGCACGGCGCTCACCCTCATCGAGCCCGACCGGTTCTACTTCCGGGGCGTCGACGCCGTGACCCTGGCCTCGCGGTACCGCTACGAGGAGGTCGCCGAGTGGCTCTGGACGGGGGCCCTCACCCGCGGCGCCCGGTTCACCGCTCCCGCGGAGATGCTGGAGGCGGCCCGGCAGGCGGTGGACGCGATGCCGGGGCACAGCGGCCCGATCGACCGGCTGCGGGTGGCGGCCGCCGCCGCCGCGGTGGCGGACCCGCTGCGCTTCGACCTGTCCGAGGAGACAGTGCTCGGCTCCGCGCGCTGCCTGATCCCGACACTGGTCGGCGCACTGCCCGCGGCAGGCACCGGGTGGGCCGGAGACGGCCGGATCGTCCGGCAGCTGTGGTCCCGACTGACGCCGCGGGAGCCGGACCCCGACGCGCTGGGCGTACTGGACCTGGCCCTGGCCCTGCTGGTCGACCACGACCTGGCAGCGTCCACGCTGGCCGTACGGGTGGCCGCGTCGGCGCGCGCGCATCCGTACGCGGCTGTGTCGGCGGGGCTCGGCGCGCTGGAAGGACCGCTGCACGGCGCGGCCGGCCGGCTCGCGCACCGGATGCTGGTGGAGGTCCTGGAGCAGGGCGGCGCCGCGCCGGTGGTCGCCGAGTACCTGCGCGCGGGACGCCCGGTTCCCGGCCTGGGCCATCGCCTCTACCAGGGCGAGGATCCACGGGCGGGGGCACTGTTCGCGCGGCTGGAAGGGCTGGAGCAAGCCACCCCCGCTCTGGCGGCGGCCCGCGAGGTTGCCGCGGTGACCGCCCGCCAGGGCGGTCTGCATGCCAACGTCGACCTGGCGCTGGCGGTCCTGACGGTCTCCTGCGGCATGGCCGCCGAGGCCGGGGAGACGGTCTTCGCGGTGGCCCGCACGGCCGGCTGGATCGCCCACGCGCTGGAGGAGTACCAGGAGCGACCGCTGCGGATGCGGCCGAGCGGCCAGTACCACGGCCCGCGCCCGCCCCAGCCGATGCCATAGCTCCTGTCCGGGCGGCGCAGCGGGCCGTCCCGCCGCTCCGCGGCGGCCTCGACCGGTGGTGACCGGGCGCCGCGACTCGCCACCGCCCACCGGGTCATCGCCCGGGCCGTGGCGAGAGCTGCGGAAGCCGTCCCATCCGCAGCGGTCCTGAGCGCCGCCCGGCACCGCACGGCCGCGCGGCGAGGCCTTCACCCGCAGTGACGCGTAGAACACGTTCCCGCGACGGCGGAAGTGGGGTACCCGACAAGCGGGGCGCACCTGTTCCGCTTGTGCCGGGGCCGACCTACCGTTGCTGCCCATGCGGTTCCCCCTCACGAGCGCTCGGCGCCTCGGGCTGCCCAGACGGGCGGTCTCGCAGATCCTGTTGACCCAGCTGGCCATCGCGGCCGGGGTCGTCGGGCTGGCCACGGGGCTGTTCCTCGCGCCGCTCAGCGCCCAGCTCGACGACCAGGCCATGCGCCGTGCCCTGGCCATCGCGCAGGCCGCCGCAGCCGATCCCGCGATCGCCGCGGGCCTCCTGGGGTCCGGAGCATCGGCGGACAGCCCGGTGCAGGCCTCGGCCGAGCGGATCCGCCGGGCGACGGGCGCCGAGTACGTCGTCGTCCTCGACCTGAACGGCATCCGCCGCTCGCACCCGAGCCCCGACCGGATCGGACTGCCCGTCTCCACCGACCCGAGCGACGCCCTGGCCGGCCGGGAGGTCATGGAGATCGACGACGGCACCCTGGGGCGCTCCGCACGCGGCAAGGTCCCGCTCGTCGCCGCCGAAGGCGAGATCGTCGGGGCGGTCTCGGTCGGCATCGCCTACGACAGCGTCCGCGCCCGACTGCTCGGAGCCATACCGGGCCTGCTCGCCTACGCCGGCGGCGCCCTGGCCGCGGGCGCCCTGGCCGCCTACCTCCTCTCCCGCAGAATCCAACGTCAGACCCGCGACCTGGCCTTCTCCGACATCGCCGGCCTGCTGGCGGAGCGCGAGGCCATGCTGCACTCCATCCGCGAAGGCGTGATCGCCCTCGCACCGGACGGCCGGGTCCGGCTGGTCAACGACGAGGCCGCCCGCCTACTGGGCCTCACCCCGGACTCCACCGGCACCTGCGCCGGTCGACCGCTGGACGCGATCCTCGGCGCCGGCCGCACCTCCGACGTACTGTCCGGCCGGGTGACGGGCCGGGACCTGCTCACCGTCCAGGGCCCCAGGGTCCTGGTCGCCAACCGCATGCCCACCGCGGACGGAGGCGCCGTCGCCACCCTCCGCGACCGCACCGAACTGGAACACCTGAGCCGCGAGCTCGACTCCACCCGCGGTCTCATCGACGCCCTGCGCGCCCAGGACCACGAACACGCCAACCGCCTCCACACGCTCCTCGGCCTGCTGGAACTGGGCCTGCACGAGGAGGCGGTGGAGTTCGTGACGGAAGTCGTCGGCGTGCACCGCACGACCGCCGAACAGGTCACCGAGAAGGTCCACGACCCGCTGCTGGCCGCCCTCCTCGTGGGCAAGGCCACCGTCGCCGCCGAGCGCGGCATCCCGTTGCGGCTGGCCGCCGCCACCCTCCTTCCCGACCGCCTGGTCGACCCGGGCGGGCTCGTCACGATCGTCGGCAACCTGGTGGACAACGCCCTGGACGCCGCCGCCGGCGGAGCGACACCCCTGGTCGAGGTGGAGCTGCGGGCGGAGGGCCGTACCGCCGTGCTGCGGGTGCGCGACAGCGGCCCCGGGGTGCCCGCCGCGCGACGCGAGGAGATCTTCACGGAGGGCTGGTCGACCAAGCAGCCCCGGGCCCACCGCGAGCGCGGGCTGGGCCTCGCCCTCGTGCGCCGCCTCGCGGAGCGGCAGGGTGGCAGCGCCCGGGCCGGTGAAGCAGCGGACGGAGGGGCGGAATTCTCCGTCGTACTTCCGGAGGCCCTGCGATGAACGAGACCCCGATCCACGTATTGGTCGTCGACGACGACATGCGTGTTGCCCGGATCAACGCGGCGTACGTGGCGAAGGTTCCCGGTTTCCACGTGATCGCGCAGGCCCACTCGGCCGCCGCGGCACTGGACTTCCTCTCCGCCCACCCGGTGGACCTGGTCCTCCTGGACCACTACCTCCCCGACGAGAACGGCCTGGACCTCGTCCGCCGCCTCCGCCAGCGCGGCGACCGAACCGATGTGATCATGGTCACCGCTGCCCGCGATCTCGCCACCGTGCAAGCCGCCATGCGCCTCGGAGCCCTGCAGTACCTGGTCAAACCGTTCACCTTCGCCGGGCTGCGCGCCCGGCTGGAGGCGTACGGTTCGCTGCGCCGCGCCCTGGACACGGGAGGTGAGGCCGAACAGGCCGAAGTGGACAGGATCTTCGGTGCCCTCGCCGGCGCGGCTTCCGTGAACGAGCTCCCGAAGGGCCACTCCCCCACCACGGCGGAGCTGATCCGCCGGGTACTGCGCTCCGCCGAAGGCCCCCTGTCCACCCAGCAGATCGCCGACCGCGCGGGCATCAGCCGCCAGACCGCCCAGCGTTATCTGAAGCTCCTCGAACGCTCCGGCCGCGTCTCCCTGGCCCTGCGCTACGGCGAGACCGGCCGCCCGGAGCACCGCTACGCCTGGCTCCCGCCGGAGGGGCCGCTCTGACGCCCGCGGCCCGCCCCCTCCGGTTCCGTTGCTCCGCTCAGACCGCTCCGGCGCCGGTCAGCGAGCGGACTTCCGTCTCCGCGTGCTTCGCCTCGTCCGGTTCATCGCCCGAGGTGACCGTCCCGAGCCACCCGGCCAGGAACCCCAACGGGATCGAGACGATCCCCGGGTTCTGCAGGGGGAACAACTGGAAGTCCACTCCGGGGAACAGCGACTCCGCGCTGCCCGACACCACGGGTGAGAACAGCACGAGCAGGACCGCCGGGACCAGGCCCCCGTACACCGACCAGACGGCTCCGCGGGTGGTGAAACCGCGCCAGAAGAGCGAATACATCAGCACCGGAAGGTTGGCCGAGGCCGCAACCGCGAAGGCCAGCCCCACCAGGAAGGCCACGTTGAGGTTCTGGGCGAGCAATCCGAGGGCGATGGCCACCGCCCCGATCCCCACGGCGGCGGCCCGGGCAACCGAGACCTCGCTGCGCTGCCTGGCGTGCCTGCGCTTGAGCGAGGCGTACAGGTCGTGGGCGACGGAGGCGGACGAGGCCAGGGTGATGCCGGCCACCACGGCCAGGATGGTGGCGAAGGCGATGGCGGCGACGAAGGCGAACAGCACCGCGCCCCCGGTGGTTTCGGCGCCTCCGCCGAGGAAGGCAGCGAGCAGCGGGACGGCCGTGTTCCCCGAGGCGTTGGAGGCCCTGACCTCGTCCGGTCCGACCAAGGCCGCCGCACCGAAGCCGAGGACGATGGTCATCAGGTAGAAGCTGCCGATCAGACCGATCGCCCACACCACGGAGCGGCGCGCCGCGCGGGCGGTGGGCACGGTGTAGAAGCGCGACAGGATGTGCGGCAGCCCTGCGGTTCCCAGAACCAGCGCGAGGCCGAGGCTGATGAAGTCGAAGCGGGCGGTCCAGTCCCCGCCGTACTTCAGTCCGGGGCTCAGGAACGCGAGTCCGTGCCCGCTGCGTTCGGCGGCGCTGGTGAGCAGCCGGTCGACATCGCCGTGGAAGCGCAGCAGCACGAGCACGGTCAGCGTGACCGCCCCGCCCATGAGCAGCACGGCCTTCACGATCTGGATCCAGGTCGTGGCCCGCATGCCGCCGAAGGAGACGTACACGACCATCAGGGCGCCCACCCCGATCACGGTGAGGGTCCGGGCAGCGGCGCTCGAGTTCCCGAGCAGCAGCCCGACCAGGCTGCCCGCGCCGACCATCTGCGCGACGAGGTAGAGCACGGAGACCACGACCGAGGAGGTACCCGCGGCGATGCGCACCGGGCGCTCGCTCATTCGGGCGGCGACGACGTCGGCGAGGGTGAAGCGCCCGCAGTTTCGGACCAGTTCAGCGACGAGGAACAGCACCACCAGCCAGGCGACGAGGAATCCCACCGAGTAGAGCAGGCCGTCGTAGCCGAAGAGGGCGATCAGACCGGAGATGCCGAGGAAGGAGGCGGCGGACATGTAGTCGCCCGCGATGGCGAAACCGTTCTCCATCGGGGAGAAGAGTCGCCCGCCGGCGTAGAACTCCTCGGCCGAACCGTGCCGGTTGCGGCTGACCCAGGTGGTGATGCCCAGGGTCACCGCGATGAAGAGGCTGAACAGCATCAGCGCCAGGGGCTGGTGCTCGGTGGTCACCGGCCCGCCCTCCTCGCCCGGTTCCGCTCCTGGCCGCGCTCCTGCTCGAAGACGGTCCAGCGCAGGTCGAGTGCGGCCCGGTCCCGGCGCAGCCGCGCATGCCGGGCGTAGGCCCAGGTGAGCAGGAAGGTACTGAGGAACTGGCCGAGGCCCGCGAGCATGGCCACGTTCACCGCACCCAGGACGGGCCGGGCCATCAGACCAGGCGCCGCCGTGGCGGCGACCACGTAGGCGACGTACCAGAGCAAGAACCCGGCGGTCGCGGGGACGACGAACCGGCGATAACGGCTGCGGACCTCCTGGAAGGCCGCGCTGCGCTGCACTTCCAGGTAGATGTCGGATGCGCCGGGCGCCGGGCGGCCGGCGGGGGCCGGCCGCGGCGGGGACGGTTCCGCGCCCTCGCCCCAGCCGACGGCCAGCGCGTCGTACCAGGGGTCGTCCAGCCGGATCGTTCCGGCATCACGACCTTCGTGCTTGTCCACCGAACTCTCCTTGTCCGCTGCCGCATTGGCCGCGTGCCCACAAGGATGTGCGGAATGGACGGTTTCCGGACTGGTGTACCGGTGCTCTTCACTCCAACAGGTGATGGAGTGAAGGGCACCGGTGGCCGGCGGCGCCCGCCCGTGGCAGGCACCGCCGGCCACCGGCGATCATCCGCTCAGGCGTCGATGCGCGAGCGGTCCAGCGTCGCCGCGGAGCTCGTGATGAACTCCTTGCGCGGAGCGACCTCGTTGCCCATGAGCAGGTCGAAGACCTGCTCGGCGGAGTCCAGGTCGCCGATGTTGATCCGCCGCAGGGTACGGAAGCGGGGGTCCATGGTCGTCTCCGCCAGCTGGTCCGCGTCCATCTCGCCCAGGCCCTTGTAGCGCTGGATCGAGTCCTTGTACCGGATGTTCTTGCGCTGGTACTCCAAAAGGGTCTGGCGCAGCTCGTTGTCCGAGTACGTGTAGACGTACTTGTCCTGGCCCTTCTTCGGCTGGACCAGTTCGATCCGGTGCAGCGGCGGGACGGCTGCGAAGACCCGGCCCGCCTCGACCATCGGCCGCATGTACCGCTGGAAGAGCGTGAGCAGCAGGCAGCGGATGTGCGCGCCGTCCACATCGGCGTCGACGAGCAGCACGATCTTGCCGTAGCGTGCCGCGTCGATGTCGAAGGTCCGGCCCGACCCGGCCCCTATGACCTGGATGATCGCCCCGCACTCGGCGTTCTTGAGCATGTCCGAGACCGAGGACTTCTGGACGTTGAGGATCTTGCCGCGGATCGGCAGGAGTGCCTGGAACTCGGAGTTCCGGGCGAGCTTCGCCGTACCGAGGGCGGAGTCCCCCTCGACGATGAAGAGCTCGCTGCGGTCCACGTCGTCGCTGCGGCAGTCGGCCAGCTTGGCAGGCAGGGAGGAGGTCTCCAGCGCGGTCTTGCGACGCTGAGCCTCCTTGTGCTGGCGGGCCGCGATCCGGGTCCGGGCGGCCGCGACGATCTTCTCCATCACGGCACGGGCCTGCTGCTTGTCGTCGCGCTTGGTGGAGGTCAGGAAAGCCTTGAGCTCCTTGGCGACCACGGCGGCGACCACCCGGGTGGCGGCGGAGGTGCCGAGCACCTCCTTGGTCTGCCCCTCGAACTGGGGTTCGGCAAGGCGGACGGTGACGACGGCCGTCATGCCCTCCATCGCGTCGTCCTTGACCACGTCGTCCTCGGCGACGCGCAGCAGCTTGGCCGAGCGCAGCACCTCGTTGACGGTCTTGGTCACGGAGCGTTCGAAGCCGGTGACGTGGGTGCCGCCCTTGGGGGTGGCGATGATGTTGACGAAGGACTTGACGTTGGTCTCGTAGCCCGTCCCCCAGCGCAGGGCGATGTCCACGCCGAGCTCGCGGGTGACCTCGGTGGGGGTCATGTGGCCGCGGTCGTCGAGGACCGGGACGGTCTCCTTGAAGGTCCCCGACCCGGTCAGCCGCAGCACGTCGCAGGCGGCCTTGTCCTGGGCGAGGTACTCGCAGAACTCGCTGATGCCGCCGTCGAAGCGGAAGGTCTCCTCGGTCTTGCCGGCCCCGTCGATGGCCCGCTCGTCGCGGACGACCAGGGTCAGGCCGGGGACCAGGAATGCCGTCTGGCGGGCGCGCTGGTAGAGCGTCTCCAGGTTGAGGCGGGCGTCCTTGAGGAAGATCTGGCGATCGGACCAGTAGCGGATCCGGGTGCCGGTCTTGCCCTTGGCGATGCGCTTGACCTTGCGCAGGCCGTTCGCCGGGTCGAAGGGGCTGTCGGGGCCCTGCTCGGTGAACATGCCGGGGACGCCGCGGCGGAAGCTGATGGCGTGCGTGGAGCTGCCCCGGTCGACCTCGACGTCCAGGCGGGCGGAGAGGGCGTTGACCACCGAGGCGCCGACGCCGTGCAGGCCGCCGGAGGCCGCGTAGGAGCCGCCGCCGAACTTTCCGCCCGCGTGCAGCTTGGTCATGACGACCTCGACGCCGGACAGCCCGGTCTTGGGCTCGACGTCCACGGGGATGCCGCGGCCGTTGTCCCTGACCTCGACGGAGGAGTCCTCGTGGAGGATCACCTCGATGTGGTCGCAGTAGCCGCCCAGGGCCTCGTCGACGGAATTGTCGATGATCTCCCACAGGCAGTGCATGAGGCCCCGGCTGTCGGTCGAGCCGATATACATGCCGGGACGCTTGCGGACGGCCTCCAGCCCTTCGAGGACGAGCAGGTGCCGCGCGGTGTAGTTGGAACCGTCCCGGTCTGCTCCGGACAGCAGCGCGCTGGAAGGCACGGACGTGTCGGCGGTCACGCAGTTCGCTCCTCGCTGAATTTCTTTTCTGGCCCTGTCGGGCGCAGGGGTGGCTCGGGTGCCCGTCGAAGGGTACCGAGGCCAGGTAGAGCCGATGCAACGCCACCCTCGCGCTTTCCTCAGCCTAGTCCAGATCCGCACGGATGTTCGATCCCCCGGGCGGGTGAAGGAAACATCACGTTCCCTTCCGCGCATGAACCATTTAGGGTTCGGGCACGTCCTCATGAACAACCTGGCACTCACGCCGGGGAGGATGGAACTGCAAGAAGCGCACGACTGACAACGCGAAACCGTAAAGCAACGCAATACGGCTCCTTCGCCGCCAACCGGCAACAGCCGGCCAGCTTCGGAAGGAAGTTTCGAGGAAAAGCCGCGAGCGGGAACGTTTTCGGCCTGGTTGGATGTTGACCCTGGTACGACAGCTCGTCGAGCTAGAGAAGAGGCGACGTGACTACTGTTCTGACACCCGCGACCCCGCTGACGGCCGCTGACCGATGCGACCGTTGCGGCGCCCAGGCATATCTGCGCGTCGTCCTGCTGAGCGGCGGTGAACTGCTCTTCTGCGCCCACCACGGTCGCAAGTTCGAGCCGGAACTCAAGAAGATCGCCGCGGAAATACAGGATGAGACCGAGCGGCTCACGTCCGCTCCGGCTGCCCACGCCGAACCCGAGGACCGCTGACACACAGGCCGAACCTCGCATCCGACGAGCCAGGACCGGCAAGGCCGGTCGACGGGCGGTACCCCTGAGACCCAGGGGTACCGCCCGTCCTCACATCCGCGGCCGCCCGCCCGCGCCAGGGACGGCGGTACTGGAGCTCCACGGGCGTGTCGCGCCGGTCGGCCGGTATGCCGCCCGACCGCGCTAGTCCGCCCGATGCCCCTGCACAGCCCCTGCTCGCACCTCGGAGCCCCTCCGGGACCCCGACGCGGCGTCTTGGCCCCCGCCCGGCTGTGCGGCCCTCTCCGGGGCCGTCACGAAGTCGGCCAGTGGGGCGATGCGCGTGTACACGCCGGGGCTGTCGGCGCGCCCGCAGCCGCGGCCCCACGAGACCAGACCGATGAGCCGCCCCTGCGCCACCAGAGGGCCCCCGCTGTCGCCCTGGCAGGCGTCCTTGCCACCCCGGCCGTCCCCTGCGCACACCATGGAGTCGGCCCGGTACTGTCCGTCCGCGTCCCCGGGATAGGCGCGCCCGCACACTTCGTCCGCGAGCACCGTCACGCGCGCGGCCCGCAGCACGTACGCGTAGTCACCGAAGCCGCTCGTGTCCCCCCAGCCGTACACGTCCGCCTCGGTGCCCGCCCCGTACGCGGGGTGGCCCTCCTCGGCCATGGGGAGCACGTGGTGCGCGGGAACGGCCTCCGCCAGCTCCAGCACGGCCAGGTCTCCGGCGTTGCTCTGGGGGTCGTAGTCGGGGTTCACGCGGGCCCCGCGCACCGCGATCTCTCGGCCGTCGGCCGCCCGGAGCTCCGTACGGCCGACGATCACCCTGAGGTCGGACACGGACTCGACGGGTCCGCCGAGTACCTGCCGGCCCAGGCAGTGCGCCGCGGTGACCACCCTGGTCGGCGCGACGACGACACCCCCGCAGAACTGCCCGTCCCGCGTACCTCCGAACCGGTCACGGCTGGCCAGGGCCACGACCCACGGGCTGTCGGCCACCTTCACCGGCTTCCCGCCGATCACCACGCTGTCCGCGGCCGCCTGAGGCATCTGGGCGAGCGGCGCCGCGGCCGCTCCCGCCGCCAGGGTCAGCGCGCCCGCCAGGACACGGGCAAAGGGACGACGCATGAGGCCTCCTGACTCCGAGTGTGCATGACTCCACCCAGAGTGGGATGCCCGGTGGCCGAGCGCACCCGCGCGGCCACCCTCCGCGCCCGCGTCGCCGGGCCTCGCAACCTTGCGCCGCCGAGGCCCGCCCGCCTGCTCAGTCCAGGTAGTCGCGCAGCACCTGGGAGCGGGACGGGTGACGCAGCTTCGACATGGTCTTCGACTCGATCTGGCGGATGCGCTCACGCGTGACCCCGTAGACCTTGCCGATCTCGTCGAGGGTCTTGGGCTGCCCGTCGGTCAGGCCGAAGCGCATGGAGACCACGCCGGCCTCGCGCTCGCTCAGGGTGTCGAGCACCGAGTGCAGCTGCTCCTGCAGGAGCGTGAAGCTCACGGCGTCGGCCGGGACGACGGCCTCGGAGTCCTCGATGAGGTCGCCGAACTCGCTGTCGCCGTCCTCGCCGAGGGGCGTGTGCAGGGAGATCGGCTCGCGCCCGTACTTCTGGACCTCGATGACCTTCTCGGGGGTCATGTCCAGTTCCTTGGCCAGCTCCTCCGGGGTGGGCTCGCGGCCCAGGTCCTGGAGCATCTGGCGCTGTACGCGGGCGAGCTTGTTGATGACCTCGACCATGTGCACGGGGATGCGGATGGTGCGGGCCTGGTCGGCCATGGCGCGCGTGATCGCCTGCCGGATCCACCACGTCGCGTAGGTGGAGAACTTGTAGCCCTTGGTGTAGTCGAACTTCTCGACCGCGCGGATGAGACCCAGGTTGCCCTCCTGGATCAGGTCCAGGAAGAGCATGCCGCGGCCCGTGTAGCGCTTGGCCAGGGAGACCACGAGGCGGAGGTTGGCTTCCAGCAGGTGGTTCTTCGCGCGGCGGCCGTCCTCGGCGATGATCTCCAGCTCGCGCTTGAGCTTGGGCGCCAGCTTGTCGGAGTTCGCCAGCTTGTCCTCGGCGAACAGCCCCGCCTCGATCCGCTTGGCGAGCTCGACCTCCTGCTCGGCGTTGAGGAGGGGGACCTTGCCGATCTGCTTGAGGTAGTCCTTGACCGGGTCGGCGGTGGCGCCCGCGACCACGACCTGCTGGGCCGGTGCGTCGTCCTCGTCGTCCGAGATGACGAAGCCCTTGTTCTCCCCGCCCTCGTCCTCTTCGTCGCCGTCGGCCTTGACCGCGTCGGGCCCCTCGTCCGGGGTCTCGTCCTCGCCGGCCTCGTCCGCGTCCTTCTTGGCCGCGGTCTTCTTGGCCGCGGTCTTCTTCGCGGCCGTCTTCTTGGCCGCGGTCTTCTTGGCTGCCGTCTTCTTCGCCGCCGCCTTCTTGGCGACGGGCTCCGCGGCCGCCTCCTCGGCGATCGCGTCCGGCGCCTGCGGGTCCACCGTCTCGGCCTCCGGAACCGCGGGGGCCGCGGGCTGCGCCGCTGTCGTCCTGGCCGTCGTCTTCCTGACGGGCTCGGTGGCCGTCCGCTTGGCCGGGCTCTTCGCTGCGACGCTCTTGCGGGTGGTGCGCTTGGGCGACTCCGCGGCACTGACCATCAGCGTCACACCCTCTTCCTCGAGGATCTGGTTGAGGCTGCGCAGAACATTCTTCCACTGGGTCGCAGGAATCTGGTCAGCCTCGAAGGCCCGACGCACGTCATCGCCGGCGATCTGCCCCTCGGCCTTGCCCCGCTCGATGAGCGCCATCACAGACTCGGAATCGGCGATCTCCGGCGGGAGCGTACGGGATGTGCTGGCCGACACGAACAACCTCTCGGAACGATGGAAACGGCTTCCGACCCCGGGCCTGGTGGTGCTGGACCGGAGCCGACGACCACCGACCGGGGATGGGCCGGCGGCGCGGGCAGGGGCCGGGGAGCTGCACAGCACCCCCAAGGGCTGCTGTCTTCCCTCCGTCGGCCATCACCTCTTAAGTCATCGCGCGACCTCGCGGAGCGTTACGCCCAATCTTCGTGGCCCGAGTCACACCCCGTATCCCAGGATGCCGGTCATACGGTCACACCCCTCGGTTCCGGGAGGGCCGCGGCGGCTGCGGAGAGCTCCGGAACGGGGACGCGGTCCGCACGCGGGTGTCGCCGGGCCCGGCCGGGCCCGGCGACGTGTCGTACACCCCCGCACGCCGGCCCGTCAGTGCTCGCGCGGGGCGGGAACCACGCGCTCGACCTCCGGATGAACCGTCAGGAGCTGGCGCATCGCGTTCTCGGCGCCCACGGCGTCGCCCGCGGCGAGGGCCTCGACCATCCGTGCGTGGTGCGCGACGCAGGTCTCGCTCGGGCGGTCGCACGAGGTCATCGGGCTGCCGGAGACCTGGAGGGCGGCGGAGACGATGCCGGAGAGGTGCTCCAGCATGCGGTTCCCGGCGACCTGGATGAGGAGTGCGTGGAACTCGTTGTCGGCGCGCGCGAAGGTGATCGAGTCGCCCTGGCCGAGGGCGTGGCCCATGATCTCGACCATGTCGGCCAGGCGCTGCTGGATGTCCGGGCGGCCGTGGCCGGCGGCGAGGCGGGCGGCGAGCGGCTCGATCGTCCAGCGGAGCTCGCCGAGCTCGCGGCGCTGGTCGTCGCGCTGGGGCCCGAAGGCCCGCCACTCGATGATGTCGGGGTCGAGCAGGTTCCAGTCGGCGACGGGCCGGACCCGGGTGCCGACGTTGGGGCGGGCGCTGACGAGGCCCTTGGCCTCGAGGACCCGCAGCGATTCGCGGACCACCGTGCGGGAGACCTCGAAGCGCTGGCCGATCTCCTCGGGGACCAGGGGGCGGTCCGCGCCGAGGTCGCCGGAGACGATCATCTGGCCGAGCTGCTGGACGAGTTGGCCGTGCAGTCCGCGGCCGCGGCTGCCTGCCGCGCGGCGGCCCACGCGGCTCAACTCGACGTCGGCGCCGTCCCAGTGGGGTGCTCCGACGCGGTCGGACCCGGGGGCCTCCGCGTAGGGGTAGCGGTCGAGTTCGCCCGCGCCGGCGAGGCCGGATTCGGCATGGCGGGCGGCGGTCATCATGGTGTGCGCAAGGGTACTCACGAATCCTTTGTCGGTCGTGCCTCCATGACCCTTGAGGTCTTTGGTGAAAAGCACACGAAAGGGTGATCGGTGCCACCTACGCAATTGACGACTTATCGTAAGAAACCGGGCCTATTGCGAGGAGTTGCGGTCTGCTTGACGCGACATGGGCTGCAATGGTCCCGTCCGGGACCGCTCCGGCAACGGAACGGTCACCAACGGACCCTGCTGCGCAGTCCGGTGAACCCATAGGCGCACAACAGGACCATCAGCGACAACACCAGTGCGGTGGCGACGGGTTGGGTCATCACCCGCAGGGCCGCCACCAGCAGCCGGTCCGCCTCGGGCGGCCACTGCACCCAGGACAGGCCGCGCAGCCTGGGCCCCAGTCCGGTCACCGGGTACGCGGACGAGCCTTCCAGCGCCTTGCGCACCAGCGGAACGACGCCCACGGGTACGGCGAGCACCGCCGCCAGTCCCGCGGTCGCGGACCGGAAGACACCGGAGGCCAGGACGCCGGCCCAGGCGCAGCCGACCAGCAGGCCGGCCCAACTCGCCGCCGGGGAAAGCCATTCCGCCGGGACGCGCAAGGGTCCGCTGTCGAAGACGAGCGCCAGGGACGCGGCGTCGGCCGTCACGACCAGGGCACCCAGCAGGAGAGCGAGGGCGGCGCAGACGCCGAGTTTCGCGGTGAGCAGTCCCAGCCGGCGGGGCACGGTGCCCCGGTCGGCGGCGAGGGCGGGGTAGCGGTACTCCTCGCCGAAGGCCAGTGCGCCGAGCAGTCCCGCGCCCAGGGCGGCGGGCGGCAGCGGCAGCAACTCCGGCCAGGCGGCGAGCAGCCGGCTCTGCGGGGTCTGACCGGCCCGGGCGAGCACGAGGGCGGTGAGGACGGAGACCACGACGACGAGGGCGACGGTGAGGACGGGGGTGGCGGTGCCGAAGACGCGGAGCAGCTCGTAGCGCAGTGGCCGCAGGGGCCCGCCCACGCGCCGTACGGCCGAGGCCGGGGGCTGGGAGCGGGCGCGCCGGCCAGTGCCGCCGGAGTCCTCGGCGGGCTCATGTGCGGCGCCGGCGGCGACCGGGGTGGCGGCCGCGGCGCGGGCGTTCGGGACCGGCGCCGTCGCCGCGCCGGCGTCACCGGTCTCGTCGGCGAGCTGGTGGACCAGTACGCCGTGGCGGAACGCCGCCTCGCCGACCTCGGCGCAGTTGCTGCCGTACACCGACAGCCGGCTGCCGCTCTCCTCGACGATCTCCACGGCGCGCTGTGCCGCGCGGGCTTCCCGTCCCAGTACGTCGGCCAGCCGGGCGGCGTGCGGGGTGCGCACGGCGACCCGCGGCCGCAGCCGGGTCCGCGCGAACTCCGCGGCCTCCTGGTCGGCTACGAGGCGGCCCGCCTCGATGCTGACGACCCGGTCGGCGCTCCGGGCCGCCTCCTTGGCGTCGGCCGTGGTGAAGAGCACGGCTCCCCCGAGGGAGGCGTGGCCGCGCAGCAGCCCGTGCAGCCAGCTGCGTTCTCGGGGGGAGAGCCCTGCGGCGGGCTCGTCGAGGAGCAGGGTGCAGGGATCGCCGAGCAGTGCCGAGGCCAGGGCGACCCTGCGCTCCATGCCGAGCGACAGCGAGCCGAGGCGTTGGTCCCGCAGGCCTGCGATTCCGACGACCTCGAGCATGGTGTCGGCCCGGGAGGCCGGCACACCGGCCGCGGCGCAGAGCATCCGCAGCTGGTTGCGGACGGTCCGTGCGGGATTGCCGGGGACGTCTCCGAGCACCACTCCGACCTCACGGCCGGGGTGCGGGATCCGGTGCAGCGGCCGACCGCGGAAGTAGGTGACGCCGCGGCCCGGTTCGAGTTCGAGCATGAGCCGCAGGGCGGTGGTCTTGCCCGAACCCGGCTCGCCGAGCAGGGCGGTCACATGCCCCGGGCGGGCCTCGAAGGTGAGGTCGTCCACAACGGGCGGGGCGTCGGAACGTGGTTTGCTGGTGAGTCCGATGGCCTGGAGCATCGCTTCCCTCGCGGGGTGTGAGACCGCTTTGCGGCAGCGTGGGTACCGCAAGCAAGGTAACGCGATATGTCCGATTTTCGGCGCAACCGGTCCGATGGAATGCCGATCGTTCGGTAGGGCCCCTCCCCATCCGGCAGCCCGGTGCGGTCCTCGGTGGGTGCAGCACCCGCGGCACGTGTGCCGCGGCGTCAGACCTCCGGGCGCAGCATCGGCGGATTGAGCAGCGTCGCCCCACCCGCGCGGAACAGCTGCGCCGGGCGGCCGCCCTGACGGGTCGTGGTTCCGCCGGCCGGGACCAGGAACCCGGGGGTACCGGTGACCTTGCGGTGGAAGTTGCGCGGGTCCAGTGCCACCCCCCACACGGCTTCGTACACCCGGCGCAGCTCCCCGACGGTGAACTCGGGCGGGCAGAAGGCCGTGGCCAGCGAGGAGTACTCGATCTTCGAGCGGGCCCGCTCCACTCCGTCGGCGAGGATCTGCGCGTGGTCGAATGCGAGCCCGGCGGAGCTTTCGCCGCCGACGGCCAGCAGCTCGTCGACGGGGGCCCAGCGCGCACTGTTGGCGTCACCGCCGGCCCGGGGCGCGGGGAGGTCCGGAGCCAGCACCAGATGCGCCACGCTGACGACCCGCATCCGCGGGTCCCGCTTCGGGTCGCCGTAGGTGGCCAGCTGTTCGAGGTGTGCCCCGTTGCCCGCACCCGGCATGGCGGGGTCGTGCGCGCACAGCCCGGTTTCCTCGGAGAGCTCTCTGGCGGCGGCCGCCGCCAGGTCCTCGTCCCCTCGGACGAATCCGCCGGGCAGCGCCCAGCGCCCCTGGAACGGCTGCTCACCCCGCCGGACGACCAGCGCGCAGAGCGCGTGGCGCCGCACGGTGAGCACGACCAGGTCGACGGTGACTGCGAAGGGCGGATAGGCCGACGGGTCGTAGGGCGACATGCCGCGATCATAGTCGTCTGCCTGACGATAAACAGCGCTTTGGTGACCTTGGAGCCGATGGCCCGCCGGCCGGCGCGTACGCCCGGGGGGCGCCGCCCGCGAAGTGCGGCGACCGTGAGCCCGAGTCGCACCGTCACGGCTCGTACAAGTCCGTGGCCGCCGCCCGGCTCAGCCTCGCAGTTGGAGCGCATCCGCGGCCTCCTCCACCATGCCGAGGCCGAGCCGGCTGACGCGAACGGCGAAGGGTTCGCCCGCCACCCGCAGGCCGGCGAGCCGGATGGCACCGAGGGGAGCGCCGGAAAGGGGGACGAGGGTGACGGTGCCCGCGGGGCCGTCGGGGCGGATACCGGCGAGAGCGGTCAGCACGTGGACCCCTGCGGCCGCCGCCACTGCGGCGGGGCGGCAGGCCGCCGGGTGCGGGAGGGGGACGCTGCCCGCGGTCCGCTGCTCGGCGGCGAACATCTCCGGCAGCCGGTACCCGAAGGATTCCGCCGCGTCCAGGAGGCCTCTGAGCAGTCCTGCCGCCTCCTTCTCGAAGCCCGCCGCGGCCAGGCCGGAGACGGCCACGGCGCTCTCGTGCGCCCTTACCGCACCCGACCGGTGGCCGAAGGGGTTGTGTCCCGGTTCTTTGAGGGCCATGCTCCGCAGCCCCCATCCGCAGTCCATGGCGGGGGCTCCGAGCAGCCGGGCCAGCTGCTCGGTGCGGATCCGGTCGAGGAGCCCGGGAGCCAGCCGGCCGCCCCCGAGCAGGCCGGTGTCGAGCAGATGGGCGGTGGCTCCGGTCAGCCGTGGCAGTGGCCGCCCGTCGGGATGCAGGGCCGAAGCCGGACGGCCGCCGTCCGGGCCGTCGATCCAGAACCTCTCCCGGAACCGCTCCCGCAGCGCGGCCGCACGCTCCCTCCACTCCTGCGCTCCGGGTCGTCCGCATCCGGAGAGGAGGTCCGCGCCGAGCACGGCGGCCCGGTGGGCGTGAGCCTGGGTCTCGCAGCGCCGCGGTCCGGGGTCGGGATCGGCCAGGAAACCGTCCTTTCCGAGGGCGCCGCGCAGCCAGTCGAGGCATCGCTCGGCGGCCGGGAGCAGCCGGGCGACCTCCTCCTCCGGCATGCCCCAGAGGCGTGCTTCGGCGAGTACCGCCGGGAAGGCGAGGGTCGCCTCGGTGCCGGTGCACGCGGGCGGCAGCTGTGGGCCGGCTCCGCGCAGTGGCCCCGGGATCTTTCCGCCCCCGCCCCCCTCGGCCTGTGTCCGGGCGAGGATGCGCAGCGTGGCGGCGGCGAGCCCGGTCCCCAGCGGCAGTGCCATACGGGCGGCCCAGAGCGATTCCGCCGGTGCCAGGCCCAGCCGCCAGGGCGCCCCCGCCGCCGCGAAGGCGTCACCCGGCTCCTCGTGGTCTCGCGAGAGCAGCGCGCCCAGATCCTCGACGCTGGTGCGGAACCATGCCTCGGCCCTCGGGTCGTCCCCTTCGGCCCGGGCGTCGGCCAGCGGGTTCGCCACCTGGCCGGCGGGTGCCCGTTCCACCCGGTCGTGGGTGGTCCGCAGCTCGATGGTGCGGGTTTCGCCGGGACCCAGTTCGAACTGCCAGCGCAGGAGCCCGGCCGAGGCCACGGCGTCGTCGGGCGGTGGCTCGGCCGCGGTGACTGCTTGTGCTCCGCCGGTGCTCCAGCGCAGGCCGGCTGCGTGCACGCCGGCCGGCAGCTCCGGGCCGGCCCGGCCGGCGGCCACTGCTGCCAGTTCCGCCAGGTCGGTGCCGAGCAGCACCTCGACGGGGATGCGCAGCGGCCTGCCGCTGAAGCTGCGCAGGGTGATCCGCTCGGTGCCGTCGGCGTTGCGGACGCGTTCCACCCCGATGTCCGGGTCGGGCCCGGGTTCGGCGCCGGTGCGCACGGTCGCGGTGAAGGCCGCCCGGTCGGCGCCCAGCCTGCGTCCCTGGACGGCGACCGGGTCACGGCCGCCGACGCGCAGCACGCACCGGGAGAGCAGCCTGCGTCCCGAGCGGTAGATCCCGTCGATCCCTCGCCCGGTCAGCTGGCCGTGTTCCGGCGAGATGACCAGACAGGGCGCGGCGACGCAGATGACGGCGCCGTGCACGGGCGGCAGCTCCGGCCTGCGGGCGGCGGGCACGCCGGTCGGGCGGGGAGGTGCGGGGTGAGACATGTGTCGCCTTGTCTGCGCTCCGGTGGGTTCAGCTGGGCGGCGGCGCCGCCGGGGCGGCACCTCCCCCCAGCTGAACGCCCCCGCCCCCGCCCGGGTCACGCGCCGTGGCTCCGGCCGGGCGCGGCGGGGAGGGAACCAGCTGCGCAGGCCCGGGGTGGAGGCGCCGCGGAGCAACCGCACGGGGCGGCCGTACGACAGCCGGCGCGCGCTCACTGCCCGCTCCCCGCGGTGCGGCGCGGTCCGCGGCGCGGCGCCGTGCGGCCCCGTCGGCCGGGCGGCCGGGTGGAGGCGGAGGAGGACCGGCTGCGCCTGGGTTCCCTGCGGCGACGCTCCTCCCTGAGGCACTGCCGCAGGCCTTCGGGGTCGATTCCCTCGTTGCAGGCGAGGTGGAGCAGCCGGGCGAAACGGTATTCGGCGTCGGCGCGCAGGGCCAGGCCGAGGGCGATCCGGGCGGTCGGCTCGTCTCCGGTGGACCAGGAGACCCAGCCGGCCAGGGTGAGGGGGGCCGCGGCGTGCTCGCCGTAGGCGCCGACGCAGCGGCGGGCCAGTGCCCGCCACAGGCGTAGGGCGGGCGCCGCCTCCTCGCCCTCCATCCACTCGGCCGCGACGTCCCGTACTTCGCGGTCCTGGAGGCCGAGGATCAGGGAGGCTGCCTCGTCGTGGCCGAGCAGCGCGTCGTCCCAGTCGTCGCCCAGGGCGCCGCTCTCGACGGGCGGTGCGAGGGTCATGCGCCGCATCAGGGCCTGCGCGAGGGTGATGGTCTCGGCGCCCACCTCTTCCCGGGTGGCGCCGTGGAGCATCCTCGGCATCAGGGCGGCGGCCGCCCGGTCCAGGGCCCGCTCGGTCTCCTGCGCCACGGCCCCGCGCAGCGGGGCCAGCCTGCCCTCGATCTCTTCGAGGGAGCCACGGATCTGGAGCCCCGCGAAGGTCGCGGCCGCGGCCATCACCGATGTGCCGACCGGGGTCAGCGGGCTGCCCTCGGCGGGGCAGCACCGCTCGTCGGGGCAGACATAGGACCAGAAGCGGCCCGCCGACAGGCACAGGGCCTCCAGGACCGGCACATCCAATGCGCCGCAGGCCAGCCGGATCCGCTGGGCGAACGGGCGCAGCCGGGTCATCACCCCCTTGGCGCTCTCCTCCCCGCGCGGCTCCTGGCAGAGGTAGACGACGATGCCGTCTGGCTTGACTCCGCGGCGTTCGCTGCCCCGGATGAGGCAGTCCGCGACCTGTCGGGCGGTGTCCTCCCATTCGGCGGGAGCGGTGGGGATGCCAACGCGGAGCCGGCCCCCGAAGCGTCCGCCCTCGCCGTGGACGGCGACCATGACCAGGGAGTCGGACGGATGGAAGCCGAGCATGTAGGGCAGCGCATCGGCCAGTTCTGCCGGGCTGCGCAGGGTGATCTGGGGGTCGTTGGCGGCTCCGGCCGGGCTGATGAAGGACCGGTCGGACGGGCGGCGCGATTCGCTGCTGTTCGTCATGCCACGAAGGTCCCGTGCACGCCCCGATCCCGAAAGCCCTGTGGATAAGTGTTGACGCTTCAACTTCCACATGGATCGGGCAGCATTGGCGCGATGTCGGAGGCATCGGGTTGCATGGGGGCATGAACGCAGACCTGAGGTCCTCGGCCGACTCCGTACTCGCCCGCCTCGTGGGGGACCCCACGGGCACCGCCCGGCTGCGCGAGGACCAGTGGCTCGCGATCGAGGCCCTCGTCGCCCACAAGCGGCGGGCGCTCGTGGTCCAGCGCACGGGCTGGGGCAAGTCCGCCGTGTACTTCGTCGCGACCTCGCTGCTGCGGGCGGCGGGCGCCGGCCCGACCGTGATCGTCTCGCCCCTCCTCGCGCTGATGCGCAATCAGGTCGAGGCCGCGGCCCGGGCGGGGATCCGCGCCCGCACCATCAACTCCGCCAACCCCGAGGAGTGGGAGGGGATCCAGGCCGAGGTCGCGACGGGCGAGGTCGATGTCCTTCTGGTGAGCCCGGAGCGGCTCAACAACCCGGATTTCCGCGACCAGGTGCTGCCCAAGCTGTCGGCTGCCACCGGCCTGCTCGTGGTGGACGAGGCGCACTGCATCTCCGACTGGGGGCACGACTTCCGGCCCGACTACCGCCGGCTGCGCACCATGCTGGCCGACCTCCCGCCGGGCGTTCCGGTCCTCGCCACGACCGCCACGGCCAACGCCCGCGTGACCGCCGACGTCGCCGAGCAGCTGGGCACCGGAGCCGGCACGGACGCGCTGGTACTGCGCGGCCCACTGGACCGCGAGAGCCTCAGCCTGGCGGTCCTGGCCCTGCCCGACGCGGCGCACCGGCTGGCCTGGCTCGCGGACCACCTCGGCGAACTGCCCGGGTCCGGGATCATCTACACGCTGACGGTGGCGGCGGCCGAGGAGGTCACCGCGTACCTGCGCCACCGCGGGCACACCGTGTCCTCGTACACCGGCAAGACGGAGAACGCGGACCGCCAGCAGGCCGAGGACGACCTGCAGGCGAACCGGGTCAAGGCGCTGGTCGCCACCTCCGCCCTCGGGATGGGTTTCGACAAACCCGACCTGGGCTTCGTGGTGCACCTGGGCTCTCCCTCCTCACCGATCGCCTACTACCAGCAGGTCGGCCGCGCGGGCCGTGGCGTGGAGCACGCGGAGGTCCTGTTGCTGCCCGGCCGGGAGGACGAGGCGATCTGGCAGTACTTCGCGTCGGTCGCCTTCCCGCCGGAGGAGCAGGTACGCCGCACCCTCGACGTGTTGGCCCGGGCGGGGCGCCCGATGTCGTTGCCCGCCCTGGAGCCGTTGGTCGACCTGCGCCGCACCCGGCTGGAGACGATGCTCAAGGTCCTCGACGTCGACGGCGCCGTGCACCGTGTCAAGGGCGGCTGGACCTCGACGGGTGAGCCGTGGGCCTACGACGCCGAGCGCTACGCCTGGGTGGCGCGCCAGCGGGCTGCCGAGCAGCAGGCCATGCGCGACTACGCGGCGACTTCGGGATGCCGGATGGAGTTCCTGCGCCGGCAGCTCGACGACGAGGAGGCCGCGCCCTGCGGCCGCTGCGACAACTGCGCCGGGGCCCGGTTTGTTGCCGAGGTCTCCACCACCGCGCTGGACACCGCGCGCGGCGAGTTGGGCCGTCCCGGTGTGGAGTTGGAACCGCGCAAGATGTGGCCGACCGGGCTCGCCGCGGTCGGCGTCGACCTCAAGGGGCGCATCCCCGCCGGGGAGCAGGCCTCGACGGGCCGGGCCCTGGGTCGGCTGTCCGACATCGGCTGGGGCAACCGGCTGCGCCCGATGCTCGCACCGCAGGCTCCCGACCAGCCGGTTCCGGACGACGTCACGCAGGCCGTGGTCGCGGTGCTCGCCGACTGGG
Organism: Streptomyces sp. NPDC046349; assembly: GCF_055587885.1. Classification (NCBI taxonomy): domain Bacteria; kingdom Bacillati; phylum Actinomycetota; class Actinomycetes; order Kitasatosporales; family Streptomycetaceae; genus Streptomyces; species Streptomyces sp. NPDC046349. The sequence goes on from NZ_JBVJFK010000013.1 coordinate 192,222, forward strand.
CGCGGGGCCCCGGCGGTTGGGCCTCCGGCGCCCCTGACGCACCGGCACGTCCGGTGGGTGTGGTTGCGCTGCCCTCGCGCGGCCGTCCCCAGCTGGTCGGTTCGCTGGCCGCACGGATCGCCGAGGTCGGCCGGATGCCCCTGCTCGGCACGCTCGCCTACACCGATCAAATCCGGGAGTTCGGGCTGGCGTCCTCCAACAGCGCCCAGCGGGTCCGCGGTCTCCACCAAGCCCTGACGGTCCCGCAGGAGCTGGCGGCGGCCCTGGCGGAGAGCCCCGGCCCGGTGCTCCTCGTGGACGACCGCGCGGAGAGCGGATGGACACTCGCGGTGGCCGCCCGACTCCTGCGACGCGCAGGCGCAAAGGAGGTGTTCCCGCTGGTGCTGGCGCTCCAGGGGTGACCCGATGCGTCATTCTCGGCGTGGCGGGGCAAGGATATGAACGGCATACCGGCGAATTCCGGTCGGCGTCGTCAATTGCTCGTTGCCGCATGCTCGGAAGCCACGCGAGAATTGGAGTGCTCCCGCTCGGCTCCTCGGCACCCTCCTGGGCCGCGCTGCGGCGCGCCCTGACTCCAGCCGTGCCCGTCCGCGGGCGTGTACCCGAAGGGAGGAACGTGACCTTCGGATTCACGCCGCCTTCGACCTCGTCTCTGGCAACGGCCACCGGCGGCGCGAGCCGGCACGGCAGGCTGCTGGAACCGTCCGAGTGGATGTCGGCGGGCATTCCCCTGCTGCGCAATCCGCGCGAGGTCGTCAGCGGGCTGCACTCCCGGCACAGTCCGGTGCCCTCGACCGCGGTGATCGCCGTCCTCGGCCCGGAGGAACAGCTCGTGGCGAGCGCTTCCTTCGTGCAGCGCTCGGCGTCGGCCGACGGCTGGGAGTACCGCAACGCCCTGCTGTCCCGGCTGCGCCGTGTCCTCCCGCACGACCTGCGGCGACGGACCCCGGTACGGACGGCGGTCCTGCTCTACTGCCGCGAGGGCGACGAGCGGTGGACCCCGGAGGACGGGGCGTGGATGTGGGGGCTGCGGGACGCCTGCACCCTGCACGGACTGCGCTGCGGCGCGTACATCACGCTGACCCGCGACGGCTGGCAGGTGCTGGGCGAAGGCCGTGGTGGCCGACGGCCCAGCTCGGACTCGCGGCCGCAGCGGCTCGGCGACGCCGTGGCCGAGTTCGCTCCGCTCGCCCTGCACACCGGCGGCGGCGCGGTCGAGGCCCTGCGCCGGACCGCCGCACGCTGAGGCCGCAACGGCGCCCGGCCCCGGTCGTCACCTCGTACACGACGCGGAGCCTGTTCGCGGTCAGGCCTCACGGCCGTACACCCGGGACCGGGCGTACGGCGGATCAGGCCTCGGCCACCCGCGCGGTCGTCGGCTCGGGCCGCGGCCCGCACCTGCGACCGGGTCCGGTCCGGGTCTCGGCCCGGGCTTCAGCGGGGCCGGCTCAGCGCCCGCCCCGCCCCTCGCCCGTGCCGGGATAAAGGGCGTCAGACGCCCGCACCCAGAACGGAGTTGATCTGCTGCGGGTCACCGCACACGATCAGCAGCGCACCCGCCCGGGTGGCCGCGACCGGCAGGGATCCCGCGACGGTGTCGACCGGACCGCCATTGACCGCGAAGACCACGACGGGACGGCCGGCGGCGCGCCCGACCTGCGACGCGTCCGCGTAGAAGACGTCGTCCCCGGCGTCGTGCAGGGCCCAGTACGCGGCCTCGCCGAAGGACAGCTCGTGAGCGGCCCACGGGTGCGGGTCGCCGGTGGTGAGCACCAGGATGTCGCCGGGCGCGCGCCCGGTGTCGAGCAGCAGGTCCACGGCCTCTTCGGCCGCGTCCAGCGCGCCCTCGGCGGACGCCGGGATCAGCTGGATCTGCGGCACCGCCGCGGAGACGGACGGTGCGGTGGGGGCAGGGGCTGCGGGAACGGGTCCGGGAGCGGCCTGCGCCGCGCGCTGCGCGGGGGGTGCGGGCCGGGCGGGACCGGGGCGACCGGGCCGCGGGACTGCGGCGGGACGCGGACCAGGTACGGGGCGGGGGGTCTGCGCGGTGCGGCTCGCGGCCGGCGTGACGCGGGGACCCTGGGCACTCTCGTGAATCTGAGGCTCCTCGATGGCGGGGGTGAGAGGCATGCGTTGATATCTATCAAACACCGGTACGAAACGTACCGGTCGGTGGCACATGGGTGCGATCAGAAATCGAAGCCGAGTTGGCCTCCGTTTTCCAGCTCCATCGACTCCTCGCTGCGGCGCACCTTCTTCATGTGGCGCCATCGGGGCAGCGCGTCGAGGTACGACCACGAGAGCCGGTGGTAGGGGGTGGGTCCCCGCTCCTCCAGGGCTGCCCGGTGCACGGGCGAGGGGTATCCGGCGTTGGCGGCGAAGGCGAAGTCCTCGATGCCAGCACCCGGTTCGCCCAGTTCGGCCATCATGCGGTCGCGTCGGACCTTGGCGATGACCGAAGCTGCGGCGACGGCGATGCAGGACTGGTCGCCCTTGATCACCGTACGAACCCGCCAGGGCGGGCCGAGATAGTCGTGCTTGCCGTCGAGTATCACCGCGTCCGGCCGCACCGGCAGGGCGTCCAGCGCACGCTCCGCCGCGAGCCGCAGGGCGGCCGTCATGCCCAGTTCGTCGATCTCCTCGGGGGTGGAGTGCCCGAGCGCGTACGCGGTGACCCAGTCCTCCAGGATGTCGAGCAGGGCGTCGCGCCGCTTGGGGGTGAGCAGTTTGGAGTCGGTGAGCCCGGCGGGCGGCCGGCGCAGGCCCGTGATCGCCGCGCACACGGTGACGGGACCGGCCCAGGCCCCTCGTCCGACTTCGTCGACCCCGGCGATGACCTTGGCGCCGGTGGTTGCACGGAGGGAGCGCTCGACGGTGTGGGTGGGTGCTTCGTACGGCATGGCGCCAGCAAGGTTACGCCGCCCCGAGCCCACTGCACACCCCCGCCCGGCTCCGACCGGCATGCGATCGGCCACGAGCCCCGCCCCGCCCCGTCCGCGGCCACCCCTCCCCGTCTCACACCCTGAGCAGCGGCACCATCACCTCGTCGATCAACTCGGCGATGTCGGCATCCCCCCATTCACTTCCGCACACCTTGGCGCGGTACATCAGCATCGCCGGAATGACATCGACGACAAACGGACCAGTGGCGTCCGCTCTCACGTCCCCCCGCTCGATTCCACGCAGGACAAGCTCCCTGATCAGACGCTGGGCAGGCTCTTGAAGCCCGGACCAGATGACTCCATGGAATCGCTCCCCGGTCATGTGATCGCATTCGTGAAGCACCGACCAGAGGGCCTGCCCGGCACGGGAGTACATGACGCCCCTCGTGCGCGCGCACAGCAGGAGGAGGTCCTCGCGGATCGAGCCGGAGTCGGGAATCTCACCGATCTCCGGCAGGCCCGTGCGCAGCGCGTCGGCCACGAGGTCCACCTTCGAGGGCCAGCGCCGGTAGAGCGCGGCCTTCCCGGTCTGCGCGCCGGCCGCCACCCCCTCCATGGTCAGCGCGTTCCAGCCGACCGTACTCAGCTGCTCCAACGTCGCGTCGAGAATCGCCCGTTCGAGTTCGGGACCCCGCCTGCGCCCCGGCGACGCCGATGACCAGCGCGAAACCATCATCTCCCCACCTCCGACCGGCCCGAGACGCCGATGCCGCATACATTTTCAGCCTTAGTGAACGCTTGCGTTCACTAAGGTCGGCTCCTACCGTGGACCCCATAGTGAACGACGACGTTCACTATTTCACTTTGGGGGGGATCCTCAGTGACAAGCTCTCAACTCGCCGCGCCCCGGATACCGGGGGCGGCGCGCCGGGAGGGACGCCCCGGCGTGGCGCTCGCCGTCATCGCCGCCTGCCAGCTCATGGTCGTGCTCGACGCGACCATCGTGAACATCGCACTCCCTCACATCCAGACTGCGCTCGACTTCAGCACCACCGACCTCTCCTGGGTGCTCAGCGCCTACACCCTCACCTTCGGCGGACTGCTGCTGCTCGGCGGCCGGGCCGGCGACATCCTCGGCCGGCGGCGGGTGTTCCTGGCCGGAATCCTGCTCTTCACGCTGGCCTCGCTCCTCGGCGGTTTCGCCCAGGAACCGTGGCAGCTGCTCGCCGCCCGAGCCCTCCAGGGGGTCGGCGGCGCGATCGCCTCCCCGACCTCCCTCGCCCTGATCACGACGACGTTCGCCGAAGGCCCCGAGCGCAACCGGGCGTTCGGAGTGTTCGCCGCCGTCTCCGCGGGCGGCGGCGCGATCGGCCTGCTGGCGGGCGGCATGCTGACCGAGTGGCTCGACTGGCGCTGGGTGCTCTTCGTCAACGTGCCGATCGGCATTCTGATCGCGGTACTCACCCCGCTCTACATCAGCGAGTCCGAGCGCCACCCGGGCCGGTTCGACATCGCCGGGGCCCTCACGTCAACCGTCGGCATGGCTTCGCTCGTCTACGGTTTCATCCGCGCCTCGGAGGAGGGCTGGCGCGACCCCCTCACCCTCGGGTCGTTCGCCGCCGCACTGGTCCTGCTGGCGCTCTTCGTCGTCATCGAGTCGCGGGCCCGAGAGCCGATCATCCCGCTGCGCATGTTCGCCGACCGCAACCGCACCGGCACCTACGTGATCATGCTCGGCCTCGCCGCGGCCATGTTCGGCATGTTCTTCTTCATCGTCCAGTTCGTGCAGAACGTGCTGGGCTTCTCGCCTATCCAGTCGGGGCTGGGCTTCCTGCCCGTCACGGTCGCCATCGTCACGGCAGCCGGCCTCTCGCAGCGCTTCCTGCCGCGCTTCGGCCCCAAGCCCTTCATGGTCATCGGGTCTGCGCTCACCGGCACCGGGCTGGCGTGGCTGACCCTCCTGCGGACCGACAGCTCGTACGTCTCCGGCGTGCTCGGCCCGATGCTCCTGTTCGGCTTCGGCATGGGTCTGAACTTCGTGACACTGACCCTGACAGCCGTCTCGGGGGTGGACCCGAAGGAGGCCGGGGCCGCCTCCGGACTGCTGAACGCCAGCCAGCAGGTCGGCGGCTCGCTCGGCCTGTCCATCCTCGTCACCGTCTTCGGCACGGCCAGCCGCGAGGAGGCCACGGAGCAGGTCCCGGCCTTCCTGGCCGAGGCGGATCCCCAGGCCGCGGCCGCCTTCCGGGAGACCGGACGGCTGCCCGACCCATGGGGGGACCTGGTCCTCGCCCAGGGGATCTCCGCCTCGTTCATGGCGGCCGTGGCGATGGCCGGCCTGGCCCTGGCCACCGCCGTGATGGTGATACGAGTGCGCACGAGCGACCTGGAGGCCTTGGCCGGCGCCGCCGCGAAGCACGGTCCGGCCGCCTGACCTGTTCTCGTAACGGGGGCCGGGGCGGGGGGTGTCCCGCGCCCGGCCCGACCGGCCGATACCCCAGAACCGGCCCCGGACAGGCCACGTGGGGAACCGTGCAGGCTCCCTGCCGGCAAGGCATGCAGCAACGGCGCCGTCCATGCGTACCTGCGGCAGCGGGGGATGCGGCACGCCATTTCGGAGAAGGCCGGCACTCAGGCTGCCCGGCTGCGCGGGCCTAGTACTCGACGCGGCTGCCGAAAGTGCCGAGGCGGGAGCAGACCTCGTACGACGCCGTCACCGGGCGCTCGCGCAGGATCTGCCTGGCCCGGTACTCGCCCATGCTCGTCGCGTACCAGGGGACATCGCCGGCCCCGGACATGTCGTCGTTGATCCCGCGCAGGGCGCAGGACCGCTGGGGCTCGGGCAACCGGTCCAGGGCGGGGACGGCGTCCGCCGACAGGGACTGGAAGTAGGCCAGGTCGATCTTCTGATCCTTCTCGAAGCGGGCGACGTTCCGCTCGGCGATCATCCCGTCCGGCGACAGAAGGCCGAAAGCCAGTACCGCCGCGGCGGCGCTGCCCGCGACCGCCCGCGGCAGCCAGCGGGCGCCGAACACCCCGGCCGCCATGATCAGTACGATGACCAGCCCGAGCCACAGCTCCATCGCGGCCACCGAGACCCGCAGCCTGGTCAGCCCGTACGCGTCCACGTAGAGATCCATGCGGCGCAGCGCTGCCGCGACCACGACGAGCGTCAGCGCGCACAGGGCTCCGAGGACGATCCGGACGAAGCGTCGGTCGCCCGCCCCGGAGCGCGGGGCCCAGCGCAGGGCGAGTGCGATCACAGCGAGGGTGAGCAGGGTGGCCCAGAGCAGTTGCCAGAAGCCCTGGCGTGCGTATTCGGCGTAGGTGAGGCCGGTGCTCTCCAGGACCTTGTCGTAGCCGCCGAACAGGACGGCCAGCTGGACGGCGTTGAAACCGGCGAAGAGCAGGTTGAGCACGATGAGCGGAAGCGCCCATTCGACCCGGGAGCGCGGCGTGCCGGGGGTCGTCCGGATCCGGTCCCAGCGCAGCGGGGCGGCTGCGGTGCGTGCCGCCGCGATCGCGATCACCGCGCCGAGGACGAAGAGCATGAACCGGATCGGCCCGTCCTCCACCGACACGTCGGGTATCAAGCCGCCGAGGAGATCGGCGAAGGCCGCGTCCGCGGAGGCGAACAGCGCACCGAAGAGCACGAGCAGGGCCAGCGCCACGGCGGCCGCCTTGGCGACGGGCAGCCAGCGGTCCTTGCCGACCCCTCCTCGGGAGCGCAGCCCCTTGAGGACCCAGGCGGTGCCGGACACGGTGGAGTCGACGAAGCCGAGCGGGCTGAGGAAGACCCCGGGCCAGGTACGGCCCCCGTGGAGGGCGAGCGCACCCAGCAGCAGGGCGGACAGGATGGCGAGCGTGGACGGCCAGGCGGAGTCGCGCAGGGCGGGTATCCCCAGGAGTGCGAGACAGCCGATCACCCAGGCCAGCGTCCAGGGCCGGGCCGTACGGCCGGCCGCGCGGGCGGCGACGTACGCGGCGACGACCGCCGGCAGCACCGCGAGGAGCAGGCCGGGGCCCATGCCGTCGGCCAGGAGGAGCGCGGCGGCGAGAGCGGAGGCGAGGACGGCGACCAGGGTCGCGGTCCGGACGGGAGCGGCCTCGGCGGGGCGTACCACCGTCGCCCAGGAGGGTTTGGCGGGCGTCTTAGCCGGCGGTGGTCCCCACGGGCGCGGTTGCTGGTACTGGGGCTGCTGCCCGGCCGACCGGCCGGTGTGTGCGCCCGGCCGGGGCCCGGCCGCGTCGGCGGACGGGCTCCCGGCCGCAACCGCACTCGCGGGCGAATCCCCTGTGGTGGGTTCCGCGTTGGCCGCCGCCTCGGGCCGGGCCTCGTGCGCCCCGCCGGTGTTCTCTGACATCGGGTCCTCTCCCCTGTCGGCCGCCCCGGCGTACAGGTTGGGGCGGCGATGCGGACAGAGTAGGCCGACCACAGGCGGTTTTGAACAGGATCAAAAGCGCGCTGTGGCAGGACCGTGACAATCGGACGCGGGCCCTCACCGGTGCAGATGGGGCCCGACGCGCACAGGTCCGCCGTGGAGGGCTACGCCGCCGTCTCCGGCAGCCACGCCGGCAGCGCTTCGGTGCGCGCCAGCCACTCGGCCGGCAGCACTGCGTCACCGCGCGCGCCCAGGACTCCGCCGACGATCGCGCAGGTCGTGTCGACGTCGCCGCCGACCTGCGCCGTGGTCCAGAACGCCCGCTCGTAGTCGTCCAGTGCCCGCGCCGCCGACCACAGGGCGAACGGCACTGTGTCGTGGGCGCTCGTGCGCCGTCCGCAGCCCAGCACCGCGGCGACGGTGGTCGCGTCGCCGTAGTCCAGCATGTCGCGGGCGCGCCGCAGCCCGGCGCCGACCGCACTGCGCGGCACGAGGGCGATCACCCCGTCCAGCAGATCGGCCGCCTTCGGCGGGGCGTCCGCACCGGCGGCCAGCGCGGCCGCCGCGGCGACCGCCATCGCCCCGCACACTGCTTCGCGGTGCTGATGGGTCGTGTAGGCGGAGATCTCCGCCTGGTGGATGGCCTGCTCCGGGTCGTCGGCGTACCAGGCGCCCAGAGGCGCGATGCGCATGGCGGCGCCGTTGCCCCACGAGCCCTGCCCGTTGAACAGTTCGGCAGCCAGCGTGCGCCAGTCCTGGCCCTCCCGCACCAGGCGCAGCATCCGGTTCACCGCGGGCCCGTAACCCCGGTCGAAGTCGTGGTGGTGGGCGAAGGAGCTCGCGAGCGCGTCCTGGTCGATCCGCCCGTGCCCGGCCAGCACGGCCACCACAGAGCAGGCCATCTCGGTGTCGTCGGTCCACTGCCACGTCTCGGTGCCGGACGGCAGCTCGCGCCGCTTGAGCAGCGGGTAGTTCACGGGGACGAAGTACTGGGAGCCGAGGGCGTCGCCCAGCGCCAGCCCGCGGAGGCTGGCCATGGCGCGTGCGTAGCGCCGTTCGGGAGTGGAGTCAGGCGTCATCGCGGGTCACTCTAGCCGTCCAGGTCATAAGGCTCCGGTGTGGTCCACCGCTCAAACGGGCGGTCCATCCGGTACCGGCCGTCGGGGCCCAACAAGAGCATCCGGAAATCGCCGTTCCCCGGATTGGACAGGGACTCGAATTCGGCCACCGACCAGTGGAACCAGCGCATGCAGAACAGCCGCATCGTCAGCCCGTGCGTCACCAGCAGCACGTTCTGGGGATGGTCCGGGGCCTCGAAGCTGCGGTAGAGGCTTTCCAGGAAGGATCCGACCCGGTCGTACACGTCGGCCCCCGATTCGCCCTGCGCGAAGCGGTAGAAGAAGTGCCCGTACGCGTCCCGGTAGGCCTTCTGGAGCCGTACGTCCTCCCGGTCCTGCCAATTGCCCCAGTCCTGCTCGCGCAGCCGCGGCTCCTCGCGCATCCGGACCCGCGTGGGGTCGAGCCTGAGCTCCCGGAAGGTCTGGAGGGTCCGCCGGTAGGGGGAGACATACGCGCTGATGGTCTCGTTGCCGAAGATCTCGCGGAGCCGGACGCCCGACGCCGCGGCCTGCTGTCGGCCGTACGGGGTGAGCCGCAGGGCGTGGTCGGGTTCCCTCTCGTACACCGTGTCGTCGGCGTTCCCCTCCGATTCCCCGTGTCGGACAAGGACGATGCGCCGTGGTCGAACCATCCCATGAGCCTATTCGGCCACGGCCGGGCCGGCCGGCCGGGCACGCCGGTCGGCCTGGCGCCTGTCGTACGGTCACACCGTCCAGGAGGGTTCGAGGTCTACGACGTCGCCGGCGAGGGCTTCGACGTCCGCCTGGATCTGGGCGCGCAGGGAAAGCCGCTCGACCCGCTCCTGCCGGTACTTTCCGTGCTCGGCGGCGGCGTGCCACATGGAGAGCACCAGGAACTCCCGGCCCGGGGCCTCGCCGAAGAGCCCCCGGATCATCCCGGGCGAGCCCGCCATGGCCGGATTCCACACCTTCTCCTGCATGAGGGCGAAGTGGTCGACCCTGCCCTCCCGGACGCGGGTGTGCGCCACCCGGACGACGTCGGCATCGGTGAAGCGCGGCTCGAAGCCGGTCTTCACGTCGAAGCGGTGGTCGAAGAGTGTGACCCGCAGATCGGTGTAGGTACCGTGCTGCGCGGCGGCCAGCCTGTCGTGCGAACGCGCCATGAAGGAGTCGTAGAAGGACCGGCTCTCCCAGAACGCGAAGACATGCGCCACCCCCTGCCGGCCTCTGCTCCAGCCGCCGCCCTGCCCCCGGAATCCCGGCTCGCCCGGCAGCCCCGCCCATTTTCGCTGCCCCCGCTCGAACCCGCGTCGGTCCGTCACCGTGCAGCGAATCCACTTGACCAGCACTGCGCCATCGTACGGGCCAGGCACGGCCCCGGTCAGTCCTCGGCGAGGTACATCCCCACCAGTTCCTCCGCATCCCGATCAGGCAGCCGAAGACCGAACTCCCGGTCGAGCACGGTGAGGAGCTCCTGCGGGCTCACGAGCCGCTGCTCTGCCGTCCCGTCGGGGTGCAGCGTGGTGAGCTCCCGGCCGACGAGCGCCCGGCGGACGTCGTCGGCCGGACGGCGGACGTCGCCGCCCGGACGCTGGACGATGACCCGCTCGACGAAGGAGGAGCGGGGGTGACCGGAGCTGTAGTGGTTGAGCACGACGTAGTCGACCGGGTGGTAGCGCTGCGGGGAGAACGCGTACAGGTCCCTCCAGTTCTCCCCGCGCAGCAGGCACAGTACGAGGACCCCGTCCGCCTCCTCGCGGATGCGGTACGTCCACTTCCCCTGCTCCACCTCGGCGCCGGGGCGCGCCAGCGGAACCGGCTCGCGGGGGCCCTGGTACCCGAACCCGGCGTCGCACAGCCACTCCTCACCGTCGACCGTGACGACGAGGAGGGCATGGGTCACGGCCAGGAGGGAGTCACCGCGGGTGCGGTTGCGGGCACCGCGCCCGGTGACCTCGAAGCCGATCCGCTCCAGGGCGGCGGCCAGCAGCGAGTTCTGCTCGTAGCAGTAGCCGCCCCGGCGGTCGTGCACGAGCTTGTCCTCGATCGACTTGACGTCCAGCGCGACGGGGCGGCCGAGCAGGACGTCCAGGCTCTCGAAGGTAATGGCGGCGGTATGGGCCCGGTGCACTGCGTACAACGTGCGGAGGTCCGGCCGGAGTTCCCCCACCTCTCCGTAACCTTCCCGTAGACCGATCCGCTCCAGATAGGCGTCCAGATCCAGCTGGTCACCGCTCCACATGAGCCCCATCTCCTCTGTCCCCCGCTGCCCACCGGCATGGCACGGCCCGGAAACCCCGGGCAGGGGCACGCCCGCGCCCCGCACAATGATCGCCATGACCGCCTTGCACACCAACCCGCTCTTCGCCCGCCTCGCCGATGCCGAGCGCATCCTCGTGGCAGGCGCGGGCGGCGGTTTCGACATCTACGCCGGACTGCCCGTCGCCCTCTCCCTCATGCACCAGGGCAAGGAGGTCCATTTGGCGAACCTCTCCTTCAGCCATCTCGCGGGACTGCCCCCGGAGGACTGGGCGGCCCCCGACGCCGCCGCCGTCACCCCGCGGAGCGCACCCCACCAGGCCTACTTTCCCGAGCGGACACTGGCCCAGTGGCTGGAGACGCACGGCTACCCCTCCACCGTGTACGCCTTCCCGCAGACCGGGGTGCAACCGCTGCGCGCCGCCTACCGCGCCCTGATCGACCTCCACCGCATCGACGCTGTCGTCCTGGTCGACGGCGGCACCGACATCCTGATGCGGGGTGACGAAGCGGGCCTCGGCACCCCCGAGGAGGACATGGCCAGCCTCGCCGCGCTGGCCGCGCTGGAGGACGTACCGGAGCGCCTGGTGGCGTCGGTCGGCTTCGGCGTGGACGCCTACCACGGGGTCAGCCACGGGCTGGTGCTGGAGAACATCGCCGCGCTGGAGCGCGAGGGCGCCTACCTCGGCGCGTTCTCCATACCGCGCGCCACCCGCGAGGGCGCGCTCTTCCTCGACGCGGTGGCCCACGCCCAGGAGCGCACGCCGGAGCGGCCCAGCATCGTCAACGGCTCGATCGCCGCGGCGGTCCGGGGGTCCTTCGGTGACGTCCGGTTCACCACCCGCACGCAGGGCAGCGAACTGTTCGTGAACCCGCTGATGTCCCTGTGCTTCGCCTTCGACCTACCGGGGCTGGCCGCGCGCTGCCTCTACCTGGACCGCATCGAGGACACCCACCTGATGCGCCAGATCCACTCCCGGATCGCGGAGTTCCGCGAGGACCTCGTCACCCGCCCCGCCCGCCGCATCCCCCACTGACGCCCGGGCTCGACGTCGGCGGGACGAAACCGGGTCCTTCCGACAACGCACGATGGGGTGTCGGCGTAACCGCCGACACCCCATCCGAACAGCTGATTCACGCCCGCTGCGGGCTTACGGTCAGCTGCAGCCGCTGGTGGAGCCGCAGCCCTCGCAGATGTAGCAGGAGCCGGCGCGCTGCATCTTCGTACCGCAGGAGAAGCAGAGCGGGGCGTCCGCGGAGACACCGAGCTGCATCTCAACCAGTTCGGCGCTGCTGTGGGCGGCCTTCCGCTCCGGGGCCGGGACGGCGACCGGGGCCAGCTTCGGGGCCGACGGCACCGCGGCGAGCGGGGCCGACTGGGCCAGGGACTCGGTGTCCAGCTCTTCCTCGAGCGGCTCGTAGGAGCCGGTCTCCAGGTGGCGCTGACGCTCGTCGGCGGTGTGGATGCCGAGGGCCGAGCGGGTCTCGAAGGGCAGGAAGTCCAGCGCCAGGCGGCGGAAGATGTAGTCGACGATCGACTGCGCCATCCGCACGTCCGGGTCGTCCGTCATGCCGGCCGGCTCGAAGCGCATGTTCGTGAACTTCGAGACGTAGGTCTCCAGCGGCACGCCGTACTGCAGGCCGACCGAGACGGCGATCGAGAAGGCGTCCATCATGCCCGCGAGGGTCGAGCCCTGCTTGGACATCTTCAGGAAGACCTCGCCCAGGCCGTCGTCCGGGTAGGAGTTCGCGGTCATGTAGCCCTCGGCGCCGCCCACCGTGAAGGAGGTGGTGATGCCCGGGCGGCCCTTCGGGAGGCGCTTGCGGACGGGGCGGTACTCGATGACCTTCTCGACGGCGGCGCGGATGGTCTCCTCCGTCTTGGCGGTGACCTCCTCCTTCTCCTCTTCCTTCTTCTTCGCGGAGAGGGGCTGGCCGACCTTGCAGTTGTCGCGGTAGATCGCGAGCGCCTTGACGCCGAGCTTCCACGCCTCGAAGTAGATCTCCTCGATCTCCTCCACGGTCGCCGACTCCGGCATGTTCACCGTCTTCGAGATCGCGCCGGAGATCCAGGGCTGGATCGCGGCCATCATGCGGACGTGGCCCATCGGAGAGATGGAGCGCTCGCCCATCGCGCAGTCGAAGACCTCGTAGTGCTCGGTCTTCAGGCCGGGGGCGTCGACGACATTGCCGTGCTCGGCGATGTGGGCGACGATCGCCTCGATCTGCTCCTCCTGGTAGCCCAGGCGGCGCAGGGCCTGCGGGACGGTGCCGTTGACGATCTGCATCGAGCCGCCGCCGACGAGCTTCTTGAACTTGACCAGGGCCAGGTCCGGCTCGACACCGGTGGTGTCGCAGGACATCGCGAGACCGATGGTGCCGGTCGGCGCGAGGACGGAGGCCTGGGAGTTGCGGAAGCCGTTCTTCTCGCCGAGGCGCAGGACGTCCTGCCAGGCCTCGGTGGCCGCGGCCCAGATCGAGTTGTCCAGGTCCTCGGTGCGCGGCGCGACGGCGTTGGCGTCGGCGTGCTGCTTCATGACGCGCTTGTGCGCCTCGGCGTTGCGGGCGTAGCCGTCGTACGGGCCGACGATCGCGGCCAGCTCGGCGGAGCGCTTGTATGCGGTACCGGTCATCAGCGAGGTGATCGAGGCGGCGAGGGTGCGGCCGCCGTCCGAGTCGTACGCGTGGCCGGTGGCCATCAGCAGGGCGCCGAGGTTGGCGTAGCCGATGCCCAGCTGGCGGAAGGCGCGGGTGTTCTCGCCGATCTTCTGCGTCGGGAAGTCCGCGAAGCAGATGGAGATGTCCATCGCGGTGATGACGAGTTCGACGACCTTGGCGAAGCGGACGGCGTCGAAGGACTGGTTGCCCTTGCCGTCGTCGTTCAGGAACTTCATCAGGTTGAGCGAGGCGAGGTTGCAGGACGTGTTGTCCAGGTGCATGTACTCGCTGCAGGGGTTGGAGGCGGTGATGCGGCCGGACTCCGGGCAGGTGTGCCAGTTGTTGATCACACCGTCGTACTGGATGCCGGGGTCGGCGCAGGCCCACGCGGCCTCGGCGAGCTTGCGGAAGAGCGCCTTGGCGTCGACCTTCTCGATGACCTCGCCGGTCATGCGGGCCCGCAGGCCGAACTCGGTGCCGTTCTCGACGGCCGTCATGAACTCGTCGTTCACGCGGACGGAGTTGTTGGCGTTCTGGTACTGGACGGACGTGATGTCGTCGCCGCCCAGGTCCATGTCGAAGCCCGCGTCCCGCAGGGCGCGGATCTTCTCCTCCTCCTTCACCTTGGTCTCGATGAAGGCTTCGACGTCCGGGTGGTCCACGTCCAGGACGACCATCTTGGCCGCGCGGCGGGTGGCGCCGCCCGACTTGATCGTTCCGGCGGACGCGTCGGCGCCGCGCATGAAGGAGACCGGGCCGGAGGCGTTGCCGCCGGAGGAGAGGAGTTCCTTGGAGGAGCGGATGCGGGAGAGGTTCAGGCCGGCGCCGGAGCCGCCCTTGAAGATCATGCCCTCTTCCTTGTACCAGTCGAGGATCGACTCCATGGAGTCGTCGACGGCCAGGATGAAGCAGGCGGAGACCTGCTGCGGCTGGGGCGTTCCGACGTTGAACCACACCGGGGAGTTGAAGCTGAAGATCTGGTGCAGGAGGGCGTAGGTCAGCTCGTGCTCGAAGATCTCCACGTCGGCGGGCGACGAGAAGTAGTCGTGGTCCTCGCCGGCCTTCGTGTACGTCTTCACGATCCGGTCGATCAGCTGCTTCAGACCGGTCTCGCGCTGCGGGGTGCCGACCGCGCCGCGGAAGTACTTGCTGGTGACGATGTTGACCGCGTTCACCGACCAGAAGTCGGGGAACTCGACGCCGCGCTGCTCGAAATTGACCGAGCCGTCGCGCCAGTTGGTCATGACGACGTCACGGCGCTCCCAGTTCACCTCGTCGTAAGGGTGTACGCCGGGGGTGGTGTGGATGCGCTCGATACGCAGGCCGCCCTTGGCAGCCTTGGTCCCCTTGGCGCGGGAACCACGTGCCGAGCTGCTCGCCGTCTCTGTCATGCCGCTGCCTCCCATATGCGGGCAAAAACGCCCTAAAGTGCCAGCGATATTCCGCGGCACAGTGCTGTGTCTCTGTATCTACGTCTCTTCGCACGGCCGACCGGCCGCGCCCCGGTGTGCGACCACCGGGACCCGGGCAGCCCGGTCAGTCGGCGGCGGAGGCGGGCACGGGGACCGGAGCGGTCCCGCCGTGCTCGCACTCTTCGGGGTGAGGCCGCGGCTCGCGCAGTTCCGCGATGGCGGTCTCGAAGTCTTCGAGGGTGTCGAACGCTTTGTAGACGGACGCGAACCGCAGGTACGCGACCAGGTCGAGCTCCTGCAGAGGGCCGAGTATGGCCAGACCCACGTCGTGGGTGGTCAGCTCGGCGCTTCCGGTGGCGCGCACCGCCTCCTCGACCCGCTGGCCGAGCTTGGCGAGGGCGTCCTCGGTGACCGGCCGCCCCTGGCACGCCTTGCGCACGCCCGAGATGACCTTGGTGCGGCTGAAGGGTTCGGTCACCCCGCTGCGCTTGATCACCATCAGCGAGGCCGTCTCCACCGTCGTGAAACGACGGGAGCAGTCGGGGCACTGACGGCGCCGGCGGATCGACGTGCCGTCGTCCGTGGTGCGACTGTCGACGACGCGGCTGTCGGGGTGCCTGCAGAAGGGGCAGTGCATGGTTCCCTCACCCTCCTTCTCGGCACGACTGAATCACCCCACAGGGCCCCTCAACGACGGAAACGGGCTCTGTCGGGGGCTCGCGGAGCAGCCACCAGCATATGCGATCCCAGGAGCCTCAGAGGACCCAGGGACCACAACTTCTGGGAGGCCGCGCTCATCCAACCACTAGATCTTGGGTTGCGGTGGATTTGAATACCTCTGCGTGTCGCAGCGTCCGATAGCCGGATACGAGGGCCGGCGGTGCCAGACTGGACGCAGGGCCGAACGGCGGCTACCCGACCGGGAAGGGTACCGTAAGCAGCGGAGGCCGAGCCGAACCCGCGTTCGCTGATCCGATCGCCTATACACCCCGCGTTTTACCCACGCAGGGCGATCTGCGATTTTTCACTCGAACGTGTGTTTGGCGCAACCTTTCGAAAGCAACTACCGTTGTCCAGCTAGGGAGAACATTTCGAGAGGGGCCGACGTGACCACCACCGCAGACAGTGCCGCCATCACTGCCCAGAACCGCTCCCAGAACCGACTCGAGCCGGTGCATGCCATGAACGACGCAAACCTGAACCCGGACGCGGACGCCGCAGTGCGCCCCGCACGCTCGCTGCCAGGTCGACCTCCAGGCATCCGCGCGGACAGCTCCGGGCTCACGGACCGGCAGCGCAGGGTCATCGAGGTCATTCGCGACTCCGTGCAGCGCCGGGGCTACCCTCCGTCGATGCGGGAGATCGGCCAGGCGGTCGGCCTGTCCAGCACGTCGTCGGTGGCACACCAGCTGATGGCCCTGGAGCGCAAGGGCTTCCTGCGTCGTGATCCGCACCGCCCCCGGGCCTACGAGGTGCGCGGCTCGGACCAGCCCAGCTCGCAGCCCACGGACACCACCGGCAAGCCCGCCGCCTCCTACGTTCCCCTTGTCGGCCGGATTGCGGCCGGTGGCCCGATCCTCGCCGAGGAGTCGGTCGAGGACGTGTTCCCGCTCCCCCGCCAGCTCGTCGGCGACGGTGAGCTCTTCGTCCTCAAGGTCGTCGGTGACTCGATGATCGAGGCCGCCATCTGCGACGGCGACTGGGTCACGGTCCGCCGCCAGCCCGTCGCGGAGAACGGCGACATCGTCGCCGCGATGCTGGACGGCGAGGCCACCGTCAAGCGCTTCAAGCGCGAGGACGGTCATGTCTGGCTCCTCCCGCACAACGCCGCCTACCAGCCGATCCCCGGCGATGAGGCGACCATTCTCGGCAAGGTCGTCGCGGTCCTGCGCCGGGTCTGACCCCCGCCGCTCCCTAGCCAGCCCCCGGGACCCACTGCGCCGGTCCCGGGGGTTGTTTTGTCTTGTCTCTCTGTCCCTACCGGCCGTCGGCCCGGGCCGTCGCGTCGATCGCGGCGAGCGAGCGGCGGACCTGGTTGCGGTCGGTCGTGTACCAGAAGTCCGGCAGTGTGGCCCGCAGGAAGCTCCCGTACCGGGCCGTGGCCAGACGGGGGTCCAGGACGGCGACGACACCCCGGTCGCCCGAGGCCCGGACGAGCCGGCCCGCGCCCTGGGCCATCAGCAGGGCGGCGTGCGTGGCGGCGACGGCCATGAAGCCGTTCCCGCCGTGTTCCTCCACCGACTTCTGGCGGGCGCTCATCAGCGGGTCGTCGGGACGCGGGAAGGGGATCCGGTCCATGACCACGAGTTGGCAGCTGGGGCCGGGTACGTCCACGCCCTGCCACAGCGACAGCGTCCCGAACAGGCAGGTCTTCGGGTCGGCCGCAAAGTTCTTGATGAGCTCGCCGAGCGTCTCCTCGCCCTGGAGCAGGATCGGGTTGTCGAGCCGGCCGCGCAGCTCCTCGGCGGCCGCCTTGGCGCCGCGCATGGAGGAGAACAGCCCGAGGGTGCGACCGCCCGCCGCCTCGATCAGCTCGGCGAGCTCGTCCATCATGTCGCCGCGGGTGCCTTCACGGCCGGGTGTGGCCAGGTGCTTGGCCACGTAGAGGATGCCCTGCTTCGGGTAGTCGAAGGGGGAGCCGACATCCAGGCCCTTCCACAGCGGCGCGTCGTCGCCCTCGACGCCCTCCGGGGACAGTCCCAGGGACGCGGCGACGCCGTTGAAGTCGCCGCCGATCTTCAGGGTGGCCGAGGTCAGGACCACCGAACGGTCCTCGAAGAGCTTCTCGCGCAGCAGGCCGGACACCGACAGCGGGGCGACCCGGAGGGTCGCGCCGAAACGGTCGTGGCGCTCGTACCAGACGACGTCGTACTCGGAGCCGTTCGTGATCCGCTCCGCCACCGCATGGATGCTCTCCACCGCCGCCAGGGCCTGCTTTCGGACCGCGTCCTCGTCGTGGACGGACTTGTCGCGTGTGGCTCCGATCGCCGAGATCACATTGCGCGCGGCGTCCCGCAGGGACATCAGGGCGTAGCCGAGGTCCTCGGGAATCTGCTCCAGGCGGCCCGGCAGGGCCAGCTCCATGACGCGCTCGAAGGACTCGGATGCGGTCTGCAGAGCGTCCGCGATCTTCTCGTCGACGAGCTTGGCGGAGCGCTTCACAGCCCGGTTGACCTGGCCGGGCGTGAGTTCGCCGGTGGCGACCCCGGTCACTCGGGAGACCAGTTCGTGGGCCTCGTCCACGATCAGCACCTCGTGCTGCGGCAGCACCGGCGCCCCCTCGATGGCGTCGATGGCGAGCAGCGCGTGGTTGGTGACGACCACGTCCGCGAGCTTGGCGCGCTCGCGTGCGGCCTCGGCGAAGCACTCGGCTCCGTAAGCGCATTTCGTCGCGCCCAGGCACTCGCGGGAGGAGACCGAGATCTGCGACCAGGCCTTGTCCGACACGCCCGGTGTCAGGTCGTCGCGGTCGCCGGTCTCCGTCTCGTCGGCCCAGTCGCGCAGACGCAGCAGGTCCTGGCCGAGCTTGCTGGTGGGCGCGGCCGCCTCGAACTGGTCGAAGAGGCCGTCCTCCTCGTCCTGCGGAGCACCTTCGTGCAGGCGGTGCAGGCACAGGTAGTTCGACCGGCCCTTGAGCATGGCGAACTGCGGGCGGCGGCGTAGCTGCGGATGCAGTGCGTCCACCGTCCGCGGCAGGTCACGCTCGACGAGCTGCCGCTGGAGTGCGAGGGTCGCGGTGGCCACGACCACGCGCTCGCCGTGGGCGAGGGCGGGCACCAGGTAGCCGAGGGACTTTCCGGTGCCGGTACCCGCCTGGATGAGCCGGTGGGAGTTGTCGTCGATCGCTTCGGCGACGGCTTCGGCCATGGCCACCTGGCCGGGGCGCTCCGTGCCGCCGACGGCGGAGACGGCGGCGTGCAGCAGGTCGGGGAGGGAGGGCTTCGTCATAGCACTGCCAACCCTACGGTGCCCCGCTGACAGAGGGCGCACACCGACGGGGATTCATGGCCGGTGGAGGGGATTGGGCACGGTTCCGTGCTGAACGGCGTGCGGGCGGTCGGGGCGATCGCGGTAGCCGTCCTCGTACAGCCGGTTCCTGTTCAGACACAGCCTCGCCGAGCAGGTCGAAGAGCTCATAGCGGTCCTTCAGTTCGGGAAAGCGAGCCTGGTGACGCAAAATCTCGGCCCTTGCGAGCGACCAGAAGTCACCCTCGGGGACGCCGAGGCGGTCATCGCACAGGGCCGACAGATAGCGGAAGACTCCGATGAACAGTCCGGAATGGATGAACTGCGGCAGGTAGTCGGCGGGCTCGGTGAGCAGGACGGCCCGTACCTCGTCGGGCACGGAGGCCAGCTCGGGCAGCGGCTCGTCGCTGATATTGACGTCGTCCACGAAGTCCTTGATCGCGAGCCGTACCGGGACGTCCCGTTCGTCGAAGATCACGACGGCGTTCTCGCCGTGCGGGGAGAAGACGGTGCCGTAGCGGTAGAGGAAGTGGAGCAGCGGGGGCAGCACGGCGGCGAAGAGCCGCTGCAGCCAGGCGGCCGGGGGCAGGCCGGAGCGGGCGACGAGCTCGGCGGTGAAGGGCCGGCCGCGGGGGTCGGTGTGGAGCAGTGAGGCGAGCGTACGGGCCCGCTCCCCCGCCGCGAGCAGGCCGGTGAGGGGCTCGCGCCAGATCGCGCCGAGGAGCTCCTTGTACTGGTACGGGACCTCGGGGAGGCGGTCGTACACAGGGTGGCGGACGGTGACGGAGGCGACCTCGCCGAGCAGGATCACCCGGCACTCGTCCCGCAGGAAGGGGTCCGCGTCGCGGAGGGAGTGGATCCAGGCGGTGACGGTGGGGGCCGCGAGGGCCAGGTCGGAGGGCAGGCCGCGCCAGACCATGGTGTTGAAGACGGAGAGCGGGAGCTTGACGCTGTGCCGGTCGGGACGGCTGAGGTTGAGGAACGTGCGGATCGACTGCTGGGGCAGACGGACGTCCGGGTCGGCGGGGAGGGGGACGAGGGCGCCGGAGGCGAGTGCCGGGGCGAAGAGCGGGAGGACGACCTCGTCCCACTGCCAGGGGTGCACGGGGAAGAAGAGGTAGCGGAGCGGGTCGAGGCCGCGGTCGCGGAGGGTCTGGTCGAAGGCCTCGCGGGTGACCGGGTCGAGCTCGTCGGAGTAGAGCCTGGCGGGGTCCTCCAGGCCGGCGGTGCCGCGGTAGGTGGCGAGCGAGGTGTGGGCGGCGAGCCAGGGCAGGCGCTGGCGGTTGCGGGCCTCGGGGGCCCATGCCGCGGTGTCGGAGGAGGAGAGTCCGATGCGGCCCTTGTTGAGGACGAGCCAGGGGTGGCCGGTCTGGTGGCCTTCGAGAGCCGCGTAGTCGAGGTCGGCGAGGACGTCCGCGGTGAGGGAGGTGTGGTCGATCCGTGCATCCGCGGCGAGGGTCGCACTGAGCTCGCGGACGAGGTGGCCGAGGGTGGCTCCGTCAAGCCCGAGGAGAGTACGGGCGCGGACGAGGAAGGCGTACGGGTCGCCGAAGGAGACCGGGCCCGCCGGTCCGGGCGGCAGCGGTGTGAGGGTGATGGTGTCCGGTGCGACGTGCCAGCTGCCGTACGAACGACGACGGGCCCGGAAGCCGAGGCTGCTGCCGTCGTCGAGGGTCAGGGTCCAGGCGTCGCCGGCGGCGGCCGGGGCGGGAACGGGGCGGATGATCTCCTCGTAGGCGAATTCGGCGAGCATCTTGGCGAGGAGCCGGCGCGCGGCGGTCTCCCACGTCGGGAGCGTGAGCTCGGGTGGTGTGCAGGGGTGCTGGGGCGACGGCGGCAGGCCCGGCTCCGCCGGGTCGGGGGCGGCTGGGGAGTTCGGCACGGTACTCCTCGAAGATCGGGAACTTTGCTGCGCGACGCAGAGTTTTCGAAGGGAGAGGTGCGAAGCGACCGCGACGGTCGGGACGTGCGGGACGGCGATCAGAGGAGATTGCGCAGCGCCCGCTCCCGGACCATCAGGGCGGCGCGCTTCTCGGGGAGGTCGATTTCCGCATGGCAGCGGAAGCCTGAGCTGAGGAAGGCCGATACGGAGGGGGTGTTGCGGATGTCCGGTTCCGCGATCACGCGTGTGCAGCGGGGGCGGTTGCCGAGGACCAGGTCGGCGACGGCGCGGAGCAGGGCCGTGCCCAGCCCGCGGCCGCGGTTCGTTCCGTCTCCGATGAGCAGGTGGATACCCGTGTCGTGGGGGCGAGCCGGGTAATGGCGGGAGAGCGGGTCGAGGTCGGCCCGGTAGATCTCCCAGTAGCTCATCGCTGCGCCGTCGAGGAGGCCGAGGCAGGGGATGCTCCGGCCGTCGCCGTCGAGTTGGGACCGCAGGTGCGCCGCGGTGACGGCGGCGGGGCCGGCGAGCTCCCAGTAGGCGGCCACCTCGGGGTCGTTCATCCAGCCGGTGAGGAGTTCCAGGTCTCGGCCCGGCCGGACGGGTTCCAGTCGGAAGGCTCCGGCCCGGGTGGTGACGGTGCCCCAGGTGGCTGGTGAATCGAGCAGGTCGGCCTCGGCGAGCAGGGGCAGCAGGTCGGCGTTGAGGCGCCGTGTGGCGGTGTGCCGGACGGCGCCGAGGGCGTAGACGGCGTCAGGGGCGTACAGACCGGGTCCGGCGGAATCGGCGGCGGTGTCCGTGAGGCGCATCGGGGCTCTCCTCCGCGTCGGGCGGCGACGCGTCAATCGTGAAGGGGGTTGGTGATGGTGACGTAGACGGACTGGGTGTCGACAGGGCCGACGAGTTCGTCGAGGCCGCCCAGCCGGGTGAGCAGGTTCGCCTTGCAGCGCAGGGTGGGCGAGTCGAGCAGCCGGGTGGGGAGCGGGCCGAGGCTCGCGGCCTTGGCGAGGAAGCGGCGGAAGGCGGCGAGCAGGACGCGTTCGTCGGCGAGGCGCTGGGACCCGAAGGCACCGATCAGGCCGAGCACGTTGTTGATGCCGAGGTAGTAGGCGAAGCGTTCGTCGGTGACGGAGTCGGAGACGAAGGTGTCGCTTCGGCCGCCGATTCCCGGGAGCCGTTGCTCCAGTTCGGCACGGCGGGATTCGCGGAAGTAGTAGCCCTGGTTGTCGCGGTATCGGCCGCCGGTCGGCCAGCCGACCGGGTCGAGGAGGACCAGGGTGTTCTGCTGGTGCGCTTCGAGGGCGATGCCGGCGAGGGCGTCGAAGGCGAGGACCGGCAGGACCACGTGGTCGAGGTAGCGCAGGAACCACTCGGCGGCGACGGCCGAGGTGCTGTGTCCGGTGGCAGAGGCGAGCCCGGCGACGATTTCGGCGAGGCGGGAGCTCATGGTGGTCCGACCGGGCCAGGGACGGAGAGAGGTGAGCGCGGCGATGCACACGGCGTCGTCGCCCGAGCGGAAGGGGTTGTGACGGAGCAGGGCGTCGAGGCCGGGGACGGGGGTGCCGTCTAGGGCGTCCACGGCTACCCATGCAGGGTCGCGGACGATGTCGAAGCCGGGGTGGGCTGCCTGCCACTGCTCGGTGAGGCCGGTGCGGAGCAGTCGGTGGACCTCGACGCCTCGGTGGAGTTCCTTGCGGAGGTTCTCGCGGCGGGAGTTGGTGATGCGCAGGCCCAGGGAGAGCTTCAGCATCGCGGGGGCGCCCGGGCGGTGGACGGTGCGGACGGAGGAGGTCGGGTACCAGTCCTCTCCGTGCGGGCCCAGGTCGTGCAGGAGTCCGGCGTCGCGCAGGGCCGTGACGGAGGGGCGTTGGAGGAGGTCGCGGGCCTGCCAGGGGTGCAGGGGGAGGGGGGTGGTGCCGTCGGGCAGTGGAAGTCCGGGGGCGAGCCGGCCGAGGAGTTGTGGTGCGGAGACGGGGCGGCCGCGTTCGGTCCAGGCGGATTCGGTGGCGAGCGCGGAGGGGGCGACCGCGAACCAGTGCAGGGGGAAGGAGCCGTGGAGTTCGGGTGAGTAGCGGCGGGCCTCGGTCTCGGAGAGTCCTTCGCGGCTCTTCGGGTCGGGCTGGAGGGGGTGGCCGAGGAGGAGTGACTGTTCGGCGGTGAGGAAGCGGTCCGCGCAGGCGGGGGCCGGGGCGGTGGGGCGCTCGCGCCGGTCGGCGATGAACTCGGTGGTGCGGCGAACCGAGTCGGCGACCCGGCCGACCAGGTCGGCGCTGCCGCGGCCGTCGCTCGGGCCCTCGCGGGCGATGAGCGCGGCGAGGGTGACGGCGTCCAGGCACGGCGCGGTGGCAGGGGTGCCTTCGAGGCGGGCCGGGCCGAAGCGGTGCCAGCCGGCGTGGGACCAGTGGCGGACAGCGACGAGCACGGCGGTGCCGGATGCGGGAAGGGGGATGCGCAGGGGGCTCCCGGCGGGGCCGTCGGGGCGGTGGAGTCCGGATTCGCGGACCCAGCACCGGAGCAGGTTCTCGACCGCCGCGGCCTCGGCGGCGACGGCCGGGTCGGGGTGGTCCAGGGGGTCGGGTCCGGCGGTCGGCCGAGGTCGGATGAAGCCCGGCAGGCCGGTGCGGGCTCTGGGCGTGCCGTCTTTCTGACGGGGCACCGTGGCGCCCGCCCCGGCGGCGGCTGCGGTCGGCTGCGGGGACGGCCCGCCGGGGGTGGCCTGCGGGGGCAGCGGGTGCTCGGCGGTGCTCCCTTCGGTGGGGGCGCTGGCGGTGGAGGAGGCCTGCGCCTCGGCCGAGGAGACCAGCGGTCCAGCGGAGGAGGCCTGCGCCTCGACCGGGGAGGCCTGCGCCTCGACCGGGGAGGCCTGCGCCTCGGCCGAGGAGACCAGCGGTTCGACCGGGGAGGCCTGCGGTTCGGCCTCCCCCGGCGCCGGATCGGTGGCCTGGGGCTGCTCCGCGCGCCAGGGCGTGGTGCCGGCGGGCGATGCCGACGCGCCGGTGGGCGGTGCGGGCGTGGGGGGCCGCTGCGGCGGAGCAGGGTCCGGGGCGGGTTCGGCGGCCGCCAGGGGTGCGGGCTCGGGCACCGGTGACGGCCGTACCGGGCTGGCCGCTTCGGGCTCGGGGCGCGGCGGCGCCGTGCAGGCCGGGTCGGGCACTGGCTGCGGGCGCGCCGGCCCGTCCTCGGCGGTTGTGGGCAGGAAGGCGGCGGAAGTCGGCGTGTCGGGGGTGGAGCGCAGCGGTGCGGTCGGGGTGACAGGGGTGGTCGGGGTGGACTGGTGCGGGTCTGGCATCGCGTGTCCTCGGGGTGCGGGTCAGCGGATCCGGCGGGCGGCGGCCGGGATGGCGTCGGCCAGGCGGTCGAGGACCGCCGAGGCCTGCTCGTCGGTCAGGGTCAGCGGTGGGAGCAGACGGACCACGGCGCCGTGGCGGCCGCCGAGTTCGACGATCAGACCGCGTTCGAGGCACTCCTGGCGGACGGCCGCGGCGAGGGCCGGCGCGGCGGCCCCGGTGTCGGGGTCGACGAGTTCGAGGCCGATCATGAGGCCGCGGCCCCGGACGTCCCCGATGCAGGGGTGGCCGGAGGCCAGGCCGCGCAGGGCGGCCAGCATCCGATCGCCGAGCACGGCGGCGCGTTCCGCGAGCCGGTTCTCGCGGACGAAGGCGAGCGTGGCGGTACCGGCGGCCATGGCGAGCTGGTTGCCTCGGAAAGTGCCGGCGTGGGCGCCGGGAGTCCATACGTCCAGGCCCGACCGGTACACGATCACCGCGAGGGGCAGGCTGCCGCCGATTGCCTTGGAGAGGACCATCACGTCGGGCACCACTCCGGCATGGTCGACGCCCCAGAAGGCTCCGGTCCTGCCGACTCCCGTCTGGACCTCGTCGGCGATGAGGGGGATCCCCCGGGACGCGGTGATCTCGCGCATGCGGCGCAGCCAGCCGTCCGGGGCGGGGTTGACCCCGCCCTCGCCCTGGACCGGTTCGACGATCAGGCCTGCGGGCTGGGGGACCCCGCCCTTGGGGTCGTCGAGGAGGTTCTCCGTCCAGCGGGCGGCGAGTTCGGCGCCCTCGGTGCCCCCGACGCCGAAGGGGCAGCGAAAGTCCTGGGGGTACGGAAGCCTGGTCACCCGAACTCCGGGAGCACCCCCCGAGGCGTCCAGGGCGCCGGCGGTCATACCGTGGTAGGCCCCGGTGAAGGCGAGCAGTCCGCAGCGCCCGGTCGCGGTGCGGACCAGTTTGAGTGCGGCTTCCACCGCGTCCGTGCCGGCGGGCCCGCAGAACTGGATCCGCGCGTCGGCGGCCAGCGTCGGCGGCAGGTTGGCGAACAGCTCAGTGGTGAAGGCGTCCTTGACGGGTGTCGCGAGGTCCAGCACGTGAAGGGGCGCACCCGAATCCAGGACGCCGCGGACGGCTTCCAGCACCACCGGGTGGTTGTGTCCGAGCGCGAGGGTGCCGGCTCCGGAGAGGCAGTCGAGGTAACGGCGGCCGTCGGCGCCTTCGATGGTCAGCCCGCGGGCCCGCACCGGGACGATGGGCAGGGAGCGGGCGTAGGTCCGGGCGGCGGACTCCCGCTGCGCCTGCCTGCGCAGGATGCCGTCATGGCCTGCTGCTCGGCCGCCCTGCGGCGGGACTTGGGGGTTCGCCTGCGACGGGGTCTGCGTCGCGGCCGCCGCCCCGGCCGGCTCCGTGAAAGCCACGAACGTCGCTCCTCCCGCACTGACTGCACCGACGGATTGCCCTTCGAACACCGACGCTCCCCCCATCCCCCGTACGTACCAACGACGGTGACGGCGGCGGATCACGGGTGGGCCCAAGATCCTTGTCAAGAAGTGAGCAAAAGGAACCGCCGACCCGGGCTGCGTCGTCCAAGGCGGCAGCGGCATAGTGGGGTGCTCCACTCCACGCCTCGATCCTCCAGGGGGACGAACGACATGCGACCGAACCGACCGGTCACCGCGACGCTGTGCGCGGCCGCCCTCGTGCTGACCGCCGCCGCCTGCGGCCCCGGCGACGGGGAGGCCGGCGGCGACGCCAAGCCGACCGTGGCGGCGAGCCTGCCGAACACGGACGGGATCAAGATCCCGGACCAGCTCAAGGAGAAGCTCAGGGAACGCGGCATCGACGTGGAGAAGTGGAAAGGGGGTGAGTGGAAGAACTGGAAGCAGGAGGACTGGCTCCGCGAGGCGGGCGACTACATCAACCCGATCATCGAGGACCTCTGGGACCCGGACCGCATGCGCGACGCCGAGCAGCCTCAGCGCCCGGCGGTCGACCCGGATGCGGGCAAGGACCAGGGCGTCACCGACCCGACCCCGGCGCCGGTGGCGGCGAAGCCGGCCAACGCGCCTTATCACGGGAGCATTCCGGAGTCCGGCAAGGTCTTCTTCGACGGTCCCGAGGGCTCGATGGTCTGCTCGGCGACCGTGGTGAAGGACCCCGCGCACCCCGGCAAGTCGAACCTGGTCTGGACCGCGGGTCACTGCGTTCACGCGGGCAAGGCGGGCGGCTGGTACCGCAACATAGCCTTCGTCCCCTCCTACAACAACGCGGGCAAGCCCTCAGCGCAGCTCAAGGGCGCGCCGCGCCAGCAGGTGGCCCCGTACGGCGTGTGGTGGAGCGACTGGGCCCAGACCTCCGACCAGTGGATCGCGACCGGCGGTCCGACCGGCGGCGCCGGTGCTCCCTACGACTTCGCCGTGCTGCACGTGACGCCGGAGAAGGGCAGCGGCAAGTCTCTCGAGGAGACGGTCGGTTCGGCGCTTCCGGTGGAGTTCGCCGCGCCCGCCGTGCCGAAGGTCGCGAGCATCACGGCAACGGGCTACCCCGCGGCGGCTCCGTTCGACGGTCAGAAGGCCTTCCAGTGCACGGACAGGCCGGGACGGCTGACTCTGAAGGCGAACGAGCCGGTGATGTACCGCATCGGCTGCACCATGACGGGCGGCGCCTCCGGCGGTGGCTGGGTCGCGCTGGGCGCCAACGGCAAGCCCGCGCTGGTGTCGAACACCTCGATCGGCCCGGCCAAGGCCGGCTGGCTGGCCGGACCGCGGCTGGGCCCGGAGGCGAAGGGCATCTTCGACGCCGTCAGCGCCAAGTTCAAGTAGCCCGCGCCCCGAAACCCCGGCCAAGGCCCAGGCCCCGGCCCGGGAGCGGGAGCGGGAGCGAACGACCGAGGGCCCCCTGCACCGCAGGGGGCCCTCGGTCGTCAGACCCTCAAGGCTGCCGTGCCGTCACCGGCGGGCGGCCGACCGGTGTCGGCGCGGCTACTGCTTCGCCAGCGCGTACGGCGCGAGGTCCGCGGCCAGTTCCTGGTGGACGCGCGCCTTGAGGAGGGTGCCCTCCGGGGTGTGCTCCTCGGAGATCACCTCGCCCTCGGCGTGCGCCTTCGCGACCAGCGAGCCGCGGGTGTACGGCACCATGGCCTCCACCTCCACCTCGGGCCGCGGCAGCTCGGAGTCGATGAGCGCGAGGAGTTCCTCGATGCCCATGCCCGTCCGCGCCGAGACGGCGATGGAGTGCCGTTCGATCCGCAGCAGCCGCTGCAGGACGAGGGGGTCCGCGGCGTCGGCCTTGTTGATCACCACGACCTCGGGCACGTTCACCGCGCCGACCTCGCGGATCACCTCGCGCACCGCCGCCAGCTGCTCCTCCGGTGCCGGGTGCGAGCCGTCGACGATGTGCAGGATCAGGTCGGAGTCGCCGACCTCCTCCATCGTGGAGCGGAAGGCCTCGACGAGGTGGTGGGGCAGGTGCCGGACAAAGCCGACCGTGTCGGCCAGGGTGTAGACCCGGCCGCTCGGCGTCTCGGCCCGGCGCACGGTTGGGTCGAGGGTGGCGAACAGGGCGTTCTCCACCAGCACACCAGCGCCCGTGAGGCGGTTGAGCAGCGAGGACTTGCCGGCGTTGGTGTAGCCGGCAATGGCTACGGAAGGCACCTTGTTGCGGCGCCGTTCCTGCCGCTTGATGTCGCGGCCGGTCTTCATCTCCGCGATCTCCCGGCGCATCTTGGCCATCTTCTCGCGGATCCGTCGCCGGTCGGTCTCGATCTTGGTCTCACCGGGGCCTCGGGTGGCCATGCCGCCACCGCCGCCGCCACCCATCTGCCGGGACAGCGACTGACCCCAGCCGCGCAGTCGCGGCAGCATGTACTGCATCTGCGCGAGCGCGACCTGCGCCTTGCCCTCTCGGGACTTGGCGTGCTGGGCGAAGATGTCGAGGATCAGGGCCGTCCGGTCGACCACCTTGACCTTGACGACGTCTTCGAGGGCGATGAGCTGGCCGGGGCTGAGCTCACCGTCGCAGACGACGGTGTCGGCGCCGCTCTCCATGACGATGTCACGCAGCTCGCGGGCCTTGCCGGAACCGATGAAGGTGGCGGGGTCCGGCTTGTCGCGGCGCTGGATCACGCCGTCGAGTACGAGAGCACCCGCCGTCTCGGCCAGGGCGGCGAGCTCCGCGAGGGAGTTCTCCGCGTCCTGCACCGTGCCGGAGGTCCAGACACCGACGAGCACGACGCGCTCGAGGCGGAGCTGTCGGTACTCGACCTCGGTGACGTCTTCGAGCTCGGTGGAGAGGCCGGCCACGCGGCGCAGGGCCGCGCGCTCGGAGCGGTCGAACTGGTCGCCGTCCCGGTCTCCGTCGATCTCGTGGCTCCAGGCGACGTCCTCTTCCATCAGGGCATCGGCCCGAAGGCTCTCGGTGAAGCTCTGCGAGTCCCGCACGTCATTTGCGTCCCGCGCGTCCTGGGAAGGGGAAGAGGAGGAGGTCATTGGATCCTTACGTCGATTCGAATAGCAGTGTCACGCCTGGCGGGGACACGGTAGCTGTCACGTCCAACGTGTCACACCGCCCGGGGATTCCCCGAACGGCCCCGTCGATGGTGACATGCCCGTTCCTCGGCGGTCACACGCTTTTCCCGCCGGGCCCGGCCTTGTCCGGGGCCGACGCCTCGCCCGCCGCCGGCTTGCCGGGCGCGGCCTTGTCCGGCGCACCCTTGCTTGGCGCACCCTTGCTCGGCGCGGCCTTGCCCGGCGTGGACCGGTCGGCCGCCGGGGCGCTCCACTCCGGGTGCCCCGGCATCGGCGGGGTCTTCGCCCCGTACAGCCACGGCTCCAGGAAGGGTCCGAGGTCGCGGCCCGCTTCCTGCGAGGCCAGGCGGACGAAGTCGGCTGTGCCCGCGATCCCGTCCCGGTACTGCGTCACCCAGCGCCGTTCGATCCGCTCGAAGGCCGGGGCACCGATCTCCTGCCGCAGCGCGTAAAGGATCAGCGCCGCGCCGTCGTAGACCACCGGCCGGAACAGCCCGATCTTCTCGCCGGGCGCGGCCGCCTTCGGGGCGGCCGGAGGGCCTCCCGCCGCCCGCCACTGGTCGGAGCGCTGGTACGCCTCGCGCATGCGCCGCTCCAGGGAGTACTTGCCGAGGTCGTCGGCGTACAGGGCCTCGTACCAGGTGGCGTGTCCTTCGTTGAGCCACAGGTCGGACCAGGTGCGCGGGCTGACGCTGTCGCCGAACCACTGGTGGGCGAGCTCGTGGACCATCACCGCCTCGACGTACCACTCGGGGTAGCCATCGCCGGAGAACAGGCTGCTCTCGAAGAGCGAGAGGGTCTGCGTCTCCAGCTCGAAGCCGGTCGTCGCCCGCGCGATCAGCACGCCGTAGTTCTCGAAGGGGTAGCGGCCGACGCGCTCCTCCATCCACGCGATGTGGCCGGCGGTCTTCTTCAGCCAGGGGTCGAGCCGCTGCCGGTCGGCGGCGGGCACCACGTCGCGCAGGGGCAGCCCGTGCGGTCCGGTCCCGTGCACGACGGCGGAGCGGCCCACCGAGACCTGGGCCAGCTCGGTGGCCATCGGGTGCCGGGTCCGGTAGGTCCATGTCGTGGAGGGGCCGGTGCGGCGGGCAGGTGCCGCCTGGAGCCCGTTGGCGACGGCCGTGAGCGCGGCGGGGGCGGTGATCCGGAAGGTGAAGAGGGCCTTGTCGGCGGGGTGGTCGTTGCAGGGGAACACGCGGTGGGCGGCGTCCGCCTGGTTGGCCATGGCC
Organism: Streptomyces sp. NPDC046349; assembly: GCF_055587885.1. Lineage (NCBI taxonomy): Bacteria > Bacillati > Actinomycetota > Actinomycetes > Kitasatosporales > Streptomycetaceae > Streptomyces > Streptomyces sp. NPDC046349. Next base: position 221,769 of record NZ_JBVJFK010000013.1, read on the forward strand.
AGACCGTCCTCGGTGGGTACCCAGCCGCCGTCCCCACGGCCGCGGGGGTCGCTGGTGTGCCGGACCGTGATGCGCAGCGCGCCACCTTCCGCCACGGCGCGCGGCGGGGTCAGCACGAGGTCCTCCCCGACGCTCTCGAACCGCACGGGCTCCCCGTTGACCTCGGCGGACGCCACCTTGCCGTGGGTGAAGTCCAGGTTGATGCGCTCAAGCGGCTCCAGTGCCCGGGCGTCGATGACGGTGACCGCGTCGAGCGGGGTCAGGTTGTCCTTGTACGTGAAGGACAGGTCGTACGCGAGCACGTCGTAGCCGGGGTTGCCGAGTTCGGGGAAGAGCCTGTCGCCGATGCCCAGGGGCTTCGGCGGGGGCAGTACGGCGGCGACGAGGGTGAGGGAGGCCGCGGCGAGCAGGGCGGCGCGCAGGCGGGGGGAGGAGAGCTGCATCCACCACCGCTTACCAGCGCCGGCCGCGGAGCCGCGCACGGCGCGCGACGGATCCACCCGAACGGGACCTTCCGGCGCCGCACCGGCCTAGGGTCCTTCTTTCGGATCAGGCCGGATCAGGGAGCGGCGCCTGGTGCCGTGGATCGCAAGGCGGAGGAGGAGGTCCCTGCGGAGCATCGGCGACCGACGACAACGGGGCGAGGCGCGGTGCGGTGCCGGGCGTCGCGAGCCCGGCGGGATCCGGAAGAAAGGCCCTTGGGAGGCGTCCGGCTGATCAGCGGCCGGCCCCCGGGAGCCCGGCGTGACCGGCGTGACGCCCCTACGCCCGGCTGACGTCGTAGACGCCCGGCACGTCCCGCATGGCGCGCATCAGCGCGGGGAGCCCGGCTGCTTCGGGCAGCTGGAGGGTGTAGGTGTGCCGGACCCGTCCCTCGACCGGGGGTTCGACGGTTGCGGAGACCACCTCGACGCCCTCGCGGGCGATGGCCTCGGTCAGGTCGGCCAGCAGATGCGGGCGGCCGAACGATTCAGCGAGCAGGGTGACCCGGCAGTCCGCCGTGGCCCGCCAGTGCACTGCCACGGAGGTGCGGCCCACGGCGCGCATCTGCGCGACGGCCGCGCACTGGACGCGGTGCACCGTGACGGCACCACCGCGGACCAGGAAGCCGGCGACGGCGTCGGGTGGGACCGGGGTGCAGCAGCCGGCCAGCCGGACGGGGGCGTCCGGCAGGTCGGCCACGGCGTTGGCCCCGCCGCCCCGGGCCCCGACGACCGACAGCGGTGCCCGCGCGGCCGTCGTCGTGGCCATGGCGCGGTCGGGATGGGACTCGAGCCAGCTGCTGATGGCGATGCGGGCGGCGGGTGTCCGGGCGTGGTCCAGCCATTCGGCGGAGGGTCCGGAGGAGGCGTCCTGCGCGAGGAGGAGCTGGACGGTGTCCCCGTCGGACAGCGGCGAGGACAGGGAGGTGAGGCGCCCGTTCACGCGGGCGCCGATACAGCCGTGGGCCGCATCGCCGTGCTGGGCGTAGGCGGCGTCGATACAGCTGGCCCCGGCCGGGAGGCCCAGCGTGCCGCCGTCGGCCCGGAACACGGTGATCTCCCGGTCCTGCGCCAGCTCGGCGCGGAGCACGGTCCAGAAGGTGTCGGGGTCGGGGGCCGACTGCTGCCAGTCGAGCAGCCTGGACAGCCAGCCCGGGCGTGTGGGGTCCACCCGCTCCTCGTCCGGGTCGGTGGCGGCGTCGGGTGTCGCGGTGGCGTACGGGTTGCCGAGCGCGACCACGCCGGCCTCGGCGACGCGGTGCATCTGCCGGGTGCGCACGATGACCTCGGCCACGTACCCCTCGGGCGTGGCCACGGCGGTGTGGAGGGACTGGTAGAGGTTGAACTTCGGGGTGGCGATGAAGTCCTTGAACTCCGAGACGACCGGGGTGAAGCAGGTGTGCAGCTCTCCGAGGGCGGCGTAGCAGTCGGCGTTCTCGCCGACGAGGATGAGGATGCGGCCGAAGTCGGAGCCGCGCAGCTCTCCACGTGTGCGGGTGATCCGGTGGACGGAGACGAAGTGCCGCGGCCGGACCTGCACTTCGGCGCCGATGCCCGCTTCTCGCAGGACGGTCCGTACGGAGTCGGCGATGCCGGGCAGCGGGTCGCGTTCGCCTGCGTGGGCCGCGATGAGGGCGCGGGTGCTCTCGTACTCCTCGGGGTGCAGGATCGCGAAGACGAGGTCTTCCAGTTCGGTCTTGAGGGCCTGTACGCCGAGCCGCTCGGCCAGCGGGATCAGGACGTCGCGCGTGACCTTGGCGATGCGGGCCTGTTTCTCGGGGCGCATCACGCCCAGGGTGCGCATGTTGTGCAGCCGGTCGGCGAGTTTGATCGACATGACGCGGACGTCGTTGCCGGTGGCGACGAGCATCTTGCGGAAGGTCTCCGGTTCGGCGGCGGCACCGTAGTCGATCTTCTCTACCTTGGTGACGCCGTCGACGATGAAGCAGACCTCGTCGCCGAACTCGGCGCGGACCTGATCGAGGGTCACGTCGGTGTCCTCGACGGTGTCGTGGAGCAGAGAGGCCGTCAAGGTGGTTGTCTCGGCGCCGAGTTCGGCGAGGATCAGGGTAACGGCGAGCGGATGTGTGATGTACGGCTCACCACTTTTTCGCATCTGGCCGCGGTGGGAGCTCTCCGCGAGGAGATAGGCGCGGCGCAGAATGGACATATCGGCGTCCGGATGGTGGGCGCGGTGGGCCTCTGCGACGTGGCCGATCGCGTCCGGGAGCCGGTCCCGGGAGGTCGGCCCGAGGAGCGCAGCGCGCCCGAGCCGGCGCAGATCTAGCCTGCTCCGGCCCCGTCTGCGGAGCTCAGGGCGCGCTTCGGGGTGTGCTTCGGGGTTCGTGGCCTCTGCACTCATGGGCACCTCCGGCGGCTTCGACCGGCGGTGGCGGGCATGGGGTGAGCCCTCAGGGCCGGTGCCTGATGTTACCGACCCCACCACGTGGCGCAGTCCACCTCTGGCACAGCGTGAAACGGATCACCCATTAGAGGGAAGCTTCAGGAGAAAGCCGTTTCGGTGAGCCAGGCCGCGTCGAACTCACCGGCGGCCACGATGACGGCCGGTCCGGTCATGTCGATCCGGCCGTCGGGGTGTTCGGTGATGACGAGCGTTCCGCCGGGGAGGTCCACGGTGTACGTGGCCGGTTCGCCGGTGGCGGCGGGGTCCGCGCCGTCGCGCCGGATGGCGGCCACGGCGACGGCGCAGGCGCCGGTGCCGCAGGAGCGGGTCTCGCCGGAGCCGCGCTCGTGGACGCGCATGGCGACGTGCCGGGGGCCGCGGTCGACGACGAACTCGACATTGACACCCGTCGGGTAGGCGGACGCCGGGCTGAACGGCGGGGCGGTGAACAGGTTCCCTGCGTCGTCCAGGCTTTCGACGAACGCGACCGCGTGCGGGTTCCCCATGTTCACGTTGCGCGCCGGCCAGCTGCGCGATCCGACGCTGACGGTGACCTCGCCCTCGGGAAACGCGGCACGGCCCATGGAGACGGTGACGTCGCCGCCCTTGTCGAGGTGCACGCGCTTGACGCCGCCGCGCGTGGCGACGGCCAGGTCCCCCGGCTCGACGTGGCCGGCGTACTGCAGGTAGCGGGCGAAGACGCGCACGCCGTTGCCGCACATCTCGGCGACGGAGCCGTCGCTGTTGCGGTAGTCCATGAACCACTCCGCCTCGTCGGCTAGGTGCGCCGCCTCGGGGTGCGCGGCGGACCGGACGACGTGGAGAACCCCGTCGCCGCCGATGCCGGCGCGCCGGTCGCAGAGCTTCGCGACGGCGGACGCGGGCAGCTCGATGGAGTTGTCCGGGTCCGGGACGATCACGAAGTCGTTCTCGGTGCCGTGGCCCTTGAGGAAGGAGAGGGTGGTCTGCGTCACCCGCCCATCGTACCGAGGCCCTGCTCAGAGGCGCCGGGCGGCCCGGCGGCGATCACCCGGCGACAGAGTCGAGCGTCCGGGGCCGTCACGGGCGCCGGGGCGGTCAGCGGAGCCGGGCGACCCGGTACACGGCGAGGCCTACGACGACCAGTGCGACGACGGCGTACAGCGCGACCATGCGCCAGTCCGGGCGGCGGCCGCTCCCCCTGGCCGGAAGGCCGGGCCAGGTGTAGCCGACCCGCCGGGCGGCCATCATCCCCCACCCTCCGGCGCAGCAGCTGATGAGGAAGCCGAGCATGGCGACCACGGCTCCGCCGTCGCCGAACTCGAAGGCGAGGGGGAAGGCGAACATCAGCGAGCCGGCCGCGGCGAGCATCACGATGGGGGCGATCTGCCAGACGCGCAGGCGTCGCTGCGGTCGCAGTTCGACCTCGAACGCGGGCCCGCCGGCAGCCTCGGCCTCGGCGGTGTCCGGGGCGTCCGGGCCGTCGGGGGTCAGCCGATCGGGGTCGGCGGGCAGGCCGAGGCCCGCGGGCCCGTCCGTCCCGCCGAGAAGCATCGGGTCCGCTTCCCGCCGGGTGTCGTCCCGCCCGGTGTCGCGAGGGCCGGCCTCCATCGCCACGCGCCCTCCCCACTCGGACTCAGTACGCCGCCATGCATCGCAGGTGATCGCACCCGCTGGAGTTTGATGATGGCACGCCCTCAGCCCCGCTACGGGCGCGCGGGGCGTCCCGATGCCATCACGTGATCAGGCTGTAACCGCTCGTTCGACCAACGACTCGGCAAGTCCGGGGAGTTCCGCCCGGTCGGCGGCGGCCCCGCTGAGCCAGTGGACGCGCGGATCACGGCGGAACCAGGAGTCCTGACGGCGGGCGAACCGCTTGGTCGCCCGGACCGTTTCCGCCCGGGCCTCGTCCTCGGTGCACTCGCCGGCGAGCGCGGTCAGCACCTGCTGGTAGCCCAGCGCCCTGGAGGCGGTGATCCCGTCGCGCAGCCCGCGGGCCTCCAGGGCGCGGACCTCGTCGACCAGCCCGTCCTCCCACATCCGGTCGACGCGCAGGGCGATCCGCTCGTCGAGCTCGGGCCGGGCCACGTCGACGCCGATCTGGACGGTGTCGTAGACGGACTCGTGGCCCGGCAGGTTCGCGGTGAACGGCTTGCCGGTGATCTCGATGACCTCCAGCGCGCGGACGATGCGCCGGCCGTTGCTGGGCAGGATGGCCCGGGCGGCCTCCGGGTCGGCGGCGGCGAGGCGGGCGTGCAGGGCGCCGGGGCCGCGCAGCGTGACCTCCTCCTCGAGCCGGGCGCGGACCTCGGGGTCGGTGCCGGGGAACTCCATGACGTCCAGGGCGGCCCGGACGTACAGGCCGGATCCGCCGACGAGGACGGGCGTGCGGCCCTCGGCGAGCAGTTTGTCGATCTCCAGACGGGCCAGCCGCTGGTACTCGGCGACGTTGGCGGTGTCGGTGACGTCCCAGATGTCGAGGAGGTGGTGCGGGACACCGCCGCGCTCCTCGGTCGTCAGCTTGGCGGTGCCGATGTCCATCCCCCGGTACAGCTGCATGGAGTCGGCGTTGACGACTTCGCCGTCGAACCGGCGGGCCAGGGCTACGCCCAGGTCGGACTTTCCTGCCGCGGTGGGACCGACGACGGCGATGACCCGCGGGGCGGGGGCTGCTTTCCTCACTGCCCCAGTCTCGCAAACGCCTGGGCATGTACCCGATCGAGCTACGTGACGGGGTGGGAGCGGGGTCGTTGCCCTGGCGAGGTTCCGGCCCGGCGCGCGCCGTGGGCACGCCCGGCGCAGGCCGGTTCGGTCACCGCGGAACTTCACTCGCACGCGTAACGTTACGGGAGTAGACATGGGCGTTTTTGGTCGGTTTTTTCGCCGTAAGGAAGAGGTCGTGACCGAGGAGGTCGCGGCCGCGGCTCCGGCGGCGGAGTCCGGTGCGGCCGAGGGGGCCGAGCCTGCTGCGGCGGAGAGCGAGCCGGCGGAAGCCGTGGAGATTCCGAAGCAGCAGTCGGCGGAGGTGGCCGCGGACAGCGAGACCGGCGAGGGCGCCCGTACGTAGCGAACGTCGACGGAAGGTGGCCCATGGGCCTGCTGGACAATCTGAAGGCCAAGCTCGCTCCCGCGAAGGACAAGGTCGGTGACCTCGCGCACCAGCACGAGGGCAGGATCAGCGAGGGTCTGGACAAGGTCGCCAAGGCCGTGGACTCCAAGACCAAGGGGAAGTACAGCGGCCGGATCACGAGCGGGACCGGCAAGGCGAAGGACGCCCTCGGGAAGATCGCGCACAAGGACGCCTCCGGCGGGCCGACGCCGCCGGCGGCCTCCTGACACGGGTTGACGGAAAGGGGCGCGGAAGCGGCTGGATGCCGGTTCCGCGCCCCTTCGGCGTTCGTGCCGCGCCTCTCCCCCGCGCCCCGATCGTCGTTCCCGGGTCTGTGGGCCCCCGTGGCGGCGCCCGGAGGCCCGCCGCGGGCTACGACCAGGTGGCGACGAAGTACCCCACTCCGTACGGGGCGTCCTCGTACAGCAGGCGTCCGGCGAGGTCCGCGCCTTCGGCAGCGCCGGCCAGCACCTGCCAGGGGGCGCGGCCGGCGGCCTGGAGTTCGGCAGCGAGCCCGGCGTCGATCGCGGCGAGCGCGGCCGTGTCGGCGCCGCCCAGCGCGCGTGCGGCGGCAGCGTCGAAGCCCGCGGCGCGCTCGTCCAGGTAGCCGGGGGCCTTGAGGGTGCGGCGCGCACTGCCGTCCCCGAGGACCAGCATGGCCACGCGTTCGGCGGAGCGGCCCAGGTCCGCGCCGAGGAGGCCGCAGCCGCTGGGGGGCAGGTCCTCGGCGACGGCCACGCCCGCGACCGGGGCGGCCGCCCAGCGGGCCTGCCCGAGCAGCCACCCGGCCACCGCGAGGGAGGTCGGGAGGCGGGTCCCGGTGGCGTGGCCGCTCGGCGGTTCGCCCAGGTCGGGGCCCAGGGTGACGGCCAGGTCCACGCCGAAGCCGGCGAAGCTGCCGGGGGTGCCCTGGTCGTACCCGCCGCCCTCGGCGGCGGCCCCGACCACGACCAGCAGATCGGGCCGGGAGGCGGCAAGCACCGCGAGCGCGTCGGAGCAGGCGGTGCGGGCGTCGCCGAGTTCGGCGGCGGCGCCTGCGGCGACCTCCGGCACGAGCAGCGGCGGGGCGGGGCAGACGGCGGCGGCTACGAGCATGATCCGCAGCCTAGCCGGACGGCCGCCCCGCAGCCTCAGGAGGCGGGCGCAGCCCAGGAGCGGCGCGCAGCCTCACGAGGCGGGCGCAGCCTCACGAGGAGGCGGGCACCGAGCAGCCGGAGGCGACGGCCGGAAGGGGAGCCGGGACGCCCAGCGTCGGGAGGCCGAGCATGACGCCCGCCGGCTGGGCCGGGGCGGCGTTGCGCTTCTCCCAGGCGTCGCCGGCGCGGGTACGGCGCACGGTAAGGGTCGGGCCCTCGGCCAGCAGGTGGTGCGGGGCGGCGTAGGTGATGTCCACGGTGACGACGTCGCCGGGGCGGACCTCGTGCTCCGGCTTGGTGAAGTGGACCAGCCGGTTGTCGGGGGCGCGGCCGGACAGGCGGTGCGTGGCGCCGTCCTTGCGGCCCTCGCCCTCCGCGACCATGACCTCCAGGGTGCGGCCGACCTGCTTCTTGTTCTCCTCCCAGGAGATCTCCTCCTGGAGGGCGACCAGGCGCATGTAGCGGTCCTGCACGACCTCCTTGGGGATCTGCCCGTCCATGTCGGCGGCCGGGGTGCCGGGCCGCTTGGAGTACTGGAAGGTGAAGGCGTTCGCGAAGCGGGCCTCGCGCACCACGTGCATCGTCTGCTGGAAGTCCTCCTCCGTCTCACCGGGGAAGCCCACGATGATGTCGGTGGAGATCGCGGCGTGCGGGATCGCGGCACGGACCTTCTCGATGATGCCGAGGAAGCGCTCCTGGCGGTACGAGCGGCGCATCGCCTTCAGGATCGGGTCCGAGCCGGACTGCAGGGGCATGTGCAGCTGCGGCATCACGTTCGGGGTCTCGGCCATCGCCGCGATCACGTCGTCCGTGAAGTCGCGCGGGTGCGGGGAGGTGAAGCGGACCCGCTCCAGGCCCTCGATCCCGCCGCAGGCGCGCAGCAGCTTGCTGAAGGCCTCGCGGTCGCCCAGATCGGAGCCGTAGGCGTTCACGTTCTGGCCGAGCAGGGTGATCTCCGAGACGCCCTCGGCGACCAGGGCCTCCACCTCGGCGAGGATGTCGCCGGGCCGGCGGTCCTCCTCCTTGCCGCGCAGCGCCGGGACGATGCAGAAGGTGCAGGTGTTGTTGCAGCCGACGGAGATCGAAACCCATGCGGCGTACGCGGACTCGCGGCGGGTGGGGAGCGTGGAGGGGAAGGCCTCCAGCGACTCGGCGATCTCGACCTGCGCCTCCTCCTGGATCCGGGCGCGCTCCAGCAGCACAGGCAGCTTGCCGATGTTGTGCGTACCGAAGACGACGTCGACCCAGGGGGCCTTCTTGACGATCGTGTCGCGGTCCTTCTGGGCGAGGCAGCCGCCGACGGCGATCTGCATGCCGGGGCGCTTCGTCTTCATCGGTGCGAGCCGGCCGAGGTTGCCGTACAGCTTGTTGTCGGCGTTCTCGCGGACGGCGCAGGTGTTGAAGACCACGACGTCGGCGTCGCCGTCGGAGCCCTCGGGCGCGCGGACGTAGCCGGCGTCCTCCAGCAGACCGGAGAGCCGCTCCGAGTCGTGAACGTTCATCTGGCACCCGTAGGTGCGCACCTCGTAGCTTCGCTTCTCGTCCACTGCCTGGCTCCGGTCGCTGCTGGTCATGCAACAAGGGTAGGCGGTGGACGGGAGCCCTCCGGTCGCCGTGCGCCAGGGCACCTGGCGGCAGCCGGCCGAACCGGACGAGCCGCAGGTCAATGGCTCGGGGGCGGTCGTGGGCGGGGTCCGCGGACATCCCGCGCCGTGACAGGACGGCGGCCGGGTGGCAGGATCGCGCCCATGCCTCTCGTACCGCCCCGGATCAGCAGGCGCCACGCCCTGCGGGTCCTGGTGGCCGTACTCGCCGTGCTCGGCGTCCTCACCTGGTGGCTGAATCCCTTCGGAAAGCCGGACCCGGAGGGCGAGCTGACCTTCAGCACGGGCGCTCGGACCGGTGTCTACCACCGGTACGGACAGCTCCTGCAGGAGGCGCTGGGGCGGGACATGCCCGGGGTGGACGTGACACTGGTGACCAGCGAGGGCTCGCAGGAGAACCTGAAGCGGCTGGCGACCGGGGAGGCCGACTTCACCGTGGCCACGGCCGACGCGGTCGCCAAGTACCGCCTCGACGGGAAGCCCGGCGCGGACCTGCTGCGCGGATGCGCGCGGCTCTACGACGACTACGTGCAGCTGGTGGTGCCGGCCGGGTCCCCGGTGCAGTCGGCCCGGGACCTGCGGGGCAAGCGGGTGGCGATCGGCCAGCCCGGTTCCGGGGTGCGGCTCGTCACGGAGCGGCTGCTCACCGCGGCGGGCATCGACCCCGTCCTGGACCTCACGTCGGTGTCCATCGGCCTCGACACCATGCCGGCCGAGCTGGAAGCGGGCAGGATCGACGCCTTCTTCTGGTCGGGCGGCCTGCCGACGAACGCGGTGAAGGAGTTGTCCGAGCGCTTCGACATCCGGCTCGTGCAGCTCGGCGACCTCGTGGAGCAGCTCCAGGGGAGCGGCAGCCCGGCGCGCTACTACCGGACGGCCGTCATGCCGCAGGACGCTTACAGCCGGGCGCGCAACACCAGCGCCGTGACCACCCTCGCCGTGCCGAACCTGCTGGTGACCACGGCCAAGACCGACCCCGAGCTGACCGAGCGGCTGACCCGGACGGTGATCCTCAGCCGCGACCGGGTCGGGCGGGCGGTGCACGCGGCGCAGCTGGTGGACCTGCGCACGGCGATCTACACCGACCCCTTGGAGCTCCACGAGGGAGCCGGCCGGTACTACCGGTCCGTCAAGCCCTGACGCTCACGCCGTGTGCGCGGGGGCGGGGGCGGATTCCGAGGACGCGGACGGGGACGGGGACAGCAGCATCGTCGCCGCCGCGGCCGCGCCGATCAGGCCCGCATGAGTCCCCAGGGTCGCCGGCACCACCTGGAGCTCCTGCACGAAGGAGAGCGTGGCGTACTGCGCGAGGTGGCTGCGGATCGGGCCGAAGAGGGTGTCCCCGGCGGCGGCCACTCCCCCTCCGATGACCGCGATGTCCGTTTCGACAAGGGTGGCGCTGGCCGCGATGGCGGCGGCCAGGGCGCGGCCGGCGCGGTCGAAGGCGGCCAGGGCGATCGGGTCCCCCTGTGCGGCGGCCGCGGCCACACCCGCCGCCGTGGCGTCGCGCACGGCGCCGGGGCCGTCGGAACCGTCCGGGCCGGAGCCGGCCGACGGGGTCCAGCCCTGATCGAGGGCCCAGCGGGCGATGGCCGTGCCGGAGGCGATCGACTCGACGCACCCGCGGCTGCCGCAGACGCACGGCTCACCGTCGAAGGCCACGCTGATGTGGCCGATGTGGCCCGCGTTGCCGGTGGGACCGGGGTGGAGCCGGTTGTTCAGGATGAGGCCGCCGCCGACGCCCGTGGAGACCACCATGCACAGGGCGTTCGCGTGTCCGCGGGCGGCGCCCAGCCAGTGCTCGGCCGCGGTCATCGCCACGCCGTCGCCGGCCAGTACGGTCGGCAGGGCGGCCCCGCGTGCCGCGAGCTCCGCCGCGATCCGCTCCTGCACGGGAAAGTCCCGCCACGCGCCGATGTTGACCGGGCTGACCGTGCCGCGGGAGGTGTCCACGGGGCCGGCGCTGCCGATCCCGCAGCGGACCGCGGAGGTCCACAGTGGTGATGCGGACAGGTCGGCGACGACCTCGGCCACCGCCGCCATGACGCCTTCGGCGTCCACTCCGCGCGGAGTGGGGCGGCGGGTGGTGGCCGTCATCGTGCCGTCGGGGTGCACCAGCGCCCCGGCGATCTTCGTGCCGCCGATGTCGATCGCCACCGTCGGTCCGGCGGCCGCCGTGGCGGCGCGCGGCGCGGGGGACGGGGCGGTGGGGGTGCTCACGGTGGCGGCTCCAGGAAGGGGTCAGGAATCAGTATGCGCCGGGGGCGGCGCCGTGCTGTCGCGAGGCTCCAGCCTCGGCCGCTCGCTCTCGCGGACGCCGGGCGGACCTCCGGCGAGCACGGAGAGGAGTTCCTCGGCGGCCAGCCGTCCGAAGCCGGCCGTGTCGCGGACGAGGGCGGTGAGGCGGGGGTGGTTGACCCGGCACAGCGCGGAGTCGTCCCAGGCGACGATCGAGAGCCGGTCCGGCACGGGGATGCCCAGCTCGGCGGCGACCGCACTGCCGGCGACGGCCATCACGTCGTTGTCGTAGACGAGCGCCGTCGGGGGCTGCGGCTCGGCGAGGACCCGGCGGGTGGCGGCCGCGCCCTGCGCGTCGGAGTAGTCGGTGACCACCGAGTACACGTGGTCCGGACCGAGGCCGCGGCGCGCGGCCTCGACCCGCAGGGACTCCATCCTGCGGACCGTGTGCGCGAGGCCGGGGAGCCCCGCGACGTGCACGATCCGGCGGTGGCCCAGCGCGTGGAGGTGCTCCAGGACCTGAGCCATCGCACCCGCGTCGTCGGCCCGGACCGAGGAGACGGGCGAGGGTGCGGGGACCGCCGAGGATCCGGGGACCGCCGAGGATCCGGGGACCGCCGAGGGCACCGGGTCCTTCGCGGACCCGGGGACCTTCGCCGACCCGGGGACCTTCGCGGCCGGGGCGCCGGGCTCGCCGATGGTGACCGCGGGCAGGCCCAGCTCCGCCAGGAGCGCGGGGCGCGGGTCCCCCGTACGGGGGTCGACGACGAGCACGCCGTCCACCCGACGCTCGGCCCACCACCGGCGGTAGACCGCGCATTCGGCGTCCACGTCCTCGACGACCTGGAACAGCAGGGCGGTCCGGGCGGCGGCGAGGACCTCCTGGATGCCGGAGACGAGCTGGAGGAAGAAGGACTCGACTCCGAGGGTGTGCGCGGGGCGGGCCAGGACGAGCCCGACGGCTCCGGACCGTTCGCCGGAGAGCGCACGGGCAGCGCTGTTGGCCTGCCAGCCGAGCTCCTCGGCGACGCGGCGGATCCGGGCCCTGGTGTCCTTGGAGACGCCAGGCCGGTCGTTGAGCGCGAAGGAGACGGCGCTCTCCGACACCCCGGCCCGGCGGGCGATGTCCTTGATCGTGGGTCTGCGGGCCATGGCCTGCCAGTCATCCTTCGCGCTACGGGCTACGGGCTACGGGCTACGGACGGCGCTGGCCGGACCGTACGCGATCCGGCCGCGGCGGACAGCACCGATCGCCGCACCCGTTGGGCCTCCCGGCAGGCGCGAACGGCCGCAGCCACCCGCCGCGATGACCGGGAATCCACTGTCCATTTCCGCACACTTCCCTGATCTCCGCCAGCACTAAACCGCATTAGCGAACAGGGAAGTTCAAAACTGAGCCCCTTGCGCCGAGCGGGCTGAAGCGCATAAGTGGGCGCACTTGAGGCCCTGTTGACTTTCCGTTTCGGCACCGGCAGTTTGTGGGCGTCCGGTGAATTCGTGCAGACTCCAGAGCCCCAGGACGCCTTGTGCAGGATCACGCGCTCCGCTTCGGTGCCAACTACACACCGGCCCAGGGATGGTTCCATCACTGGCTCGACTTCGACCTCGACGCGGTCAGGGCCGATCTCGACGCGATCGCCGCACTCGGGCTGGACCACGTCCGCGTGTTCCCGCTGTGGCCCGTCTTCCAGCCGAACCGCACGCTGATCCGGCCGCGGGCCGTCGAGCAGCTCGTCGCGCTCGCGGACGCGGCCGCCGAGCACGGGCTCGACGTCAACGTGGACGGCCTGCAGGGGCACTTGTCGAGCTTCGACTTCCTGCCGGCTTGGACCCGGACCTGGCACCGGCGCAACATCTTCACCGACCCCGACGTGGTCGCCGGTCAGGAGGAGTACCTGCGCACGCTCGCCGTGGCCCTCGCCGACCGGCCGAACTTCCTCGGCATGACCGTCGGCAACGAGATCAACCAGTTCTCCGGTGCCCCGCACCCCGACCCCGACCGCATCACCCCGGCGCAGGCCGCCGACTGGCTGGAGCGGATGCTGGCAGCCTGCGAGCGGGGGGCGCCCGGCCGCCTCCACCTGCACGCCGAGTACGACGCCGTCTGGTACCGGGACGATCACCCCTTCACGCCCGCCCAGGCCGCCGGGCTGGGCGGGGCCACCGCCGTCCACTCCTGGGTGTTCGACGGCACCGCGCAGCGGCACGGCGCCCGCGGGACGGCGACCGAGCACCATGCCGCGTACCTCGTCGAGCTCTCCAAGGCCTGGGCGCCGGACCCGCACCGGCCGGTGTGGCTCCAGGAGGCCGGCGCTCCGGCCCCGCTGATCGGGCCGGAACAGGCGGCGCGGTTCACCGAGGCCACGGTCGTGAACGCGCTGGACTGCCCGGACCTGTGGGGCGTGACCTGGTGGTGCTCGCACGACGTGTCCCAGGAGCTCGCCGACTTCCCGGAGCTGGAGTACGGCCTCGGCCTGCTCGCCAACGACGGCAGCACCAAGCCGGCCGGCGCCGCCATCGCCCGGATCGCCCGCGAGTGGCGCGGACGCGCGCACCGGCCCGCTCCCCGGTCCACCGCGCTCGCCGTGGACGTGGGCGGGGCGGAGCACGCTCCCCGCCGCTCCGTGTGCGCCCCCGGCGGCGCCTTCTTCGACGCGTGGACCGTGCTGACGGCTCAGGGGGCGCGCCCCGCGGTCGTGCTGGCGGAGCGTGCCGAGGACCGGGTCCACCTGGCGGCGCGCGGCATCACCGAGGTGCTGCGGGTGCGCGACGTCGTGTGATCTGCCCCGAACTGCCCCGAGCGGCCCCCGACATGCCGCGAGCGACAGCACGTGAACGACCCGGCGGACCCCGACCCGGCCCCGCCCCGCCCCGACCCCGTCCCGCCCCGACCCCCGTGAGGAGCCCCGCATGTCCGACCCCGACCACGGCGGCGATCCCCGTACGCCCCCCGCCCGGTTACGCCCGTCCCGGCGCAGAGTGCTGGCGGCCGGGACCGGCGCTGCCGCTCTGCTGGGCCTGGCCGGCCGGGCCCGGGCCGCGGCCACCACTGCGGTGCCGACGGCGCCCGTGCCCGAGCCCGCACCCGGCGGCCTGGCCCCGTACGCCTCCTACTGGTTCCCCGACTCCCTCCCGGCCGGCGCCCCGGGCCCCGGGATCGTGTGGCGCTCGCTCATCCGGTGGACCCCCGAGACCGACCCCGACCTGGCCCACAACACCGCGACCGTGCCGCTCGCCGAGCGGTTCACCCCTGTCCCGGCCAACGGGACCGCCCGGGCCGGCCAGGCCCGGATCGCCTCCCTCGTGTCCTTCGCGCCGACCGCCGCAAACCCCTCCCAGGGCTCCCCCACCGCCGACTACTACGCGCTCACGCACTGGGCGTACATCGACGAGCTGGTCTTCTGGGGCGGCTCCGCCGGCGAGGGGATCGTCCTGGCCCCGAACGCGCCGGTCGTGGACGCCGCCCACCGCAACGGCGTCCGCGTGCTGGGCAACGTGTTCCTGCCGCCCGTGGCCCACGGCGGCGACCTGCGGTGGACCCGCGACCTGGTGCAGCGCGACTCCCAGGGCCGCTTCCCGATCGCGGAGCAGCTCGTCCGGGTGGCGCGCACGTACGGCTTCGACGGCTGGTTCGTCAACGCCGAGACCGACGGCGGCGACAGCAGCCTCGCCACCCGGATGCGGGAGTTCCTGAGGGCCCTGCGGGCGGCGGGCGAGCCGCACGGTCTGCGGATCACCTGGTACGACGCCATGAACAGCACCGGCCGGGTCGGCTGGCAGGGCGCCCTGAACGCCCTCAACCAGGAGTTCTACGAGGACCGGGCCGGCAAGGTCGCGGACACGCTGTTCGTGGACTTCCGCTGGACCCCGCAGACGCTGGCCGACTCGGGGGCGCTGGCCGACCGGCTGGGCCGCTCCCGCCACGAACTGTGGGCGGCCGTGGACACCGAGTCGCGGGGCTGGAACGCCGACGTCCGCTGGGACGCGATCGTCCCCCGGGCACGTGACCACGTCGTCAGCTACGGCTTCTACCGGCCCGAGTGGACCCGAAATCACCTCATTGACCGCTCCCCCGGCGCCTTCCACCACGCCGACGACCGGTTCTGGACGGGTGAGTCCATGGATCCGGCCCGACCCGCCCCCGAGCGCTCGTGGCGGGCTCCCGCGACGGCCGTCGCCGACCGGTCCACCGTCACCGCCCTCCCCTTCGCCTGCTCCTTCAACACCGGACACGGACTGCGCTGGTACCACAACGGCCGGGCCGCCTCCGACACGCCCTGGAACCACCTCGGGCTCCAGGACCGGCTGCCGGGCCGCCGCTGGGTGGTGGACACCGCCGGAACCCGCCCGTCCGTCGGCTTGGACTTCGCCGACGCCTGGCGCGGCGGCTCCAGCCTGCTGGTCTCGGGCGTCCTGACGGCTCCGGTCGCCGTCGGTCTGCACTCCACGCGGCTGCCGCTGACCGGGGCGAGCGTCGTGGAGCTGGTGCACGCGGCCGGGTCGGGGCCGGTCTCGGTCGAGGTCGGGGTGGCCACCCGCGAGCCGTCCGCCCCGGGCGGACGGATCCCCTACACCTGGCTGCCAGCGGGGCGCACCGGCGCCGGGGCGGGCTGGCGCACGGCACGGGTCGCGCTCGCACCGCTGGCGGGCAGGACCGCGTACGCCCTGGCCGTACGGATCACGGCGCGCGGGGGGAGACCGGTGGTGTGGCGGCTCGGCGCGCTGTCGGTGTACGACGGGCCGCGCACCCGGCGCCCGGCCCCGCCCACCGCTGCGGCCGTGGACGCCGCGGCCCGCCAGGACGGCAGAGCCTGGCTCCGCCTGTCCTGGCGAAGGGCTGCCGGTGCGGGCGGGCGGCCGCGCCACTTCGAGGTGCACCGGGTACTCCCCGACGGCGCCCGCCCCTTCCTCGGCGGGACCTGCGGCACCGCCCTGTACCTCCCCGGGGTCCCGCGCGCCGGCCGGGAGGGGGCGGCCGTTTTCGAGGTTCGGGCCGTGGACGAGCTGTACGCGGCGTCCACCCCTGCCCGCGCCGTCCTGCCCTGGGAGCCGTAGCCCGGTGGGGGCCAGAGGCAGGGGGGCAGGGGCGCAGGGCACGCGCGCAGGGGCCAGGGGGCAGTCAGGGGTCAAGGGCCCTAGGGGCCGGTGCGGGGGACGGTCACCGTCACCCGCAGGCCGTGCGGCGGGTTCGTCTCGTAGGAGAGCGTCCCGCCGCCCCCGGCGAGCAGGGCCCGGGAGATCGACAGGCCGAGTCCGGAGCCCTTGATGTTCTGGTGGCGGCCGCTGCGCCAGAACCGGTCGCCGACACGCTGCAGCTCGTCCTCGGTGAGGCCGGGGCCTCGGTCGGCGACGACCACGCGCACCGAGCGGCCCTCGGCCGACACGGACACCTCGACCTCCTCGCCGGCGGGGGTGAACTTGAGGGCGTTGTCGATGACGGCGTCGAGCGCGCTGGAGAGGGCGATGGGGTCGGCCCAGCCGGTGACGGCGGTCCGGCCCGTCTCGGTGAGCCGTACGCCCTTCTCCTCGGCGAACGGCCGCCAGGCGGCGACCCGTTCCGCCGCCAGCGCGCCGATGTCGGTGAGGCTGATCTCGGCGGAGGCGTGCTCGGCCAGCGCGAGGTCGAGGAGGTCGTCCAGGACCTGCGTCAGGCGCTTGCCCTCGGTCCGGACGGAGGCGATCTCCTCGTTCCCCTCGGGCAGTTCGAGGGCGAGCAGCTCGATGCGCAGGAGCAGCGCCGCGAGCGGGTTGCGCAGTTGGTGCGAGGCGTCGGCGACGAACGCCCGCTGCTGCTCCAGAGCCTCTTCGACGTTGTCGGCCATCTCGTTGAACGAGCGGGCCAGGCGCTGGAGTTCCGGCGGGCCGCTGGCGGCCGCGACACGGGAGTTCATCCGCCCGGTGGCGATGCCGTGAGCGGCGGCGTCCAGGGTCTGTACGGGCTTGAGCACCCAGCTGGTGAGGCGCAGGGCTGCGCCGAAGGCGACCAGCATGGCGGCGGCGAGGCCGCCGGCGATGAGCAGCCAGCCCCTCAGGATCCGGCCGCGCATGAGGTCGGTCGGCGACTCGGTGGCGACGACCGCGACCACGTCGCCGTCGAGGACGACCGGGGAGACGACGAGTAGCTTTCCGTCGGTCTGCCAGGGCCACACCTGCGGCGGGTCGTGGCTGCGGCGCCCCGCGAGTGCCTCTTCGAGGGCTTTGCGGCCCTCACCGGACCGCGGGAGCTGCCACCAGCCCGGGGAGCGTGCCAGCGCGTTGTCGTCGCGGAGGAAGACCCCGACACGGATGCCGTACAGCTCCTGGTACCGGGCGAGTTCGAGCTGGAGCAGGTCCCGGCGCTCGGCGGCGCCGGTGGATCCGGAGCCCTGGGCGTCGATGACGAACTGGGCAAGGGCGGCGAAGCGGGCGCTGTCGTCGATGCGGTCGACCACGACCCGCTGCTGCTGCCCGGCGGCGAGCGACACCGCGAGCGGGAAGCCGAGCGCGAGGAGCGTGCCCGCCATCAGGATGACGAGCAGCGGGAGCAGACGTGCGCGCACGGCAGGAGTTTCCTAGGGGGCGGTCGGGGCGACGAGCCGGTAGCCCACCCCTCGGACGGTCTCGATCAGGGCGGGCATGCGCAGCTTGGAGCGCAGCGAGGCGACGTGGACCTCGAGGGTGCGCCCGGTCCCTTCCCAGCTGGTGCGCCACACCTCGCTGATGATCTGTTCGCGGCGGAAGACGACGCCGGGCCGCTGGGCGAGCAGGGCCAGGAGGTCGAACTCCTTGCGGGTGAGGGGTACGTCGGTGCCGTCCACGCTGACCCGGCGGGTGGACAGCTCGATGCTGACGGGGCCGAGGCTGACGACGGTGGGAGCACCGGTTCCGGTGGCGGCCGCCTCCTCGGAGGCTCCGGTGCGCCGGGCGACGGCGTGGATGCGCGCGAGGAGCTCGCCGGTGTCGTAGGGCTTGACGACGTAGTCGTCGGCTCCCATGTTCAGGCCGTGGATGCGGGAGCGTACGTCGGCCCGCGCGGTGACCATGATGACGGGCGTGGCGGTGCGCTTGCGGATCCTGCCGCACACCTCGTAGCCGTCCTGGTCGGGCAGGCCCAGGTCGAGCAGGACCACTCCGAAGGGCGGGGCGCCGGCCGGCAGCAGTGCCTGGAGGGCCTCTTCGCCGTTGCGGGCGTGGGTGACCTGGAAGCCGTGCCGGGCGAGGATCGCGGACAGGGCGGCGGCGACGTGATCGTCGTCCTCGACGAGCAGCAGTCTCATGTCGTCCCCCTCTCCTCTTCTCACTCTCGGTGGACCGGCGCCCGGGCACGGGTCACGGTCCTCGGTCCCTCGGTTCTCGCGGCTGGTCGGTGCCGCACGTGGCCGCAGAAAGGCCACCCTGCATCCACGCCCATGCGGAGTCCCACGTCAAGAGGGTTCCGCCGTGGCGCGCCTTCCGTTATGCACCCGGTACGCGCACAGGATCGGCCACGCCGGGCCGCGCACGGAGCGTATCCGGAAGAGGCCGGATCGTTATGCTCAATTCTCCCTCAGATGTGATGACGTTGTGCGCGACTCGTCACTACTGTCCTCCCAACCGAGGAGGACGGAGCTAGAAGCCGATGAGCGGAGTATCAGTGACCAAGGACGTTCAGGACGCGGCCGGTACCGCGGACGACCTGGTCGTGCTGAGCAACGTCAACAAGCACTTCGGCGCGCTGCACGTGCTTCAGGACATCGATCTGAGCATTGCCCGCGGCGAGGTGGTCGTGGTGATCGGTCCTTCGGGATCGGGCAAGTCCACGCTGTGCCGGACCATCAACCGCCTGGAGACCATCGACTCGGGCACCATCACGCTCGACGGCAAGGAGCTGCCCTCCGAGGGCAAGGAGCTCGCCCGTCTGCGCGCCGACGTCGGCATGGTGTTCCAGTCGTTCAACCTCTTCGCGCACAAGACGGTGCTGGAGAACGTCATGCTGGGCCAGCTCAAGGTCCGCGGGATCGACCAGGTCACGGCCCGCGCGAAGGCGGTGTCCCTGCTGGAGCGGGTCGGCGTCGGCACGCAGGCCGACAAGTACCCGGCGCAGCTCTCCGGCGGCCAGCAGCAGCGCGTGGCGATCGCCCGGGCGCTGGCGATGGAGCCGAAGGTGATGCTCTTCGACGAGCCCACCTCGGCTCTCGACCCGGAGATGATCAACGAGGTGCTGGAGGTCATGCAGCAGCTCGCCCGTGAGGGGATGACCATGGTGGTCGTCACGCACGAGATGGGCTTCGCCCGCTCCGCGGCGAACCGGGTCGTCTTCATGGCCGACGGAAAGATCGTCGAAGAGGCCACCCCCGAGCAGTTCTTCAGCAACCCGCGCAGTGATCGGGCGAAGGACTTCCTGTCGAAGATCCTGCACCACTGAGGTTTACGTCTGGTAGTCATCCGTATGCGGATCACTGCCGGAACGGTTCCTGTCGGCCGTGCGTGCGCCGTAAGCGTCGCTCGTCGTTCAACAACGTCTCATCCGAGGGAAGTTCACCATGAAGATCTCCAAGGCCGCTGCGGCCGCGGCAGTCGCCGTCGCCCTGTCCCTGACCGCGACCGCGTGTGGCGGCAGCAAGCAGGACGCCGCCACTGACGGCGGTGCGTCCGGTGGCGCCAAGGACAAGATCGTCGTCGGCATCAAGTACGACCAGCCCGGTCTCGGCCTGAAGACCCCGGACGGCAAGTTCACCGGCTTCGACGTCGACGTCGCGACCTATGTCGCCAAGGAGCTCGGTTACCAGCCCGACCAGATCGAGTTCAAGCAGGCCGTCAGCGCCGAGCGCGAGAACCTCATCTCCAACGGCGACGTCAAGTTCATCGTCGCGACCTACTCGATCAACGACAAGCGCAAGGAGCGGGTCGACTTCGCCGGCCCGTACTTCCTCGCGCACCAGGACCTGCTGGTCCGCGCCGACGAGACGAGCATCACCAAGGTCGAGGACCTCAACAAGAAGAAGCTCTGCTCGGTCACGGGCTCCACCTCGGCACAGAACATCAAGAAGACCCTGGCGCCCGAGGCCGACCTGCTGGAGCTCGGCGGCTACTCCGAGTGCCTCACCGGCCTGGAGAACGGGAAGGTCGACGCCCTCACCACGGACAACTCGATCCTGGCCGGCTACGCCGCGCAGGAGCAGAACAAGGGCAAGTTCAAGCTCGCCGGCCTGAGCATGAGCAACGAGAACTACGGCATCGGTCTGAAGAAGGGCGACAAGGAGCTCCAGACCAAGATCAACGCCGCGCTCAAGAAGATGGTCGAGGACGGCAGCTGGCAGAAGGCCGTGGACAAGAACCTCGGCCCGGCCAACTACAAGAACGAGCCTGCTCCGCAGATCACCGAAGGCAGCTGATTCATCGGTGAGGGGCGTCGCCGCCCGCCTGCCGCGGGCGGCGGCGCACCTCACCGGCCATCCTGGGGAGAGCGCAGGGCATCGTGTTCGATTTTCTTGATTCCGGGCAGTACGACGTGCTCGGAGCCTTCTGGGTGACGGTTCAGCTCACCCTCTACTCGGCGGTCGGCTCCCTGATCTGGGGCACCGTCCTGGCGGGGATGCGGGTCAGCCCGGTCCCGCTGCTGCGGGGCTTCGGTACCGCGTACGTCAACCTGGTGCGCAACACGCCGCTGACCCTCCTGGTCATCGGCTGCTCGCTGGGACTCAGCCAGACCCTCGGCATCGATCTGGGCGGCACCACCTTCAAGGAGACCGGCTTCCGGCTCGCGGTCCTCGGACTGGTCGCCTACACCGGCACCTTCGTCTGTGAGGCCCTGCGCTCCGGCATCAACACCGTGCCCGTCGGCCAGGCCGAGGCGGCCCGCGCACTGGGGCTGAGCTTCTTCCAGGTACTCACCCTGATCGTGCTCCCCCAGGCCTTCCGGGCGGTCGTCGCACCGCTCGCCAACGTACTGATCGCGCTCACCAAGAACACCACGGTGGCGGCGACCATCGGCGTGGCCGAGGCGGCGCTGCTGATGAAGGAAATGCTGGAGAACGAGGCCCAGGCGGTCTTCGCCGTCTTCGCGGTCTTCGCCCTCGGTTTCGTCCTTCTGACCCTGCCGACCGGTCTGCTGCTGGGCTGGGTGGCCAAGCGAGTGGCGGTGAAGCGATGAGCTCCGTGCTGTACGACACCCCCGGCCCCAGGGCCAAGGTGCGCAACTGGATCTACAGCGGGATCTTCGTCGTCCTGTTCGGGCTCGTCCTGTGGTGGGCGCTGTCCCTCATGGGCGAGAAGGGCCAGCTCGACGCCGACAAGTGGACCCCCTTCGTCACCGACAGCCGAATCTGGACCACGTACCTGATCCCCGGCCTGATGGAGACCCTCAAGGCCGGCGCGCTCGCCATGGTGATCGCCCTCCCCCTCGGCGCGGCGCTGGGCATCGGCCGGCTGTCCGACCACGGCTGGGTACGGGCAGCGGTCGGCGCGTGGGTGGAGTTCTTCCGCGCCATCCCGGTGCTGATGCTGATGCTGTTCAGCAACGCGCTCTACGCACCCCAGCTCATGGACGTCCCCTCCGACACCCGGCCGTTCTGGGCCGTGGTCACGGGCCTGGTCCTGTACAACTCGGCCGTCATCGCCGAGATCGTCCGGGCGGGCGTGCTCTCCCTTCCGAAGGGGCAGGCGGAGGCCGCGAAGGCGATCGGCCTGCGCAAGGGCCAGACCATGACCCACGTGCTGCTGCCGCAGGCCGTCACGGCCATGCTGCCGGCCCTGGTCAGCCAGCTCGTCGTGATCCTCAAGGACACCGCCCTCGGCGGCGCCCTGCTGGGCTTCGCGGAACTGCTCTCCATGAACCGGCAGATCGCGGCGAACTACAGCAACACCATCGCGACCATGTTCGTGATCGCCCTGATCTACATCGTGGTGAACTTCGCCCTCACCACTTTGGCCTCCTGGCTGGAGAAGCGGCTGCGGCAGTCGAAGAAGGGCACCGGCGCCGTCGTCGAGGGAGACGTGGCCGAGGTCGACGCGGGCGGCGCGGCCGGCGTGGGCAAGGCCCCCTGACCCGACGGGACGGCACTCCCGGGGCCTGACGTACGGTCAGCCACAGTGCGTATCCAGTGTGGTGCGGCGGAACTCATCCGCCGCACCACGCTGCGTTGCGCCCTCGGGTGTCACTTGACGCAGACACCTCCAGTGGGTTGCATACCTTCTGTGATCACATACCGGACATCGGGAGCCGCGCCATGGACCCGGTGATCGTCGTCGGCGCGGGCCCCGTCGGGCTGTCCCTGGCGCTCGCCCTGGCGGGCCAGGGCGTGCCCTCCGTCGTGCTCGACGAGCGGCCCGGCAAGGAGGAGGTCCGGCCGGCCCGTACGGTCGTCCTGCACGCGGACACGGCGGCCATGGCGCACAGGCTGGGCTGTACGACGCTGCGCGACGAGGGGGCGTACTTCGCCGCCTGGCGCACCATGCGGCGCGGGCGTGACGCCCATCGGCTCACTTTCGAGGACCACCCGGCGCCCCTGCACGTCCCGCAGCACGCGCTGGCGCGCGGACTGCGGGACACCGCCGCCGCGCACCCCCTGGTCCAGCTGGTCTGCGACAGCAGGCTGGACTCCCTGGAACAGGACGACCGGGGTGTCACCGCGCACACCCGGGGCGCCGAGACCACCTGGTGGCGCGGGAGTTACGTGGTCGGCTGCGACGGGGCCCGCTCCACCGTGCGCAAGCTGCTCGGCATCCGCTTCCCGGGCCGTACCGCCGTCGAGCGCCACGCCGTGGCCGCGCTGCGGACCGATCTGCCGTGGCCGGGGGAGGCCCTGCTGCAGCGCGGCGCACAGCAGGAGGTCACCTCGCGGCCGCTGCCCGACGGGGTCTGGCGGCTGGACTGGCTGCTCCCGGCCCGCGGCGAGCTGGTGACCCCCGACGCGCTGGTCACCCTGATCCGCGACACCCTCGCACAGTGGTGCGGCGGCACGACTCCCCCGTACGAACTGCTCGACACCGGCGTGCACACCCTGCACCACCGGCTGGCCCGGCGCTGGCGCGACGGCCGGGCCTTCCTCGCCGGCGACGCCGCGCACCTGCTGGGCGCACTGGGCACCCAGGGGGTGGAGGAGGGGCTCCGGGACGCCGAGAACCTGGCGTGGAAGCTCTCGCTGGCCTGGCACCAAGGCGCCTCCGAGGCCCTGCTGGACAGCTACGAGGGCGAACGGCGCACCGCGGTGGCCTCCCGGCTGCGCGCGGCCGACCAGGCGATGCCGACGCTGCGGTCCGGGGGCGGCCTGCGCACCTACCTCCCCGGGGCATCGCGTTCCGCGGAGTCCCTCCTCACCGACGGCCACCTGGGCCGGGGGCCTCTGGGCGCGGAGCCCGCGTACGCCCCGCCCGTCGCCGTGCGCGAGGTGCCGACAGCCACGGAACCGGGCGGTCCGGTGGCGAACGTCCCGGTCACCGCGCCCGACGGGGCGACCGTGCCGCTGCGCGACCTGCTGGGCCGGGGCCGGCTGCTGGTGGTCCTGGTGGCCCCGGGTACCGGGGTCTGGGACCGGCGCCACTGGCTGGGCGCCGGGCTGATGCCCCGCCTGGCCGCCGCGGTCAGCGCCCTGCCGGTCCGCACCGACCTGCTGGTCGCCGACAGCTACCCGGGCGCGCCGGCGCACACCGTGCTGCTCGTCCGGCCGGACGGTCATCTGGCGGCGACCTTCGCGGGGGTCCGCCCCGCGGAGTTGTACGAGGCCGCGGACGCCGTGCGGGCCGGCGCTCCCGCGTCCCGGGTGCCCGCGCCGGCACCCGCGCCGGCGCCGACCGCGGTGATCGATTGACCGTGCGCGGGCCCGCGTGGTTCACTCGCGAAATGACCGGCAACGACGTACGCCTGTGGCGGAGGGTCCATATGGACCTGCTCCGCTACGCGGGGTGCGTGTGTCGCCCTTCCTGTTGATTCGCCCTTCCCTCCGCGCGCCCCGTGCCGTCCTTCGGCCTGCGCGCACCTCCGCGAACCCAGGAACGGTCACCTTCCATGTCTGTACCCGCACCCGCGTACACCCCTGCGTCCGTACTCGCCGGGGGCCCCACGGCCACCGAGCTCCTCGACTTCGCCCTCCGTGCCGCGGCCGACCCCGACATCACGGCCTCGCTGCCGCTCGATCCGGAGGGCCGCACCTGGATCCGTCTCGACGGGCCCGGCGGCAGCGAGGCCTGGCTGATCGGATGGCCGCCGGGCACCGGCACCGGCTGGCACGACCACGCCGAATCCGTCGGCGCGTTCGCCACCGCCCGCGGTCGGCTCACCGAACGCTCGCTGGCCGTACGCCTGCCCTCGCAGGGGTGGCGGTCGCTGGAGCTGACGCCCGGCGTCGACCGCAGCCGCACGCTCACGGCGGGCGGCGGGCGGGCCTTCGGGCGTCACCACGTGCACGAGGTCCTCAACGAGTCCCCGGACGAGCACGCGGTCTCGGTGCACGCCTACTACCCGCCGCTGCCCCTGATCCGCCGGTACAGCCGCAGCGGTCCCGTGCTGCACCTGGAGCACGTCGAGCGTCCGGCGGACTGGCAGTGAGCGCCCAGGCCGAGCCGAGCGGCCCGAACGCCCCGATCGCCCCGGTCGGTATCGACGAGTTGCTGGAGCGCGTCCGAGCGGGATACACCCGCGTCGACGCCCAGGAGGCGTACGCGGCGGCCTCGTCGGCCGGCGCCCTCCTGGTGGACATCCGCTACCAGGCCCTGCGGGAGCGGGACGGACTGATCCCCGGGGCGCTGGTGGTCGAGCGCAACGAGTTGGAGTGGCGCCTGGACCCGACGGGAAGCCACCGCGCCCCCGAGGCCACGGGCCACGACCTCCGGGTGGTGGTGATCTGCAACGAGGGGTACGCCTCCAGTCTCGCCGCGGTCTCCCTGCATGCCCTGGGCCTGCACCGCGCGACCGACCTGACCGGTGGCTTCCAGGCCTGGAAGTCGGCCGGCCTCCCCGTCATACCGGGATCGGCGCCCCTTCGCTGATCACCCGGGGGGCCCGCGCTGCCCGAGCGGTGCGCGCCGCCGCGCGG
The DNA here is from genome assembly GCF_055587885.1 of Streptomyces sp. NPDC046349. Lineage (NCBI taxonomy): Bacteria > Bacillati > Actinomycetota > Actinomycetes > Kitasatosporales > Streptomycetaceae > Streptomyces > Streptomyces sp. NPDC046349. Next base: position 246,712 of record NZ_JBVJFK010000013.1, read on the forward strand.
CACTCGGTGCGGATCTTGGTGCGGAGTCCTGTGTCGAGGAGGCTGCAGCAGGCTGTCACGAGGGCCCTCGCGCGCAGGAGTGCGACGAAGGCGCCGAGGTAACGCAGCATCATGGCGTCAACTCGCTGCGCGGCACCCCTTGGCACGGGAGTCGTCCGGCGTCCCGGCCGGGGGCGGGCCGGCCGCACCCCGGGCCCTGGGGCTCACTCCCCCGGACACCCGAGGTCGTCTGCGTCCTCGCCCTCCGCCTCCAGGGCTCGGCGGACCACTCTCAGAGCCATGCCCTCGGGGTATCCCTTGCGGGCGAGCATCCCGGCCAGGCGCCGGATCCGCTTGTCCCGCTCCAGGCCCCGGGTGGAGCGGAGCTTGCGCTCCACGAGTTCGCGGGCGGTCTGCTCCTCCTGGTCGGAGTCCAGCTGTTCCAGGGCCACTTCCACGAGGGTGGCGTGCACCCCCTTGGTCCGGAGCTCCTGCGCGAGCGCCCGGCGGGCCAGGCCCCGGCCGCGGTGGCGGGACTCGACCCAGGCTCCGGCGAACGCCGCATCGTCGATCAGGCCCACCTCCTCGTACCGGGAGAGGACCTCCTGCGACACCTCCTCGGGGATGCCCCGCTTGTGCAGGGCGTCCGCGAGCTGGCGCCGGGTGCGCGGGCTCCCCGTGAGCAGGCGCAGGCAGATCGCCCGCGCCTGCTCCTCGGGGCTCTGGGGCGGCAGCTCCTGGCGGCCCTCACGGCCTCCTCGACTCCCGCCGCCCCCTTCCTGCTCGCGCATGGGTCAGCTCTTGGCCACGGCGGCCTTGGCCGTCGTCTTGGCCTTCGACGCGGGCGCGGGCACCGCCGTGCCATCGGCGGGCGCGGCGGCGGCAGCGGTCGTGTCGCCGTCGCCGTCCTTGCGGACGCCCACGCCCAGCTTCTCCTTGATCTTCCGCTCGATCTCGTTCGCGAGATCCGGGTTGTCCTTGAGGAAGTTGCGGGCGTTCTCCTTGCCCTGGCCGAGCTGGTCGCCCTCGTACGTGTACCAGGCACCGGCCTTGCGGATGAAGCCGTGCTCCACGCCCATGTCGATCAGGCCGCCCTCGCGGCTGATGCCCTGGCCGTAGAGGATGTCGAACTCGGCCTGCTTGAACGGCGGCGCGACCTTGTTCTTCACGACCTTGCAGCGGGTGCGGTTGCCGACCGCCTCCGTGCCGTCCTTCAGCGTCTCGATGCGGCGGATGTCGATGCGCACGGAGGCGTAGAACTTCAGCGCGCGGCCACCGGTCGTGGTCTCCGGCGAGCCGAACATCACGCCGATCTTCTCGCGGAGCTGGTTGATGAAGATCGCGGTGGTCTTGGACTGGTTGAGCGCACCCGTGATCTTCCGGAGCGCCTGGCTCATCAGACGGGCCTGCAGACCCACGTGCGAGTCGCCCATCTCGCCCTCGATCTCGGCGCGCGGCACGAGGGCCGCCACGGAGTCGATGACGATCAGGTCGAGGGCGCCCGAGCGGACGAGCATGTCCACGATCTCCAGCGCCTGCTCACCGGTGTCCGGCTGCGACAGGATGAGGTTGTCGGTGTCGACGCCGAGGGCCTTCGCGTACTCGGGGTCGAGCGCGTGCTCGGCGTCCACGAAGGCGACGGTGCCGCCGGCCTTCTGCGCGTTGGCCACGGCGTGCAGGGTCAGGGTCGTCTTACCGGAGGACTCCGGACCGTACACCTCGACCACGCGGCCGCGGGGCAGCCCGCCGACACCGAGGGCGATGTCCAGCGCGGTCGACCCGGTGGGGATGACGTCGATGGGGTCGTTCGGCTTGTCGCCGAGGCGCATGACCGCACCCTTGCCGAATTGCCGTTCAATCTGTGCGAGCGCGGCGTCGAGAGCCTTCTCGCGGTCGGTGCCTGCCATGGGTTCCACCCGGTTTGCTTGAGTCGATCGCTTCACGCCATTGACGCTAATGCCTGCCACTGACAATGCGCCTCCACGACCGGTTCGGCTGTGGATAACTCATCAGAATGGATGTTCGATTTCCGTGTCAAGCGCACCGCACTCAGAGCGCTATGCCCTGATTTCGTAGATATCCTATGAAGTGTGATCGAGTCTGGACGGCCGCGACATCGTAGGCGCCCCGGCCCGGGAAGGCTTGTGCGACTGTCGCCGGTCATCCTGACCATCGTCATCGCCAGCCTGGCATACAGCACTCCGCCGGAGATGGCCTTCAGCCGCCTCCTGCCCGCGGCCCCGGCCCTGGCCGCCGCCATGTGGCCGGTGCTCCCCACCGTCCTGCTCGGGACCGTCTGCCTCATCCTGATGATCGGCCTCAGCTTCGTCTTCCCGGACCTCGGGACGTGGTGGACGGCCGCGGGGATCATCGCGGTCACCGTGGCCGCCGCGTACGGGAGCCATGTACGGCTCCAGCGGGAGCGCACGCTCTTCCAGGTGCGGCTCGTCGCCGACGCGGCCCAGCAGGTCGTCCTGAGCCCCATGCCGCGCCTCCTCGGCAGGATCGAGATCGAGTCGCTCTACCTCGCGGCCGCGGCGGAGGCCCGCATCGGCGGGGACTTCTACGAGGTGGTCGACACCCCGCACGGGGTCAGGCTGCTCATCGGCGACGTACGCGGCAAGGGCCTGCCCGCGGTGGGGGCCGCCGCGGCGATCGTCAACGCCTTCCGGGAGGCCGCCTACGGCGAGACCGGCCTGGTCGAGGTCGCACGCCGACTGGACGCCAGCAGCACCCGCTACAACGCCGCCTTCCCGCCCGAGGGGCCGATGGAGCGCTTCGCCACCGCCCTGCTCGTGCAGATCCCGCACGAGGGAGGACGCATCGACGTCCTCAACTGCGGACACCCCCCGCCGCTGCTCCTGACCAGCGGCGGGCTGCGCACCCTCGAGTCGGCCACCCCGTCGCCGCTGCTCAGTCTCGCGGACTTGATCGGTGATCAGTACAGCATCGACAGTTTCGACTTCGCCCCCGACGACCTGCTGCTGCTCTACACCGACGGGATCGCCGAGGCCCGCGCCCGCGACGGCGAGTTCTTCCCGCTGGCCGCCTGGATGGACCGGCAGCCCCCGACGCCGCCCCACGAGCTGCTCACGGCCCTCCACCGCGACCTCCTGCGCTACAGCAGGGGGCGCCTCGACGACGACATCGCGGCCCTCGCCGTCCGCCTGCGCGACCCCGTGGCCACGGATCTTCCGTGAGCGCCCGGCACCGGCGGGGCTCGCGTCCGCCAATTCACGGCCGCGCGGGCGCGGGGCTCATACGATCGCCACATGTTCGAATTCCTGTATCCGCCCAAGCCCCGTCCCGGGGACCGGATCGCGGTCCTGTCCCCCTCCGCCGGGCTGCCCGGCCTGTTCCCGCTCCCCTTCGAACTGGGGCTTCGCAGGCTCCGTGACGACTTCGGACTGGAGCCCGTCGAGTACCCCACCACGCGGAAGATGGGCGCGACGCCCGAGGAGCGGGCCGCGGACATCCACGCCGCCTTCGCGGACCCCGACATCAAGGCGGTGATCGCCAGCATCGGGGGCGACGACCAGATCACCGTCCTCCCCCACCTCGACGGCGACCTCCTGCGCGCCCACCCCAAGCCGTTCGTCGGCTACAGCGACAACACCAACCTCCTGCTGTTCCTGCGGAACCTGGGCATCGTCTGCTACCACGGCGCCTCGGTGATGGTCGAGCTCGGCCGACCCGGCGCCATGCATCCGGCCACCGCCGACTCGCTCCGGGCGGCGCTGTTCACCTCGGGCGCCTACGAGCTCAACCGGTCCGGCGAGTACGGGGACGTCAACCTCCCCTGGGAGGACCCGCACACCTTCGAGTCCGAGCCTCCGATGGAACGCTCCTACGGCTGGACCTGGCACAACGACGACCGCGTGGTCGAGGGCGCCGGCTGGGGCGGCAACCTGGAGATCCTCACCTGGATGCTGGCGGCCGACCGCGAGGTGCTGCCCCCCGACGCGTACGCCGGCGACGTGCTGTTCCTGGAGACCTCCGAGGAGATGCCGCGCGCGGAGGAGGTCTACCGGATGCTCCGGAACATGGGCGAGCGCGGCCTCCTGCGGCAGTTCCCCGCGCTGCTGATGGGCCGGGCGAAGAGCTGGTCGTTCGAGAACCCGTTCGACGCCGAACGGAAGGAGCGGTACCGCAAGGAGCAGCGCGAGGCCGTCCTGCGCGCGCTGCGGCAGTACGCCCCCGACACGATGGCCGTCTTCGACGTGGACCTCGGCCACACCGACCCGCAGCTCGTGGTCCCCGTGGGCGGGCGGATCAGGGTGGACGGGCCGGCCCGGCGGATCACCGTCACCTACTGAGCCGTCACCCCCCGGGGCCGGGCGAGAGCGCGACGCCGAGCGAGTCGGCGGCGAAGGGCTTCGGCGCGCGCTCCTGGTAGAAGACGTCGAGTTCGGCGACCGTGAAGCCGGCGGCGGTCAGCAGGTCCACGGTCGGCCGGGTGAGGTGGCACCCGCCGCAGAGCCGCTTGTGCAGCGGCTCGATCCGTCGCTGCATGCGGCGCACGCGCGGGTCCTCCTCCGGCGCCAGACCGTGCTCGACGAAGTGGAGGCCGCCTCCGGGCTTGAGTACGCGGCGCACCTCGCGCAGGGCCGCCACGGGATCCGCAATGGTGCACAGCGTCCACGTGGACAGGGCGGCGTCGAAGGCGCCGTCCTCGAAGGGCAGCGACCGGCCGTCCGTGCCGGCCCGCCGTACCGGGACCGGCGAGGCCCGTACGCGGTCGGCGGCGAGCCTCCACCCCAGGTCCGAGGGCTCGATCGCGGCCACGCCGGTGACACCCGGCGGGTAGAAGGGGACGTTGTGGCCGGAACCGAAACCGATCTCGACGACCTCCCCGGCCAGGCCGGCGCAGACGCGCCGCCTGAGCGGCAGGGTGGCCCGTGCCCCGCATGCGAGGTCGACGATCCGCGGAACGATCCGTTCGGCGTAGAAACCCATCGCAGCCTCCGAGTCCGTGTTCCCAGCATGACACCGGGGCGCGGCGAATCCGCCACCAAGTGACAACCCAAGGTTGACACCCTCTCGACTGTCAACCTAGGGTTGCACTTATGACGAACCCTTCGGTGGAACCCGTTCGCATGACCAACCCGGTACGCCTCGACGACCTGATCGAGGCCATCAACAAGGTCCACACCGATCCCCTGGAGCAGCTCAGCGGCGCCGTCGTCGCCGCTGAGGCCCTCGGGGACGTCGCGGACCACCTCATCGGCCACTTCGTCGACCAGGCCCGCCGCTCCGGCGCCTCCTGGACCGACATCGGGCGCAGCATGGGCGTCACCCGCCAGGCGGCCCAGAAGCGCTTCGTCCCCAAGGCGGACAAGGAGGGCGCCGGCGCACTCGACCCGAACGCGGGCTTCGGCCGCTTCACCCCCCGCGCCCGCAACGTGGTCGTGACCGCGCAGAACGAGGCCCGCGCGGCCAACAACGCCGAGATCCGCACCGAGCACCTGGTCCTGGGCCTGATGGCCGAGGCCGACGGCCTCGCGGGGCTCGTCCTGCGCGCCCAGGAGGTCTCGCCGGAGGACGTCCGGGCCGCCGCGACCGCCGCACTCCCGCCGGCCCAGGACGAGATCCCCGACCTCGTCCCCTTCGACGCCTCGGCCAAGAAGGCCCTGGAGCTGACCTTCCGTGAGGCCCTGCGCCTGGGCCACGACTTCGTGGGCACCGAGCACATCCTGCTCGCGCTCCTGGAGCTGGAGAACGGCGAGGGCCTGCTGAGCGGCCTCGGACTGGACAAGGCCGCCGCCGAGGCGACCGTCAACGAAGCCTTGGCAGCCGTACTCGGCGACGCGGACGGGAAGTAGAGGAGTCCGCGTCCCGCGTCAGCTCGTAGCGCTTGACGTACGCGCCGAGGAAGGCCTGCAGGGTGGCGACGGCCGGGATCGCGATCAGCGCCCCGACCGCGCCCAGCAGGGCGGTGCCCGCGATGACCGATCCGAAGGCGACCGCCGGATGGATGTCGACGGTCTTCGAGGTCAGCTTCGGCTGGAGCATGTAGTTCTCGAACTGCTGGTACACCACCACGAATCCGAGGACGTACAGCGCGTACCAGGGATTGACGGTGAAGGCGAGCAGGACCGGCAGCGCGCCCGCGAGATAGGTGCCGATGGTGGGGATGAACTGCGAGACCAGTCCCACCCACACGGCGAGGGCGGGCGCGTACGGCACCCCGAGGACCGCCAGCACGATGTAGGTCGCGACACCCGAGATCAGCGCCATGAGTCCGCGCGAGTAGAGGTAGCCGCCCGTCTTGGCGACGGCGATCTCCCAGGCGCGCAGCACCTCGGCCTGCTTCGCGGGCGGCAGCACGGAGCACAGCGCGCGCCGCAGTCGCGGTCCGTCGGCGGCGAAGTAGAAGGAGAACAGTCCGATCGTCAGCAGCTTGAAGAGCCCGCCCAGCACCGTGGCGGACACGTCGAGCACACCGGACGCGCTGTTCTGCATGTACTTGCGCAGCCAGTCGGAGCGCAGCACGCTCTCCTGGATCTCCAGCCGGGACAGGTCGGTGTTGAGGGTGGAGTTGATGAAGTTGATCACCGAGTCGAGGTAGCCGGGGAAGCCCTCCACCATGGCCACGATCTGTCCGGCGAGCAGGGAGCCGAGCAGCGCGAGGAACCCCACGGACACGGCGAACACCGCCGTGAACACCAGGAAGGTGGCGAGCCCGCGGCGCATCCCGCCCGCCGCCATCCTGGCGACCGCGGGTTCGATCGCGAGCGCGAGGAAGAACGCGATCAGGACGTTGACGAGCAGCCCGATCAACTGGTGGAAGGCCCAGCTGCCGAGCTGGAAGCAGGCGACCAGGCTCAGGACGAGGACCACAGCGCGCGGCAGCCAGGGCGGCATGCGCTCACCGCCGTCGGCCGGCGGCCTGCCGGGGCCGACGGGCCCGCGCGGCGATGCGGGATCGGCGGGCCGGTCCGGCCCCGGGCCCGCCGCGTTAGGGTCCGGCTCCGGCTCCGGGCCGGAGGCGACCGGTGCGGCGGGGGCGGCGCCCGGGTCGGCCGCCCGGGGCGGCGGCAGCGCGCCCTGGACGGCTGCGGGCTGGTCGGTCGTCTCTTCGAAGGCTGCCACGCCCACAAGTCTGTCCCACCGGCGGCCCGTGCAGCGAAAAACGCCGCCCCGCCCGCGCTCCGGCCGCCGGAGGGCGTCAGCGCAGCGAGGCCGGCACGTCCATCGCCGAACACACCGCGCGCCACACGTCCTTGGTCTCCCAGCCCGCCTCCAGCGCCTGGTGGACGGTCAGGCCGCCCAGCTCCGCCATGACGTGGTCCCGCGCGAAGGAGTCGGCGTAGCCGGCGCCGAAGTGCTCGGCCATCCGCTCCCAGAAAATCGTCAACCGCATGCCTCCAGTATCCCGCCCCGGGAGAGTGCACCGGCGGCGTTCACCCCGCGCCCCCGCGTCACCGCGTCCTACGTTGCACGCATGCCCGGAGACGAAGCTTCCCCGCAAAGCCCGCGATCCCCGCGATCCCCACAGGTCCCGGACTCCCCGCAGCCCCCATCGGACCGGCAGCCACCGTCGGACCGGCAGCCACCGTCGGACCGGCAGTCCGCTCTGGCCCGCGCCGAGCGGTTCATGTGGCTCACGGCCCGTGTGCTGGAACAGCGGCGGTTCGCGTTCCACTTCCTCGGCGGGGAGGCCGACCCGGTGGACACGGCGCTCGGTTCCTACCTCAACCCCGACGGCGGCTACGGCCACGCCCTCGATCCGGATCTTCGCGGCCCGCTGAGCCAGCCCCTGCACACCGCGCACGCGCTGCGGGTGCTGGACAGCCTGGGCCGCTGTGCGGGCCAGCGCATCGAGCGGCTCTGCCGCCACCTGACGGGGGTCTCCACTGCGGAGGGCGCGCTTCCGGTGGTGTTCCCGGCCCCGCACGACTACCCCGCGGCGCCGTACCACCCGATGCACGACGACCCGCCGGGCGAGCTGCTGACCACCGGCCCGGTCGTCGGCCTGCTGCACCGCAACCGCGTCTGGCACGCCTGGCTCTTCCGGGCCACGGACTTCTGCTGGGACCGGGTGGAGCACCTGCACCGCACGCATCCGTACGAGGTCCAGAGCGCCGTTGCCTTCCTCGACGGCGTCCCTGACCGGGCGCGCGCGGCGACGGCCGCGGACCGGCTGGGACGGCTCGTGCGCGAACAGCGGCTCGTCGTACTCGATCCGCGCCGACGGGCGGAGTTCCCGCCGGCCGCGGGCTACGCACCGGGCGAGCAGCTGTTCCCGCACGACTTCGCGCGGCGGCCCGAGTCGCTGGCCCGCGGCTGGTTCACGGACGAGGAGATGCGCCGCTCGCTGGACTTCCTGGCCGCCGCGCAGCAGCAGGACGGCGGCTGGCCGGTCCGCCGCGAGGCCTGGGCGCCGGGGAGCTCCCTGGAGCGGCGGCCGATCGCGACGCTGGAGGCGCTGCTGACCCTGCGGGCGTACGGGCGCCTCCCGGCGCAGGTCAGCCGCCCAGGGCCCGTACCCCCGCGGTGACGACGACGGCGGCCGCGACCACGACCAGGAACGGGGCCCGCAGGAGCAGCGCGAGCCCGGCGGCGGCCAGCCCGGCGGCGCGGGCGTCGACGACGAGGGCGGACCCGGTGCTGAAGGTCTGCTGGGCCGTGAGCGCGGCGAGCAGCGCGACCGGCAGCAGCGCGGCCAGGCGGCGCACCAGGGGCCGCTCCAGGGCGCCGGCGGGAACGAGCAGCCCCGCGTACTTCACGGCGTAGCAGCCGACGGCGGTGAGCCCGATGGCGATCCAGACGTTCACGAGCGGCGTCCCTTCCACCACAGCACGACGGGGGCGGCCAGGGCCGCGATCAGCACGGGCACCCCGGCGGGCAGCACGGGCAGGAAGCCGAGCCCGAGGACCAGCGCGAGGGCGGCGACCGCCCGCTCGGTGGCCGTCTTCAGCATCGGCGCGAGCAAGGCCAGGAACACCGCCGGTCCGGCGGCGTCCAGCCCCCAGGCCCGGGTGTCGCCGATGGCGTCGGCACCGAGCGCGCCGAGCAGGGTGGTGAGGTTCCACAGCGCGTAGAGGGTGAGCCCGGTGACGGTGAAGCCGAGGCGGGCCGACTTGCGGTCGGGCTGGGCCAGCGCCACGGCGGTGGTCTCGTCGATCACCCAGTGCGCGGCGAGCGGCCGTACGGCGTGCGGCAGCCGGAGCAGATGTGACAGCCGCAGCCCGTAAAAGGCGTTCCGGGTGCCGAGGAAGAACGCCCCGGCGGCGGCGGTGAACGGGTTCCCGCCCGCGGCCAGCGCCCCGACCAGGGCGAACTGCGAGGCCCCGGTGAACACGAGCAGGCTCAGCACGCAGGCCTGGAGGGTGCTGACGCCGGCTCCGGCCGCGGTCACCCCGAAGGCGAATCCGGACAGGCCGACGGCGACGCCGACCCCGAGCGCGTCCCGTACGACCGCGGCCCGCGGCCGCCCGTCGGGCGCCGCTGCCTCTCGTATCTCTGGCTCTGTGACCAGCTGCTTCTCTCCCACGCCCCGAAGGTACGCGGGCCCGCCGTGCGGGTCTTGTACGTTCTTGCGCGCGACCTGGCGTCAGTCCCGCCGCCTCACCGGCTCCCCGAGCAGCGCGGTGAGCTCCGCCTCGACGGCGGCGACCAGCGGAGCCCCGAAGACGGTCAGCGTCTCCTCCCAGGGGTGCCCGAAGGTCCCGAACGCCAGATCGGGGTGGAGGTAGAGGTGGTAGTCCCCGTCCGGGTGGACCTCTCCCGGCCGGTCCGGGGCGCCGGGAGAGCCGACCCGGTGGGGATCGAAGGTGTACCCGCTGTGCTGCCGGTCGAGCCGGACCAGTCGGCCCCCGGCACGGGTATGCGCCGCCAGGGCGGGTCGCACGATCAGGTCCGGTTCGTCGGCGAGCGTGCTCTTCAGCCGCCAGGTGGCACAGGGGGCGGGTGCGGCGAAGCCGGGGACTTTCGCGATAGTCGAACTCACGCTCGAGTCGGTCCCACAGCAGGGCTTCGGCCCGCCGGCCGATCAGGCCGACCGGCCTGTCGGCGGCCCGCTTCCGGCGTTCCGACAAGGCAGCGAGGCGCCGTGGCCATCGCCGTGCGCCCGCCGGGGATCACGGGACAGCCCTCAGACGGCCCGCTCCCGCCGGTAGGCGCCCGGCGGGACGCCCACGATGCGGGTGAAGTGGCGGTTGAGGTGGGGCTGGTCGGTGAAGCCGACGGCCACGGCGGCCTCCGCCGGCGGGGTGCCCGCGTCGAGCAGCCGGCGCGCCCGCCGGACCCTGGCGTCGGTCAGCCAGGTGTGCGGCGGCATCCCGTACCGCTCCCGGAAGGCCCGCAGCAGGGCGAACGGACTCGTCCCCAGCTCCGCGGCGAGCTGCTCCAGCGACGGCGGGTCGGCGAGGCGCTCCTCCAGTACCGCCCTGGCCGCGGCCGCTTCGGCGCCGCCCGTGCCGCGGACCGTACGGGCGGGCAGCGGTTCGGCGTACCGGGTCAGCATCCGGGCGACCACCCCCCGCAGCAGGGTGTCGGCGGCCAGCGCGTTCCCGGCCTCGGCGGCCCGGTGCACCTCGGTGATCGTGCGCGAGGCCTGCGGGTCGGCGACGACGTCGGCGGTGAAGCCGGGGGTGCCGCGCAGGGTGCCGACCTCGGCGGCGACCTCGGCGATCAGCGCGCTGGAGGGGTAGAGGGTGGCGTACGCCCAGCCCTCGGGCGCCCCGGCGCGCGCCGTGTGGGGCACCTCGGGGTTGATCAGTACCACGCTGCCCGGACCGGCGCGCACGACGTGGCCGGGGAGGCCGACCTCCTCGATGCCTCCGGTGACGGCCGCGATGACGTACCCGTCGTGCGCGTGGCGCGGGAAGGTGTGGCGTACGTAGTGGGCGCGCAGCAGGTCCAGCCCGGGCAGCTGCGGGTACCGCCAGTGCCGTGCCCACTCCCGGTGGCGCTCTTCCGTCCCCATCACCCCATTCTGCGCCCCCTCGCCGACGCGTGTTTGCCCAGGTCCGGGGCGTTGTCAGTGGCGGGGTGCACGATGGGGGCATGGCAGGCGCTGCGCTCGACTCGTTCTCCCCCGCGACCCGCTCGTGGTTCACGGGGGCTTTCGTCACGCCCACGAGCGCGCAGGAGGGTGCCTGGCGGGCCATCGGGGAGGGTTCGGACGTGCTGGTGGTGGCGCCCACCGGCTCCGGGAAAACCCTTGCGGCGTTCCTCGCCGCCCTCGACCGGCTCGCCTCGACCCCGCCGCCCGCCGAGTCGAAGAAGCGCTGCCGGGTCCTGTACGTGTCGCCGCTGAAGGCGCTGGCCGTCGACGTCGAGCGCAATCTGCGCAGCCCGCTGACCGGGATCCGCCAGGAGTCCGTCCGACTGGGGCTGCCGGAGCCCGACATCCGGGTGGGGATCCGCTCCGGCGACACCCCGGCGGCGGAGCGGCGGGCGCTGGCCACGCGGCCGCCGGACATCCTGATCACCACGCCCGAGTCGCTGTTCCTGATGCTGACCTCGGCGGCGCGCGAGGCGCTGACCGGGATCGAGACGGTGATCGTGGACGAGGTCCACGCGGTCGCCGGAACCAAGCGCGGCGCGCACCTCGCCGTCTCCCTGGAGCGGCTGGACGTGCTGCTGCCGCGCCCCGCCCGCCGGATCGGGCTGTCGGCGACGGTCCGCCCGGTGGACGAGGTGGCCCGGTACCTCGCGCCCCGCGGCAAGGTGGAGATCGTCCAGCCGCCGTCCGCGAAGGAGTTCGACCTGTCGGTGGTCGTCCCGGTGCAGGACATGGGCGAGTTGGGCGGCTCCCCCGCGACGGAGGGCCGGGAGGGCGGGGACAGGCCGTCGATCTGGCCGCATGTGGAGGAGCGGATCGCGGACCTCGTGCAGGCGCACCGGTCGACGATCGTGTTCGCCAACTCCCGCCGCCTCGCCGAGCGGCTGTGCAACCGGCTCAACGAGATCGCGTACGAGCGGGCAGTCGGCGAGAAGCTGCCCGAGCACTCCTCGCCGGCCGAGGCCATGGCCCAGTCGGGTGCGGCCCTGGGCGCCCCGCCGCTGCTGGCCCGGGCGCACCACGGCTCGGTGTCCAAGGAGCAGCGGGCACTGGTGGAGGAGGAACTGAAGGCGGGCCGGCTGCCGGCGGTGGTCGCCACCTCCAGTCTGGAACTGGGCATCGACATGGGCGCGGTGGACCTGGTGGTGCAGGTGGAGTCCCCGCCCTCGGTGGCGTCCGGGCTGCAGCGGGTGGGCCGGGCCGGGCACCAGGTGGGCGCGGTCTCCACGGGGGTGGTCTTCCCCAAGTACCGGGGCGACCTGGTCCAGGCGGCCGTGGTCACCGAGCGGATGCGGACGGGGGCGATCGAGTCCCTGCGCATCCCGTCCAACCCCCTCGACGTGCTGGCGCAGCAGCTGGTCGCGATGGTCGCGATGGACACCTGGCAGCTGGACGACCTGTTGGCACTGGTGCGGCGGGCGGCGCCGTTCGCGGCGCTTCCGGAGTCGGCGTTCACGGCGGTGCTCGACATGCTGGCCGGCCGCTATCCGTCGGACGCCTTCGCCGAGCTGAGGCCGCGCGTGGTCTGGGACCGGGTGGCGGGGACGGTCACGGGCCGGCCGGGGGCCCAGCGCCTCGCGGTCACCTCCGGCGGCACCATCCCGGACCGCGGGCTGTTCGGGGTCTTCCTGGCCGGCTCGGACCCGAAGAAGGGCGGCGGGCGGGTCGGCGAGCTCGACGAGGAGATGGTCTACGAGTCGCGTGTCGGGGACGTCTTCACGCTGGGCACCACCTCGTGGCGCATCGAGGACATCACCCGCGACCGGGTCCTGGTCACGCCCGCCCCCGGGGTGCCGGGCCGGCTGCCGTTCTGGAAGGGCGACCAGCTCGGCCGCCCGCTGGAACTGGGCCGCGCGGTCGGCGCGTTCCTGCGCGAGCTCGGCGCCCTCTCCGCGGAGGACGCCCGACTGCGGCTGGTGGCGGCCGGCCTGGACGCCTGGGCCGCGGAGAACGTGCTGGCGTACCTCGCCGAGCAGCGCGAGGCCTGCGGCCATGTCCCGGACGACCGGACGATCGTGGTGGAGCGGTTCCGCGACGAGCTGGGCGACTGGCGGGTCGTGGTCCATTCGCCGTTCGGTGCGCAGGTGCACGCCCCGTGGGCGCTGGCGCTGAGCTCCCGCCTCGCCGAGAAGTACGGCATGGACGCCCAGGTGATGCACGCCGACGACGGCATCGTGCTCCGCCTCCCGGACGCGGACCTGCTGTCCATGGACCTCCTGGACCACGATCCCTCGGGCCCGCCCGCCTTCGAGTTCGACGACGAGCAGGCGCCGCTGGGCGCGGCCGACGTGGCCTTCGACCACGGTGACGTCAACCAGATCGTCACCGACCAGGTGGGCGGCTCCGCGCTGTTCGCATCCCGCTTCCGCGAGTGCGCAGCCCGCGCCCTGCTGCTGCCGCGCCGCAGTCCGGGCCGCCGGACCCCGCTGTGGCAGCAGCGCCAGCGCGCCTCGCAACTGCTCCAGGTGGCGTCGGAGTTCGGCTCCTTCCCGATCGTGCTCGAAGCCGTACGCGAATGCCTCCAGGACGTCTTCGACGTGCCCGGCCTGACCGAGCTGATGGGTGACATCGAGGCGCGCCGGGTCCGGCTGGTCGAGGTGACCACCCCGGAGCCGTCCCCCTTCGCCCGTTCCCTCCTCTTCGGGTACGTCGCCCAGTTCCTCTACGAAGGCGACTCCCCGCTGGCCGAGCGCAGGGCGGCAGCACTGTCGCTGGACTCGCGGCTGCTGGCCGAGCTGCTCGGCCAGGCGGAGCTGCGCGAACTCCTCGACGCGCAGGTGCTGGAGGAGCTGGAGCGGGAGCTCCAGTGGCTCACCGAGGACCGGCGGGCCAAGGACGCCGAGTCGGTGGCCGACCTCCTGCGGCTGCTGGGCCCGCTGACGCAGGACCAGCTGGCGGCTCGCGGGGCGGATCCGGCCTGGGCGCAGGAGCTCGCCGCCGCCCGCCGCGCCATCCGGGTCCGGATCGCCGGCGCGGACCACTGGGCGGCGATCGAGGACGCGGGCCGGCTGCGGGACGCGTTGGGCACCGCCCTGCCCGTCGGTGTCCCGGAGGCGTTCACCGAGCCGGTCAAGGACCCCCTCGGAGACCTGCTGGCCCGGTACGCCCGCACCCACGGGCCGTTCACGACGGCTGCCGTGGCCGCCGCCTTCGGCCTGGGTACGGCGGTGACGGAGGGGGCCCTGAACCGTCTCGCGGCGGCGGGGCGCGTGGTGCAGGGCGAGTTCCACCCGGCGGGCATCGGCCAGGAGTGGTGCGACGCGACCGTGCTGCGCAGGCTCCGCCGCCGCTCGCTCGCCGCGCTCCGCCAGGAGCTGGAACCGGTCCCGCCGACGTCTCTGGCCACCTTCCTGCCCCGGTGGCAGCACCTGGGCGGAGCCCTGCGCGGTCTCGACGGCCTGGCCCGGGCGGTCGAGCAGCTCCAGGGCGCGCCGGTGCCGGCCTCCGCGCTGGAGCGGCTGATCCTGCCGTCCCGGGTGGCCGGCTACGCCCCCGGCCTGCTGGACGAGCTGACGACCACCGGTGAGGTGGTCTGGGCGGGGGCCGGAGCCCTCCCGGGCAAGGACGGCTGGGTGTCGCTCTACCTGGCGGACGCCGCCCCGCTGCTTCTGCCGCCGCCGCACCCCCTGGAGCCGAGCCCCCTCCAGCAGGCGGTGCTGACGGCGCTCTCCGGCGGGTACGGCCTGTTCTTCCGGCAGATCGCGCAGGCGGTGCGCGCCGACATCCCCGAGGTGTCGGACCTCGCCCTGTCCGAGGCGGTGTGGGATCTGGCCTGGTCGGGCCGGCTCACCAACGACACCCTCGCCCCGCTGCGCTCACTGCTCGGCTCGGGCCGCACGGCGGGTTCCACGGCCCACCGGGCCCGCCGCACCGTCCCGCGCGGCCGGTACGGCACGCTGAGCGCGGCCGCGTCGCGCACGGGCCCGCCCACGGTCTCCGGTCGCTGGTCGCTGCTGCCGTCCCCGGCGCCCGACGCGACCCACCGCGCCCACGCCCTGGCCCGTACCCTGCTGGACCGGCACGGGGTGGTGACGCGCGGCGCGGTCGCGGCGGAGGGCGTCGAGGGGGGCTTCAGCGCGGTCTACCGCGTCCTGTCGGCCTTCGAGGACAGCGGCCAGGCCCGTCGGGGCTATGTGGTCGAGGGGCTGGGCGCTGCCCAGTTCGCGATGGACGGCGCGGTGGACCGGCTCCGGGCCGCCGAGCGGACACCGCCCCCGCTGGCGGCGGTGGTGCTGGCCGCCGCCGACCCGGCGAACGCGTACGGCGCGGCCCTTCCGTGGCCGGAGCCCCCGGCCGGTGCCACCCACAAGCCGGGCCGCAAGGCGGGCTCCCTGGTGGTCCTGGTGGACGGGGAGCTCACCCTGTACCTGGAGCGCGGCGGCAAGACGCTGCTGGCCTGGCCGGGCCCGGAGGACGCGCGCCTGACGGCGGCGGTCGGCGCCCTCGCCGCCGGCTGCCGGGCGGGAACCCTGCCGGCGCTGACGGTGGAGCGGATCAACGCCGCGGCCGCACTCACCTCGCCCCTCGGGGCTCCGCTCGAAGCGGCCGGGTTCCATGCCACACCCCGGGGGCTGCGCCTGCGGCAGTGACCAGCGCCCCCACGGCCGGGTCGGCGCGTCAGTGCGTCAGCACATCAGCGCATCACCTTCACGCCGAAGCGGGCCCCGCCGAGCGCGAACTGGATGGCGCTGTGCATGTGGGCGTACATCTCCATGCCGCGGGAGCTCACCAGCGGCCCGAGGTCGAGGACGTCCTGCCAGCCGTAGGACCGCAGCAGCTCGGCGACCTCGGCCTTCGCCTCGGCGTCCTCGCCCGCGATGAACATGGTGTGGTCGCCGCCCGCCACGGCCCGCGGGTCGACCACGGTCTCCTGCTCCTGGGTGACGCCCGCCTTGACCACCTTGGCGCGCGGCAGCGCGCGCTGGATCCGCTCCCCCAGGCTGTCGTGGTCGACCGGGTCCAGGGCGGGCATCACCCCCCACGGGGTGGGCCAGGGGTGGGCCTGCTCGGGGTTGTAGACGTAGGGGACGGCGTAGTCCATCAGGGTCTTGCCGGACAGCTGTCCGGCGATGCCGGTGAGCACGCCGACCGCGCTGGCCCCGTCGATCCCGTTGATGACGAAGTCGGCGGCCGCGGCGGCGTCGCCGAAGTTGCGCAGTTCGATGCCGGGGTAGTCGGCGAGCCACTGGCCGAAGGGTTCGACGCCCATGAAGTCCGGCTCCGTCCGGCCCAGGGTGACCTGGGAGTCGCGGGTACCGACGTACACGTCGTGCCCGAGGCTGAGAAGCTTTGCGGCGTGCGCGCGGCCGCCCGCGCCGGTTCCGAGGACTGCGATCTTCATGGTCGTGCTCCGTTCCTGATGGTGTCGTCCCCCGGAAGGAGCCTGACCACCGGGACCGGGAAAGCCCGCAGAACCCGCCGACACGGCCCCGACCGGCGGGAGCGGATCGCCGGGGTGGCCCAGGAACCGGCGCGCACCCGGGCCGGAGTGTCGCCCGGACGGGCCGTCGCGCACCCGGCCGGCGGCCCGTCCGGGCGACAATGGGGGCATGCCCGAAGGCGACAGCATCCGGCGCGCGGCGACCCGGCTGCACGCGGTCCTCGCAGGCCGTGAACTGACCCGGAGCGACCTGCGCGTGCCCCGCTTCGCCACGGCGGACCTCACCGGCCGTGTCACCCTCGACGTCACCCCGCGCGGCAAGCACCTCCTCGCCCGTTTCGAAGGCGGCCTCACGCTGCACAGCCACCTCCGGATGGACGGCGCCTGGCACGTCTTCGCCGCCGGCGAGAAGTGGCGCGGCGGCCCCGCCCACGAGATCCGCTGCGTCCTGGGCACGGCCGGGCACACCGCCGTCGGCTACCGCCTCCCCGTCCTGGAGCTGATCCGCACGGCCGAGGAGGACCGCGCCGTGGGGCATCTCGGCCCCGACCTCCTCGGGCCGGACTGGGATCCCGCCCGCGCCGCCGCCAACCTCCTCGCCGCCCCGCAGCGGCCCCTCGGCGAGGCCCTGCTCGACCAGCGCAACCTCGCCGGGATCGGCAATATCTACAAGGCCGAGCTCTGCTTCCTGGCCCAGGTGACCCCGTGGACTCCGGTCGGCGAGCTCCCCGAGGCCAACCTGCCGCGGCTCGCCGCCGCCGCCCACCGCCTGCTGTCCGCGAACACCGGCGACCGGCCCGGGCACCGCAACACCACCGGTATCCACCGCCCCGGCCAGGAGCTCTTCGTCTACGGCCGTGCCCGCCGGCCCTGCCTGCGCTGCGGCACGCCCGTCCGCGAGGCCCCCCAGGACGGCCGTCCCACCTACTGGTGCCCCCGCTGCCAGCCGGGGCCCACCCCCTGACCCGCCCCTGACCCCCCGCCTCGTCCGGCCGGCGGACGCAGTGATTGACGATCCGTCAGATCCGGTCGTACCGTCCCCTCATGCCCACACCGCCCACGCCCACAGCCTCCTACGACCTCACCGGCCGCACCGCCCTGGTCACCGGAGCCGCCAGCGGCATCGGCCGCGCCACCGCAGTGCTCCTCGCCGCGGCCGGCGCCCACGTGCACTGCGCCGACCGTGACGAACAGGGACTGGCCGAGACGGCCGCCCTGGCCGCCGAAGCCGGCGGCGTCACCACCGTCCGGCCCCTCGACGTCACCGACCGGGCCTCGATCCGGGCGGCCGTGAGTGCGGCGGGCCCGCTCGACATCGCCGCCGCCATCGCCGGGATCATGCACACCAGCAGCGTCCTGGAGACAGCCGACGAAGACCTCGACCGCGTCATGGACGTCAATTTCAAGGGAGTCCTGCGCACCTGCCAGGAGGCCGCCCGCGCCATGATCGCGGCGGGCCGCCCCGGATCGATCGTCACCATGGCCTCCGGCGCCGTGGACGCCGCCCAGCCCGGCCTGCTCTGCTACAGCGCCGCCAAGGCCGCCGTCGTCCAGCTCACGAAGACCCTCGCCACCGAGACCGGCCCGCACGGCATACGGGTCAACGCGGTCGCGCCCGGCTGGATCCGCACTCCCATGACGGGCCGCCGCAGCCCGCAGGCCCGGAAGCTGACCGAGGCGGCCATGGTCCGCATGTCCCCGCTGCGCCGGGTCGGCGAGCCCCAGGACATCGCCCAGGCAGTCCTCTACCTCGCCTCGGACGCCTCGTCCTTCATGACGGGCCAGATCCTGCGTCCGAACGGTGGGGTGTCGATGCCCTGGTAGGCGTGCCCACCACCGCGGCCACTCCGTAGCCGTCACCCCCGGGATCCCCGTCGCCGCCGCCCCGGGCGCCCCGGCCGGCCCGCCGCCGGGTCCTGCGCAGAGGCGCCGGTACGCAGTGGACCGGCAGCAGACCCAGACCCCAGCCGCCCACCGCCACGGCGCCCTCCACGGCCCCGGACTCCGCGGGCGCCAGCACCAGGCGCAGCACGGCCCACCACCACAGGGCCCCCACCGTCAGCGCGAGGGCCGCCACCACGTGCGGGCGCGACACCGCGGGTATGCGCAGCGACGTCCGCACTGCCACCTCCAGGGGGCCGGGACCCGGACGGCCCCATCGTCTCGCACACCCCTCGCGCCCGCACCCAGAACGGCCGGGAGCCCCGGCCGGTGCTCCACGCACCGGCCGGGGCTCCGGCCAAGCTCAAACACGCACGTGCTCGCTCACGCGGCTACTACATTCACCGCTTCCGCAGGCGCCTTGATGGTCACCCTTTCCGGACCGGCGACCGAAGCCATCGAGACCGAATTGAGCATCGGGCGGACCGGTACGGTGACCGGTTCGCTTGCCGCGGCCGACTGTGCCAGCTCAGCGAGCGACAGTTCATCACTGACTTCGCGCATCAGCTCGGACATCCGTACGTCCAACGCGTCGCAGATCGCGGAGAGCAGCTCGGAGGATGCCTCCTTCTGCCCCCGCTCCACCTCGGAGAGATAGCCGAGCGAAACTCGGGCCGACGAGGAGACTTCGCGCAGAGTACGGCCCTGGCGCTGGCGCTGCCGACGCAGCACGTCACCCAGCAGGCGACGGAGCAGAATCATCGGTGGCTCCCTCCTCTGACCGTGTAGCCGCATCCTTCACGCCCCACCGTACCGCCTCGCGCCGCGGCCGTGCGGGGAGCGATGTCGTGTTCACTCAGGGCTGCAAACATCAAATCCCCCCGTTCTGTTCCGTATCCTGCCCCCGCGCATTCTCACGGAGTTCGTCCGCGAGAAGCTCGAGCACTGTCCGTGCACTCTCCCTACGGATTTCCGCGCGGGAGCCGTTCAACCTCAGACGGACCGTTTTCCTGGCCCCCGGACCGTCCACGGCGACGAAAACCGTGCCCACCGGCTGCCCGTCCTGCGGGTCGGGGCCGGCCACCCCGGTCGTCGCGATCCCCCACGACGCGCCCATCACCCGCCGCACACCGGCCGCCATCTCAGCCGCGACCTGCGCGTTCACCGCGCCTTCGGCTGCCAGCAGGTCCGCGTCCACTCCCAGGACCCGGTGCTTGATCTCCGTCGCGTACGCCGTGACCGAGCCGCGGAACGACCGAGAGGCGCCGGCCACGGCCGTGAACTCCGCAGCGACCATGCCGCCGGTCAGGGATTCCGCAACGGCGACCGTCTGGTCACTCTCCGCGAGGAGCTGGAGCGCATACGCGGCGGGCGCGCGCCCCCCGCTCGCTCCGGAGCGCCCCTGCGCCACCGGAGACTCCCCCGCCTCACTGGTCACCGCGCGGCCCGCTCCGCGGCGAGACCCTGGCGCCGGAGCACGATCGCCTGGCGGATGTAGTCCAAACCGGTGACGACGGTCAGCACGACCGCGACGGCCATCACCCAGAAGCGCATCGTCGCCAGCGCACCGGTCAGCGCGAGGACGTACATGCCCACGGCCGTGCCCTGGGCCAGTGTCTTCAGCTTGCCGCCGCGGCTGGCCGGGATCACGCCGTACCGGATGACCCAGAAGCGCAGCAGCGTGATCCCGAGCTCCCGTCCGAGGATCACCCCGGTCACCCACCACGGGAGGTCGCCCAGCCAGGAGAGGCAGATCAGCGCCGACCCCATGATCGCCTTGTCGGCGATGGGGTCGGCGATCTTGCCGAAGTCCGTGACCAGGTTGTACGTCCGGGCCAGGTGCCCGTCAAAGATGTCCGTGATCATGGCGACGGCGAACGCCGCCCAGGCCCAGGCCCGCCAGGCCGGGTCGTAGCCGCCGTCGGCGAGGAGCAGCAGGACGAATCCCGGCACCAGCACGAGCCGGATCATCGTCAGGATGTTGGCGATGTTCCACAGGCTGGCCTGATTGACCGCCGCGGCCCCCAGCTTCGCGCCGGGTACGGGCCGGCGGCCGGTCCCGCCCGCCGCAGATGCCGGGACACCGGTCATCCGGCCGCCTCCTCGAAGTCCAGGTCCAGGGGCTCCGCCACCAGGTCCACTCCCAGGGTGCCGACGACCTTCGCCGTGACGATACGCCCCGGGACCAGGCCCGTGCCGTCGGTGAAGACGACCTGGCCGTCGGTTTCGGGGGCCTGGTGCGCGGCGCGCCCGTAGGCGCCCTCGCCGTCCTCGGCCTCGTCGAACGGGACGACCGTCTCCACCAGCACTTCCAGGGTCTCCCCGATCCGCTCTTCCGCACGCTGGGCGGTGAGCTCCTCGGCGAGCCGCTGCATGTGCGCCAGGCGCTCGGCGATCGTGTCCTCGTCCAGCTTGTTCTCGTAGGTGACGGCCTCGGTGCCGTCCTCGTCGGAGTAGCCGAAGACGCCGATCGCGTCGAGGCGGGCGTGGGTGAGGAAACGCTCCAGCTCGGCGAAGTCGGCTTCCGTCTCGCCGGGGAAGCCGACGATGAAGTTGGAGCGGACACCGGCCTGCGGGGCCTTGGAGCGGATGGTGTCCAGCAGCTCCAGGAAGCGGTCGGTGTCACCGAAGCGGCGCATGGCGCGCAGCACGTCGGGGGCGGAGTGCTGGAAGGACAGGTCGAAGTACGGAACGACCTTGGGGGTCGAGGTCAGCACGTCGATCAGGCCCGGGCGCATCTCGGCGGGCTGGAGGTAGCTGACCCGGACGCGCTCGATGCCGTCGACGGCGGCGAGCTCGGGCAGCAGGGTCTCCAGCAGGCGGATGTCGCCGAGGTCCTTGCCGTACGAGGTGTTGTTCTCGGAGACCAGCATGATCTCCTTGACGCCCTGCTCGGCGAGCCAGCGGGTCTCGCCCAGCACGTCGGCGGGGCGGCGGGAGATGAAGGACCCGCGGAAGGACGGGATGGCGCAGAAGGAGCAGCGCCGGTCGCAGCCGGAGGCCAGCTTGACCGAGGCCACCGGGCTCTTGTCCAGGCGACGGCGCAGCGGGGCGCGCGGGCCGGAGGCGGGCGCGACACCTTCGGGCAGGTCTGCGGGGGCCTCTGCGGGCTCCTCGGCGGGCGCCTGGGCGTGCCCGGGGAGGGCGACGTCGGCGGCCTGGCGCGCTGCGGGGCTGATCGGCAGCAGCTGGCGGCGGTCGCGCGGGGTGTGGGCTTCGACACTGCCGCCGCTCAGGATGAGCTGGAGGCGGTTGGAGATGTCGGCGTAGTCGTCGAACCCGAGGACCCCGTCGGCCTCGGGAAGGGCCTCGGCGAGCTCCTTGCCGTAGCGCTCGGCCATGCAGCCGACGGCGACGACGGCCTGGGTCCTGCCGTGATCCTTGAGATCGTTGGCTTCCAGCAGGGCGTCTACGGAGTCCTTCTTGGCGGCTTCGACGAAGCCGCAGGTGTTGACGACGGCTACGTCCGCATCGGCGGCGTCCTCGACGAGCTCCCAGCCATCCGCCGCCAAGCGGCCTGCGAGCTCCTCCGAGTCCACCTCGTTACGGGCGCAGCCAAGAGTGACAAGGGCGACGGTACGGCGTTCGGGCATGGACTCAAGACTACTTCGTCCCGGCGCGGGTCCCAGCCGCACGTCCCCGCACACCAAGATCCCCGGGGTGCGCAGCACCCCGGGGATCTTGGTTCACGCCTTCCGCCCTGGGGCGGCCCCTCGGGTCAGCCCGCCTGCGGCTGGCCCTGGGAGGGGTCCTCCTTGGTGTATGTGAGACGTTCCACCTGACCCGGCTGGAAGTCGTCCTTGATCTCCTTGCCGTTCACGAAGAGCTTCACGACCCCGGCGTCGCCGAGTACGAGGTCGACGGACTCCTTGTCCGTGAAGGTCTTCGACTCGCCCTGGGCGAGGGTTCCGTCGAAGAGGAGCCGGCCCGTGGAGTCCTTCGCGGAGATCCAGCTCTCGCCGGTGTCGGCCGTCAGGACGACGGTGACGAGATCCTTGGGGGCGGCGGCGATGGCGCTGTCGGAGGGCTCCGGCTTTGCGGCCGGCGGAACCTGCGAGGGCTGCGCGGCCGGCTTGCCGCCGGACTGCTTGGGTGCGGGCTTGGGGGAGGCGGATCCCTCCGCCACCGGGCGCTTTTCCTTCTCGGCGTCGCCGCTGAAGGCGGTGAAGCCCACGAAGCCGATCACGGCGACGATGGCGGCGACCATGGCCGCGGTCCAGTTGGGCCGCTGCCGCTCGGGGCGGATCCGCTCGGCGTCGAACATCGGCGCGGCGGGGGTGGGTGCCGGCCGGCCGCCGTGGGCCGCGTCGTAGCTCTCGACCAGGGGTGCCGGGTCGAGGTGCACGGCGCGGGCGAGCGTACGGATGTGACCGCGGGCGTAGACGTCGCCGCCGCACCGCGTGAAGTCGTCCTCCTCGATCGCGTGCACGATCGGGATGCGCACGCGGGTGATGGAACTGACCTCGTCGACTGTGAGCCCGGCGGCGATCCGGGCCTTCTTGAGGGCCGTCCCGATGGACGGCTCTTCGACGGAGCGTTCGACGAGACGGTCCTCGGACCGGTCGTCGGTCGAAGGCCGCTCTTCTTCGGGGGAGTTGGAGTTGCCGATGGACACAAGGGCGCCTTTCGAGCGTGTAGCCACCTGCTGGAGGTCCAGTCTAGGGGGGTGACGAAAGGGTGGAGCAACCGGAGGGTGCCCTTCCTACGCCATACGAATGGCGACGGGAGGTCCCCTTCGGCGTGGCGGCCCGACGCCGTACGCGAGTCGTGCGCGGCGCCGCCCCTCCGTTCAACTTGACGCGGCCCCAAGGGAAACGGTTGCCCGCGATTTCACTACGAATGCGTCTCGCCGCGGATGACCGCGAGTACCCCGTCCAGCTCGTCGGCCTTCAGCAGGACGTCGCGCGCCTTCGAACCCTCGCTCGGGCCCACGATGCCCCGCGACTCCATGAGGTCCATGAGCCGGCCGGCCTTCGCGAAGCCCACCCGCAGCTTGCGCTGGAGCATCGAGGTGGAGCCGAACTGGGTGGTGACGACGAGTTCCGCCGCCTGGCACAGCAGGTCCAGGTCGTCGCCGATGTCCTCGTCGATCTCCTTCTTCTGCTTCTGCCCCACGGTGACGTCGTCCCGGAAGACCGGCGCCATCTGGTCCTTGCAGTGCTGGACGATCCCGGCGATCTCGTCCTCGGTGACGAAGGCGCCCTGGAGGCGGACGGGCTTGTTCGCGCCCATCGGCAGGAACAGCCCGTCACCCTTGCCGATGAGCTTCTCGGCGCCGGGCTGGTCGAGGATGACCCGGCTGTCGGCGAGGGAGGACGTGGCGAAGGCGAGACGCGAGGGCACGTTCGCCTTGATCAGTCCGGTGACCACGTCCACCGAGGGCCGCTGGGTGGCGAGCACCAGGTGGATGCCGGCGGCGCGGGCCAGCTGGGTGATGCGGACGATCGAGTCCTCGACGTCGCGCGGGGCCACCATCATCAGGTCGGCCAGCTCGTCGACGATCACCAGCAGGTACGGGTAGGGGCTGAGCTCCCGCTCGCTGCCCGGCGGGAGTTTGATCTTCCCGTCCCGGATGGCCCGGTTGAAGTCGTCGATGTGGCGGTATCCGAAGGCGGCCAGGTCGTCGTAGCGCAGGTCCATCTCGCGCACGACCCACTGGAGCGCCTCGGCGGCCCGCTTGGGGTTGGTGATGATCGGCGTGATCAGGTGCGGGATGCCCTCGTACGCAGTCAGCTCGACCCGCTTGGGGTCGACGAGGACCATCCGGACGTCCTCCGGGGTGGCCCGGACCATGATCGAGGTGATCAGGCAGTTGATGCAGGAGGACTTGCCGGAGCCGGTGGCTCCGGCGACGAGCACGTGCGGCATCTTGGCGAGATTCGCCATGACGTAGCCGCCCTCGACGTCCTTGCCGAGCGCGACCAGCATCGGGTGGTCGTCCTCGGCCGCGTCCGCGAGGCGCAGGACGTCGCCCAGGTTGACCATCTCGCGGTCGGTGTTGGGGATCTCGATGCCGACAGCGGACTTGCCCGGGATCGGGCTGATGATCCGGACGTCAGGGCTGGCCACGGCGTAGGCGATGTTCTTGGTCAGGGCCGTGATCCGCTCGACCTTGACGGCCGCGCCGAGTGTGACCTCGTAGCGGGTGACCGTCGGTCCCCGGGTGAATCCGGTGACGTCGGCGTCCACCTTGAACTCGGTGAACACGTTGCGCAGGGATGCGACCACGGCGTCGTTGGCGGCGCTGCGGGTCTTGCCGGGCCCGCCCTTCTCCAGCAGCTCCAGCGAGGGCAGGGAGTACGTGATGTCCCCGCGCAGCTGGAGCTGCTCCGCGCGCGGCGGCAGCGGCTGGGCCTCAGGTGGGGCCTTGGTCAGGTCGGGCACCGCCAGCGTCCCGGAGGCCGCGGCGGTGGTGGCGTGCGGCTGCTCGGCGGGCTCCGGGCCGGCCGCGGGCGCGGCGACCGCGGGCGCGGCGGACCGCCCGCCGCGGGCGGTCGGCACCGGAGTGGTGGCCTCCCTGCCCTCCCGCTCGGCGGCGATCCCCTGCGTGAGGTCGGCGACGAGCGGGGACGGCGGCATTCCGCCGTAGACGGCCCCGTCCAGCGCGGCGGCGGCCGCCGCGGCCACGTCGACGGCGTCCATCTCCCGGTCGACCGCCGGCAGGGCGGCGGTCCGGCGCGGCCGGCGCCGCCGGGCGAGGGCCGCTTCCTCGGCGGCGTCCGCAGGGTCGCCGGGGCCTGCGCCGGCCCCCGAGCGGGCCCTCCACTGCTCCGGGTCGTGCCGGACGGCGGGGCCGACCTCGGGCTCTCCGTATCCCTCGTCGTACTCGTTGGGGGCGATGATCCCGAGTCGGATACCGAGCCGGCGCAGCCGCTGCGGGATCGCGTTGACCGGGGTCGCGGTGACCACGAGCAGCCCGAAGATCGTCAGCAGTACCAGCATGGGCACGGCCAACGGCGCGCCCATGGTGAAGATCAGCGGCTTGGATGCGCCCCAGCCGATGAGCCCGCCGGCGTTCTGCATGGCGGTGGTGCCCTCGTCGCGGCCGGGCGCTCCGCAGGCGATGTGGACCAGGCCGAGGACGCCGATGACCAGGGCGGACAGCCCGATGCCGATACGTCCGTTGGCGTCGGCCTGTTCGGGGTGGCGGATGAAACGTACCGCCATGACGCCGAGCAGTATCGGCACCAGCAGGTCCAGGCGTCCGAAGAGACCGGTGATCAGCATGGTCACCAGGTCCCCGACCGGACCGCTCAGATTCGACCAGGTACCGGCCGCGACGATCAGCGCGAGAGCCAGGAGCAGCAGCGCGACGCCGTCCTTGCGATGGGCGGGGTCGAGGTTCCTGGCCCCCTGGCCGATACCCCGGAAGACCGCGCCGACCGCGTGCGCGCAACCCAGCCACAGGGCCCGCACCAGTCGCAGCACCCCGCTCGTCGGGGACGGCACGGGCTTGGCCGCCGCCTTCTTCGCCGGGGCGCGCTTGGCGGCCGCGGCCTTCTTCGCCGGGGGCTTGCGTGCAGGGGCCGCCTTCTTGGCGGGCGCCGCCGTACGGCCGGTGCGGCCCTTCGCGGTGCCCGCAGCGCTCGGGGAACCCTTGCCGGACGTACTTGAGGCCATGGGCCCGAGGTTACCGGTGCGCGCGCCGGTGGACACGCGTGCCCACCCCTTCACCCGTTCGTGTCGTCGCCGGGGCAGGTACTTTGACGCTCCGCCAAGCCGGACGTCGGCGAGGTCAGTTCTGTGAGGGCAGCGCCGGAGCGCCTCCGGCGCTCCCGGGCTCCAGCGCGTCGAGTGCCCGCCGCAGTCCGGTGAGTTTGCGTTCCAGATGCGCCGCGGTCGCCACGACCCCGGCATCGGCGGCATCCTCGCCGAGCTGCTTGGTCAGCGCCTCGGCCTGCTCCTCGACCGCCGCGAGCCGCGCGGAGAGCTCGGCCAGCAGGCCCGCCGTCTCCTTGCCGGCGTCCACGCCGTTGGAGCCGCCGCCCTCCAGCTGCAGCCTCAGCAGGGCCGCCTGCTCCCGCAGTTGGCAGTTCTTCGTGTACAGCTCCACGAAGACGGAGACCTTCGCCCGCAGCACCCACGGATCGAACGGCTTGGAGATGTAGTCGACCGCACCCGCCGCGTAACCGCGGAAGGTGTGGTGCGGACCGTGGTTGATCGCGGTGAGGAAGATGATGGGGATGTCCCGGGTCCGTTCCCGCCGCTTGATGTGCGCGGCCGTCTCGAAGCCATCCATACCGGGCATCTGGACATCCAGCAGGATGACTGCGAAATCGTCCGTGAGCAGCGCTTTGAGCGCCTCCTCCCCCGACGACGCCCGAACCAGTGTCTGATCGAGCGCGGAGAGGATGGCCTCCAACGCCAGCAGATTCTCCGGCCGGTCGTCGACCAGGAGGATCTTGGCCTTCTGCACCATGCCCTGTCCTCCTCGCCCCGGCACGGGGCCTCCCCGGCTCCTGGCACCGGCCTGTACGCCGGGCCCCGCCCCAGAGGACGACACCCGTGCGCCGTCCGTCCTTGTGCCGGTCATCGTAGCCCCAGTCCCGAGATCGCCACACCCTGTCACCAAGATGTCACTGTGCACGAAGCAGAAACGCGGCGGGAGAGCAGAAGGTTCCCCGTTTACCGCCCGTCCACACCGCTACGGCCACAGTGTGTCAGCGGTCCGGCTCCCTCCGCTCTCCCTCCCGTCACTTGCCCCGCATCCACTGCTCCATGACCGACAACAGGTAGTCAGGGTCGACCGGCTTGGTGACGTAGTCGGAAGCGCCGGAGTCGATCGCCTTCTCCCGGTCCCCCTTCATCGCCTTGGCCGTGAGCGCGATGATCGGCAGGCCGGCGAACTGCGGCATCCGCCGGATCGCCGAGGTCGTGGCGTACCCGTCCATCTCGGGCATCATGATGTCCATCAGCACGACCTTCACGTCGTCGTGCTGCTCCAGGACCTCGATGCCCTCGCGCCCGTTCTCCGCGTACAGCACCGCCAGTCCGTGCTGTTCCAGCACGGAGGTGAGCGCGAAGACGTTGCGGACGTCGTCGTCCACGATGAGCACCCGCTCGCCGCGGAAGTCGTAGGTCCGCGCCACCGCCGGAAGCTCCCCCTCCGCAGCGTCCCGGGCATCCTCCGCACCCGCCGCGTCCGGCTGCCCCGGCACCGCGGTACGCGGCTCCAGGTCGCTCAGCGCCTTGCGGCGCCGACGGAACAGCGCGGCCCCGCCCCGTCCCGCTCCGGCCTCCGGCGACGCGGACCGCACGGGCTGGGACTGCGCCGCCGGCTCGGCCGCGGACCCTGCCGACAGCACCGGAAGACCGGGCTGCGCCCCGTCGAGGGACCGCCGGTACAGCTCGCCGCGGGCGCCTCCGGGCGTGGGCGGCGCGTATCCCTGCGGCGGCAGCTCGCTCGGGTGCAGCGGCAGGTACAGCGTGAAGGTGGAGCCGCGGCCCGGCTCGCTCGCCGCGTGGATCTCACCGCCCAGCAGCCGGGCGATCTCCCGGCTGATGGACAGCCCCAGGCCGGTGCCGCCGTACTTGCGGCTCGTGGTCCCGTCCGCCTGCTTGAAGGCCTCGAAGATCACCAGCATCTTGCTCGCCGCGATCCCGATGCCGGTGTCGGTGACCGAGAAGGCGATCAGGTCCGCGTCCGCCTCCCGCAGCGAACCGGCCTCCAGCAGCTGCTCGCGGATCTCGGTGGGCACATCGGCCCCGGCGGGCCGGATCACCAGCTCCACCGCGCCGGTGTCGGTGAACTTGACCGCGTTCGACAGCAGGTTGCGCAGCACCTGGAGCAGCCGCTGCTCATCGGTGTGCAGGGTCGCAGGCAGCTCCGGGGAGACCCGGACCGAGAAGTCGAGGCCCTTCTCGGCCGTGAGCGGCCGGAAGGTCGCTTCCACATAGTCCACGAGCTGGACCAGCGCGATCCGGGTCGGCGAGACGTCCATCTTCCCGGCCTCGACCTTCGACAGGTCGAGGATGTCGTTGATCAGCTGGAGCAGGTCCGAGCCTGCGCCGTGGATGGTCTCGGCGAACTCCACCTGCTTCGGCGAGAGGTTCTCGTCCGCGTTGTCGGCGAGCAGCTTGGCGAGGATCAGCAGCGAGTTGAGCGGGGTGCGCAGCTCGTGGGACATGTTCGCCAGGAACTCGGACTTGTAGCGCATCGAGACCGCGAGCTGCTCGGCGCGCTCCTCCAGGACCTGCCGGGCCTCCTCGATCTCGGTGTTCTTCACCTCGATGTCCCGGTTCTGCTGGGCCAGCAGTTCGGCCTTCTCCTCCAGCTCCGCGTTGGCGGCCTGGAGGGCCTTCTGGCGGTTCTCCAGCTCGTCGGAGCGCTCGCGCAGCTGCTCGGTCATCTCCTGCGACTGCTTCAGCAGCATCTCCGTCTTGGAGTTGACGCTGATGGTGTTGACGCTCGTACCGATCATCTCGGCGATCTGGCTGAGGAAGTCCTTCTGGATCTGCGTGAAGGGCGTGAAGGAGGCCAGCTCGATGACGCCGAGCACCTTCCCCTCGAAGAGCACCGGCAGCACGATCACGTGCGCCGGCGGCGCCTCGCCGAGGCCCGAGGAGATCTTCAGGTAGCCGGGCGGGGTGTTCTCGACGAGGATCGTCCGCTTCTCCTCGGCGACCGCTCCGATCAGCCCCTCACCCGGCCTGAAGGAGATGGGCATCTGCCCGCCCGCGTACGCGTAGCTGCCGCGCATCCGCAGCTCGTACGAGCCGTCCGCGCCGCCCTCCGTACCGATCTCGGTGGTGCCGCCGGCCGGCACCGCCAGGAAGAAGGCTCCGTGCTGCGCGGAGACCACCGGCGTCAGCTCGCTCATGATCAGCGAGGCGACGTCGTCGAGGTCGCGGCGGCCCTGCATCAGCGCGGAGATGCGGGCCAGGTTGCCCTTGAGCCAGTCCTGCTCCTTGTTGGCCAAGGTGGTGTCGCGCAGGTTGACGATCATCGTGTTGATGTTGTCCTGGAGGACCTGGATCTCGCCCGCCGCGTCCACGTCGACCTTCAGGCTGAGGTCACCGCGGGTCACCGCGGTCGCCACGGCCGCGATCGCGCGCACCTGCCGGGTGAGGTTGCCGGCCATCTCGTTCACGGACTCGGTCAGGTCCCGCCAGGTGCCGTCGACGTCCCGGACCCGGGCCTGGCCGCCCAGGATGCCCTCGGTGCCCACCTCCCGGGCCACCCTCGTCACCTGGTCGGCGAAGGAGGAGAGCTGGTCGACCATCGTGTTGATGGTGGTCTTGAGCTCCAGGATCTCGCCCCGGGCGTCGATGTCGATCTTCTTGGTCATGTCGCCCTTGGCGATGGCGGTCGTGACCATGGCGATCTGCCGCACCTGACCGGTGAGGTTGGAGGCCATGAAGTTCACCGAGTCGGTGAGGTCCTTCCACGTACCCGAGACCCCCGGCACGTGGGCCTGTCCGCCGAGGCGGCCCTCCGTACCCACCTCGCGGGCCACCCGCGTCACCTCGTCGGCGAACGACGACAGGGTCTTCACCATCGTGTTGACGGTGTCGGCGAGCTGGGCGACCTCGCCGCGCGCCTCGACCGTGACCTTCTTGGTCAGGTCGCCGTTGGCGACGGCCGCCGAGACCTGGGCGATCCCGCGGACCTGGGCCGTCAGGTTCCCCGCCATCGTGTTGACGTTGTCGCTGAGGTCCTTCCAGATGCCGGTGACCCCGCGGACCCGCGCCTGGCCGCCGAGGATGCCCTCGGTGCCCACCTCGCGGGCCACCCGGGTCACCTGCTCCGCGAACGAGGACAGCTGGTCCACCATCGTGTTGACGGTCGTGACGAGTTCGAGGATCTCGCCCTTGGCGTCGACGGTGATCTTCTTGGAGAGGTCGCCCATGGCGACCGCCGTCGTCACCTCGGCGATGTTGCGGACCTGCGAGGTCAGGTTGTTCGCCATGAAATTGACGGACTGGGTGAGGTCCTTCCAGGTGCCGGAGACACCCTTGACCTCGGCCTGACCGCCGAGGATGCCCTCGGTGCCCACCTCCCGGGCCACCCGGGTCACCTGCTCCGCGAAGTTCGAGAGCTGGTCGACCATGGTGTTCAGGGTGTTCTTCAGCTCGAGGATCTCGCCGCGGGCGTCCACGTCGATCTTCTGCGACAGGTCGCCGCGCGCCACCGCCGTGGCGACCTGGGCGATGTTGCGCACCTGCGAGGTCAGGTTCCCGGCCATGCCGTTCACCGAGTCCGTCAGGTCCCGCCACACGCCTGCCACGCCCGGCACCTGCGCCTGACCGCCGAGGCGGCCCTCCGTACCCACGTCCCGGGCCACCCGGGTCACCTGCTCGGCGAAGGCGGAGAGCTGGTCGACCATCGTGTTGATGGTGTTCTTCAGCTCGAGGATCTCGCCCCGGGCGTCCACGTCGATCTTCTGCGACAGGTCGCCGCGCGCCACCGCCGTGGTCACCTGCGCGATCTGACGCACCTGCGAGGTGAGGTTCCCGGCCATGAAGTTGACGGAGTCCGTCAGCTCCTTCCAGGTACCGGAGACCCCCTCCACCCGGGCCTGGCCGCCGAGGCGGCCCTCCGTACCCACGTCCCGCGCCATCCGCGTGACCTGGTCGGCGAAGGACGAGAGCTGGTCGACCATGGTGTTCACGGTGTTCTTCAGCTGGAGCATCTCGCCGGAGACGTCCACCGTGACCTTCTGCGACAGGTCGCCGTTGGCCACCGCCGTGGTCACCTGGGCGATGTTGCGGACCTGCCCGGTGAGGTTGCGGAAGGCGGTGTTCACCGAGTCGGTGAGGTCCTTCCACGTCCCCGCCGCCCCCGGCACCTGCGCCTGCCCGCCCAGCTCGCCCTCGACGCCGACCTCGCGGGCGACCCGGGTCACTTCCGCACCGAAGGACTGGAGTTGGTCGACCATCGTGTTGACGGTGTTCTTCAGTTCCAGCATCTCGCCGGCGACGTCGACCGTGACCTTCTGGGACAGGTCGCCGCTGGCGACCGCCGTGGTCACCTGCGCGATGTCCCGCACTTGGGTGGTGAGGTTGCGGAAGACCGTGTTAACCGAGTCGGTGAGGTCCTTCCAGGTCCCCGCGGCCCCCGGCACTTGGGCCTGCCCGCCGAGCAGGCCCTTGGCGCCCACCTCGCTGGCCACGCGCGTGACCTCGTCCGCGAAGGTCCGCAGCGTCTCCGTCATCTGGTTGATCGTTTCGGCCAGCTGGGCGACCTCGCCGCGCGCGCTGACCCGCACCTTCTGCGACAGGTCGCCGTTGGCGACCGCCGTGGTCACCTGCGCGATCCCGCGCACCTGGGCCGTCAGATTCCCGGCCATGGTGTTGACGGAGTCGGTCAGGTCCTTCCACACGCCGGCGACGCCGGGCACCTTGGCCTGACCGCCCAGCTCGCCCTCCGTGCCCACCTCGCGGGCGACCCTCGTCACTTCGGAGGAGAAGGAGGACAGCTGGTCCACCATGGTGTTCACGGTGTTCTTCAGCTGCAGCATCTCGCCGGCCACGTGCACGGTGACCTTGCGCGACAGGTCGCCCTTCGCCACCGCCGTCGTGACGAGAGCGATGTCACGCACCTGCGCGGTGAGCCGGTACGCCATCGTGTTGACGGAGTCGGTCAGATCCTTCCAGGAACCGGACATTCCGCGCACCTGGGCCTGACCGCCCAGCTTGCCCTCGGTACCCACCTCCAGCGCCACGCGCGTCACCTCGTCGGTGAACGCGGACAGCTGGTCGACCAGGTTGTTGACGGTACGGCCGACCTTCAGGAACTCGCCGCGCAGCGGATGCCCGGCCCCGTCGGCGGTCTGCGTCCGCAGGTCCATCCGCTGGTCCAGGTCGCCCTCGGCCACCGCCGACAGCACCCTCCCCACCTCGGACACCGGCCGGGCCAGATCGTCGACGAGCTGGTTCGAGGCGTCGATCGCGGCCGCCCAGGAGCCCTCGCACGCACCGGTTTCCAGCCGTTCGCTCAGCTTCCCCTCACGGCCCACCATCCGCCGGACCCGTGACAGCTCCCCGGTCAGGTGGAGATTGCGGTCGGCGACCTCGTTGTAGACGGCGGCGATCTCCGCCATCACGCCTTCGCCGGACACCGTCAGCCGCTTGCGGAAGTTTCCGTCCCGCATCGACACCAGGGCCGTGAGCAGCCGGTTCAGAGCGGCGGTATCGACCTCTGTCGTGCCGCCGCGCCGGGACCGCCCGCCCTTCGGCCGCGTCCCCGTACGCCGCACCACTGCGCCAGACTCCACCGTGTCCCTCCCGAAAGGGTCGACCGCTGTTCCACCGGACACCTGACTCATCACGAGCCGGCTCTACAAGCCTGCCCAGTGTTTCACCCTGGCCGAACCCGGCCATAACACTTCGGCACCATCGCACACCCGCCGTACCCTGCGAGTGGATTCCCGGACGACGGCACCATGCCGTCCGCGAAGGTAAGTAACCTGGCAACCGATGTCCAACCGCGTCGAAGGAGATTCGTGATCACGGCACGGGCGGCTGCCAGCTTCGATCCCCTCGGGCGCTCGGTCGCCGCCGCTCGCGCGTTCGTCCGCGACACCCTGCAGGGCTGGGGCTTCGCGGACATCGTCGACGACGCGGTGGTCCTCACCAGCGAGCTCGTCACCAACGCCGTGGTCCACGCCGGAACCAGGGCCGAGGTCCTGTGCCTGCGCACCGAGGACGGTGTGCGGGTCGAGGTCGCCGACCGCTACCCGGAGCGCGAGCTGCCGCTGCGGCACCCCGTCGAGCGCCCGTACGCCGACCCCGACCGCGAGAACGGCCGCGGGCTGATGCTCTGCGCCGCCCTGGCCACGCGGTGGGGCGTCGAGTACACCGCCACCCACAAACACGTCTGGTTCCGCCTGGACCTGCCAGACCGGCCGGTCGGTACCCGCTCGGCGGGCCCGGTCGTCCCCGACCGGATGCTCCCCCTCGCCGACAGCCGGGTCCGCGTCGCCGTCCTCCAGGTCGATTCGGCCGACGCCGTCTGCGCCTGGAACGAGGACGCCGAGCACATCTTCGGCCACCCCGCCGAGAAGGCGGTGGGCCGCCCGCTCGCCGAGCTCGCAGCCTGGCCGCAGACCCCGGGCACCGGGACCGGCATCGCCGAGGCGCTGCGGCTGTCCCGCTGGGAGGGCAGCTACGGCGTCCGCGGAGCCGACGGCCGTGTCATCCCCGTCTACGCGTCGCACCTGCGGGTCCGCGACGCCCACGGCGAACCGTCCACGGTCTGCCTCCTCGTCCACGACGACGAGCGGGCCCTGCTCCAGAGCCCGGTACGGGTGCCCTCCTCCGACAGCGGCCATTTCGCCGAGCCCCGCGCCGCCGACCCGTTCGAGGTCTTCATCGGCTCGCCCGCCCCCGACGACCTGGACGGCCTTCTCCAGCGCACCGTCGAGCGGGCCCGCGACCTCCTGGACGCCGACGCCGCCTTCCTGCTGCTCGCCACCGACGACGAGACCGAGCTGGAGGTCCGCGCCACCACCGGCCTGCCGTCCACCCGCCAGCGCTTCGCCCGTGTCCCCGTGGAGGCCGGCACCAACCGCTACGGCTCCGCCCGCATGCCCGCCGTCCACGACGACCTCGTCGCGGTGCCCGGGGCGGTCCCGCTCCTTGACGCAACCGGCATGCGCTCCGCGGTCACCGTTCCCTTGAAGGTCGAGGGCCGGCTCACCGGCTCCCTGGGCGTCGCCGCCGAGAGTCCCGGCCGCTATTCGAACGAGGAGGCGCTCCACCTCCAGTTCGCCGCCGACCGCATCGCTTTGGCGGTGGAGTCGGCCCGCCTCGGGGAGCTGGAGCGGCTGCGCCGCGGTTCCCTTTCCTTCCTCGTCGAGGCCTCCGACCTGCTGGCGGGCACGCTGGACCGGGACCAGACCCTGGCCCTCATGGCCCAGATGACCGTCCCGACCCTCGCCACCTGGTGCGCCGTCTACACCATTGCCGATCAGTCCTCGGACCCGTACCTCAGTTACGTCCTCCACGAGGACGAGGACCGCATCGACGGTCTGAAGGCCCTGCTGTCGCGGGTCAGCCCGCCCGAACCGGTCCGCGAGGCCGGCGCCCGCCCGTGGCCCGAGGCCGCCCTGGCGGTCGGCGGTGAGACGGTGGTCCTGCCCCTCCTCGCCCGCAACCGCGTCATCGGGATGCTCACCCTGGGCAAGCCCCGGGAGGAGCACTTCCGCCAGGAGATCCTGGAACTCGCCGAGGACCTCTCTCGCCGGGCCGCGCTCGCCCTGGACAACGCCCGCCTCTACTCCGAGCGCACCGCGATCAGCCGTTCCCTGCAGCGCAGTCTGCTGCCGCCGGGCTCCCCCGCCATCCCGGGCATGGAGGTCGAGGTCATCTATCGGGCGGCCGGCGAGGGCAACGAGGTGGGCGGCGACTTCTACGACGTCTTCCCGATCCGGGACGGCGTGTACGGCTTCGCGATCGGCGATGTGTGCGGCACCGGCCCGGAGGCGGCTGCGGTGACCGGTCTGGCCCGGCACGCGCTGCGCCTGCTGGCCCGCGAGGGGCTCGGCGGGCCGGCGGTCCTGGAACGTCTCAACGCGGCCATCCTCGACGAGGGGGCGCGCAGCCGCTTCCTGACCCTCCTGTACGGCGAGCTCCATCCGCAGCCGGACGGCGGCGCCCTGATGAAGGTCGTCTGCGCGGGCCACCCGCTCCCGCTGCGCCTGCGCCCGAACGGCGAGGTGGACGCGGCCGCGGAACCGCAGCCGCTGCTGGGTGTGATCGAGGACCTGGACCTGTACGAGGAGACCCTCACCCTCGACCCGGGCGACGTCCTGCTGTGCGTCACGGATGGTGTCACCGAGCGGCGTGAGGGCAGCCGGATGCTCGGCGATGACGGCCTCACGGAGGTCCTCACGACCTGCACGGGGCTCACCGCCGGCGCGGTCGCCTCCCGTGTGCTGCGCGCGGTGGAGCGGTTCGCGGCCGAGCCCGCCTCGGACGACATGGCGATCCTCGCCTTCCGCGTGCCCCACCCGCGGGCGGGCGATTAATCGCGGTGCGCCCGGTGACGGTGTGGGCTAGCCTCGGCGCCCATGCCGACTCCTCGCACACGCCCTGATTACACCGCCGATGAACGTACCCAGCTCCTGGGCTGGCTCGACATGCACCGCTCGATCATCCATTGGAAGTGCGAGGGCCTCTCGGACGAGGACGCCCACCGCCCCGTCCTGCCGTCTTCCCCGCTGATGACGGCGGCGGGGCTCGTCTCCCACATGCGCTGGGTCGAGCACTGCTGGTTCGAGGTGATGCTGCTGGACCGGCCCTCCGACATCAACCCGCAGTTCGGGGATGTGGAGGACGCGGACATGCAGGTGGACGGAGTCCCCCTCCGCCGGCTTTTGGAGGAGTACGACCGCCAGTGCGCGGTGTCGAACGAGATCCTGTCGTCGCTCTCCTTGGACGACACGGGCCGCAACACGGAGTTCAAGGCGGGCGCCGCCTCGGTGCGCTGGGTCATGCTCCACATGATCGAGGAGACCGCCCGCCACGCCGGCCATCTGGACGCGATCCGCGAGCTGGTGGACGGCGAGAGGGGCTATTTCTGATCCCGTCAACGCAAAAAGGCCCCCGCCTGATGGCGGGGGCCTTTCTGTTTGGAGCCCTTTAACGGAATCGAACCGTTGACCTTCTCCTTACCATGGAGACGCTCTACCGACTGAGCTAAAAGGGCGGGTTGTTCGGCGGCGTCCTACTCTCCCACAGGGTCCCCCCTGCAGTACCATCGGCGCTGAAAGGCTTAGCTTCCGGGTTCGGAATGTAACCGGGCGT
>NZ_JBVJFK010000014.1:0-273679 GCF_055587885.1 Streptomyces sp. NPDC046349
GGCCTGCAGTCCCTGCCGTCGGTGGCATGGGTCCCTCCGGCCGTGCTCTGGTTCGGCCTCAACGACGCCATGATGTTCACGGTGATCCTGCTCGGCGCCGTCCCGTCCATCGCCAACGGCCTCGTCTCCGGCATCGACCAGGTCCCCCCGCTGTTCCTGCGCGCCGGCCGCACCCTCGGCGCCACGGGCCTGCGCGGCGCCCGGCACGTGGTCATGCCGGCCGCGCTGCCCGGCTACGTCGCCGGCCTCAAGCAGGGCTGGGCGTTCTCCTGGCGCTCGCTGATGGCCGCCGAGATCATCGCCTCCTCCCCCGACCTGGGCCTGGGCCTGGGCCAGCTCCTGGAGAACGGCCGCAACAACATCGACCTGCCCGGCGTGTTCCTCGCCATCATCCTGATCCTCGCCGTCGGCATCGC
Source organism: Streptomyces sp. NPDC046349 (assembly GCF_055587885.1). Lineage (NCBI taxonomy): Bacteria > Bacillati > Actinomycetota > Actinomycetes > Kitasatosporales > Streptomycetaceae > Streptomyces > Streptomyces sp. NPDC046349. The sequence continues at coordinate 417 of NZ_JBVJFK010000014.1, forward strand.
CATCGACCTGCTCATCTTCAGCCCGATCGAACGCCACGTCCTGCGCAGCCGCGGCCTCCTGGTGAAGAGCTGAAAGCCGGCTCTCGCGACACGGCTCGCCGCCGGTCGCATCGCGGCCCACAGCTCCGACACAGCCGACGGCTCCACGGCACCATCGGCTTCCGCGTGGCCACCGACGGCAGCAGGCCCTCGTGACAGCGCCCGGACACGGATCGAAACTCCGGTTCGGCGAAGCCTGGTGAACCGGTAGGTAACCATGGGGCGTTCCAGGCGGGGCCGCGGACCGATGGCGTGCATTCCGTCGCCGGCTCCCCGCCCGGCCGCCGCTGGCCTCCGGCAGCCACATCGACCTGCTTCGCGTGGGCAGTGCGGCGAGTTCCCCGAGCCACGGCGGGCCCGCGCCCGCCCGCTCCTGACCCGTCGCGCACGCACCCCGCCGCGCACTCCCCCACCGGGTCCCGGCCGCGTCGCAGCCGCCGCCGGCCGTCGTCGTGCATGCCCGTGCCCGCGCCGTCCCGGGGAGACGCATGTCCGCCCGCCACGTACCCGAAAGCCGTACCGTCCTTCCGGAGCAGGATCGGCGGTGACGCCCGCAGCGGCTTCCCCGCCGTTCCGCACCGCTACCGGCTCTGACGCCGTCCTGTCCGAACTGTCTGCGGATAGGTGTGACGCACAGCCTGCCGGGCCTGCACGACGTCCTCACGGTGGCGTTGCTGCCCGCCGTACCGGACGCGTCCGACGGCAGCGGGTACCCGGCGTTGCGCCCACTGTACGAGGCCGGTTCGCACCTGTGTCCCGGGCCGTCGCCGGCCCCGGTCCTCAGCGACGACTGGGCCGGACGGATCGTCAGAACCCGCACCCCCGACATCGTCCAGGACCTGACGCGGCGGTTCGGGGCCTCCGGGCCGCGCCTGTACCCGGACGGCGCCGACGCGCGCCCTTTACTGATCGTTTCAGAATGAGGCTCGCAGGCGGCGCAGACAGATGAGGCTGCAGGCCAGTTCGAGCAGACCCTGGTGAAGATCGGCGCGTCGCTCGTAGCGGATGCGAAGTCGCTTGAATTGGTGCAGCCAGGCGAACGCGCGCTGGACCACCCAGCGGACCTTGCCCAGGCCAGAGCCGTGGGTGACGCCGCGTCGGGCGATCACGGGTTTGATGCCGCGCTTCCACAACAGGCGGCGGTACTTGTCGAAGTCGTAGCCCCGGTCCGCGTACAGGCGCCGGGGCTTGCGGCGGGGCCGTCCTCGCAGGCCCCGGATCGGTGGGACCGAGTCCAGAAGCGGCATGAGCTGGGTGACGTCATGGCGGTTGCCGCCGGTGAGTGTGACGGCGAGCGGGGTCCCGTGGCGGTCGACGATCAGATGGTGCTTGGAGCCAGCACGAGCGCGGTCGACGGGTGATGGGCCGACGTGGTCCCCCCCCTTTGAGGGCCCGGACGTGCGACCCGTCCACGGCACAGTCGTCCAGGTCCAGCAGGTCGGCGCTCCGCAACTCGGCCAGTAGAGCCGCGTGCAGACGCGGCCAGACGCCGGCCTCGGTCCAGTCCCGCAGCCGGCGCCACGCCGTCACCCCGGAGCAGCCCACAGTCTCCGTAGGGACGTCGCGCCATGCGACACCAGTCCGCAGCACGTCCAGACGCCAGCAAGGGCCACCCGGTCGGGAACACGCAGTCGCCCGGGATAGCGGTAACTACGCTCGGGAGCACGCGGCAACAGCGGAGCCACCCGCTCCCACAGGTCGTCCGGAACAAGATCAGCACCCACCCGGACACCCTGCCCACCGTGACCGCCAACGGCAAGAACCGCAGCTCGACTTTGTCTCGGAAGGCGTCTGGTGGTGAGTTGGCGGGACGCGAATCGGATCAGCTCAGTTGTGGTGGGACCCAGGCGTGGTGCCGAAGGATCATGCGCGTTGCGGCACGGGAGGGTGTCAGCCGCATCGCCGTGTTCCGCAGGGCGACGGCCAGTGGGTGGGAGAGCTGCTGACCCATCCGCCCGGCCTGCCGCGCGGCCCGCGCGACGGCCTGGCTGCGCGGCCGGCGCTCGGCGTCGTAGCGAGCGAGCGCGGCCTCCACGGTGGCCTCGGCGGCTAGCGCGGCGGCCAGGGTGACTGCGTCCTCCAGCGCCTGGCAGGCACCCTGTCCGAGGTTGGGGGTCATCGCGTGTGCCGCGTCGCCGAGCAGCGCGATCCGGCCGACGGTGTACGAGGGGAGCGGTGTGCGGAATTCGTTGACGTCGTGGTGCAGCACGGCGGCGGGCCGGGTCGCGTCGAGCAGGGCGGGGATCGGGTCGTGCCAGGTATGGAATCGTCTGCGCAGTTCGTCCAGTGGGTCGGCGAACCGCGTCCCGGCGGGGAGGTTGAGGACGGCGTGCCACTCGGCCCGCCCGTCGTGGAAGGCGATGTGCCCGAACTCGGTGCCGTGCCCCCAGGTCAGCTCGAAGTCGGTGCGCAGGTCGACCGCCTGCTCGGTGATGGCGCGCAGCACCGTCGAGCCGCTGTAGACCGGACCGGGGTGGGCTGGGAAGAGACGGCTGCGCACTTTGCTGCCGATGCCGTCGGCAGCCACTACCAGATCGGCGTCCAGGACGGTCTCGCCGCAGCCGACTCGAACCGTCCCAGGGCCGGGCTGCTCGACCGAGTCCGCCTCGGAGCCGATCAGCAGTGCCTCGGCGGGCAGGGAGTCGCGAAGCAGTCGGTGCAAGGTGGAGCGGGGGATGCCCATGATCGGTGTGCCCACCGCCTTCTCCAGCGCCGAGCCGTCCATCCGGGCCAGCCAACCGCCCTGTGGTGTGCGAGTGCCGCCGTTGTACTGGCCTCGCGAGGCATCCCGTACCGCGTCGCCGACGCCGAGTTCATCCAGTGCCCGCAGGCCGTTGGCGGCCAGTGAGATGCCCGCCCCCGCGTCCTCAGGCATGGAGGCACGCTCGACGACCGTTACTTCCCATCCGATGCGGCGCAGTCCGATCGCGGCGGCCAGCCCGCCGATGCCCCCTCCGACCACCACTGCCGTGTTGCCCATGCCGAACCCTCACCTTTCTACACCTGTAGAAGGGTGACTCTATCTGAGGCTCTACAGGTGTAGAAAGGAGTCATGGCTTCGGATCGGCGCACCCTCCTCGCGGACGCGGCTCTCGACGTACTTGCCGACGAAGGGGTCCGCGGCCTGACCCACCGTGCAGTCGACCGCAAAGCGGCCATGCCGCCCGGCACCACGTCGGCCTACTTCCGCACCCGGGCCGCGCTGCTCACCGGTCTGGTCACACGCCTGGTCCAACTCGACCAGGCGGAACTGCAAACGATGGCCGAAGAGCTTCCACCCCTTCGCACCGCCGAGGAACTGGTGGACGGCATGGTGCTGCTAGCCCGACAGCGACTCACCGGCGAGGGCCGCCGCCGCTCGCTCGCTCGCTACGCCTGCGCCGTCGAGAGTGTGCGTGACCGTGAGCTGCGCGAGATCCTCGTACCCCGCGAGAACGCCGGACGCGATGCTGTCCGGCTGTTCCTCGCCGCGCACGGCGTGACGGACGTCGAGAATCGCAGTCACATCCTGCTGACCTGCATCGACGGACTGGTCTTCGACCGGCTGGTGAGCGGCGGCGAAGTACCGCGCGAGGCCCTCGAAGGCCTGGTCGCCGCCGCCCTACGTTAGGACCCGGGCGTCCAGGTCCCCCTCGAACTGGCCTGCAGCCTCATCTGTCGCCGCCACCCACGCGGTCATTCTGAAACGATCAGTTGGGCCGAGGTGCAGTTGTGGTTGACGCTGGTGCAGCTGGACACGGTCCACCGCTGGCACCTGGACGCGGCGGCGGTGTACCGGATCACCGACCATCCCCGTCTCTGGTCGTACGCGCGTCGGCTCGTCCCATCCCGCTTTCGGGCAGCGCCTCGACCTGGACGACATCGCGCGCAGGCCTCACGCCCACAACCGCGGCCAGGAGGGTGCCGGCGCGGCGGTGCGGATCGTGGACCGGCCGCGATCCGCACCGGGCACGGATCACGGACGCCGGCACCGACGCCGGTCCCCGGGCACCGGGCACCGGCGCGACCGTGAGGACGATCGGGAGCTGAGGACAGGGACACCGGCTCAACGGGCGGCCACCCCGGCGGGCACCCGGGACGGGGTGTCATCAAGGGCCGCGCCGACGTCGGGCCCGGCGACCGGAGGACGCGCTGGGATGTCAGGCCGTCGTGTCCAGCCAGGGGATCTGGTCGGCGGAGTAGCGGTGGGCGCGGAACACGGAGTTCTGGGCGCCCGCCGAGGACTCCAGGCCTACGCCGTCGCCGAACGAGCGGAACTGCGGCACCACGAACTCCCACACCACCCGGCCTTCGGGAGTGACTTCGAAGAGCCGCCCGAAGGAGCCCTCGGCGATGAAGGTGTTTCCGTTGGGCAGGCGTTGGGCGCTGGACATGTACGGGCTGTAGAAGTTCTGCGGCGGGTTGTCCTGGTAGGACCACACCTCCTTGCCGGTGCGCGGGTCCAGCTCCAGGACACGCGAGTACGGCACGGAGGTGGTGTCGCGGTAGGTGCCGTTGTCGAAGACCAGGATGGTGCCGCTCGCCAGCTCGTGCGGATGGTGCTGCTGCGCCAGGACGTCGGGGCCGATGTGCCAGAGCACGTGCCCGTCCGAGCGGTCGACGCCCACGGCGCAGGAGACGCTGCGGAAGCCCAGGACGAGGGAGCCGTCGGCGCTCTCGTTGACGGTGTTGGCCATGGGCCAGTGCTCGCGGGCGAAGTGCGGGTTGAGCGGGAAGTCCTCGGGGTCGAGGTGTTCGATGGCGGCCCAGCGCCACACTTCCCTGCCGTCCCAGGTCAGTTCGTACACGACGTCGCCGTAGATGACCCCGCCCGGTGCCTCGGAGCCGGGGATGCCGCCGCGGATGCGGGCCGCGTCGGCCGGGGCGAGAGGTTCGACGACGGTGACGATGAGGTTGCCGTTGCGCAGCGGTGAGGCGTCGTGGTGGTGGAACGGGTGCCGGACCTCGCGGACGACCGTGGAGTCGGGTGCCAGTTCCTGGAAGATGCCGCCGTGGTAGACGTCCCAGATGGGGAAGAGGGTCGGGCTGTCGGTGTCCTTGGCGGCGTAGAAGAGGTTTCCGTTCGGCAGGAGCTGCGCCTGGCGGCCGGGCGGGTGCGGGGAGTTCCAGGTGTGCGCGGTCCGTCCCTCGATGTCGACGAGGTGGATCTCGCCGGCGCTGGTGATCGGGGTGTAGAGGGTGTAGCCGCCGTGGCTGCGCTCGGGGTCGTGGGCGATCAGGCCGACGCCGCGGCGGCGAAGGGTGTTCTGGTCGACGCTCATGGGGAGGTGTCTCCTCGGGTTCGGGTGTTGGGGGGTCAGCGGACGGTGACGGCCGCCCGGTCGACGGCCGTGAGCGGTTCGGGGTTCAGGTGCCGCTGGAGTGCGGCGCGGTCGGCGGCGCCGGGCAGGCCTTGGGCGGCCTTGGCCCAGGCGGCTTGCTCCTCCAGCTGGGTCAGCAGCTCGGGTGAGAGCGTCGCGCCGTAGGTGTAGCGGGGCTGGTAGGCGTCGACGTAGGCGGTCTGGAGCGCCCCCTTGGACTGGGCCACGACGGCCTGACGTGCGCGGACCGGGTCCGCTCCGATCTCGCGCTGGGCGCGCAGGACGGTGCGCAGTACGGCGGCGGTGGTCTCGTCGTTCGTCCTCGGGCCGGCGACGAGCAGGGTTCGTGCGGTGTATCCGGTGAACGGGAGCTCGGCGTAGCGCTCGCCGAGCGTGGAGCGGGCGGCCTCGTAGAAGCTGGGGAAGGTGACGCCGGCGTCGATGTCGCCTCGGGCCAGCGCCGAGGTGACCTGGCTCGGGGCGAGGTTGACGACGGTCACGTCGGCGGCTGTCAGCTGTGCGGAGGCGAGCATCCGCGAGAGGGCGTACTCGGCGTTCGTGCCCTGGGGCACTCCGACCTTGCGGCCTTTGAGGGCGTCGAAGCCGGTGACGGCCCGGTCGGTCCGGGTGAGGAGGCGCCAGTCGGAGAAGCGGGACAGGTCGGCGACGATCCGCAGGTCGCGTCCGCCGAGCGCCGCCGTCACGGTGGGCAGGTCTCCGACGACGCCGAGCTGCGCCTGTCCGCCGAGGACGGCGTTGAGGGCGTCACGGCCGGTGGGCCGGGTGGTGAGGGTGGCGTCGATGCCTTCGGCGGACCAGAGTCCGTGTTCCTCGGCGATGTAGAGGGGTGCGCCGCCGAGCTGGTCGCTGCCGACGACGGTGACGGCGGTGCGGCCTCCGCGCCCGTTGCCGTTCGCGGGGCCGGAGCCGTCGGCGCAGGCCGAGGCGAGTGTGGTGAGCAGGGCCGCCATGAGCAGGGCGGCGGTTGCGCGGAGTCTGAGCATCGGAGGGCCTTCCGGGAGCGGATGGAAACGGGGGGCGGGGGGTGGGGGGTGGGGCCAGGGATTCAGCCGGAGCCGAGGTGGCGTGCGATGAGCGAGCGCAGGTCCGGGTCGGGAGGTCCGTCGGGGACGGGGTGGTCGGCCAGCAACCGGCCGGGGGCGCCGCCGAGGACGACGACCCGCTGGGCGAGGGCCAGGGCCTCGTCGATGTCGTGGGTGACGAACAGGACGGTGGTGCCGCGGCGTTGCCACAGCTCCCGCAGCAGGCGCTGCATGCGGGTACGGGTCAGGGTGTCCAGGGCCCCGAACGGCTCGTCCATGAGGAGCACTTCGGGCTCGGCGGCCAGGGCGCGGGCCAGGGCGACGCGTTGCTGCATGCCGCCCGACAGTTGTGCCGGGTACTTGTCGGTGCCGTCCGCCAGCCCGACCTCGGCGAGGGCCTCCAGGGCGCGTCGGCGGCGTTCCGCGCGCGGCAGTCCGAGCCGCTTGAGCGCGAACTCGACGTTGCCGCGTGCGGTGCGCCAGGGGAAGAGCGCGTAGTGCTGGAAGACCACGCCCCGGTCCGGGCCCGGTCCGCGCACGGGCCGGGAGCCCGCCGTCACCTGACCCGTGGCGGGCGGCACGAAGCCGGCCACTGCGCCGAGGACCGTCGACTTGCCGCATCCGCTCGGACCGAGCAGGGCGGTGAACGACCCGGCGGGGAGTTCCAGGTCCGTCTCCTCCAGGACGGGGGCGGCTCCGTAGCGTACGGAAAGCCCTTCCAGTCGCACGGCCAGGCTCATGAAGTGCTCCAGTGCACGATGCGGCGGCCGACCGCGGCCAGTGCGAGGTCCACGGCGACGCCGAGCAGCCCGAGCACGAGCAGCCCCGCGAACATCCGGTCCACGCGCAGGAACTGGCCGTCCACCTGGAGCCGGTACGCCAGACCGCTGTCCGCGCCGCCCAGTTCGGCGGCCACCAGGGCGAGCAGGGCCACCGAGGCCCCGTAGCGCAGCGCCGCGAGCACGGCGGGCGCGGCGGCGGGCAGCAGTACCTCGACGAACCGGCGGTGCAGCGGGGCGCCGAGCGTCCGGGCGGCCCGCAGGTGGGACACCGGGACGCGGGACACGCCGTCGTGGACGTAGAGCCATACCGCGAGCAGGACGGCGTAGGCGATGAGGAGGCGCTTGGCGGTTTCCCCGATGCCGAACCAGGCTGTCGCGAGCGGCACCAGGGCGATGGCCGGTATCGGGCGCAGGAAGGAGACGACGGGGGTGACGGCGGCGGAGAGCTGCGGCAGGTAGCCGGTGGCGAAGCCGAGAGCGCTGCCGATGAGGGCGCCCAGGGCGAAGCCCTGGCCGGCGCGGGTCAGACTGGCGGCGAGATCGGCGGCCAGGATGCCGCTGCGGGCGCTGTCCGCGAGCGCGGCCAGGGTCTCGGCGGGGGTGGGCAGGAGCGCCGGGGCCACCGCGCCGGACCGGGCGAGCAGGTACCAGAGCGCGAGCACGGCGGCTGCCGCGCCCAGGGCCGGGCCCAGTCGGCCGAGGGCCCGGCCGGGCGGCGAAGGGGTGGCGTGCACGGAGCGTCTCCTCGATCGTTGATAAGTGAGGTCAATAATTGACCACGCTTATGACGGGAGTGTTGCAGCTGTGCGAAACCTCTCCGGGGCACCGGTCCTTGATCGGTGATGGGGTACGTTCACCAGCGTGTCTCGACCCGAACCCACGCCCGAGGCGATCGAGGTCGGACGGGTGATCCGGAGCTGCCGCAAGCGAAGCGGCGTCTCCATGGCCGTCCTCGCCGCCCGCTCAGGCCTCTCCCAGCCGTTCCTCAGCCAGCTCGAACGCGGCCTCACCACGCCCAGCCTCAGCTCGATCTACCGGATCGCGGAGGCCCTGGACATGAGCCCGGGTGCCTTCCTGCGGCCGCCCGCGCGCCCGGGTGCGGTCAGCCACGAGAGCGACCCGCAGGTGATCCGGGTGGAGGAGTCCGCGGGGCAGGTCGCGCAGGTGCTCATCCCCGGCGGGCGCAGCGCGCTGATGGAGGCGTACGAGCACCACTTCGAACCCGATCAGGGCGAGCGCGGCTGGTTCGAGCACCCGGGCGAGGACTTCCTCTACGTGCTGGAGGGCGAGGTGGTGCTGGAGGTCGAGGGTGAGGAGCCGCTGACCCTGCGGGCCGGCCAGAGCGCCCACCATCGCGGCGAAGTCCCCCACCGCTGCCGGTTGTCGGGCCCGTCCCCGGCCCGCACCCTCCTGGTGATCGCGAACGTCTGAGCCCGTAGCGGCGTCGGAGCCGCCCACGCCCCGGGGTCGTGGATCATGGTGCAGCCTGCGTCGGGGGCCGCCGGTGGGGCCTCGGTCACCAGTCGACGTGCGCGCGGATCCAGGCGGCCAGGCCCTGGGCGTCCGCCGCGGGCGGCAGGCGGTCAGGGCCGCAGACGAGTGGCGTGTAGGACAGCTGGAGGTGGGTGAGGTAGCCGTAGGGGCCGTTGTCCGCCGCCGGTCCGAGGACCAGCGCGTGGGTGCCCGTGCGCCAGATGCGGTGTGTCAGCGCGGGCCCCGTGACCACGGCTGCGGACGACAGGATCGTGCGCTCGGGAGCTGACCCGAGGCACTCGCCCACCGCCCGCGCAGCCTGCGCCAGGACGTGCTCGCAGTCCTGATCGGTGCCCGGTCGGCGGCCGCTCCATCCGGCCGGCTCCTGCCAGTCGTCCACGAGGCCGTAGAGCCAGGGTCCGTTCGCCATGCTCTCGTCGTCCGGGTCGACGGGGTAGACCTCGCCCAGAACCAGGAAATGGCGGGCGCCCGGTTGCCCGAACGGGTTGCGGCCCTCAGTGCACAGGACATGTCCGTGTCCGGTGCGGAAGGAGTCGCAGACCAGGTCGTGTTCCCAGCTCCATCCGCGGTGGCGGATCACCGCGTCCACGTCGCGGTCGTGCACGTGCGGCTCGGCCGGCAGAGCGACGAGCTCGGCGACAGCCGCCGGGGTCAACGGCCGGTGGGCAAGGGCAAGTACAGGTATCGTCACGCCGCCCACCCTAGAAGCGGCCGATCGCGTCGACATGCGTGAGCCGGGTGCCGGCCGTCGGCCGGAGGACTGCTCCCCGAACGGGCGGCGGCCGCGGGGAGCAGGCGCGCTGACGGTCGGCCGGCAGGCGGGCGGGCGGGCATGCGAACGAGATCATCATCTCCGAGCCCATGGGCCCCCTGGCCTCCGTACCAGCCCGGCGGTTCTCAGTCGAGGCAGGACTCGTTCACCCCATGGGCGAGGTGCGGGCCCCGCGGGGGCCGGATCCGGCAGGATCGGCCCGGTGACCCTCATACCCGGATCCGGTGACCGTGCCGACACCCCCGACCCCGTACGGATGCGGCTGGTGGCGGCCGGCGCCGCGGCGGTGACGGTCGGCGCCGGGCTCGGGCTGCGGGCCGTCGCGGCGGGGAGCGTGGCCGGGTACGGAGGGGACGCGCTGTACACCGTGCTGCTGATGGCCCTCGTCGTGCTGGTCGCGCCCCGGTGGACGCCGCGGCGGGCCGCCGGAACCGCGCTCGCGGTCAGTTGGGCCGTCGAGCTCTTCCAGCTCACCTCCATACCGGCGGACCTGTCCCGCGACAGCGTGGCAGCCCGGCTGGTCCTCGGTTCCACCTTCAACGCGCCGGACCTCTTCTGGTACGTGATCGGCGCGGCGGGCGGCTGGCTGCTGCACACGGCGATCAGCCGGCGCCGCCGGGTCACGTCCGGGGCCGGCCGCCGGTGAGACTCCTCACACGTGAGGGGGGCGCCCTGAGCCCGACAGGCCCTCTCCGGCCCCGCTCTACGCGGTTTGGGACCGGCCGATCGGTCCATGAGGGCCCCCGGGCGGATGACCTAGCCTGGATCGGCAACGCGAGATCGGGGGGCCGAGCGCAAAGGAAGAGCGCGTCCATGGGAGTCACCAGCAGTTCCGCTCGCCGCGTCCGGCGTGCGGGATCCGCCGCCACGGCGGTCGTCCTCGGCATCCTGGCCGTTTCCGGCACCCCGGCCCTCGCCGCCGCGGACAAGCCCGCGGCCGACCCGGCGGACAAGCCCGTGGCAGGCTCGGCCGAGAAGCCCGCGGCCGGCCCGGCGAAGAAGCCCGTGGCAGGCTCGGCGCAGGGCCCCGCGTCCGGGAAGCCCTCCGGTCCCGAGGCGTCGGCCGGAACCGCGGGATCCGCCCGCAGCGCCGCGGGGATACCCCTGGCGATCTCCCGGCTGGCACAGGGCCCGGGCCGGGCCGTCGCGATCACCATCGACGACGGCCCCGACCCCCGCTGGACGCCCCAGGTCCTGGACGTGCTGCGGAAGAACCGCGTCAAGGCCACGTTCTGCGTGATCGGCACCAAGGCGCAGAAGTACCCGGAGCTCGTGCGCGCGGTCGCCGCCGACGGGCACCGCCTGTGCAACCACTCCGTCGACCACGACGTGACCATGGACCACAAGCCCGTCGCCTATCAGAAGCAGCAGATCCTCGAGGGCAAGGCCATGATCGAGAAGGCCGCCCCCGGGGTCCCGGTCGGCTACTACCGCGCACCGGGCGGTGCCTTCACCCCCGAGAGCCGGGCGATCGCCGCGGCGAGCGGGATGCGGCCGCTGGGCTGGAGCGTGGACCCGAAGGACTGGAGCCGTCCGGGCCTGCCGTCGATCATCTCCGTCCTCGAGGACAAGCTTCCCCAGCAGCCGACCGTCCTCTTCCACGACGGAGGCGGCGACCGCAGCGAGACCGTGGCGGCGCTCAAGCAGTACCTGCCCTGGCTCACCGCGCAGGGCTACCACTTCGCGTTTCCGGCGCGCACGACCCCGTAGCGGTCAAGCGTCCGCGGGCAGCGGGGCGGCGGCGGGGAAGCGGACGGCGAGGAAGTCACGCGTCCGGGACCTGCCGCCCGACCGCCCGACCGCCGGTTCAGGAAGCCGCCATGGCCTTCCGCAGGGTGTGCAGGCAGTACGAGACGGCTGTGTGACGGGGGGTGCCGTAGTCGCGTGCCTGCATCCAGGCCGCGTACAGCAGTGACCACAGCACGTTCTGCAGCCACTCGGCGTCCGCATCGGTGTCCACCGTGCCCTCGGCCTGGCCTCGTCGGATGAGGCGGACCAGGACGCGGTCGGAGTCGGTCTCCTCCTCGAAGCCCGCCCAGCTCAGGAACTGCGGTACGTCGAACAGCAGCATGAGCCGATCCCCCAGCTCGAAGTACTCCAGGCAGAGCCGCTCCAGCGCCTTCGGGGCCGGTCCGTCGTCCACCCGCGCGCGTACGGTCGCCTCCTGCAGCCGCTCCCGTACGTCCGCTCCGAGCGCCGCCACCAGGTCCGAGCGTTCGGCGAAGTAGCGGTGCACGGTGGTACGTCCGACTCCGGCGGCCTCGGCCACGTCCGCGAGAGACGCCGCGTGGTTGGCGGACAGGACCGTGACGGCTGCGTCGAGGATCGCGCGCCGTGTGCGGGCCCGGGTGGCGGTCTCGGTGTTCGCCGGCGCGATGTGGTCATGCTCCATGGGCGTACCGTAGCGCGCCCCCAATGAAACTCACTTGACCGTAATGGAACATCGATGTTCCATTTTTGCATGGCTGACTCGACACCACCGCCCCGCGCCGCCTTCGACGCGCCCCGGCTGCGCGTCCTCTGGTCCTTCGCCCGCCCGCACCGCCGCACGCTGACTGCGGGACTGGTCCTGGCCCTGGCCGGCTCCGCGCTCGGCCTTGCCACGCCCATGATCACCAAATGGGTGCTGGACGCCCTGAACGCCTCCACCTCGCTCACGCGCCCCGTGACCGCGCTGTTCGCCCTCCTCGTCGTCGGTGCCGCCGTGTCCTACCGGCAGTGGTGCATGCTCGGCGCGGTGGGCGAACACGTGGTGCTGGAGGCCCGCGAGTCGATGGTGCGACGGTTCCTGCACGCGACCGTGCCCGCCCTCAACCGGCGTCCGACCGGTGAGCTCGTCACCCGCGTGACCTCGGACACCGTCCTGCTCCGCGAGGCCACCGCCCAGTCGTTCGTCGGCCTGGTCAACGGTGCCGTCATGCTCGTGGGAAGCCTGGTCCTGATGGGTGTGCTCGACCTGGTGCTGCTCGCCACCACCATGGCCGCCGTGGCCGTGACCGCCGTGCTCTTCGCACTCCTCATGCCGGGCATCGGCAAGGCGCAGCAGCGCGCCCAGGAGCACATCGGCCGACTCGGCGGCCTTCTGGAGGGCACGCTGCGCGCCATCCGCACCGTGAAGGTGAGCCGCGCCGAGGAACGGGCCGCCGAACGGATCGTGGCCGACGCCCGGGCCGCGGCGGACCACGGCATCCGGGCGGTCCGCCAGGAGGCGCTGGCCTGGACGGTCGCCGGGTCCGGTATCCAGCTGGCCATCATCGCGATCCTGGGCGTCGGAGCCTGGCGCGTCGGCGAGGGGAGCCTGGAGGTCTCCAGCCTGATCGCCTTCCTGTTGTACGCGTTCACGCTGATGGAGCCGGTCAGCACGCTCAGCCAGAACGTGACCTCCCTGCAGGCCGGCATGGCCGCGGCCGAACGCATCCGGCAGACCGCCGACTTGACGGCGGAGGGTGACGACACCGCACCGGGCCGGGACGACGAGAGGGCCGTCCGCACGGCGGACACCGCCCACCCGGCGGATGTGCCGGTGCTCGAACTGCGCGGTGTCAGCGCCGCGTACGGCCCCGAGTCCGCGCATGCCGTCACCGGCGTACGGCTGGCCGTCCCCCGTCGCGGTCACACCGCGATCGTCGGACCGTCGGGCGCCGGCAAGACGACCCTGTTCTCGCTCGTCCTGCGGTTCCTGGAACCGGTCGACGGCGAACTGCTCCTGAACGGACGGCCGTACCGCGACTACAGCCACTCCGAGGTACGGGCGCGGCTGGCGTACGTCGAGCAGGACACCCCCGTGGTCCCCGGCACCCTCCGCGAGAACCTGCTGCTCGCCCGGCCGGACGCCACGGAGGAGGAACTCCGCCGCGTGCTGAGGGACGTACGGCTGACGGAGAAGGTCGACGCGCTCGACGGGGGCCTGGACGGCCAGCTGTCGTCGGCGCACGTGTCCGGTGGCGAACGCCAGCGCATCGCGCTCGCGCGCGCCCTTCTGCGTACGCCGGAGGTCCTGCTGCTGGACGAGGCGACCGCGCAGTTGGACGGGCTGACGGAGGCCGCGGTGCAGGACTGCATCCGGAGCCGGGCGGCAACGGGTGCGGTGGTGACGGTCGCACACCGCCTCTCCACGGTGGTCGACGCCGACCTGATCGTGGTCATGGAGGCGGGCCGGATCCGCGCCCGCGGCACCCATGAGGAGCTGCTGGAGACGGACGCTCTCTACCGCGAACTGGTGGCGGCCCTGCGCCTGGCCACCACCGCGGGGGCGGAGGTGGCATGAGGGCGACCGGCGCAGGACCGGCGGGGGCCGGCGTGACGGCGGGGGCCGGCGTGACGGCGGGGGCCGGCGTGACGGCGTGACGGCGTGACGGCGGGGGTCGGCGGCGCGCAACGGCGGCAGGGGTCAGCCGGCTTGGTCGGGAGTGGGAGTGGCGCGGGCGATCAGGAGGGCCACGTCGTCGTGGACTCCCGGATGGCGCATGGTGTCCAGCAGCAGGTCGCAGGTCTCGTCCAGTGGGCGGCGGGGGTCGTCCAGGGCGTGGAGGAGGACGTCGAGGCGCTCGTCGATCGGATCGTCTCGGGTCTCGACCAGGCCGTCGGTGTAGAGGACGAGCTGGTCGCCCGACTCGACGGAGATGGTGGCGGTGTGGAAGGCGACACCGACGCCGCCGAGCGGCCCTCCGGTGGGCAGGTCGAGGAGCTCGCGCGAGCCGTCCTGCCGCAGCAGTACCGGGGGCAGGTGCCCGGCGAGGGAGAGGTGGCACTGCGCCGTGCCCGGATCGTAGACGGCGTAGACGCAGGTCGCGATCGTTTCCAGGCCCTCGGTGACGTGGTCGAGGTGGTGCAGGACCTGCGCGGGGTCGAGGTCGAGGTCGGCCAGGGTGCGGGTGGCGGTGCGGAGCTGGCCCATGCTGGCCGCGGCCCCGACTCCGCTTCCCATGACGTCGCCGACCACGAGGGCGGTCTTGTCGCCGCTCAGCGGGATCACGTCGAACCAGTCGCCGCCGATCTCCATGGTGGCCTGGGCCGGGCGGTAGCGGGTGGCGACTTCCAGGCCCGGCCGCCACGGCGGCGTGTGCGGCAGCAGGCTGCGCTGGAGGGTGAGTGCGGTGTGGCGTTGTTCTTCGACCGCGCGGTGCCGCTCGGTGACGTCCACACTGGCCGTGGCCACCCCCAGCACGGTCCCGTTGGGCGCTTCGAGCCGGTAGAACGAGATCGACCAGGCATGGTCGTGGTCCGGGTCGGCAGGGGTACGGCCGACGGTGTACTGGTCCACGATGGGGACACCGGTGGCCAGCACCTCGCGCATCGCGGCCTCGAAGGACGGGTCCACAGCCGGCAGCACCTCGTGGACGTGCCGCCCGACGTGCTCGGCGGCCGGCACCCCGTTGAGGCGTTCCTCCGCGGGGTTGACCGAGACGTAGCGCAGGTCGGTGTCGAGGACGCCGAGGCCGACCGGCGACTGCTCCACGAGCCGGGCGGACAGTGCCAGGTCGCGTTCCACCTGCCGCACCGTCGCCTGGTCGGCGGCCAGGCCCAGGGCGTAGTACTCCTGCTGGGAGTCCAGCAGCCGCATGTTGCGGAACTCGACCATGCGTGTGCTGCCGTCCTTGTGCCGGACGGGGAAGACGCCGACCCAGCTGGCCCCGCCCTCCATGACCTCGGCGAACATGTCCAGCACCACCGGGAGGTGCTCCTCGTGGAGCAGCAGGTGTCCCGCGTATTCCCCGAGCGCCTCGTCCGCGGTGTAACCGAACAGTTCCTCGGCCTGGGGGCTCCACAGATCGATCCTGCCCTCGGCGTCGAGGAGGATGGCGGCCACGCGCAGCACGTCGAGCAGGCCGCCCGGCCCGGAGGCGGCGGGGCGCTCCCTTTGGGGGTCGCCGTACGAGGGCTCGATCGCTCCCATCTCCGGGCTCTCCTTCCGGCCGCCGCAGGCTGGGGCCCTACCCTCCCAGCCATCTCATCGTCCCTCTCCCTGCGACACGCGTGCACGCCGCACCCCCGCCGGACGGCCCAGACGCCGCCACCCCGCCCGATTCGCACAGCCGGTCGAGGTGCGTCCGGAGTGAACGCCTCGCGCCGACCGTGGGTCATCGCCCGGCCATCGCGGTGCGCTGCAAGGCGCAGGGGCGTCCGGACGCTGCGCGTATCCGGCCGTCGCGGACGCTGCGAGGCGCCGTAGCTGTCCTCGTGCGCCGGCCGGGGACTACGGGACAGCCCTCAGCCACTCGTCTTCTGGTCGGGCAGGCGGAAGCCGTTGAAGAGGTCGTCCATGCCGCGCAGGGCCAGGCGGGTCGGGGTCGCACGGACCACGAGGTCCCGGGCCGTCGCCGCGAGCGGATTGCGGAGGGCGCCCAGGCGTCCGACGCGGCGGGCCCGGAGGCGAACGGTGTCGGTGCGGCCGCGGCGGGCCGCGGTGTACGCGGCGAGGGCGGCCGGGACCGCGTCGCCGTGGTCTGCGCCGTCGCCGACGGCTCCAGCCGGGAGCAGGTGCGCGAGGATCACCGCGTCCTCGATGGCCTGGCAGCCGCCCTGGCCGAGGTTGGGGGCCATGGCGTGGGCGGCGTCGCCGACCCAGGCGATCCGGCCGTGGTGCAGGCGGGGCAGCGGGGCGGCCAGGTCGTACAGGTCGTTCTGGAGGACGTCGGCGAGGGCGAAGTGCCCGACGCGGTCCAGCAGGGCCGGGATCGGGTCGTGCCACGTGCCGAAGCGGCGGTGCAGCTCCACGCGGGGGTCGGCCGACCGGGTGCCGGCCGGGACGACCGCGGTGGCGTAGAGGTAGTACCGGCCGTCGGCGAGCGGTGTCACGCCGAAGCGTTCCCCCCGCCCCCACGTCTCGCTCATGGACGGGATCCGCAGGTCCGGGGCGTCGACGAGGGTCCGCCAGGCCGTCTCTCCGATGTAGTGCAGGCCGGGATGGCCGGGGAAGCAGGCGCGGCGCAGGGGGCTGTGGATCCCGTCGGCGGCGACGACCAGATCGGCGGGGAGGTCCGGGCCTTCGGCCGTACGGACGGTCGGGCGGCCGGTGGGGTCGGTCACGCCGGTCACGGTGGTGCCGTAGCGGAGGGCCTCCGGCGGCAGGGCGGCGGCCAGGGCCGCGGTGAAGGCCGGGCGCGGTACGGCGATCGGCGGCATGCCGTAGCGGGCCGCCATGTAGGAGGTCTCTGCGCGCGTGAGCCAGCGTCCGTCGGAGCGGCGTACGCCCATCGTGGCGGGTACGGCGCTGCCGGCGGCCCGGGCTGCGTCGACGCCGATGGTGTCGAGGGCGCGCAGGGCGTTGGGGGCGAGTCCGATGCCGGCGCCGGTGGTGGGCGGTTCGGGGGCGCGTTCGCAGACGGTGACCCGCCAGCCGCGGCGGTGCAGTGCGACGGCGGCGGTCAGGCCGCCGATCCCGGCCCCGGCCACCACCGCGTGATGTCTCTGCATGGGCACCCCTCCGTTCGGTTCGTCACTTCCAGTACATCTTCAGGACCTGGTCCGACACGGCGAACACTTCCTCACAGTCCGGACAGGTGGCCCGGCCGAAGAGGTACGTCGGACCGCGGGCGACCTTCTCCTGCCCCGCCTCCCTCGCCCACCGGTGCAGGCGGGCGGGCAGCGGGTGCAGGGCGGCCGGCTCCTCCGGCAGCAGCGCTGCCTTGACCGGATCGGACGTCACGTAGTCGCCGGCCGAGGCGAAGGTTCCGTACTCGCCGAACGCGACGAACAACGTCGCCAAGCACGCCGGGCAGTCGACTTCGTACTCGTCCGTGAACAGCCCTTCCAGTCGGCCCGCGCTCCACACCCGCTCGCCTTCGAAGGCGAGGATGCCCTGCAGGAGGTGGACGAAGTCCGGGGAGTCGTGGCCCGACTCGCCGAGGAGGCGGCGGCCAGGCCGTCGGAGTGTTTCGCGATCATGCCACCGGATTCTTCCGGACGCTGTTGCCGCGGCGGAAGGCGGCCCCGTGCACCGGACGGACCGCCGGAGCGTCGCCTGCCACGCCTCGCACCACAGCACGCCCTGGACGAGCCCCCGGGCACGCGATCGGCAGGATCCGTCCACGCCGTGCGACAGGTACTTCCCGATGACCCACAGGAAGCTCCGGCACGGGCCGGTCGGGGCACGGGCCGCTCTCGGGATCAGTGCGGGGCGCGCGCCGTGTCGTAGCGGACCGGGAGCTCCGTCAGGCCGCGGGCGCGCAAGGAGGGCCGCCAGCGGGGAGCGGGGCTCGCGGCTTCGAGGACGGGATAGCGCTCCAGGAGCGCGGCCAGGGCGATCTCGGTCTCGGCGCGGGCCAGTGGGGCGCCGAGACAGTAGTGGATGCCGTGGCCGAGAGCGAGGTGGCCCGAGGTGTCGCGGTCCAGGTCGAGGAGGTCGGGGCGGGGGAAGCGGGCCGGGTCGCGGTTGGCCGCGGAGAGCGAGAGAAGGACCGTCTCCCCCGCGGGGACGGTGACCCCGGCGATGGTGATGTCCTCGGTCGGGAAGCGGCGGATGGCGAGGGGCGCGGGGCCCTCGTACCGTACGAGTTCCTCGACGGCGGCCGGGAGCCCGGACGGGTCCTTGCGGAGGCGCGCGAGTGCCTCGGGGTGCTCCAGGAGCGTGTGGATCGCGTTGCCGATGAGCTGGACGGTGTTCTCGTACCCGGCGAAGAGGATCAGGAAGGCGAGCGACATCAACTCGTCCTCACTGAGCCGGTCGCCGCCACCGTCCCCGTCCGGATCGCCACCGCCGTCCCGGACTGCTATCAGGTCGGACAGCAGGTCGTCGCCGGGCCGGCTGCGCTTGTGCGCCATGAGCTCGGTGAAGAAACCGAGCATCGCCACCACCGCTTCCCTGGCGGCGCCCGGTCGGCTGGGGTCCGGGGCGATGAGCGCGTCCGTCCAGGTCCGGAAGTCGAAGCGGCGGTCCTCCGGCACGCCCAGCAGGTCGCAGATGACGACGATCGGCAGGGGGGCGGCGTAGGCGGCGACCAGGTCGGCGGTTCCGGCTGGGCCGAGGGCGTCGAGGAGGCGGTCCGCGGTCGCGCGGATGGGCGTGCGGAGCTGCTCGGTGCGGCGTGGGGTGAAGGCGCGGCTCACGAGCCTGCGGATACGGGTGTGGTCAGGGGGGTCCATGTTGAGCAGGTTGGCATCCAGAGCCGGCGGCAGCGAAAGCCCCCGGTAACCACCCTCGGCGGCACGGGACTTGTCCAGGGAGAGCCTGGGATCGGCGAGGGCGGCGCGTACGTCGTCGTACCGCGTGACCAGCCATGCCGGGGTGCCGTCGGTGCCGGTGATGCGGCACACGGGCGCGGTGGCGCGCAGCCGGTCGTAGACGGAGTGGGGGTGCTCGATCAGTTCTCCCTGAAGATCCATAAGGCCACCTTAGGGTCATGCGGCGGCCGGCCCTTCCGGCACCGGCGCCGCGGCGGCGTCATGCACGCACTCGATCGCCCGGTGAGGACGTGGGCACGCTGTTCCGTCGCTGCAGGGCCGGCCAGGGGCGGCATGGTCGGTACGGCCGCAACTCCGACAGAGCGCAGCGCGTGGACGTCAGCACAACGATGCCGTTCGGCGCGGGATGTGCCGGCCCGCTGTTTCTCCTCGTGAGGGGTTTCGCCTCGGCGGTTGCCCAAGCGTTGGCCTGACAGGGCGTTGTGAGAGCCAATTCTCAGCCGGAAAAGCGCCTCGTCCTGTCGGGCGCTCGTCGACGACCACGTCCACGATTCGTGCGATCCCTCACCCGGGCCGGACCCCTCCGCAGTGTCAACCATCCCCAGAGTTCGACGTGACGGATCGTCAGAACATTTACACCCGGTCCGGGGTTGTTCTCATCTTTCGAGTCTGGAACCGTCACTCACGCAACTCACCCCCCTCACAGCGGACTTGAGTGCCCATCGTGCCGGGCTTCACCGCCCCACGCGCCCTGACCCGGCGCGGCGATCCGGACTCGACGCATCCATTGCGCGCCCCTCATGGCTCGACCAGGGCCGACAAAGGGCACCAACCGCTTCGCCAGGACAAACTGGGAGACCAGGCAACAGTGAAACGCACGAGCACCCTCGCCCTGACCACCGCACTGCTCGCTCTTTGCGCGCCGCTCGCCACCATGGGAGCCGGTACGGCACACGCCGCGGGCCGTACGTACTACGTCAGCCCCAGCGGGAACGACAGCAACTCGGGCACCTCGACCCGCACTCCCTTCCGGACCCTCCAAAAGGCCGCGGACAGCGTCGAGCCGGGCGACACCGTCTCGATCATGAACGGGACGTACTCAGAGCGTTCGGCGGGGTCGAACGTGCTGACCATCAAGCGCTCCGGCCTCCCCGGCGCCCCCATTACGTTCACGGCTCATCCCGGCCACCGTCCGGTGATCCACCCGGTGAAGGCGTGGAACGGCATCAGCATCTCCGGCGCCTCCTACATCTCCGTCAGAAACCTCGAGGTCAAGGGCAACAACGCAGCCCTCACCCTGGCCGGAGCAGAACGGGAGTCGAAGAAGGGCGACCCCACCTACAACACGAACTGCATCTCCGTGGAACAGGACCGGTCCACGGGCGGGCTGTCGCACCACATCGAGGTGACCGGCAACGAGGTGCACGGTTGCGCCGGCGGCGGCATATCGGCCATCGACTCCGATCACGTGACCATCTCCGGCAACCACGTGCACGGCACCTCCTGGTACGCGGTGTACGCAACCAGTGGGATCTCCGTCCTCACGCCGCGCGACGTGGTTGGCGGCGACGCCGCGACGTACAAGATCCGCATCACCGGCAATCGCGTCCACGACAACGAGACCAAGATCAAATGGGAGAAGTGCGGCTGCTACTCCGACGGCAACGGCATCATCATCGACACTCTCAAAGGCGACGCCGATCACCCCGCCTACAACGGGCGCGTACTGGTCGCCAACAACCTCTCGTACGACAACGGCGGCTCCGGCATCCACTCCTACAAGAGCCAGCACGTCGACATCGTCCACAACACCGCCTACGCGAACGGGCGCAGCACACGGATGGAGAGCTACGCCAACATCTTCGCGCATGACAGCACCGACGTGCGGCTGCTGAACAACATCGCGTACGGCCGGGCGGGGCAGGCGACGAACAGCAAATCCCGCAATGTCGACGTCACCTACGACTACAACATCTACTTCGGCGGCAAGGCCCCCGAGGTCCAGGGCCCCAACGACGTCATCGCCGATCCGAAGCTCGCCCGGACGGGCACCGGGGCGGACGCGGACTTCCGGCTGAGCGAGGGCTCCCCCGCCGTGGGCTCGGGCACGCCGTTCGCCGCCGTGACCACCGACTTCACGGGAGCCCGCCGGGCCGGCGGCGCGCCCGACCGGGGCGCATACGCCTTCGGTGCCAAGAGCAGCAGCGGCCCGGCAAGTGCCTCCGAGACCTCCTCCTCAGGCCCGCAAGGTGCCGCACCCGCCGGGAGTGGCCCGTCCGCCGGTACTGCCCCCGCAGGCTCACCGGGGGCGCAGGCCTCCGACGTCTCCGATGGCTCCGGGCTGACGCCGCACAGCGGAAGCGGGCCGCTCGCAGCGACGGGCGGCTCCGACCCGGTGCTCCCGCTCGGCATCGCGGCGGCGGTCCTCGTCATCGGTGGCGGCCTCCTCTTCGCGGCGCGGCGCAAGCGCTCCTGATCCCTTCGGATCACTCGAGGCGCCGAAACGTGGTGCCGGCCCGCCCCGAGGGTCGGCACCCGTGCGCGCTGCCCGCCGGACCGCGCTCACCAGCCGGTTCGCCGGCCGGGCCTCGGCCCCTGACAGACTGAACCACCATGGCGGCGGCAATGCACCGGATCGAAGCGGCGACCTCCACGGGGCAGCCGGTACCAGACCCCCCGCGCGTTGCCTGGCGCAAACAGATGAGGCAGCGCGTACTGGACGCCGCTCGCGACCTCACATGCGAAGCCGGCTGGGACCAGGTCAGCCTCTCGGCGGTCGCCGCCCGCGCCGAGGTGTCGCGCCCATCGGTGTACAAGGAGTTCGGCAACCGCGCCGGCCTGGGCCGCGCGCTGGTGGTCCTCGAGACCCGGCAGTTCCTGACGGGTGTGGCCGATGCCCTCTATCCCGGTGCACCCGACTCCCATGCCTGCCTCCGGTCGGCCATCCTCTACGTACTTCAGGAGGCCGACAACCGGCCGCTCATACGGGCCGTGATCACAGCCGCCCGGAAGGGCTCCGACAGCCTGCTGCCCTATCTCACGGCCCGAGCGGACCCCATCTTCGATGCCGGTCAAACCCTCGTCCAGGGCTGGCTGGCCGCGCGCTACCCCCGACAGCGGACAGAGTCGGTCGAGATGGCCGCGGACGTCATCGTCCGCATGACCATCAGCCATCTCGTCCTGCCGGCCGACGAACCACACCTCACCGCCGAACGGCTGGCGACCGCGGCCCTGAAACTACTGCAGCAGGACGTCGGTTCCTCCAGCGGCTGCGAATGACCGAACCGCGCGGTGATCATGCTGGGGTGCGGCCGACATGGTTCGCCGCGGTGGCGGCCGAGCCCGTGTCGGTCGAGCCGACCGAAGCGAACCGGGGTGACGCCAGGGCGGGCCCGGACTCGTGCCGCCGACCGAGGCCGCCGCCTTCGGACGGTGCTGAGCCGGGCGGCAGGCCTGCGGGGCTGGCGGTGATCACGACGGTCAGGGCCCGGCGTGGCCGGCGCCGCAGCCACAGCGGACCCGCCCCACAGGGCGGATACCTGGCATGCGGCCTCCTGCCGGCAGGGGGCGTTCCCCGATTCGCTGGTGGCCGGATCAGTCCCTCTCGGTCTCAGCAGCCGGTGACGGGGGCGCCGCTGTACAGGTTGCTGTCGGCGACGCCGTCGGTGACACTCCTCAGGTAGTAGCCGCAGGTGGGACGGTTCTTGAAGTCGAAGGTCCGCCCGGGGGTCAGGCGCCAGATCTTGAAGTGGGAGTAGGTCAGGGGCTGCCCGGGAACGGCCCTCTCGGGCTGGTGGTCTCCCAGGACCACGTAGGCGTCGGCCCCGGAGAGGGTGGCAAGACCGTCCTTGTCGATGAAGAGGGAGCCCCCTTCTTCGACGCCGACGCCCCATGCCTTTCCGCCGCTGGTCAGTCCGTCCTTGAGCGCGCGTGCGACGAAGGCCATGGTGCGGCCCATGCGGTCGCGGGTGACGAAGTGGGAGTCGTTGATGGTGCCGGCGTAGTTCGGCCAGTCGAACATGCCGGTGGTGAACGTCGCGTACGAGTCGTAGGGGTCGGCCAGGGCTTCGGCGGAGGTGATGCTCCCTCGGCAGGCGTCGTACACGACGGAGCTGTTGATGTGGTGTCCGGCGCTGCCCCCGCCGGAGCCGCCGCCCTTGGCGACGACCGACTGGACGGAGGAGCGGAGCGTGGTCGACTTCCAGGCCGCGTACTTGCACTGGTCGCCGCCGGCGAAGTAGACGAACTCCGCGTTGCGGATGTCGGTGTTGGCCTGGGCGTTGTTGCCGTCACTCGCCTTGGTCAGCGTCCATGTGGTGCAGGAGTTGATTCCGCCCAGACGCATGACCGCATCGCACTCGGGTGTTCTGCTGCCGGCACCGGGGGTTGACGCCGCCAGCACCACCACGTCGAGCGAGCCCGTCCCGCCGCGTATGGCGTCGACGGCCTTGGTCATGGAGGCGGAGACGATGCCACCGGACCCGTTCATGGTGAAGGCGGGGCCCGACCAGGTGGCCCGGTCGGCGTCCGCGGACCCGCCGAGGCGGATGCGGCTCGCGGCGGCCTCGGCCTGATCGGGCTGGACGAATCCGCCGGCGGTGACCGCGAGAGCGGCGGCTACGCATGCGGCGATGTGGTGTGCGGGCCGGCGCCGCGCCGGAGAGGCCGCGGTGGGAACGGGGGCGGTGGACGCGGGGCAGGCGCGGTGGGGGAACGGACGCATGGGTCCTCCGTGAGCAGCGGTGAGGGGGACCGCAGCCATGCGGCGAAGCAAACGCTGCGGCTTGCAGCAACGGAAAGTACAGGCCGATCGCGAACTGCGGTAGATGTAACGCAATACTCGCCCAGGCGGGGCGGCTGATGCACTGACTGAACTGGCGAAATACCTCATGCACGCCCACTCGCACGGTGGATCGGATCCCGTTATCAGCCCGTAACGTGGATTACATCTAGCCAACTGATGGCCATCCATGTAACTTCCTGGCGTGTCAGACGGTGACGCACGCAGTCGTCGCCGGCCGATCTTCCGAGAGGGTCATCTGTGATGCCAACCCTGTCCTTCCGTCGCGTGCCGACGGCCTCCGCCCTGTCCGTTGCGATCCTCATGACGGTCTCGGCCTGTGGGGGCGAGGTCTCCGGCGGTGCCGCCGAGTCACCCACCACCGCCACGGTCGCGGGAGTGGTGATCGCCAAGGACGCGGCGCTGCACGCCGCCCTGCCCGAGCAGATACGGGAGGCGGGTGTGGTGCGCGTGGCAACCGATGTCCCCTACGCA
Source organism: Streptomyces sp. NPDC046349 (assembly GCF_055587885.1). Lineage (NCBI taxonomy): Bacteria > Bacillati > Actinomycetota > Actinomycetes > Kitasatosporales > Streptomycetaceae > Streptomyces > Streptomyces sp. NPDC046349. Next base: position 24,245 of record NZ_JBVJFK010000014.1, read on the forward strand.
CCCTTCGAGATGTTCGTGACCGAAGGAAAGCCCGAACTGACCGGTCTCGACTACGACCTGGGGCAGGCTCTGGGCGCGAAGCTGGGGGTGAAGTTCGCGTTCACGCCGCAGAAGTTCGACGGCATCGTGCCCGCCATCCAGGCCGGGAAGTTCGACGCGGCGATGTCGGCCATGACCGACAACAAGGAGCGGCAGGCGGTCGTCGACTTCGTCGACTACTCCGTGTCCGGCTCCGGGATCATGGTCGTCAAGGGCAACCCGGCGAAGATCACCACCCTGGACGACCTCTGCGGCAAGAAGGCCGCTGTGCAGGCGGCGACGAACCAGCTCGATCTGCTCCAGGGACACCAGGCCGCGTGCAAGGCCGCGGGCAAGGCCGAGATCGACATCCAGACCTTCCCCAAGGACTCCGACGCCCAGCTCGCCCTGCGGTCCGACAAGGTCGTCGCCCAGGTACAGACGAAGCCCGCGGCGGCGTGGACCGCCAAGACCGCCGACCAGGGGAACGCCTTCGAAGTCGTCGACGACCCGGCAGCGGCGGGCGGATACGGTGCCTCGCCCAACGGAATCGCGGTGTCCAAGAAGCTGCCGGAGCTCAGCGACGCCATCCAGAAGGCACTGCAGGCCCTGATCGACGACGGAACCGTCACCAAGATCTTCGACAGGTACGGTGTCGCCTCCATCGCCCTCAAGGAAGCCACCAAGAACGCGGCGGTGGACTAGAGATGACCACCACCACGGCTCCTGCGGACACCGACCGTACGGCGCCCGAGGAGCTCACGGTCGTTCCGCTGCGCCACTACGGCCGATGGATCGCAGCCCTCGCGGCGGTCGCCTCCCTCGTCGGCGTGGCCGGATCGCTGGCGAAGAACGACAACCTGCACTGGGAGATCATCGGCCACTATCTCTTCGCCGATCTCATCTTCTCCGGCCTGATCACCACCCTCTGGCTCACCGCGGCTGCGATGGCCCTCGGGCTCGTCCTCGGCACTTTGATCGCCGTGATGCGCCTGTCGAGCAATCCTGTGCTGTACGGGATGTCATCCCTGTTCGTCTGGTTCTTCCGGGGCACACCCCTGCTGGTTCAAATCATCTTCTGGGGGTACGCCGCCGCCCTCTACCAGTACGTGATGATCGGCATTCCGTTCACCGACATCACCTTCTTCCAGATCGAGACGAACTCCCTGCTCACCCCTGCCGTCGCCGCGCTGCTGGCCCTCGGACTCAACGAGGCCGCCTACGCCTCGGAGATCACCCGGGCCGGCATCCAGTCGGTGGACCCCGGCCAGACCGAGGCAGCGTACTCCCTCGGTATGCGGCCGGCCCTGACGATGCGGCGGATCGTGCTGCCCCAGGCGATGCGGGTGATCATCCCGCCGATGGGCAACGAGACGATCAACATGCTGAAGATGACCGCCCTGGTGTCGATCATCTCGGCGCACGACCTGATGTCCAACATCCAGGCGGTGTACGCGCAGAACTACCAGGTCATCCCCATGCTCGTCGTCGCCAGCCTCTGGTACCTCGCACTGGTGACCCTGCTCAGCATTCCGCAGGCCTGGCTGGAGCGCCGCTACGGCCGAGGCACCGGCCGCGGCGGCCCCGTCTCGCCACTGCGCCGCATGTTCGCCGGAGCTCTCAGCCGACCCGTACGTACGAAGAGCGACAGCGAGGAGGCGGTCCGGTGAACGTCCCCATGGTCCACGCCCAGGGCGTACGCAAGCACTTCGGGAAGCTCGAAGTCCTCAAGGGAATCGACCTCACCGTCGAACGCGGCCAGGTGTGCTGTCTGCTGGGACCCTCGGGCTCGGGCAAATCCACCTTCCTGCGCTGCATCAACCACCTCGACCGGGTCGACGGCGGGAAGCTCGCGGTCGACGGCGACCTGGTCGGCTACCGCCAGAGCGGCCTGCGGCTGCACGAATTGCGGGAGAAGGAGGTCGCCGCGAGGCGCCGCGACATCGGCATGGTATTCCAGCGTTTCAACCTCTTCCCTCACATGACCGCCCTCGAAAACGTCATGGAAGCCCCGGTCGACGTCCTTGGAGTCACCAGGACGCGAGCAAGGGAAGACGCCCACGAACTACTGGAACGGGTGGGCCTCGGCGACCGGGCCGGCCACTACCCGACCCAGCTCTCCGGCGGACAGCAGCAACGCGTCGCCATCGCCCGCGCGCTCGCGATGAAGCCCAAGCTCATGCTCTTCGACGAACCGACCTCGGCACTCGACCCCGAGCTCGTCGGGGACGTGCTGGACGTGATGCGGCGCCTCGCCGCCGACGGCATGACGATGGTCGTGGTGACTCACGAGATCGGCTTCGCCCGCGAGGTGGCGGACACCGCCGTCTTCATGGACGACGGCGTCGTCGTCGAATCCGGCGATCCCCGGCGCGTCCTCGTCGAGCCCACACAGGAGCGCACCCGCGCGTTCCTCTCCAAGGTCCTGTGAGCGCCCCCTCGCCGGAGCAGCTGCGCACCACCGGGCTGCTCCCGTACGCAGAGGCGCGCCTGGCGGGCTACCTCGCCGACCTGGCCCACCTGGTCGCCATCGACTCCGGCTCGTACAGCCCCGCCGGCGTCAACCGGATGGCCGACTGGACCCGGGAACGGCTGCTGAGGCTCGGATTCGCCGTCGAGCGCATCGCTCCCGCCGCCACCCACGGGCACCCGGTCGGCGACGTGGTCGTCGCCCGCAAACGGGGCGACCTGCCCGTTGCCGAGGGCGGACGGCGCGTCCTGCTCGTCGCGCACCTGGACACCGTGTTCGAGGACGGCACCGCCGCCGAACGGCCCTTCGCACTCGACGGCCGCATGGCACGGGGGCCGGGGGTCAGCGATGACAAGGGCGGCCTGCTCGCAGGACTCAACGCTCTGGAAATCCTCGAGGACACCGGATCCCGGCAGTACGCCGAACTCGTCTTCCTCGCCACCCCGGACGAGGAGATCGGCTCGCCCGCCAGCCGCCCGGCGACGGAGGCGGCGGCATGCGGAGCCCATTTCGCTCTCGCCCTGGAATGCGCGCGGGAGAACGGCGACGTGGTCATCGCCCGCAAGGGCGTCGCCGACTTCCGGGTGACGGTCACCGGCCGGGCCGCGCACGCCGGCATCGAGCCGGAGCGCGGGGCGAACGCCGCCCTGGCGGCCGCCCACCTCGTCGTGGCACTCCAAGCGCTCAACGGCCACTGGGACGACGTCACCGTCAACGTCGGCGTCGTACGGGCGGGGACCCGTGCCAACATCGTCTGCCCGCAAGCCGAACTGCGGGTCGAGGTGCGCTCGGCCACCGCCGCCGGTATCGGAGCGGCCAGGTCCGCGATCGAAGCCGCGGCCGCACGACCTGCCGTACCGGGTACCACCGCCACGGTGGAGCAGCTGGACCTCTGCCCGCCCATGGAGGACACACCTGCCTCGCGCCGCATGTTCGACCGGGCCAGGAAGATCGCCGCAGATCTCGGGGTGCCACTCGGCAGCGCGGCGACGGGCGGTGTCGGGGATGCCAACTTCATCGCGGGCATCGGCGTGCCCACCCTGGACGGCCTCGGTCCGGTCGGCGGCGCCGACCACACCCCCGAGGAATGGCTCGACACCTCCACCGTCCCCCTCCGGGTCGCCCTCCTCGCGTCGCTGGTCGCCGAACTCGGCGACAGCCGCACCGGCTGACGCCATCGAAACGTCCCGTACCGGTTTCATCGCGCCATTGCCCGGTACGGGACCCGGCCCCGGCGGTCCGGTCCGCCACGCACCCGGCCGCCGGCCGCGCCGGGACTGCGGCAGGCCACATGCCGCCCGGCTCCCCCGCCACCACCGAGACACATCCACAGGAGGCACCACATGCGCGTCCCGACCACAGCCCGCCGCACCACCCTCGCGGGCGGCACCGCTCTCCTGCTCACCCTCGCGCTCGCGCCGGCGGCCGGGGCCGACGCCGGCCGCCACGCGGGCGACCGCGGCTCCCTCGTCCTCGTCGGCGGCGGCCTCAAGGCGGACAACACCCAGGTGTACGGCGAGATCATCAAGCGGGCCGGCGGAGCCTCGGCGAAGATCGGAGTGATCACCGCCTCCTCCGTTCCCGCCAGCCAGGACCCGCACGCCGCGGACCCGGACAAGTGCAGCAACTCCGCATGCAACGGCGCCTACTACGCCGGCCTGTTCGAACGGCACGGCGCCGCCGACGCCCAGTGGATCCCCGTCGACCTCGACCACATCGCCAACGCCGACTCCGACGAGGTGGTCCGGCAGGTCGACTCCATGACCGGCTTCTTCTTCGGCGGCGGCGACCAATACCGCTACATCACCACCCTGCTCCACGGCTCTGCCCACACCGACTCCAAGGTTCTCGCCGCGATCCGCGCCAAACTCGCCGCCGGTGCGGTCGTATCCGGCTCCAGTGCCGGAGCTCAGATCGTCGCCGGAGCCGACATGGTGACGGGAGGCGATTCCTACACCGGCCTGCGCGACGGCAGCAGCCCGGGATACTTCGACGACCCGTCCCGGCTCGCCCACCTGCCCGCCGGCGGGTTCGGCTTCCTGCGCTCCGGACTCATCGACACCCACACCGGCGCCTACGGCCGCGAAGGCAGGGCCCTGCGCCTCGCCGCCGACACCGGACACGACCGCGTGTACGCACTGGAGGAGAACACCGCACTCATCGTGGAGGCCCCGCGCACACCGCACGAGCGACTGCGGGTGCTGGGACCGCGAGGAGTTGCCGTCCTCGACCTCCGCCAGGCCCGGCCCGGGATGACTTCCTCCGGAGCGTGGTCCCTCGCCGGCGCCCGCTATGACTACTTGACCGAGGGCGACCGCTACGACCCGAACCGCTGGCGCGTCCTGCCCGGCGCCGGCAAGCGGCGCCTGGTACCGGACTCCGTCTCAGCCGTCCCCGCCAATCCCGACGTGTTCCACTCCTCGGCGAACCCCGTAGGCGTTCCGTATTCCTTCCTGGGCACCGCGCGCGCCCTCGCGGCCAGCGCCACCCGGCGCACCGCGTCCGCGGCCACGTTCGAGAGCGGGCCCCGGTTCACCGTCACCTTCAGCAAGCCAGCCGGATTCACCGCTTGGACCAGTGACGGCGCCACCGCGCGCACCATCACCGGCATGCGGATAACCGTCACGCCGGAGTGACCCCGCCTTGACCGCACTGCGGGTGACAGGGTCGGCCGGACGCCCGACGGGCATCCGGCCGGCCCCGGCCCCCGATGAGCGGCAGTAGGCTCGACCCGCCACCTCACCCCGTCCCCAACCGTCAATGGAGGTCCGCGCATGGCCCCTGGCACGCTCGCCGACGAGATCCGCCTCAAGCTGGGCGACGTCAGCCCCGCCGAACGCAAGGTCGCGCGCGTGCTGCTCGCCGGCTACCCCTCGGCGGGCTTCGAAACGATGGCCGTCCTCGCGGAACGGGCTGCCGTCAGCGCCCCGACCGTCCTGCGGTTCGTGAACCGGCTCGGGTACCGGGGTTTTCCCGACTTCCAGGCCGCGCTGCGAGCGGAGCTCGACGAGCGCAACGCCTCCCCCCTCTCCCTCTACGAGGCCACCGACTACGGCCGCAGCAAGGGCGGGCCGGACGACGATCTCTCCCTGCTCCAACGGGGCAGCAACGTCTTCAGTGCCGCCGTGACACAAACCCTCGCCGAACTCCCCCCGCACGACCTCGAGCACGCGATCAGACTGCTGTCCGACGGCAAACGCCGCATCACCCTCGCGGGCGGGCGCTTCACCAACCTGTTCGCCCAGTACCTCGGATTGCACCTCATGCAACTGCGCGACGACGTGCGGTTCCTGCCCGACCGCGATGTCGAACGCACCGCCGTGTTCGCGGCTCTCCACCGGCGTGACGTCCTCGTCGTCTTCGACTACCGGCGCTACGAGCAGGACAAGGTCGCAATGGCCGAACTCGTACAGGCACAGGGGGGAAAGGTCATCCTCTTCACCGACATGTGGCTCTCACCCGCCTCCGTCCACGCCGAAGTGGTCCTGCCCAGCCAGGTCGCGGCCCCGTCCCCCTACGACAGCCTGGTCCCCACCCTCGCCGTCATCGAAACGGTCGTCGCCGGAGTGCTCACCGCCCTGGGGGAAGACGCCCACCAGCGGATGCGGCACGTGGAGGACACCGCCCGCCGCATGAACCTTTACTGACGCGGGTGGCCTCGGCCGGACCAGGTGACCGCCCGCCGCGGTGTCACCCCCGGCCGGCGCGACGGAACGGTTCCGCCTCCCGGTACGGGACCGGGAGGCGGACCAGGTGCGGGACGGTTCACTCGGCGGGCTCAGCGGAACAGCATGGACGCGTCCCCGGCCGGGGTGGTCACCGAGCCCGGGCACAGGAAGCTGCCCGAGGCCTTGGTCGCGGTGAAGGCCCGGTTGATGTACTTCCGGCTCGTCCCGTCGCGGTCCCACACGATGTTCGTCGCCTTGTAGCGGCAGGAGATGAAGCTCTGCTTGCCGGTGATGTCGATCAGATCGGTCCGGGCGGTGCCGGCCGTGTCGTCGAACGTGAAGGCGGGGTTGTTGTTGAGGGTGGCGGCGATGCCGCCACCGCAGGCGAGGTTGCCTCCCGGCGCGTTGATCGTGGTGCGGTCGACGGTGAGGGCGTTCGGGGCGGCGGCGCTGGTGCTCGCGTTCGTCCAGCTACAGCTGTTGCCGGCGACGGCCATCACGCCGTCGACCTTCTGGTCGGCGGCGGGGCCGGCCGCGAGGGCGGTGCCGGTACCGGCCACGCCGGCCGCGACGACGAGTGTCGCGATCCCGACGGCGCGGGCGAGTCGTGTGGTGCGGGAGATGGGCGGGGTGTGCCTCATGGGTCGCTCCTCCAGGCCACGTGCTGGTGGGGGTGGGCGAGGCGCTGGGCCTCTCAGGGGGTGCGGAGTGCGTGCCGGGAGCGTCCCACAGCCACCTCGAAGTGTCAGGAGCCTGTCAGGTGCATGGCAATATTTGGCTTGAATTACCGGTCGGTACGGCAGGGGGTGCCGCCTGCCGCGCCGTGAGGTCCGCCTCCCGGATGACGGGCACAATGAGGAGAGACCTCGATCGAAGGGGGGCCTCCGATGCCAGCGGAACGGCCGGGGGGCGCGGACGCCGACACCCCTGGTCCGATCCGGTCCGAGCCGGGGTCCCTGCTGGAGCACGTGTCGGTCGCCGTGTTCGGCATGGACGACGAGGAACGGATCCGTTACTGGGGCCCGGGCGCACGGAACCTGTTCGGATACACGGCCGAAGAGGTGCTGTCCCGACCGGCCTCGGTCCTCTTCCCCGACCCGGCGCCGGGAACCCCCGGCGGCGCCGCGCAGCTGGTGGAGCGCGGCCGGAGCCTCGGCTACTGGCGGGTCCGCATGCCCGCCCGGCACCGCGGAACGGGTGTCTTCGACTGCGGCTTCCGCGTGTTCCCGGTGACCGGGACCGCGGGCGACTCCGTGGTCATGGGCCTGGCCAGCAGGGGCGACGAACTCGACCGGGTCAAGACGAACCTCGTCTTCCTCGACGCTCTCTTCGAGACCTGCCCGATCGGGCTGGTCATGCTCGACGAGGGGCTGCGGTACGTCCACCTCAACCAGGTGCTGGCCGACATGGACGGGCTCCCCGTCCTGGAGCACCTCGGGCGGCGCATGACCGACATCATGATCACTTCCGACGGGGGCGAGTACGAACGCATGCTCCGGGCCGTGGCCGAGAAGGGCGAACCACTCGTCGGCGCGCTGGTGGGGCTGCGCACACCGGGCCGGCCCGACCGGCACCAGGTCCGCTCGGTGAGCTTCTTCCCGCTGAGCGGCGCCGGCGACACCCGGCCCGGCGTGGGCGGGCTGCTCGTCGACGTGACCGACCGGGAACAGGCCCTGCTCGAAGCGACGGCGGCCCGGCAGCGCCTGGACCTCCTGGACCGGGCATCGGCCCGGATCGGCACCACGTTGGACCTGGAGATCACCGCCCGTGAACTGATCGACGCCGTCGTTCCCGACTTCTGCGACGGCGCCGTCGTGGAGATGGTCGAGTGGATGTACGAGGACGAGCGGTTCGACCCCGCACTGCCGCTGACCACCCGACGGATCGCCGCCGACACGATCCTCCCGCCGCCGGCCCCCGAGCTCGTCGGCGGCCTGGACCGGGTCACCTACCCCCCGGGCTCCGGCATCCACCAGATGCTGAGCAGCGGCCGTCCGCTCTCCGCCGTCGTCGACGAGGCCTTCGCGGCGCGCACGGCCGCCCACCAGGACCGGGCCCGCCTGCTGCTCGAAAGCGGTCTGGGGACGATCGTCCTCGCCCCGCTCATCGCACGGGGCACGGTCCAGGGCATCGCCATGTTCGGCCGCTCCGCCGACCGCCCTGCCTTCACCGAACAGGACGTCACCCTCGCCGGCGAGCTGGCCTCGCGCGCCGCCCTGTGCCTGGACAACGCGCGCCTGTACGGCCGCGTCCAGGACATCGCCCTGACCCTACAGCGCGCCCTGCTCCCCAGCGCCGTGGCGTCCGGCGCCCACGTGAGCGTCGCCCACCGCTATCTTCCAGGCAGCCGGATCACGGAGGTGGGGGGCGACTGGTACGACGTGATCAACCTGCCCGGCGACCGGGTCGCACTCGTCGTCGGGGACGTCATGGGGCACGGCGTGCCGGCCGCCGCGTCGATGGGCCGGCTGCGCATCACGGCCAAGGCCGTGGCCGCCCACAGCCGCACCCCCGAGGCGCTGCTCACCGAACTCGACACGTGCGCCCATGAGTCCGGTATCCAGCTGGCCACCTGCCTCTACCTCGTCTACGACCCGCACACCGGCCGCGCCCGCATCGCGAACGCCGGCCATCCGCCGCCCCTGCTGCGCCACCCGGACGGCACCGTCCAGACCATCGGAGAGGGACTGGGGATTCCACTGGGGGTGGGCGGCGTCCCCTACCGGTCCTCGGCCATCGACCTGCCCGAGGGAGCGGTCCTCGCCCTCTACACCGACGGCCTCATCGAGGCACGGGGCCAGGACATCGGAGCCGGTCTGGACGCGCTGCGCGAACAGCTGCGGGCGGTGAACGGGCCGCTGGAGGAGGCCGCCGACCGGATCATCGCCAACCTGCTGCCCGCCGAGGCGACCGACGACACGGTCCTGGTTCTGGCCCGGATCCGCCGCGCCGCGCCCTGAGTGCTGTCCCGCTAGGGCGCAGTGGTCGTCCTGCGCAGGATGCCGATCTTGTCGATGCGGTGCTCGGGGTTGCCTTGGGCGTCGCTCCAGAAGTTGCCCTCGGCGTGGTCCTCCGGGGTGGCGCACGTCGAGATCGTGATCATGGCCTGGGTGGGGGTCGCACCGGGTGAGCCGGGGACCGCCGCGCGCTGTTCGTCGAGGGAGCGCTGCGACCGGAAGGACGTCTTGCGGGTCGCGGTGATCTCGTAGGTGTACTCGACCCCGTCCACCGCCACGGTCACGGTGTCGCCCTCGCCGACGGCGGGCAGGTCCCGCAGCGGGCCGCCGGCCGACAGGCGGTGCGCGGTGACCAGGAAGTTCCCCACCTGGCCGGGTCCGACCCCGCCCCGCTTCCCGTACGGGCTGGCCGCGTGCCCACGGTCCTGGATGCGGGTTCCGGGCACGTCGTCGGTGGTGCCCTCGTACGGCACCACGCGCAGCCCGGACACGCCGGCGGCGGGTATGGACAGGGTCGACTCACGGGTGCGGACGTCGACGGGGTCCTGAGCGGGCGTGGCCGCGGGTGCGTGCGCGGCGGAGGCCGCCGGCAGGGCGGCCGGCGCCGACGCCGGGCCGGCGGGGGAGCTGGCGGTGGCGGCGGGTGCGGCAGCCGTCCGTGGCGGGGCCGCCGGGCCGGCGGCGGCCGAGGGCCCGCAGGCCGCCAGCAGGGCGGTCACTGCTCCGGCCAGTACGACGGGGAGGGCTCGGGGCGGGAACGGCGAAGGCATGGGCGCATCCGTGGGGTCGGTCGCCCGGGTCGAGCGGCAGGTGGGTGACCCGGTTCAGGGCCAGGGTGACATACGGAGCAAGAAGTCCATAAGGGTCCAGGTCTGTGACCTCCCTCCCCGCGCCCCCGGGGCCGAGGCGACGCGGGGCCGGGCGTGGTCCCGGGGTCCGGGTGCGGCTCCGGGCCAGGGGCGACACCGGGCCCAGGTGCGGCTCGGGGCCCGAGGCGACGCCCGCCCGGGGCGAGTCCTGGCCGGCGCGACACCCGCCCGGCGCGACACCCGCCCGGCGCGACTCCTGGCCGGAGGCGACTCCTGGCCGGGCGGGCGGGGACCCGATCAGTGCCTGCGGCCGGCGCGCAGCTCCAGGCGCTCCCCCGGGAACCGCCGGCGGAATCCGCGGTCGTGGGAGACGGCGACCACCGCCCCCGGGTAGGCGGCGAGGGCGGCCTCCAGGTCCTCGACCAGGTCGAGGGCGATGTGGTTCGTGGGCTCGTCCAGGACCAGGAGGTCCGCCGGGCGGGTCACCAGGCTCGCGATCTGCAGCCGCCGCCGCTGCCCCGCGGACAGCTCCGCGACCGGGACGTGCAGGTCCTCCTCTCGGAACAGGCCCAACGCCAGCAGCGGCCGGGCGTACTCGTCCGGCGGCCCGGGCCGGCCGGCCGCGAAGGCGGCGAGCAGCGGGAGCCGGGTGGAGCGCGCGGGCAGCTCCTGTGCGAGGTACCCGATCCGGTCGGGGCGGCGTACGGACCCCGTGTCGGGTTCGAGGTCGCCAGCCAGGACGCGCAGCAGGGTGGTCTTGCCCGCCCCGTTCTCGCCCGTGACCAGCAGCCGCTCCCCCTGGCCGATGGTCAGCAGGCCGTCCAGGCGCAGCCTGTCCCCGACGGCCACGCCGTGGAGCTCGGCGAGCGGCGCGGCGCCGTCCTGGTCCCGGCCGCCCGCCTCGGGCAGCGCCGCCGTGAACCTCAGGAGTTCCGGCGGCGCCGCCACCGGGTTGCGCCGCAGGTGTGCCAGCCGTTCCCGGGCGCCCCGGACCTGTCCGCCGAGCTTGGCCTCGTGCGAGCGGCGGTGTTTACCGAAGCCCTGCCGCGGATCCTTGCCGGTGACGGCCAGGCGTTTCGCGGCGGCTCCGAGAAGAGCCTCGGTGCGGGCGAGTTCCGCGAGCCAGTCCGCGTGCTCCTGGTGCGCGCGCCGACGGGCGGCAGCCTTCGCGGCGCGGTAGCCCGGCCAGCCGTCGCCGTACCGGTGCACGCTGCGCGCACCCCGGTCGACCTCGAGGATGGTGGTGGCGATCCGCTCGAGGAAGCCCCGGTCGTGGGTGACGGCGACGACGGTGCCCCGGTGGGCGCGCAGGTGCTCCTCGAGCCAGTGCACGGCCGCCGCGTCGAGATGGTTCGTCGGCTCGTCGAGCAGCAGCAGCTCGGGGGCGGCGGCCAGCACGCAGGCGAGTGCGAGGCGGGACTGCTCCCCGCCGGAAAGCGAGCCGAGCGTGCGGTCGCGGGTGGTCCCGGCGAGTCCGAGGCCGTGCAGGGCGGCGTGGAATCGGGCGTCCGCTTCGTAGCCTCCGCATTCCTCGTACGCGGTCAGCAGCTCGCCGTAGGCATCGAGTTCGGCGGGGGACGCGTCGGCGAGGTCTTTTTCCGCAGCGCGCAGTCGGCGCTCCATGTCGCGCAGTTCCGCGAGGGCCAGGTCGACGGCGTCCTGCACGGTGCGGCGGGGATCGAGGTCGAGGGTCTGGGCAAGGTGTCCCGTGCCGCCGGGGAAGCTGACGGTGACCTCGCCGGCGTCGGGCGGCTCGGCCGCGGCGAGGAGCCGCAGGAGGGTGGACTTGCCGGAGCCGTTCTCGCCGATCACGGCGACCTTCTCGCCGGGGCGGACGGTGAAGGAGACCCGGTCGAGGACGGTCCGGGCGCCGTAGGACTTGGTGACGTCCTTGACGGACAGCTGCGCCACGGCAGCGGGCACGGCGGTGTGGGCGCGTTGGCGCATGGGGCTTTCCCTGGTGACGTGAAGGCCGACGGGCGGTGGCGGCGGGGCCGCGGTGCGCTGACTCAGGGAAAGCGGTGGAAGGACATGCATCGACCTTAGCAAGACGAGGCGTATCGTCTCAACCTGTGTCCGTGATGTGCGCGGCCGTGCCGGGCGACGACGGCGCGGCCGACCGGGAGGCCGGGGCCGTGGACGTGGAGGTACGCAAGCGGGCCCCCGCCGGGGACCGGGACGGGCGCCCGGGCGACGGTCGTCTCGGGGGTGCCGCAGGCGGGGTTCGGCCGGGACGGTAGGCCGTGGCTGCCCCGTCCCGTACGCGGTCAGCCCTTCTCCGGCTCCGGTTCGGGATCCGGAACCAGCCCGGGGGGCTCCGCTTCGGCGTCCGGCAGGAACCGGCCGACGAGGAGCTTGTAGAGGCCCGCTCCGAGCACACCGCCGATGAAGGGCCCGACGATGGGGACCCAGAAGTAGAGCTGCCCGTACTGGTCTCGCCACGCCCCGCCGTATCCGGTGAGGAAGCTGGCCAGACGGGGGCCGAGGTCACGGGCCGGGTTGATCGCGTAGCCGGCGTTGGTGCCCCACGCCATGCCGATCGCCACGACGATCAGTCCGACGATGAACGGGGCGAGGTTGGCGCCGGGTGGCGTGCCCAGCAGGTCCGTCACGGCGAGGATCAGCAGGAGCAGGATGGCGGTGCCGATGATCTGGTCGCGCAGTGCGCCCCACTCGGTCACGGGCAGGTTCGTGTTTCCGTTGGCCGGCAGGGTGGAGAAGACGCCCTGCGTCTTGATGGTGTGGCCGGGGTCGGCCTTGGCCAGCGCCTCGGTGTAGTTCCAGCGGACGATCAGGGCGGCCACGAAGGCACCGGTGACCTGGGCCAGCGCGTAGGGCGCCACCTTCTTCCACGGAAAGCCCCTGAACGCCGCGAGCGCGACCGTCACCGCCGGATTGAGGTGAGCACCGCTCAGCCTCGCCGCGACGTAGACGCCCAGGGTCACTGCGAGACCCCAGGCCCAGGCAATGCTGTCGTGGTTTCCGAGGCCGCCCGCGGGATCCGTGAGGGCTCCGCCGGCGACCACCTGGGCCACCACACCACAGCCGAACAGGATGAGGATCATGGTGCCGGTGAACTCGGCGAAAAGCTCGCCGACCAGGCCCGACCCCTTGAGGCGCTCCGTCATGGATGCCCGCTTCCCGCCGGGCCGAAGGCCGGCTTCGAACTGCCCGAGTCCTCTGTCTGACCGCAGGACGGCCCGCTCCGCGCGGAGGACGACGGGCCCTGCGCGGTGATGCCCGACTGCGGGTACCTCGTTCCTCCCCCTCCTGCCGCCCGTTCGGCGGAGCCGACGCGGATGTGACAGGGCCCGGCCGGGGTGACTACAGGCTCCGGCCGGGCCCTGCGTGCGTGGGTGTTGCTGGGAGCGCGGATGCTCTGTCACTCCGGGTCAGATGGTGTCGCCCCGCAGACTCTTCTCGGGTGCGTCACCCTCGCGGCCCGGCCGACCGGGCGGCCGAGGGGGCTCGGGATGGACCGGGTCCAGTCCCGGGCGCTGCGGACGCTGCCGCTGCTCGCGGCCCTTGCCCGGTTCCTGGCGCTTGTCCTTCGTTCCGCCCATGTCGGTCAGACTCCTTCTGACGGGTGAGGATTCCGAGGATTCCCTCCACCACGCTGACACAGGGGGTCACATTCCGCATCTTCTCGACTACGGGGTGCAGTGGTCGGGTGAGGGGCGGCGCTCCGCAGGGTCGGTTGCGGCGTCTCGTGCCGGGTCGGCGCCGGGCGTGTCCGGGCCTTCGGCCGTACCGGGCGCGGGGCCCCGCGGCGCCGCCGGGTTCCGCCGGCCTCGGGGGCACTTCACCCGCTCGACCGGATCCGCCGAGCGGGGGTCATCGTCGGAGCCCTGGATCTCGTGGGGCCGGGCCCGACCCGGTCGTCGCCGGCCCCGCGCTCGGCCCGGCGTTCCGCACGGGCTCGACTCGACGTGGCCTCCCGGGCGGCCGCCGTCGCCGGCCACACGAGGGAAGCTCCCCTCGGACGTGGCGATACGGGTGCCATAACCGGGCCTGAGACTGCCGGTGCGTCGCAAGCCGGGGCCGTTGGTCGGGCCGCCAGGCCGGTGCCCCGCTGACGGCGCGCCCTGCCCTCCCGCTGCAGCACCACCCCGTCCTGCGCCCCCTCGCAGGAACACGGGCGGCTCACTGCCTCGGTCTCGGCCCCGGGGTGGTCACGGGTGTCGGCACCCGCGCCGTATCAGCAGGAAGACGACCAGGGCGGCGCAGCCGGCGATGAACAGCGGCTTGGGGTTGGCGCGTGCCGCCGTCGCGGCGTGCCCCGCCTTGTCCCGCACGGGCTCCGGGGTCGCGTCCTTCACCCGCTGTGCCGTGTGCGCGGCTTTCTCGTGGATCCTGTCGGCGACGTGAGCGGCCTTCTCCTTGGCCTGCGCCTTGACGTCGGCCTTGTCCGCCAGGGCCTCTATGGTCTGCCCCAGCTCGTCGCGTGTGTGCTCGACCTGTGCGCGCAGCTCGTCGGGGGTCGGCGTGCCGGCGTCGGGTCGGGGTTCGTCGGGTTGGTGGGTCATCGCTGCGCCTTCTCCCTCATTACGGCCAGGTCGGTCTTGACACTGTCGATGGTCCGCGCCGGTACGGGGGCGCCGGCGTCGGCCACCTGCTTCTTCCCCGCCAGGGCCAGCACCGCGGCGACCCCTGCCAGCACCGCCGCGACGATCAGGGCCGCAGCCCACACCGGGAGGACCAGCGCGAGAGCTGCGATACAGGTCACCGTCAGCGCCTGGGCTGCCAGGAATCCGACCACGCCCGCCCCGCCGAAGAGGCCGCCGCCCTTGCCGAAGCGCTTGCCCTTCTGCGTCATCTCCGCCCGCGCCAGGTGCATCTCCTCGCGGACCAGCTCCGAGATCTGTCGCGAAGCGCGCGAGACGAGCACGCTCACCGATTCATCGGCCATGTGGGTCTGCCGCTCTATCGTGCTCATGCTGAGTGTCCCCTTCACGATGTGCACGCCTTGTCGAGGCGCGCCTACCCGGGAATCGACTCCGCACCCGCTCACCCGCTCACCGTCGCAGCCGGTCAGCCGGTCAGCCGGTCAGCCGATCCGGTCACCGCTCCATGCGCCGGTGGTCCTCGGCGTTCCACGCACGGGTGTCGCGCGGCCGGACGTAGGGCTCCTCGCCCTCTGGCAGCCCTCCGGCCATCGCTCTCTGCCGGGACAGTTCCGCGTCGAACTCCAGCCCCAGGAGTACGGCGAGATTGGTGATCCACAGCCAGACCAGGAAGACGACGACCCCCGCGACAGCGCCGTACGTCTTGTTGTAGGAGCCGAAGTTCGCGACGTAGAACGCGAAACCGGCCGAGGCGACCGCCCAGATCAGCAGGGCCAGGAGGCTGCCCGGCGTGACCCACTTGAATCCGCGGCCCTTCGCGTTGGGCGCCCCCCAGTACAGCAGGGCGATCATGGCTGTGACGAGGACGACGAGAGCCGGCCATTTCGCGATCGACCACACCGTCAGGCCGCTGTCGCCGATCCCCAGCGCCGCCCCCGCCTGCCGCGCCAGGCCGCCGGTGAACACCACGATCAGCGCGCCCGCACAGGCGAGGACCATCAGCGTGACGGTCAGCGTCAGGCGCAACGGAAGAACCTTCCACACCGGGCGCCCCTCCGGCACGTCGTAGACGGCGTTCGCGGACCGGATGAACGCCGCGACGTAGCCGGAGGCGGACCACGTCGCGGCGACGAGGCCGACGACCGCCATCAGCGAACCGATGCCGCTGCGGCCCTGCAGCTGTGCCAGGGCCTCCCTGATCACGTCCTGGGCGGAGCCGGGAGCCAGCCGCTGGAGGTTGTCCAGCACCCGCCCGGCTGTCGCCTCCCCCGCCAGACCCAGCAGCGACACGAGGACCAGGAAGGCGGGGAAGATCGCCAGCACCCCGTAATAGGTCAGGGCTGCGGCCCGGTCGGCCAGCTCGTCGTCTCGGAACTCCTTCACCGTGCCTCGGAGTACCGCCTTCCAGGCACGTGCCGGCAGCTCGGCGGGCCGAGCTGGGGCCCTCTCCTCGATCAGCGTGCCCGGTCCCGCGACGGCGCCCTGCTCGGGCTCGGTGTCGATGACGGGCACGGGCTCTGGCTCGGTGACGGGCTCGGACTCAGCCTGGGGCTGGGACTGGGGCTGGGCGAGAGGCTCCGGCTCGGGCCCGGCGGCACTCCGGCGGCTTCTGCCATGGCCTTGGTTCGGTGGACGTGTCATACCCACCGCTTGTCCTCCGCGGCGCCACTCATGTCGGTCCGGTCACCCGGAAGCTCCGGCGGCGTGGCGTGGCTCCGGCCGCGCCGTCGTCATGCCTGCGCGCTGGACCGGCCGACCGCCTCGGCGACTGCGACCGCCATCGGGCCGCTCGATAGCGTAGGCGACGGCGGATCCGGCCCGGCGATCCGGCAGCGCGGCCGGATCACCGGGCCGCGTCCGCCGTCGCGAGGCTCGCCCCCTGTCCACTCCCGACGGGGGAGCCGGGCGGGCCGGGGGGCGCGCAGGTCGGGGCCCGAGTCATGGCGCAGGCCTGAGTGAGCCCTTCATCGCCGTCCTAGTGGCCGACTAGACGGCCTGCGTCGGCTTGACGACGCAGGGGAGCCGACGTGACGTACCGGCATGACCACGGATGCCGCCGGCCCAGGCCGTAGGAGGGTGAGACGGCGGTGAGACGGTCCTGCCGGCGGGAAGACAAGGATGTCGAGCCGGCGGAACCGGCCGACGGTCGTGCTTCAGCCGCTGGAGGACCCCGGGCGCGTGACGTCGGCGATGCGGCCGACGGCGGTCCCCGTGGCGGTACGGGCGGGCCGCGGTCGCGTCGCCACTACCGCCCCTGTTCCGGGGCAGCGGCTGGAGCCGCAGACATCACCAGGGAGGCGGGCGCGGGCCGCGCGACGCCGTATCCGACCTCCCCGCCCGGGAGGCGGCGGCTCTGGTCGAGCGGCTATCGCGGCGCGCCGACGCATCGGTGCGAAACGGCGCCGGCCCTGCTCCCGAGCCGGCACTCCCCCGGCGGTACCCCGCGCGCCCACGCCCTGCAGCGCGCAGGCACTGTCTTCCCTCCGTTGCACCAGGTCACCGCCCAGTACGGCATGATCGACGCACGCGCCGTCGCCGCCTCGGAGGCAAGCCGTCCGGCCGGATCCGGGAGACGCCAGGCCGCCATCGCCACACTCATGGACACGTGTGCGGCCGCCGGGCGCTCCGTATTACCGGGACCGGGCCCGCATTACCGGGACCGGGCCCGCCGACATGCGCCCCGCCCTCGGATGACTCCCCTTGGTCGGCGCAGGTGGCCGCCCGTAGGCCGGGCGCTCCCACGACCTCGCCCCTGGACGCTCCCATGCTCCGCATGTGCCGCGCTTCGCGCCGTGGCAGGGCGTCCGCCAGGGGAGAGCCCCCTGGGACGGCGCCCCGGCCGCGTGATGGCGGGGGGAGGCCACCACGCGGCCCGGGTCCGCTCGGGAGCCCGCGCCGCTCACCGTCGCGGACTCCCGTGACCACGCTTATGGCCACTCCGCCCGGGCCCAAACCCCCGCATCGCCGCTTCTTCTCGCGGGGATGGATCGGCACCTCTCCGGGCAGGCGCGCCGCCGAAGGAGATCCCTCCGTACCGCTGCGACAGAAGGAGCTGTTCCGTATGACGGAGAACGTGTGGTCCTACCGCGCCGGCATCGACTACCTGGCGGCAGACCTCACCGGGTACGCCGTCGAGGCGCTCGACGGCGGCATCGGCAAGGTCGACCAGCACTCCGACGACGTCACCGACGCCTATCTGGTCGTCGACACCGGCGTGTGGATCCTCGGCAAGGAGGTCCTCCTGCCGGCCGGCCTGGTGATCCGCATCGACCACGCGGCGGAGAAGGTCTATCTGGACCGTACGAAGGAGCAGATCAAGGCCGCGCCGGAGTTCCGTCGGGACGAGCACCTCGGGGACGCGGACCATCGGCAGGCTTTGCGCTCCCATTACCGGTCCGGCATGCCGTTCGGGGTCCCTCCCGCCTGACGGGGCGCGGCCGCCACCGTCACGACCCCCAGCCAGCCGGCACCGTGCGCAACCGCACAACCGTCACCGGTCGCGGGCGTCCTCCGCCGCCGCGATGGAAGCCAGGGGCGATCCCGGGTCACGTTCGACTTCGAGGTCGCCGAGGGTGACGATGCCGACGAGTTCGCCGCTGCCGTCCCGCACGGGCAGGCGCCGCAGCGCGTGCCGGCGCATCAGGTCGACGGCCTCGTCGACGTGGTCGTCGGGGCCGACCGTGACCGGCTCGGCGCTGCAGATCGCCTGCACGCTCGTCTCGGCGGGGTTGCGGTCCTCCGCCATCCCGCGGACGACCAGGTCGCGGTCCGTGAGGATGCCGCAGAGCCGGCCCTGGTCGACGACCAGTACATCCCCGATGCCGGCGTCCCGCATCACCCGCGCCGCTTCCGCCAGTGAGGTCTGCCGCTCCAGGGCCACCGGGTTGCGCGTCATCACCTCGTGCACTCGTCGGGTCATCGGTCCTCCCGGTGGTCGAAGCCGCGTACGACACGGCAGGCACCTGCTGCCGCGCCGGCCACCCCTGCGTCGGCGAGGTAGGCCCGTGGGCCACCGAGGTGGCCCGTTCCAGTATCCGGGTGAAGGCGGCGAAGCGCGTTGTGTGCGGGCGGCGGCCCCGGGTAACCGCAACCCATGCCGACACTCAAGCACCCTCCGTCCGTGTGGACCGACAGCACCCTGTCACTGCTGACACACGGCTACGCCTGGCTCCCCGACCACATGCGCGCTTCGCCTGACGGCATGGTCCGCACGCGCCTCCTCGGCCGCCGGACGGTCGCGCTGCGCGGCCCGGAAGCGGTCGCCTTCTTCTACGACGAGCAGCACGTGCAGCGGCGGGCCGCGCTTCCGGACGCGGTGCTCGACACCCTCTTCGGACAGGGCGCGGTGCACACTCTCGACGGCCGGGCCCACCGGGTACGCAAAGCGATGTTCCTGAGCCTGCTGAAGGACGAGAAGGGCATCGAGGCCCTGCGGGAGCACGTCCTCCTGCGCTGGCGGGAGGCCGTGAGCCGGTGGCGTGAGGCGCCCGAGGAGACGGTGGTCCTCTTCGACGAGACGGCCCGGATCCTCGCCCTGGCGGTCTGCGACTGGACCGGCGTCCCGCTCACCGCGGCGGACGGCGGGCAGCTGGCTCGGGACTGCGTGGCCATGGTCGACGGGTTCGCGACAGCCGGGCCGCGCCAGCTGCGCGCCCGACACGCCCGCAAACGACAGGAGCAGGCCCTGGCGCAGTTGATCGTCCGCGTCCGCGAGCAGGAGGAGGCGGCCCCCGACGGCTGTGCGCTGGACGTGGTGGCCCGGCACCGCGACGTGGACGGCACCGTCCTGGACCCGCACCTGGCGGCCGTGGAGCTGCTGAACATCATCCGGCCTACGGTCGCGATCGCATGGTTCGCCACGTTCGCCGCGCACGCCCTGCACCGGTGGCCACAGCACCGCGGTCCGCTGCGCGGCGACGTGTCGGGGCACCTCGCGACCGGGGTCGCCCACGAGGTTCGGCGCTTCTACCCCTTCGCGCCCTTCGTCGGTGGACTTGCCGTCCGCGATCTGGAGTGGCACGGCGAGAGCATCCCGGAGGGCACGCTGCTCCTCCTCGACCTGTACGGGCAGCATCACGATCCGCAGTGGTGGGACCACCCGTACCGGTTCGATCCCCACCGCTACGGCACCGGGGAGAGCCTGCGCCATCTCGTCCCCCAGGGCGGCGGCGACCCGGCGGCGGGGCACCGGTGCCCGGGCGAGGACATCACGGTCGCTCTGCTGGCGGCATTCGTCACGGAGCTGGCCGGGCTCGACATCAGCGTTCCCGACCAGGATCTGACCATCCCGCTGTCCCGGATGCCCACGCTCCCCCGCAGCGGCTTCCGGTTCCACCTCGCGTAGGCGCGGCGGCGCGGCTGAGCGGGCCCCGGCACGAGTGGGCCCCGACCGGCCGGGGGGGATGGCCGATCGGGGCGGCCCCAGCCGGCCGGGGGGAGGCGGGCCGGGGCGTACAGGGCGGGGGCGGAAAGGGCATCGCGTGGCCTCACGGCGGAGGCACCGCGGGCATCGGATCGGGCCCGGGGACGTCTTCCCCTCCCGCACCCCACACGAAGATGAACGGTCAATAACCTCTCGTTGTTCCCGGCAATCCGCTGGCGCCCGACAGCAAGGTCAGGAAGGCTCGCGCCCATGGTCTCGATATTGCAGAACGTGGCGATCGACTGCGCCGACGCCTATGAGCTGGCTCGATTCTGGAGCGGAGTGACGGGTCGCCCCGTGCATCCGGACGTCGAACCGGGCGACCGGGAGACCCTGGTCCTGCTGGCGGAGGGCCCGGCGCTGTACTTCAACCAGGTGCCCGAACCCAAGACGATCAAGAACCGGATCCATGTGTGCCTGCGTCCCCGGACCTCGCGCGACGAGGAGGTGGACCGCCTGCTGGGGCTCGGCGCGACCTTCGTCGCCGATCACCGCAACCCCGACGGCACGGGCTGGGCCGTCCTCGCCGATCCGGAAGGCAACGAATTCTGCGTCCTGCGCGGCGACTCCGACCACGAGGGCAATGATTCCTAGCGGCCCGCCCGCCGGCATGCGGCGACGGCCACCCCATTCCGCACCCGGAGGCGATATGCGATCACCGTGGCCGCATGTGCCGCGCGGCCGCAGCGGTGTCACTCGACCCGTCGGACAGGTCACCGGGGACCGGACCGGGCCGGTCGGTGCACAGGGTGAAGTCGAGTCCCGGCAGTTCCCCGCCGCGCGGGCCGAAGACCTCGGAGACGATGCCGACGGCGAGCATGCCGACCCCGGGTGGGGCGTACGCGGCGACGGACACGAAGGGAGACACACCTGCAGTGTGGCACCAATCCTGCGATCGGTGGCAGCTGTGCCACTCGTGAACGATCGGGCCGGCCGGAAGGATTGAGGACATGACAGACGCCCCGCTGGGCCGCAGCGCCGTGTACACGATCCTGACCACCGGCTACGTCGGCTCCACCGGCCCTGGAGTTGCCGCCACGGTCTCCTTCATATCCGACGCCGGCCGCCATGTGATCTTCGATCCGGGCATGGTGGCGAGTCCCGACCTCATCCTCGGCCCGCTGGCGGAGTTGGGGCTCGAGCCCGACGACATCACCGACGTGGTGCTCAGCCACCACCACCCGGACAACACCATGAACGTGGGCCTGTTCAGGCGGGCGCGGGTGCACGATCACAAGGTGGAGTACCTCGGCGATCAGTGGAGAAACCGGGATGCCGAGGGCCACGAGCTCACCCCGTCGCTGCGCCTGATCCGCACCCCGGGCCACAGCACCGAGGACATCACCCTGCTCGCCGGCACGGGCGCGGGCGTGGTCGCCTTCGCCGGTGACCTGTGGTGGCACGCGAACGGCCCGGCTGACGACCCGGTGGCCCCCGACCGTGAGGTGTTGCGCGCGTCCCGGCTCCGGGTTCTGGCAGCCGCGGACCTGGTCGTGCCCGGCCACGGCGGCCCGTTCAGGCCCGACGACACCACGCCGCGCTGAGGACTGTCGCGTGTGCGGCGGCCGCATCGACCGCTCTCTCACGGCCCCGCGCCGGAACTCCACACGCCACGCCCGGGCCGACGCCGACGATCGGGTGACGGCCGATGCCCGGGCCGTTGGCGGACAGGGGTGCCACGCCGGGAATACGTCGACACAGGCGCCCCGTTGACAGGTCGCCAGGTCACATACTGCGAAGCGAGGAGTCCCTTGCCCCACAGCGCGTCCGCCCACCATGTCGCCCTGCCCCCGCTCGCCTCTCAGGCAGAACGCCTGATCGAACTCGGGGTGCCCGACCTCGCCGGGACAACCGCCGAGGAACTGCGTACCTTCGCCGAAGACAACGTCGACGCCGACAACGACACCCTGCTCGCCGTCCATCCCGGCCGCGTCCCCGCCTCGGTACTCGCGCCGCTGCTCCGGCTCGACGGCAAGTCCGGTTTCGTCGTCGTCGACATGCCCGACGTGGACCTCTTCGCCCCCCATGCCGTCGATCTGCCGGACGCCCCCCTGTACCTCGTCACCGGCGTCGACCGCGGCGACCACATGGCCAACTGGAGCCCGGAGGAGGCACTGCCCGCACTCACCGATGCGCACCGCACCCCCCTGCTGCTGACCGAAGGAATCCACTGGGTGCTCCAACAGCCCGCCGCTCTCGAGCGCAACCACTGCTTCATGACCATCGGCTCCCGGCTTCGCAAGGCCAACGGTGCACTGGACGCCCGCACCCCGGCGATCTGGATCAGCAACGGCTCGGGGCGCGACGGCCGCGAGCGACGCAACGCCCCCAAGGTCGGCTGGTGCTGGTGGGGCAACCGCCATACCTGGCTCGGCTTCGCCTCCGCCTCGGGTCGTCGACACTGAGAGCTGTCCCCCTGCGCATGCCGCAGAGCGGGTTCAGCGGCATGCGCAGTGCCGGGAGGCGCGGATCCACCGAAGGCGTGCCAGCCGTCCGCTGGAGTTCCACGGCGGGACACACCTGGTCTCACAGCGGCCGCGTACGAACACTGCACACCGGACCAGTGCCCTCCGTGGTGCTCGGCCGGGCCGCCCGCGCTCGCGCCAGTGGCAGCGCTGACGCCAACCGCAGTGCCGTGGGACCCCGGGAGCCCGGGTCCTGCAGTGAGTCCCCTAAGCTCGCGAGGCAGTTGGTGTGCACAGTTCATCCAGGGGGCGGAGCCGCATGGCCGACGAGGTCGAGTACGAACACAAGACCGTGCAGACAGTTCGCGGCACCGACGGCCTGCTGATCTCGAAGATGCAGCAGGACGGCTGGGAGCTGGTCGGGCAGGCCCAGGGCATGCTGCGCTCCACCCTCGAATTCCGCCGGCCGAAGAAGCCGCTGCCGCGGCTCCTGATCGGCACCGCCGTCGGCGGCCTCGTGATCCTGGCCGTCGTCATCGGCGTGGCTGCGGCACTCGAGGACGGAGCCGAGCGCAGCGACGAGTCGATCCCGCCGGCTGCGGCCAGTGCGGGCGGCAAGCCCGCAGCGCCATCGGCTCCGAGCGCGGCCGGACCGCCTGCCGCTGAGGTGATCACGCCTCAGAACAACCCGGAGTTCGCGGCGCTGCTGAAGACGCCGGAGCCGTGCGACCAAGCGAACCCGGACTTCGCGGGCAAGTACAAGGGCAGGACGGTCGCTTTCGACGGCTCGATCGTGCACATGGCGCCCCGCGGGGACCACGCCACCCGCTACGACATCCTCCTCGGGCCGGGTGACGCGGGAGCGGATACGGCGATCGGCCCGGCCTTCAGGTACGCGGACGTCGGCATGCTCGACCTGAAACTGACCGGTCGGAACGTCCCCGACACCGTCCGCACGGGCGACACGTTCCGGTTCGTCGCCGCGGTGGGCGAATTCAGCGCGGAACAGTGCCTCTTCTCCCTCGACCCGGTCTCGACCGAAATCCGGTAGTCACGCCGGGCAGCTGAGCATGAGGCCGGTCAGCGGTCGGCGGGTGTGGTCCAGGCTGTTGCTGCGGATGTCAGGAGTTCCGCGGGGTTACGAGGCCGGATTCGTAGGCGAGGATCACGAGCCGGGCGCGGTCGCGGGCGTGGAGCTTGGTCATGGCCCGATTGACGTGGGTCTTCGCGGTCAGCGGGCTGATGACCATGCGGTCCGCGATCTCGTCGTTGGACAAGCCCTGAGCGACCAGTACGACCGCTTCACGCTCGCGGCTGGTCAGTCCTTCCAGCGCGGGCCCCGTGGTGCCGGGGAGCGGCTGGCTGACGTAGCGGTTGATCAGCTTGCGGGTGATCGAGGGGGCAAGGAGGGCGTCGCCGCGCGCGGCGACGCGCACGGCGTGCAGGAAGTCCTCCGGCACGATGTCCTTGACGAGGAATCCGGCGGCGCCTGCGGACAGGGCGTCGAATACGTATTCGTCCAGGCCGTAGTTGGTCAGGATGATGACGTGGACGCCTGTCAGTGCCGGGTCGGCGGCGATGCGCCGGGTCGTCTCGATGCCGTCGAGGACCGGCATCTGGATGTCGATGAGGGCGATGTCGGGCAGGTGTTCTCTGGCGAGTTCCAGGCCCTCCAGCCCGTCGGCGGCTTCGGCCACGACCTCGATGTCGTCCTCGAGGTCTAGGAACGCGCGGAATCCGCTGCGGATGAGGGGCTGATCGTCGACCAGCAGGACACGGATCACGAGGCACGCTCCACGGGCAGTTCGGCTCGGACGCTGAAGCCGCCCTCGTCACGCGGTGCCGCCCGGAGGCGGCCGCCGAGGGCGGTGACGCGTTCTCGCATGCCGAGCAGTCCGATACCGGGCACGGGGACGGTTTCCGGGGTGGCCCTGCCGTTGTCGTCGACCTGCAGGGCCACGGTGTCCGGGTGGTAGCCGATGCGGACCGATGCCGTGGTGGCGTCCGCGTGACGGGCGATGTTGGTGAGGGACTCCTGGACGATGCGGTAGACGGTCCGGCCCACCGCGGCGGGGACGTCGTGCCGCTGCCCCTCGATCGTCAGCGTGGCCCGAAGGCCCGTCCCAGCGGCCCGCTCCACCAGTTCCGGCAGGTGGTCGAGGCCGTGCGGTGGGGTGGTGTCGTCGTCGCGCAGGGCCTCCAGGGTGGCGCGGAGTTCCCGGGACGCCTCCCGCCCGGCCTCCCGGATGGCCAGCAGGGCCTCCGGGACCGGTTCGCCACGCTTGCGGGCCACATGGACGGCGGCTTCGGACTGCACCTTGATGACCGAGATCTGGTGGGTGAGGGAATCGTGCAGCTCCCGCGCGATGTGCAGCCGCTCCTCGTCGGCGCGGCGCCGCGCGGTCTCCTCCCGGGTGCGTTCGGCTTCGTCCGCCCGCTGCTCGGCCTGCCGCAGGGCCTCACCGGCCGCGCCGGCGGCGATGAGCCAGGCAATCTGGAGGGCGCCCCGGGCCTGCGCGAACGCCTCGCCCGTGTCGTGCAGGCCCGAGGCCAGGGCCGCGAGGGGGAGGGCGGCCAGGACAGCCACGCTCACCGCCGCCGTGACGATGCGGTGTCCGGCCCGCATGGCCGCGTACACCGCGAAGAGGAACGCGACGGCGGCCACGTCGAACCCTGCCGCCTGGTACCCCACCGCGCACAGCCCGGTGACGGCCAGTACGGCAACCGGAGCCCGGCGGCCCGCGGCCAGCGCCAGGCCGCCCACCGCCAACATAACGTAGCCGAGCAGGCCCGAGCCCGTTGCGGAGTGCTGCCCGGACAGCCCGGTGACCAGCAGCGCCCCCGCCACGCCTACGGCGACCAGCCCGTCTCTGACACCGGCCCGGACACGGAACCGTCCTTTGCTCATGAGCGCACCGTAGCCGGAGCCTGCCCCTGCCGAATCCCGCCCGCGTACGAGTTGCCGACTACTACGTACGCAGTAGCTCCGCAGCATCTGCCGCGTCCGTGGTAGCGCGAAGTGCCTGCGCCTGCCGGACGACCTGCCACGGCCCGGCCGCCATGCTCGAGCCACATCCAGTCGTGGGAAGAGAAGGAGCACACCTGATGTCCGATCGTCCGTCCGCTCGTCGCCTGTTCGCCGCCTCCGCGACCGCCCTGCTCGCCGGGATCGCCCTGGCCACCCCGGCGGCGGCGCACGCCTCGGTCCAGCCGCTCGCCGCCGACGTCACCGCCTTCAGCCTCGGGAGGCTCGCAGCCGCCGCCGGCGGGCTGCTGGGGCTGGCAGCCGTGGTCATCGCCATGCTGGTGCTGAGACGACCCGCCGGTCGACTCGTCGTTGCCAACAGGTCGCTCTGGGCGAAGGCGGCCGTGGTCGGGGGGCTGATCGCGACGGCCCTCGGCGCGCTGGTCGCGGCCACCGCCGACGGTGGACTCGGCACCGGCAACGGGCTGGGCGGCGCCTACGTGGCCCTGCTGCTCGGGCTGACCGGCGCTGTCGTGGGCCGGCGAGCCCTGAACCGCTCCCGCCCCGCCGGTTGATCACAGCGGATCGGTTTCGGCCGCAGTCACACCCTGCGGGCCGCCACCGCACGACCGACCGCGCCGCAGCGGCGCCTGCCCCGCCCGGGCCGGCAGGGCGAAGGCCGGAACGGGCGGGCTGCGGGCCGACGCCCGGGAAGCTCCGCGCCGGCCGGCTCGTCAGGGGCGGCTGCGCCCGACGCACATGCCTCCGGTTCTGATCACCCGCGGCCCGATCGACCGGCAACTGGGGAAGGCAGCCGGCCTCACCCCTGCCGAGGAGCGCCGCAAGGCGTTCCGGCTGCTGGCCGCGGTCCTCGCGGTGGCGTACGAGCGGCGCCGCGAACGCTTCTGCTCCGAGGGATGCGGTCACTGGTGGCACACGCTGCCGGTCTCCGGCGGGTGAGGACGAGGCTCCCCGGATTCCGTCTACGGCAAGACGGAGTACCCGCGGTTGCTCGCGGCCGGGAACGTCTCCGACGAAGCCGTCACCGTCTCCGGATGCACCGGCCCGGCCTGCCCCTGACCCGTTCATGCTCGGGTGGTCCGGACAGTCGCCACCGGTCCGGACAGCGGGACCCGTGCAGGCGGCGTATGGCTGGACCTCGCCCGGCCCGCTCGGCGGGCGCGCGGCGAGGACCGGTCCGCTCCTGACCGCCTGCCGGCCGAAAGGTGGGCGCGTCGGCGCCGACACCGACCTGCGCGGGGTGCGACCGCCCGGGGGCCCTCGTACCGTGGGGTTGTATTCCGGGAGGCATCGTGGCGTACCGGTTCTGCGAGAACGACCAGTTCGATTTCGAGGTGATGGTGCTCCTCGGGGCGGCCTGGCAGAAGGGCTCGGATCCCGGCGAGGTGCTGGCGACGGCCTCGGCGCTGCGCGATGCGGACGGCCGCGGGTGGTTCGAGGGCTGGACGGAGCTCGCTCGGCGCGTCCGCTCGGACGGCGAACGGGCGGACGCCGCCGGACTGCGGACGAGCGCTCGGGACGCGTGGCTGCGAGCCGCCGGCTACTTCGGGACGGGGCTGGTCGCCGCCGACGCGCTGGGCGACGAGAGCCGTCTGCTCCCGGTGTTCCGGGAGCACCGGGAGTGCTTCGACCGGTTCGCGGCGGCGTGGGAGCCGGCCGCGGAGCGGGTGGCGGTGCCGTACGAGGGGACTGCGCTGCCCGGCTACCTCTTCCGGCCGCCCGCGGCCGGTGCGGACGCGCCGACGGTGATCGTGAACAACGGCAGCGACGGGCCGGTGAGCACCGCGTGGACGATGCTCGGCGCGCCGGCGGTGGCACGCGGCTGGAACGCCTTCCTCTTCGACGGGCCGGGCCAGCAGTCGATGCTGTTCGAGCACCGGGTGCCGTTCCGCCCGGACTGGGAGAACGTGATCACGCCGGTGGTGGACGTCCTGCTGGGGCGCGACGACATCGCGCCCGGACGGCTGGTGCTCGCCGGGATCAGCCAGGCCGGCTACTGGGTGCCCCGGGCGCTCGCGTTCGAGCACCGGGTCGCGGCGGGCGTCGCGGACCCGGGTGTGGTGTCCGTCATCGAAAGCTGGTGGAACAACTTCCCGCCGGAACTGCACGAGCTGTTCGACTCGGGCGACCGGGACGCGTTCGACGGAGTCATGCGCGAAGGCATCGCGGAGGACGGAGAGTTCGCCGCCCTCTGGCAGTGGCGGGCCAAGCCGTACGGGATCGACTCCCCGTTCGATCTGCTCACCGAGATGGGCCGGTACGACCTGACGGGGGTGCTGGACCGGATCACGGTGCCGCTGCTGGTGACCTCGCCGGAGGGCGAGCAGTTCTGGCCCGGCCAGTCGCGGCGGCTCTACGAAGCCCTGCCGGGCGAGAAGGCGTTCGTGGAGTTCACGGAGGCGGAGGGCGCGGACATGCACTGCGAGCCCCTGGGCCGGGCCCTGTTCGAGCAGCGGGTGTTCGATTGGCTGGCCGCCCGCCTCGGTGTCACCGCCTGACCGTCGCGGACAGCGCGGTCGAGCACCTCAGCGATGCCGTGCCCCACGCCCGGGCCGGCCGGGGTCGGCCGGGTCGGCGTGGGCCTCCGGGCGGGAACGGCGACGTCGTGCCGACCGTGCCGAACGACGGGACCGGTGTGGCGGCCCTGGGGCGCAGGAGCGGTCTGTGCTGCCTCGACGAGCTGGCTCGCGGCCTTCGGGCGGGTCGTTCACCGTGGAGGGCCCGCAGCAGGGGACAGCAGGGCCGTGGGGCGGGCGCCGCTGCCGGAAGGGCTGACGAGAGCGCGCCTGTCCGGTTCAGGCGCTCGGCGCGGGGGCGGCGCTTGGGCCTCCGGCCGGAAACCGGTGACGTGGTCAGGGCGGATCCGCAACGCGCCGGTCGTCGCTGGTCCGACCCAGGGCCGCAGCAGGCCCCGGGTACCGGTCGGCGTCATCGGCGGCGGGCACGGGGCGCGCGCAGCCGGTGACGACGACGCTCCAGCCGAGGTGCGTGTCGGGGTCGATGACGTCCGCCTCGTGGGCCACCACCACGCCGGGGGCCTGGGGGGCGCCGCCGGCGGGCCCAGGGCTCCGCCTTCGTGGATCGGGATGATGACGTCCTCGCCGTCGAGGAAGTGGTTCAGCGGTCGGACGGCGGGCAGCGCGTGCCGGGTGAGGACGAGGCGTCCCGCCGGCACCGGGTGAGGAGTCTCAGGGACTCGGCGGTGTCCGGCTCCCACGGGTGCCGTGGGCCTGCGGACCGGGGACTGCTCGATCACGAGACGACGAAGTGCAGCTCGCGATCGGCGGCGAGCACCCGCATGGACTTGATCACCTGGGGCGGGACGTCGCACAGGAGGAGGCGTGTTCCCGCCGCACGGGAGCGGCGGTTGAGGCGGGTGAAGAGGTCTATGCCCGCGCTGTCGCAGAAGGAGAGGCCGCGCAGGTCCAGGATCAGGTTCCGGTGACCGGACTCGGCGAGTTCGCGCAGGCGCGGCCCCACCTGCTCCACCGTGTAGAAGTCGAGCTCTCCGGCCAGGGCGATGCTCAGGCCGCGGTCGTCGCGGGCCACGGTCTTGAGTTCGATCAGGGCGGTTGTCATGGCGTCCTCCGCGCTGCGTGCGGCTCCGCGGAGTCGCGCGGTTCCCCGTGTGCCCCCAGTCCATCCGGTGCCGCAGGTCACGGGGAGGGCCGGGCAGGCCTTCGGGACAGGGCCGAAGGTCCCTTTCCCCGTACCGGCCGGCACCTGCCGCGGGGGCGGCGATGAGACCAGGGCCGATCGGGCAGGGCCGATCCAGGCCGGGGGGCGGCTCCAGGCCCGTACCGCGCGGAGGGGAACCTCGTGGCGCCTCGGCCTGCCGAAGCCGCAGCGCAGTGCCTCGGCGGAATCCTCCGCGCCGCCGCCGGGCGACGCCCCCTCTCCCCCGTCGGCCGCGGCCCCCAGCCAGCCCTGCCCCGCCCGGCGGGGTCGGATACGGCGGGCACTCGGCAGCGGCGTTCAGCTGCTGCCGGAGCGAGCCGAGCAGGAAGCCGGCTGCGGCGCCGTGCCCGCGAGAGCCGAGCACGGCATCTCCGGGGGCGGGCCTCGGCCGCGTCCCGCGCAGTGGCCTCCATGCGGCCCGCTTCTCGGCACGCTCGGCGAGGTGGCGGGGACCGCTGCGCCGGCCGGCCTGCCTCCGGGATGCCGACGTCGCCGCCCGACACGGTCACGGTCAGGATGCCGCCGGCCGCGACGACCGAGGCTTCCGCGCACCGGGCGTCCCGGGCGGTGTGGGCCTTCGGCCACCGGCAGCTTTCGGCGCGTGGGCGCATGGGTGGCTGCACCGTGACGACGCGAGCGTGTGCGTCCCGGGCCGCCCGGACGCCCGGACGCCCGGGTGCGCATGGTCGGCGGTGACCGGACGGCTCCGGTGACCGCGTTCCACGGGCTGCCACTGACGAAGCCGTGCGGCGACGCCCGGGCGGTCGCCCGCGGGGGCGCTCACGCGGGCCCGAGATCACTGCCGGTCCGAGTACGACCCGGACGGGCGCCGCGCATGGTGCGGGAGGCCGGGCGCGGCGCGCCCTGGCTGCGGGCCGGCCCCAGGGACGGCGCCGCCACCCCGCCCGCCGCCCGGCGGCCGCCCGTACGAGCAGGTGGGCGTGGCGGGAGGCCTCGACCGTCCCGATCGGGATCCGGGGCCGCGATCGGAACCGAAGGGCCACGTCGCCGGGCTGCGGTCCCGCGCCACCCGGGTCCTGATGGCCCTTCCGGCCCCCGGAGTGGACCGTTCGGCCCTCGATGACCGGCGTATGGGGGCGGATGGTGGGAGAACACCCTGACATCGGACGCACGTACACCGCGTGACATGACGGAGCAGGAGGACCTCATGCAGCACATCAAGGTGGCGGATCTCATGACCGACGAGGTCGTCTCGGTGGCTCCGGAGACCGGCTTCAAGGACATCGCCAAGCTCCTCGCCCAGTACGGCGTCTCCGGGCTGCCCGTCCTCGACGACGAAGACCGCGTCGTCGGTGTCGTATCGCAGACGGACCTCCTGGCCCGCACAGCACAGGTCTCACCCCCGCTCCAGGAGGGCGACGCTCCGGCAGCGCCGCCCACGGCCCGCGACGTCATGTCCGCCCCCGCGGTCACCGTCCGCGCCGAGGAGTCGGGCGGTGACGCCGCCCGGCTGATGACCCGCCGGGGCGTCGAGCGGTTGCCCGTGGTGGACGAGGAGGACCGGCTGGTCGGCATCGTCACCCGCAGGGACCTGTTGCGCCTGTTCGTGCGTCCGGACTCCGAAATACGCCGGCGGGTCGCCGACGAGGTCCTCGCGCAGGTGTTGGACGTGCCGCTCGGCGACGTCGACGTCCACGTGGTGGACGGCATCGTCACGCTGCAGGGCCGCGTCGAGCGCCGCAGCCAGCTCCCCGTGCTCCTGCGCCTCGTCGAACAGCTCGACGGGGTCGTCGCCGTGGCGTCCCACGTCACGGCCCGCACGGACGACACTTCGACCGCCGAAACCGGACGCACCGGCCACGCGCTGATGTGGTGACGGATGCCGGACCAGGTAGAGCCGACCGTACGAGCACGCACCCCCAGGACAGCGCCATGACCACAGCACGCCTCGCCCCCGACATCGTCGCCAGGCTCGTCGGCGACGCCGTGACCGCCCCGTCCATGCACAACGCCCAGCCATGGAAGTTCGTGTTCCGCCGGGCGGACGACGTCATGGAGGTGCACGGCGATACCGAACGTGCCATGACCCGCACCGATCCGCATCACCGGGCTCTCCACATCGGTTGTGCGGCAGCCCTGTTCAACCTGCGCGTTTCCGCGGCCCGGCACGGGCTTCGGGCCCGTGTGCGCCTGCTGCCCGACGAGTCGCAGCCGTGGCTGCTGGCGACAGCGGCGTTCGGTGAGCTCCCCGACGACGAGCACGAGCTGGCCGCCCTGCACACCGCTCTCCGGCGTCGGCACACCAGCCGCTTCCCGTTCAGTGACGAACCCGTGCCGGACGCTCTCCTGGACGGCCTGAGGAGCGCGGCCCGGTGGGAGGGCTGCCGACTGACCGTCGCGGGCGACTGGCACCTGGAGACCCTGCTCGGGCTGGTCGGCGACGCGGAACACCGGGAGGACACCGACCCGCTCGTCCGGGCGGAGACCTCCGCCTGGGTATCGCCCGCGCACGCCCCGTCCGGGGAACGCCGCGACGGCGTGCCCGCCGAAGCGTTCGGCCCGCGCAGCGCCCGAGGACCCTCCGCCGTACGGGACTTCGGCCGGGACCGATCCGTGGCGGACCGCGGCTGGGCCGTGTTCGAGGAGCGGCCGCAGCTCGCTCTGCTCGGCACGACGACGGACACGCGGATCGACTGGCTGCGGGCCGGGCAGGCGCTGGAGCGCGTGCTCCTCCAGGCCACCGCCGACGGCCTGGCCACCTCGATGACCTCCCAGCCGCTGGAATGGCCGGAACTGCGTTGGACGGCCCGCGATCCGCTCGATGCCATGGGCCACGTCCAGATGGTCCTGCGCCTGGGCTACGGACCGCAGGGCGCCGAGACACCGCGTCGCCCCGTCGCCGATGTCCTGGAGATCCGCGACTGAAGGCCCGGCCGGCGGCGTGTCAGGCGCCGATGCGGTGGACCCGGGTCCGGATCGCTCGCGGGTGCGACCGCACGCCGCCGCGCCGCCGCGCCGCTGCGCTCAGGGCGGTGCACCACACGCCGCCCGGTGAGCCGTTCGGGCAGGCGGGGGCGGCAGAGGTGGCGGCGCGGACATCGTCGCCCCGTCGCCGCAATAGTTCAGGCTTTCTTGAATTCATGAATCGATGTACTGTCGAGGGGTGCTGAACACCGCCGAAGACATCGAGGTCCTGGCGCGCTTCGGGCGCGCCTTGGCCGATCCGATCCGCTGCCGTCTGCTCCTCGAAATCCGCGAGGCCCCGGCGCACCCTTCCGACCTCGCCGACAGGCTGGGCATCTCCCGCACCCGGCTGTCCAATCACCTCGCGTGCCTGCGCGACTGCGGCCTTGTGGTCGCCGTCCCCGAAGGCCGCCGCACACGTTATGAGCTGGCCGACGCTCGCCTCGGCCACGCCCTGGACGACCTCCGCTCAGCGGTCGTCACCGTCGCCGCCGACCGCACCTGCGCCCAGGCCGACGAGAAGGGGTGCTGCTCATGACCCTGGCGCCCGGCCCGTCGCCCGCGCGGCGTGATGTGCCTGCGCGCCGCATGTGCCGCAGCACCACCGACACACGGAAGACGAAGGAGGAGCGGTGAACAACTGGGCCTGGACCGCTTTGGCGTTGTTCGCCGTGTGGGCGGGGACGGCGTTCGGCATTCGAGCCGCCGTGCAGCGCCGCCGCACCGGGGACGCCGGCTTCAGGGGAATATCGGGCCGACCCGGGTCCGCCTCGTGGTGGGCGGGCATCCTGTTCGCCCTCGCCCTCCTGGGCGGCGCCGCGGCTCCCGCCGCCGCACTGGCCGGAATGCCCGGGCTGCCCGGCGCGGCCGACAGTGCGGGCCTTCGCGGGACCGGGCTCGCCCTGGCCCTGGCGGGAATGGCCGCCACACTGGTCGCACAGAGCGGGATGGGCGCCTCCTGGCGCGTCGGTGTGGATGCCGCCGAGCGCACGGAACTCGTGACCTCCGGGCTCTTCGCGTACGTGCGCAACCCGGTCTTCACCGCCATGACCGTGACGGCCGCGGGGCTCGCCCTGATGGTTCCGAACGCCCCCGCCGTCATCGCGTGGCTCGTGCTCGTCCTCGCCGTCGAGCTCCAGGTCCGTGTGGTGGAGGAGCCGTACCTGGCCCGAGTGCACGGTCCCGCGTACGCCGACTACACCGCGCGGGCAGGCCGGTTCGTCCCCGGCATCGGCCGGTGCGCCGACGGGGTCTGATCCGGAGCCGGATCGCAACGGCCCGACACGCCCGAACCTCGCCGGCGGCAGCCCGAACCTCCTCCGCGGCCGCCCGGGCTTCGGGCGGCCCGGTGCGAGGCGTCCGTGGCGGCCGTCCGGCTGCGTGAGCCGCACGGCGCCCGGTGACCTGGACCGGCCACCGGGCGGAGACGGATCAGACCAGCGCGTTCTTGTAGAAGATGCTGGAGCGTCGGTCGCCCTCCACGCCGGTGGCGAAGCCGAGGAAGAGGCGGCTCTCGCCGGCGTCGGTGCGGTAGACGGCGAGGCCCTCGGGCTCACGGTGGTGGAGGGTGGAGCCGGCCTTGGTGAGGACGGGGCCCTGCTTCACGGTGCCCGTGTTGATGTCGACACTGGTGATGTAGGTGTTTCCGTCACCGACGGGCACGCCGGGCTCCGGGTAGGCGTCACCCGTCAGGTAGTACATGTACGAGCCGTAGAGGGCGTAGCCCTGCGGGGTTCCGGGGATCGCCGGCTGCTTGAAGTCGACCAGAGGCGCGCCGAAGTTGCGCGTCTGGAAGGCGGAGAGGGGGTACACGGCGATGCGCTTGCCCTCGCTGGTGTGGTAGCGCACGATCATGCGCTGGTAGACCGGGTCGACGGAGCAGGTGTACTCGAGGGCCCCGGAGATCGGCCGGTGGGCGGCGGAGGCGGCCGGAGAGCCCAGAGTGGTGTTGGCCATGTAGGGGATGGGGGCGAGCGCTGTGCCGTACCCCTTGGTGTTCGCGGCGCACTCGATCCACAGCTCGGTGCCGGAACCGTCGGGGAGGGCGGCGAAGGCGACGCCGTGGCCGAAGCCGTTGAGGTGCATGTACGAGATGTAATTGCCGTCGAAGTCCATCTTGTTGATGCACAGGTCACCGTCGGCCTCGGTGCTTCCGCTCCGCTTCGTCGCGACGAACAGGAACTTGTTCACCCAGTCGAAGGCGAAGCTCTGCTGCACCCGTGCGCCGTGCGTGTCCTTGGAGCGGAACAGGTCGTGCGACGGCTGCGTCAGGTCGAACCGCTTGGTGGCGGTGACCGCGGCGGAGGCGGTCTGCGCTCCGATGCCGAGCCCGAGCGCGGCGAGCGAGGCACCGGCACCGGCACGTATGAGGCCGCGGCGGGTGAGGGGGAAACCGGAGGGATGGTTCATGGGGGGGGGAACTCCAGAGCGATCGTGCGGGGCAAGACCCAGTGATGCTACGGCGCCACTGGCGTGGCGTCACGGGCCGGGTCGCAGCGCACAGTTGAGCCCGGTGCTGATGCAACAGGAAACGGAGCGACATGACCGATCCCCCGTCGTCTTCGTGAAGCGGTCGCGTTGCGGTGCGGGAGGGCGGACTCGCCGTCAGGGACGTGCGCGAGGGTGGCCCTCGGCGCCGGCGCCGAGAACGGCTCGGGCCGCCGCCGGGCGTTCCCTGGACTCGGCTGTCCACTCTTCGCCCGGATCGAGCGGCACCGGGACGACGGCCTGGGTGCCGGGCCCGTCGTGGACTTGGACCACGCAGGGGTCTGCGGCAATGAATCGGAGATGGGCCGCGGCCCTGCTGGGGCCGGACCGCCGTGGACGGCTCGTCGCGATCGGCCTCCTGCTCGGCTCCCTCGATGGCGTTCCGAAGCCGGCTCCCGTCCGAGAGGTCCTCGGAGGTGACCCCGGGATGGACGGTTCCGTGGATGAAGTCGCCGGTGACGACGGCCTCCGCGGCGTAGCGCCGGACGCCCGGGCTTTCGGGGGCGGGCTCGGTCGAAGGCAGGCGAAGGGACGCACTGCGTGGGGTGGGCCAGCCGGATCGGCCCGGTCGCATCGGGCTGGTCGCATCGCGCCGGGCGTTCGTGTTCATGGCCGGGAACCACGGCAGGCGCTCAGAGGCGACTTCGACGGGCCGGACCGTTCTCGGCGGCAGGCCGCAGCGCGGCGACGCGGTCGGCGCATGCGCACCTGTCCGTGGGACACTGGGCTGCCAACGGGACTCCCGGCGGTCTTCCTTCCGGAGGCGGTATGGCGGTCACCCTGCTCACCGTCGCGATCATCGTGGCTGCCCTGGTCATCAGGACCGCGGTCGCAGAGCTCCGCGTCCCCGGGAGCGGACGCAGGCAGTGGGCCTTCCTCACCGACCGGCGCGCATGGGCGATCGGGGCCGGCACAGCCGTGGTGCTGGCCGCCTTCGGCTGGGCCACGGCCGGACCCACCGCAGCGCTGTGGGCGGCACTCGCAGGCCTCCTCGTCGCCTCGCTCACCGGCACCGGGGGGAAGGACGACTGAGCGGGCGCGTCTACCGTCCGGGACCGGCCGCTCCCCGACACCGGAGGGCAAGGGCGGAGGTACGGAACGCCGGCGCGGTGCGGGCAGCCCTGCTCGGGATCGGCGTCGTGTGCCGCCGCTCGGCCCCGGCCGGGCTCGGGAAGGACTGACCCGGCCGTCCTCCCCCGCCGCGGCCAGGCCGTCGGCCCGTGAGCCACATCACATTCGAATCCTGTCAGGGATCGGGGCGCCGTCCCGTTCAAGGGGCACGCGAACGAGACAGGAGCAACGTCATGAAGCACCGCATCGTCGTACTGGGCGCCGGATACGCCGGGGCCTTCGCCGCCGGGAACCTGGCCCGCAGGCTCTCCGCCGCCGATGTCGAGATCACCGTCGTCAACGCCGTGCCCGACTTCGTCGAGCGGATGAGGCTCCACCAGCTCGCGACGGGCCAGGACCTCGCGGTGCGCCGGCTCGCCGACGTGTTCGCCGGCACCGGGGTGCGGTTGTGCCTGGCGCGGGTCACCGGCGTCGACCCCGGCCGCAAGACGGTCGGCCTGACCGGTGAGGACGGCGACCGTGAGCTCACGTACGACACGCTCCTCTACGCGCTCGGCAGTGCCGCAGCCGGCCACGACGCGGCGGGCGTGGCCGAATACGCCTTCGACGTGGCGGGCCTGTCGTCCGCCCTGCGGCTGCGCGAGCGGCTGTCCCGCCTCGGCGAGGGCGGCACCGTACTGGTCGTCGGCGAGGGGCTGACCGGCATCGAGACCGCCACCGAGCTCGCCGAGTCCAGGCCCGACCTCTCGGTCGCGCTCGCCGCCCGCGGTGAGCTGGGTGCCTGGCTCTCCCCCAAGGCCCGCCGGCACCTGCGCCAGGCCTTCGACCGGCTCGCGATCACCGTCCACGAGCACACCGCCGTCGAAGCCGTCGAGCCGACACGCGCGGTCGTCGTCGGCGGTGCGGTCGTGCCGGCCGATGTGACCGTGTGGTCCGCCGGGTTCGCCGTACACCCCATCGCGGCCGCCGGCGGCCTGACGGTCGCCGGAACGGGCCAGATCGTCGTGGACCGCACCATGCGCTCGGTCTCGCACCCGGACGTGTACGCCGCCGGTGACTGCGCCTATGCGATAGGAGACAACGGCCGGCCGCTGCCGATGTCGTGCGCCTCGGCCGGCTTCACCACCATGCAGGCGACCGCCGCGATCATCGCGCGACTCACGGGGGCCGAGGTCCCGAACATCGGGCTGAAGTACCACGGCAACCACATCAGCCTCGGGCGGCGAGACGCGATCTTCCAGATGGTGGACGGGGACGGCCGGTCGAAGACCTGGTACCTGGGCGGCCGGAACGCAGCCCGGCTCAAGGCGGGCGTGCTCAAGGGGGCCGGTCTCGGCATCGTCCACCCGACCTACGGCATCCCGAAGCGCAAGCGTCGGCTGACCGCTGCGGCCGGCGCGCCCGACCGGATCGGCGCAGGCGCCACCGCATAGGCTGATCTGCATGGACATGGCAACGATCGACCGGTTCGAGGCCGCCAGGGGCCGGCTTGCCTCGCTCGCGTACCGTCTGCTCGGCTCGGCAGCCGACGCCGAGGACGCCGTGCAGGACGCGTTCCTGCGCTGGCAGGCCGCCGACCGGGAGCGTATCGAGGTGCCGGAGGCATGGCTGACCAAGGTCGTCACCAACCTCTGCATCGACCGCCTCCGCTCGGCGCAGGCACGCCACGAGCGCGCCGCCGGGGACTGGCTGCCCGAGCCGCTCCTCGACGGGGACCCGATGCTCGGTCCTGCCGACACCTTCGAGCAGCGCGAATCGGTGTCCCTGGCGGTACTGACCCTCATGGAACGCCTCTCGCCGGTCGAGCGGGCGGCCTACGTCCTGCGCGAGGCCTTCTCGTACCCCCACGCGGAGATCGCCGGAATCCTCGACATCACCGAGTCCGCGAGCCAGCAGCACGTCCACCGGGCCCGGCGCCGGGTCGCCGCCGAGCGTCGCGGCGGCGGCGAAGTGGACCCCGCGGCTGCGCGCCGGATCGTCGCGGAGTTCCTGACAGCCGCCATGTCCGGGCGCACCGAACGGCTGGTGGCGCTGCTCACCGCCGACGCGACCGCGGTCTCGGACGGCGCCGGACTGGCCAGGCGGCTGTTGCGGCACCGGACGCCTGAGCGCATCGCCTCGGCCGTACGGTCCGGTTTGCGGCCCACTGCGGCGAAGCGGCGGTTGGCCGGCGGCTCCCCTGCCTTCCACATCGCGCGGGTCAACGGCTGCACCGCCGTCATCGCCGTGGTCGGCGACCGGGTCGTGGGCGCCGTCGCGTTCGAAGTCAGCGACGGGAAGGTCGCCTCTCTGCGCGGCATGGCCGCCACGCACCGGCTCGCGCGCCTCAACGAGACCTGGGCGCAGTACGAGGGCGAGACGCCGATGGTCGGCGCCTGGTGAGCGGTGCCGTCGGCCGTCGGCCGTCGGCCGACGGCCGACGTCCCGCCGCGGCACCGACGAGTCCGCCCGGCCCGCGCGGGTGGTGGCCCGGTGACCCCCTGGCCCTGCGGGATTCCGCTGCCTGCCGAGGGCGTTCGGACGTCCGGGTGACGGCCGGTGCGGTCGGTGGCGACGCACCGCCGGCTTGTGATGATCTTGTGCGCGTCACGTCGTCGGCCTCTGTGCGGGCGCTTCGGCGTGTCCGACGCGTGCGTCGTCGGAATCCTCGACCGATCAGGCAGGAGCAGGGAAATGTCTCAGGGAACCACAGGGACGATCGGCGATGCGGCCAAACGGCGGATCTTCGCCATGCTGGACGTCGACGGTGACGGCGTCGTCTCGCGGGCGGAGTACCTCGAGAGGGTGGATCGCGCGGCCAGGGCGATGGGCCGCGAGTCCGACCACCTTGTGGTCGATGCCGCGCGCACCGCTCACGAGGTGGTGTGGGCGGACATGGACGCCGATCGCGACGGCAGGGTGACGTTCGAGGAGTACCGCACGTGGGCCGGCCACGACGCGTTCGAGCGCTCGTGCCGTCCCGCGCTGGGCTCGCTGTTCGACGTCGCCGACCTCGACGGTGACGGCCGGCTGTCCCGGGAGGAGTTCACCCGTCTGCGCGTCGCCTCGCGGAACACGGCCTCGGACGCCGACCGCGCGTTCGACGCCCTCGACACCGACGACGACGGGCTCGTCGAACGCGATGCCTACCTCGCCGGGATCCGCGACTACGTCACCACCGGCGTCTCCCCGATGGCCGCGGTCTACGGATCACCGGGCGCTCGGTGACCGGCCGCGCCTTTGCGCATCGGCACACGGCCGGATCGCCGGGCGGCGGCGGCGCCGCCCGGCCCCGTCACCGGACGGTCAGGCCGGCACCTCGTGGGCGAGGCCGCGGGTGGTGACGACCCGGGCGCTGCCGTCGGCCAGTCGGTAGGACAGGCCCACCACGGCGGCGCGCCCCGCGGCGACCTGGCCGGCGAGGACGCGGGAGCGGTCCAGGAGAAGGTCGACGGTGTGTCGTATGTGCTCGGCGATGATGTCGTCCTCGTCGGTGAGTCCGGCGGCTCGGGCCGCGAGCACGCTGGGGGTGACGCGTTCGATGACGTCGCGCACGTACCCGGTGGCACCGACACCGTCCGTGAGGGCGGCGCGGGTCGCGGCGACCGCACCGCAGGTGTCGTGGCCGAGCACGACGACCAGCGGGCAGTCCAGCACGCTCACCCCGTACTCGATGCTGCCCAGGACCTCCGCGCCAGCGACGTGGCCCGCGGTGCGTACGACGAACAGGTCACCCAGACCGCGGTCGAAGATGATCTCGGCGGCCAGCCTCGAATCGGAGCAGCCGAAGAGGACGGCGAAAGGACGCTGAGCCGGTGCGATCTCGGTACGGCGGGCCGCGTCCTGGTTCGGGTGCTCGGGCGCGCCCTCGGTGAAACGCCGATTGCCGGCCAGCAGCAGCTCGAAGGCCTCGGACGGGGTCGGTGACAGCGATGTACTCATGACCGCAGGCTACGACGCCGCCCTGACAGCCACCTGCCGAGGGTCGGGCTGAGGGGTCACGTCTCCAGCAGGTCGGGCACGACGCTGCGCAGGGTCTGGGCGCTGATGGCGCCGGCTCGCTTGAGGACCGGTGCCGGGCCGGTGAGATCCACGATCGAGGAGGCGACGGCGGCCTCGGTGGGCCCGCCGTCGAGGTAGACGGAGACGGAGTCCCCCAGCATGGCCAGTGCGGCGTCGCAGTCCTGCGGGGAGGGCCGACCGGTCAGGTTGGCACTGGAGACGGCCATGGGTCCGGTCTCGGAGAGCAGGGCGAGGGCGACCGGGTGGGAGGGCATCCTGACGGCAACCGTGCCGTTGGTCTCCCCGAGGTCCCAGGTCAGCGAAGGCAGGTGGCGGGCGACCAGGGTCAGCCCGCCCGGCCAGAACGCCTCCACCAGGGCCCACCCCTGCTTGGGAAGATCGGCGACGAGGTCGTGCAGGGCGTCCGGGGAGGCGACCAGGACCGGCGACGGCATCGCGCGGTCGCGGCCCTTGGCTCCCAGCAGCCTGTCCACGGCGTCGGGGTCGA
Organism: Streptomyces sp. NPDC046349; assembly: GCF_055587885.1. NCBI lineage: Bacteria > Bacillati > Actinomycetota > Actinomycetes > Kitasatosporales > Streptomycetaceae > Streptomyces > Streptomyces sp. NPDC046349. The sequence continues at coordinate 64,195 of NZ_JBVJFK010000014.1, forward strand.
AGGCGTCCGCACCGATGCCGTAGACGGTGTCGGTCGGGAGGACCACGAGCTCGCCCCGTCGGACCGCCAGGGCGGCCGCGTTCAGGCCGTCGGCCCGGGTCGAATCCGTGGAGCAGTCGTAACGAAGGGCCATGGCCGATCTCCATCCCACCGGGCTCTGGGCCCGCACCTGCCGATTACGTCGGCAGGCTACCGGAACGGGCGGCCCCGCCGAGCCGCACAACCGTACGGGCGCCCCTGAACTGCTGCTTCCCGACAGAAGCACCTGCGACAGAGGCGCACGGCGTCACCCCCGCAGACCCCGCTTCCCCCGACCGGGGGAACCGCACCGCGCGGCCGAGGCCGCGCTCCCGCTGCCGCGGGGCTCCCCCCACGCTCTCCGTTCACGTGCACGCACAGGGAGAGTGCTCCGTCGGTCGACCCGCAGCACGAGCACCCTGCCTCCGCCGGACGCCGGCGGGGCCGCGGCGGCAGACCACGGCCCGCCCAGGACCTCTCGGGTAGCGCCCGCCCGTTACGGCGAAGCCGGCCGCCGGCGCCTTGACGCGGCCCGTGTACCGGGACCTGGGCCCTGGGCGGAGGCCCGTACTTCCGGCTGCCTCGGCGGGACAGCCATTCCTGCCCGGCCCGCCGGGCATGGGAAGCCCGCCTCGGGGGCAGGTGCCGGGCGTGTCCAAGGAATCCGAGCCGGATCCAGACCGGATCGACGACCCGTGGGGCCGCAGGACCCCGTACGGGCGCGGGGACCGCTGGCCGGTTCGCGTCGACTCGTACCTGCCGGAGAGCGCCGGAGGCGATCGCTGCGACCGAGTCGACCGGTGGGTTCCGACCGCCTCGAACCTTCACTCAAACGGCGACGCGATGGAACTCGCCGTCCGCGACGGCCGGCTCGTCGGTGTCCGCGGGGTGGCCGGCGACCGGGTCAACCGAGGCCGCCTCGATCCCAAGGACCTGTACGGATGGAAGGCCGTGGGCTCGCCGGACCGGCTGACGCGCCCGCTGGTCCGGGAGAACGGCATCCGGCGGCCGGTCGACTGGGACACCGCCCTGGGCCGCATCGTCGACCGGACCCGCGCGCTCCTCGACGGGCCCGGCCCGTCGTCGATCGGCTTCTACACCAGCGGCCAGTTGTTCCTGGAGGAGTACTACGCGCTGGCCGTCCTCGCTCGCGGCGGGCTGGGCACCAAGCACCTCGACGGGAACACCCGTCTGTGCACGTCGACCGCCGCCGAGGCCCTCAAGGAGTCCTTCGGCTGCGACGGCCAGCCCGGGTCGTACGCCGACATCGACCATGCCGACACCATCGCGCTGTTCGGGCACAACATGGCCGAGACCCAGAGCGTCTCCTGGAGTCGGGTCCTGGACCGTCTCGCCGGACCGGACCCGCCCGTCCTGCTGTGCGTGGACCCCCGTCCCGGGCCGGTGTCCGAAGCGGCCACCGTCCACCTGCAACCGAGACCGGGCACCAACCTCGCGCTCATGAACGGACTGCTGCACGAGGTGATCGCGAGCGGCCGGACGGACCGGGAGTACATCCAGGCGCACGTCGTCGGCTTCGACGCTCTCGAACGGCAGGTGGCCCTCTTCCCTCCCGAGGCCGCCGCTGCGGCCACCGGGGTGCCCCCGGAGCAGATCCGTGCCGCAGCCCGCCTGCTCGGCCAGGCCGAACGGCTGCTGTCCACCGTCCTCCAGGGCTTCTACCAGTCACACCAGGCGACAGCGGCCGCCGTCCAGGTCAACAACCTGCACCTGATCCGCGGCATGCTCGGACGGCCCGGCTGCGGTGTCCTGCAGATGAACGGCCAGCCCACCGCCCAGAACACCCGCGAATGCGGAGCGGACGGCGACCTGCCCGGGTTCCGCAACTGGGCCAACCCCCAGCACGTCAGGGAGCTCGCCAGGATCTGGAACGTCCCGCCGGAGCGCATCCCGCACGACGGGCCGCCCACCCACCTCATGCAGATGATCCGCCTCGCCGAAGAGGGCTCGCTGCGCATGCTGTGGGTCTGCGGGACCAACCCCGCCGTGTCCCTGCCGGACCTGGAGCGCATCCGCTCGGTGCTCGGCCGCGACGGCCTCTTCCTCGTCGTCCAGGACCTCTTCCCGACGGAGACCACCGCATTCGCCGACGTGGTGCTGCCCGCCGCCGGCTGGGGTGAGAAGACCGGCACCTTCACCAACGCCGACCGTACGGTCCACCTTTCACTCAAGGCGGTCGACCCTCCCGGCGGCGCACGCCCCGACCTCGACATCTTCCTGGACTTCGCCACCCGGATGGACCTGCGTGACCTCTCGGGCGCGCCGCTCCTGCCCTGGCAGGCCCCCGAGGAAGTCTTCGAGGCATGGAAGGACTGCAGCCGCGGGCGCCCTTGCGACTACAGCGCACTGAGCTACGGCCTGCTGAGCGAACGGGGCGGAGTCCAGTGGCCCTGCACCGCCGAACAGCCAGGGGGCACCGAACGCCTCTACACCCAGGGCGACTTCCGCAGCCGTCCCGACGACTGCGAGAGCTACGGTCGCGACCTCCTCACGGGGGCCGCGCTCGATGCCGAGGCCTACCGTTCCCTCAACCCGGACGGCAAGGCAGTCCTGCGCGCAGCCGCCTGTCTTCCTCCGCCCGAACCGCCCGACGCCGATCATCCGCTGTGGCTCACCACCGGGCGCACCCTGTACCAGTTCCACACCCGCACGCGTACCGGCCGCGTTCCCGAACTGCGTGGCGCCGCACCGGACATGTGGATCGAGATGTCCGAAGCGGACGCCGCGGCCGCCGGCCTCGGCGAGGGCGACCTCGCCGAGGTGTCCACCCGGCGCGGCTCCGTCCGGGCGCGGGTCCATGTGACGGGTATCCGGGAGGGCGTGGTCTTCCTGCCGTTCCACTACGGCTATTGGGACGCGCCGGGGCAGGACGGCCACCACCGAGCGGCCAACGAACTCACGCCCACGTCCTGGGATCCGGCTTCCAAACAGCCGCTGTTCAAGACAGGCGCCGCGCGCGTCACGCGGGTGTCGAAGCTGCCCGGCCCAGCCCCCGCCCCCACGACCGCGGCATCCGGGCCGGTGCGTGGCGGCCCGGCCCCGTCCGACGGCCCCGGCAGTGGAAAGCTGCGCACCCGGTCGCACCCGGCCGAGGACTGACCTGCACGTGCGGCTTCGGACCAGCGATCCGCAGGCGCATGCCGTGATCCGGGCGCTCCTGCGGCGCAAGGATGACGAACCGAATTGGGCGTTTTTGTCGCGATTACGGGTAAAAGCCCGGTGTCAAGCGACGGTGGAGGTGAGAGGCATGGGCGCAGGCAAGAAGATGAAGCACGCGGCCAAGGCGAGCAAGGGAAAAGTCAAGGAGACCACGGGAAAGGCTGTCGGCAACGAGAGTCTTGAGATGAAGGGCCGGCGCGAGCAGATCGCGGGCGACGCGAAGCAGACTGCACAGAAGGCGAAGGACACGTTCAAGCACTGACCCTTTGCCGGGCATCGGGTGCCGTGGCGTGTGGGAGTGCCGGCAGGACGCGCGTCCTGCCGGCACTCGTCGGAAGGAGCGGCGTGATGAGCATGAGGGAGAAGGCAAAAGCCGAAATCGAGCGAGCTGCCGGAAAGGCGGTCAGGAAGACGGCCCACGCAATGGGAAAGGAAACCCTGGCGGCCAAGGGCGCGGCTCTGGAATCTCGAGGAGAGGCGCGACGGCTGAAGGAAAAGGGCAAGGACAAGTTCCACTGACCCTTCCGAGCCACCTGTCGCGCACGTCGGCCGACCGATGCCCCGGTCGTTGACCGGTGGGTTCCTCCAGGTCGACCCGGGCTCGGTCGGCCGCCGGCCGCGCACGCCCGGAGCGCATCAGAATATGGCGCGCACCAGACGCCGTACCGCCAGACGCATTCCCCAGAACGTCAGGCGCGCCCCCCACACGCCCATGCGCATGAGCATCCGGCGGACGACGGATCGAGGGCTCCAGCGGGCAAGGAACCGGCGTCTGCGCCTCCTACGTCTGACGCGCCGCAGGCGCCGGTTCACGGTGGACATGACGAAGCCTCCTTGCCAGCCGGCTCAGGCTGCCTGGCGGACGCGTCGACCACGGGGACGGGAGGTCTCTTCCTCATCCTCGTCCTCGTCCTCGCCGTCGCCGTCGCCCTCATCCTCGTATTCGTCCTCGTATTCGCCCTCGTCCTCGTCCTCTTCCTCGCCGCCGTCCTCGTCCTCGTCGGCCTGTCCCTCTGCCGCCTCCTCCTGAGGCTCTTCGGCATAGCCGGAGTCTTCCTCGTATGCGTCCGGTTCTTCTCCTTCCCCGTATTCCTCTTCGTCGTACTCGTCTTCGAAGCCGTCCTCGTCGTCACCCTGCTCGTCGGGACCTTGTTCTTCCTCTTCGGCCTCGAGCGCTTCTTCGTGGGTGCGGACGACTTCGCCGTCCCGGATCTCGCCGCGCCAACCCTCTGGTTCCTCGGTGTTCAAAGTGGCGTAGCGCAGGAAGTGCTTGAGGTCCAGGCGCAGGCGCCGGCCCTGAGCCCGCCAGATGTTGCCCGTCTTCTCGAAGAGGCCCGCAGGGTGGTATTCGACGACGATGACGATGCGGGTCAAGGACGGAGCAAGCTCGTGGAAGCTCACACAGCCGCGGGTGGTGCCCTTGGCTCCTTCGGAACTCCACACGATGCGGTCGTCGGGTATCTGCTCCTGGACGGTCGCTTTCCAACCGCGGGTCGACGGGCCGACCTTGACCTTCCAGTCACTGGTGGTGTCGTCATTACGGGAAACGTCGCGCACGCCCTTGGTGAAGCTGCTGAAGTTCTCGTACTGCGTCCAGTGGTCGTACGTCGTACGCAGCGGCAGGCCTATGTCCATCGCCTCGACGATGTTGACGACTTTGCCACCACTTCCCTTGCGGCCTCGGCCCTTGCCGAAGACCTGGGATGCGGTGTCGGTCACCTTGTCCTTCAGGTTTCCCATGGTCTGGCCGGCGATGGCTTTCAGGGGCGAGTCTCCTTTGAGCAGCCGTGCGCCTATGCCCCCTACGTCCGAGAGCTTGCCACCGTTGTCGGCCACGTCGTAGAGCTGGTCGGTGAGGTCACCGAGCTTGTCGGTCGCCTTCCCGGCCAGTTGTTCCGCCTGGGCGGCGAGGTATTGGGACACCTCGTTGAGCAGTTGGTCCAGCCCCGAGGGTGATTCCTTGGCACTGTCGCGGTCTGAGGTTGCCATGGCCTACCTCCGCGCGGACTGCTTGCGGGACGCCGTCTTCTTGGCGGCCGTCTTGCGTGCGGGGCTGCGGCTCGAGGCCTTCTTGGCGGCCGTCTTGCGCGGCGCGCTCTGGCCCGCGGTCCGCTTCCTGGGGGCCGCCGTGCTGGACTTCTTCGCGGCGGGCCTGGAAGATGCGGCCTTGGAAGCCGTCTTCTTGGGTGGCGCCTTTGCGGCCGACCCTCCACTCGCCGTCTTCTTCGCAGCCGTCTTCTTCGCAGCGGTCTTCTTCGCGGTCGCCTTCTTCGCGCTCGCCTTCTTCTCGGGAGCGGCCTGCTTGGCGGTAGTGGTTTTCCTGGACGCCGCAGTCTTCTTGCCGGGACTGGGCCGCTGCTCGGTTCTACGAGGGCGTGCGGCAGGGCTCGGAGCGGCGCGACGACGGGCCGGGCGACGCCGTGCGGGCTTCTCCTCTTCCTCCTCCGCCTCCTCCTCTTCTCCCTCTGCCCCTTCTTCTTCCTCGTCCTCTTCCGCTTCCTCCTCCGGCTCCTCCTCCGCTTCTTCCTCCGGCTCCTCCTCTACCGCTTCCTCCGGTTGTTCCTCTTCTTCCTCTTCCTCTTCCTCTTCTTCCTCGGGTTCGGGGTAGTCCTCGTCCTCCTCGTCCCCTTCCTCGTACTCCGCCTCGTCCTCGTAGGGTTCTTCGTCTTCGTCCTCGTCCCGCCGGCCGCCCCGCGCCAACTCGAGCGTGCGCTCGTGCAGGGAGTCGGCGAAGCTGGCGAGCTGGCGGTTGGCCGCGGCGCTCAGAGCCTGGCGGCCGGCATCGAGGGCCTCGCCACGCAGTTGGTCGCTGAGGTCCGCGAACTGGGGCATCTCCTTGACTTTGGCGAGGCCCTGTCTCAGGAGTTGTTCCGGCTCGAGGCCGAACCGACGGCCGGCAAGGTAGGTCGCCGCGGCAAAAGCCATACGGCCCTTCTTCGCTCGGCCGAGTACGTAGCCCCCAGCCAGCGCGGCTGCGAGCGCAATCTTGGTCGTGTCCTGCATGATCATCCCCTTTGGCCGGGGGCCGCGGACCTGTCACCGCCCCGACGCCGATGCGTCGGGACGTCCTCCTCTGCCGGCCGGCGAATCAGTCCTGCTCGGGCGGTCCTGAAAGGCTCCTGCCCCCGATCCCGGACTTATGCGCAGATTTAGTGACATTCTTGTCTCTAGAAGGCGGACGTCCACAGGAGTGGTACATGACCGCAGCAGAACCCGCACACCCGCGGCGGCGCACTCCGCGCACCGGCGGTGGCGAAGGCGAAGAGCAGGACCGGCAGCCCTCCCGACGAGCCGGCTCCAGGCCGCGTGCAGGCGTGCGCAGCGCCGCGTCGGCGATGCGGTCGGCGGCCGAGCAGCTGGCCCAGCTCCTCGGCCGTCCGCCCGACTCGGTCTCTTCGCTGAAACCGGGTGAGGACGGCTGGGTGGCCCAGGTGGAGGTCGTGGAGCTGGAGCGCATCCCGGACACGACAAGCGTCATGGCCAGCTACAGAGTCGTTCTGGACGAGGACGGCGAGCTGATCTCCTACGAACGCACCCGCCGCTACACCCGAGGAATGATCGACCGGCCGACGTGAGAACAGGCCACCGATGGAAGGAGGCGCCATGACCATGGTGCCGCAGGGCGGCAGCGCCATCGCCCGAGGAGGCGGCGGCAACACGAGCAGCCTCTACGACGTCCTGGAACTCATCCTCGACCGCGGTCTGGTCATCGACGTATTCGTCCGCATCTCCGTCGTCGGCATCGAGCTCATCAAGATCGATGCACGCATCGTGGTGGCGAGTGTCGACACCTACCTCCGCTTCGCCGAGGCCTGCAACCGGCTCGATCTGGAAGCCGGCCGCAACGCCCCTGCTCAGCTGCCCGATGTCGTGGGGAAGATGGTGGAAGGCGGTGCCCGGGGCAAGTCCAAGGGCGCCCTGAGCGGGGCCGTCGACGCGGTTACGGACTCCTTGACGGGAAAGAAGTCCCGTCAAGAGGAGCCGGAGGAGGAGGTGGAGGAAGAAGAGGCTCCCAGGCGGCGGCGCCCTGCCCGGCGCCCGGTACGCCGGGAGAAGGAGTGAGCGATGGCACTTTACGTGTACTCGATCGCCGGCGAGGGCCACCCCCGGCGCCTCGACGGCCTGAACGGAGTGGGCGCACGACCGGCACCTCTGCGGTCGGTCACAGCCGGACCCCTGAGTGCAGTCGTCAGCGACATATCGGAGGAGATCCGGCCCAAACGCCGAGACCTCCTCGCGCACCAGGAGGTCCAAGAACGCCTGATGGCCGACGGCCCCATTCTGCCTCTGCAGTTCGGCTACATCGCTTCTGACGAGGACGCCGTTCGGGACGTACTGGATACGAACGCCGGCGGCTACCTCGCCGCGCTCGAGCGGCTCGACGGCTGCGCCGAGTACCACCTGCGGGCGTCCCAGGAAGATGAGGAGCCGCTGCTCCAACAGATCCTTCAGGACTCCCCCCAGGCCAGGGAGCTCAACGAGCGGATCCGCGCGGGGGAACCGGACCCACAGCTGCCGCTCGCACTCGGTGAGATGGTGGCGCGCGAGGTCGAGGCCCGGCAGGAGTCTCTCGCCGCCGGCCTCGTGCAGGCGCTCCTGCCCTTCGCTCGCGAACACCTCGCCCACCCGCCCACGGGAAGCGACTTCCTCAACCTTTCGCTCCTCGTGCCCGAAGAGCAGAAGGAGGACCTCCTGACGGCGCAGGCGAACCTGGTCCGCGAGATCGGCGGCGGCGTCGGCCTCCGCTTCACCGGCCCCCTGCCCCCGTACAGCTTCGTGTAGGCACCGTCCGCCCACTCTCCCGAAGGGAGGACACCATGGGACTGCTGACCTATCTGCTGACACTTCCCGCCGCGCCGGTCCGAGCGGTCACCTGGGTCGCCCAGCGGGTCGTCGAACAGGCCGAGGAGGAGTACTACGACCCCGCCCCGATCTGGCGAGAACTCGGCGACCTGGAGCAGCGTCTGCTGCGAGGGGACATCGACCAGGAGGAGTTCGACCTCCGGGAGAACGAATTGCTCGATCGGTTGTCCGAGATCGAAGAATTCCGCCGCGGCATGTCATGACCGCCGAAGAAACGAGGCCGCCATCGTGACCGAACCCCTTCCCGACCGGTTCGGAGCCTTCCCTTCCCGCGCCCCGATGCCCTACGGGAGCAGTTCGTCATCGAGCCTTGCGGACATCCTCGAGCGGGTCTTGGACAAGGGCATCGTCATAGCTGGTGACATCCGCATCAACCTGCTCGACATCGAGCTGTTGACCATTAAACTCCGGATCCTGATCGCGTCCGTGGACAAGGCGAAGGAAATGGGCATCGACTGGTGGGAACACGACCCCTCTCTGTCGTCCCGCCACACCGGCAGCCCACTGGAGCAGGAGAACCGCCGCCTGCGCGCCGAGCTGGAGGCTCTCCGCCGGGACCGGGCAGACGGGGCGCCACCTCCAGAGCGCAGCGGAGAGCGACGCGACCCGTCCGGCCCCACGGCACGGGAGCGTCCCCAGTGAGCACAGGCCGTGAACCCCTCACCTACGTCTACGCCGTCGCCCGGCGGACCGAGCGCCTGACGGCACTCCTCCCGGGCCTCCGCGGCGTCGATCACGCCCCCGTGACGCTGCTGACCGAGGCCGGCGACAGCAGTCCCGCCCCCCTGGCCTTCGTCATAAGCCACGTACCTCACCAGGCCTTCAACGAGTCCGCCCTCAAAGCCCACTTCGAAGACCTGGAGTGGCTCGAGGAGGTCGCCCGTGCCCACCACGAAGTCGTACAGGCCGTGGCCGCCGAGGCAACGGTCCTGCCGCTGCGGATGGCCACCGTGTACCAGGACGACCCCCGCGCCCGGCAAGCCCTCGGCGAGCAGTGCAGGACCTTCGCCCAGCGCATGGTCGCGCTCGACGCCCACACCGAGTACGGCGTCAAGATCTACCTCCCGCCGCCCGCGCCGCCCGCCTCGACGGAGCCGTCCGCCGGAGCGTCCGGATCCGAGGCGGACCCGGCGGCCCCACCCGCCTCGCCCGGCAAGGCATACCTGCAGCGCCGAAGAGTGCAGCACCACGCCCGGGAAAGGACCTACGAGAGGGCTCAGCGGGCCGCTGCCGCCCTTGATGCGATCGCAGCGCGCTACGCGTCCCAGCGCGTACGTCACGCCCCGCAGACCGGCGCCCTGACCGGCCCGCAGGAGAACGTCCTCAATGACGCCTACCTGGTTCCCGACGAGGACGCCCAGCAGTTCCGCGCCGCCATCGAGCAGGCCGCTCGGGACTTCCCCGAGATCCGCATCGAACTCACCGGCCCGTGGGCGCCGTACTCCTTCGCGATGCCGCCGGCCGAACCCTCCGTGCCGGCCGAGGGCGAGCGCGCGCCGTGAGCCTCACGGGATACGACGAACCGCTTCCCGGCCGCCAGGTCGCCCTGGTCGATCTGCTGGACCGGCTCCTCAGCGGCGGCGTGGTCATCGCCGGCGACATCGTCCTGTCCATAGCGGACATCGACCTCGTCCGCATATCGCTGAGGGCCCTCATCGTGTCCGTCGGCTCGGAGACGGGCTCCGGCGCGACACAGGACGGGGCCGGACATGACCGATGAAAGCCGCCGCCGTCCGCCGCGCAGCCCTGGGAGCCTGGACGAGGTCGGGGAGACGATGGGCCGCGCCTTCCGGCTCGTACGGTCGCCCCCGACGCGCCAGGAACAACCCGCCGGCGCCGCGCACCGCATCCGCGCCGACCGCGACACCGTCGGGGAGGACCTCCTCAAACTCGTTCTCACGCTCGTGGAACTCCTGCGCCAGCTCATTGAAAGGCAGGCGCTGCGCCGCGTGGACGCCGGCGACCTCACGGACGAGCAGGAGGAAGAGCTCGGAGCCACTCTGCTCGCCCTCCACGACCGCCTTTCCGACCTCTGCGCCGAACACGGCTACTCCCTGGAGGACCTCAATCTCGACCTCGGTCCCCTCGGCCCGCTGCTTCCACCTCGCGATTAGGCACTCGCGCATTCCCCGGTCTCCGGTCCCGAGGATCAATCCCTGGCGCGGACCACGAGGCGGTAGAGGGCGAGGAGGATGAGGGAACCGACGATGGCGGCTATCCAGGTGGAGAACTCGAAGAATCCGTCGATGGAGTCCACTCCGAAGATGACTTTCCCCAGCCATCCGCCCAGAAGACCACCGGCGATGCCGATCAGCGGCGTAACGATGCAGCCGCCAGGGTCCTTGCCCGGCATCAGGAATTTCGCGATGATCCCGGCGAGCAGTCCCAGCACGATCCAGCTGATGATGCCCATGACACGCCTCTTTCACATGAATCCTGTGCCACCCGTATTCCCTCACGTCGAATCCCTAACCCGCTACCAGCCGTGACATAAGAGAATCACGTGCGGGTAGGGGCCGGGTACGGCATTCTTTTCCGGCTGCTCGCCTCGTCGGGAGGTGGCGTCGTGGCAGGCGACAACCTCGGCGTGCGGGTCGCGGCGACGCTGTGCGACGCCACGGATTTCGGCGGGACCACGGTCACGGTGCTGCCTGACAGCGGGCACGAGGGCGGGGAGCTCAGGGCGTATTCGCTCGCCCGCCTGGGCCTGCGACGGCTGGCTTCGCTGCGGGCCCCCTTCGTGCCGGCCGACCCGGACAACCCCTTCAGGCAGGAGCTCCGCCGTGGCGTCAACGTGACGGTGTGGAGCCGGAGGCCGGGTATGTGGATGCTCCGCGACGATCAACGGGGCAAGACCTGGCAGACCTACAGCGCCGACACCTCGGATTTGGGTGACTGGGCCGCGAAGGCCCTGTACGTCCGCGTGTGGGAAGAGGCGGTCGGCAACCCGTCCCACGCGGTCGTGCCCGCCCCGGACGGCCCGGAAACGGGACTTCCGGTCCTCGTGGTGGAGTAGGACGACAACGGCGACCACGATGACACGGCGCCCTGTTCAGCGGCGGGGCCTCGCACGGTGGCGTACGGCCGCCCGCACGACGAGCATCGCGGCGGCCCTGCCGGCTCGACGGCCGAGGGTCACCAGACCGCCGCGCGCACCTGGGTATGTCGGGGTGGTACGCCACACAGCGGCCCGACGCAGGAGGGTGGGCGCCACCCCGCGCGCAGCGTCGATCGGCCCGGCGTACGGCGCCACGAGTACCCGGCTGCGAGGCCTGACGGCCGTCCGCACGACGGCTCGGGCGACGCGTTCGCAAGAGCCGACGGGCGCCTTGGACCGGGCACGGCCTGAGCCGCTGTCCGCGTGAGGGGAGAACGGCACGTGCGGGTCGCCGGGCAGGATGGTGCAGACCGCGATCCGGTGCTCGCCCACGGACGCCAGTTCCTGGCGCAGTACCTCGTCGAACGTGACCAGCGCTGCCGTGGACATGGCGTAACCGCCCACGTAGAGCTCTTCGACCGCCGTGCCTGCCAGGGAAGCGACGTCGATGACGACGCCGCCGCCCTGCAGTTGCATGATCGGCACCGCGGCGCGGGCACCGTGCACGGCACCGAGGACGTTGACGCCGAGCAGCCGCCGCAGGTCCCGCGCGGGCGCCCGGACGACCGGCGCGGGGATGCCCATCCCTGCCGCATTGACCCAGACGTCGATGCGGCCGAACCTCGCCACGGCGGCAGCGGCCAGCTCCAGGACCTCCCGCTCGTCCGCCACATCGGTGGGGACGACGTAACCTTCGCCGCCCCGCCGCAGGCACTCGCGCCCCACCGCGCCCAGGACTGCGGCATTGCGCGCGGCCAGTACGACGCGGGCCCCGCGCCCCGCGCACTGCAGGGCGGTGGCCCGGCCCACTCCGCTCGAGGCTCCGGTCACCACGACGACCGCATCACGCATTCTCACACCGTGCTTCTCACCCCGGGCGGCCGACTTATGTCCCACGAGTGTCCGGCGGGCCCGTACTGGGCAGGGCAGCGCACCCGGTGTCGGTGGGCGTACGGTGGAAACACCCCAGGACGGCCGCCGCAGGAGGGCACTCCACTCAAGGCCACGGTGGGAGGGACCGGGCGAGGAGGCGGCCATGAGCATGACCCCGGCGGACCTTCCGATGCCTGCCCCGGGGCTGAAGACCGATACCCTGCGCGTCGGCGACGCCGTGGTGTGCGTCCTGGCCGGTGACCTGCACACCGGCACGCAGACCATCGGCGACCGGGCTCTGAACGAGGCACTGGAGTGTCGTCCGGCGCTGCTGGCGGTCGATCTGGATGCGGTGGAGCTGTTCACCGCCGCCGGACTGAATCTGCTCCTCGCCCTGCAGGACACCGCGCACGCCCGCGATGTACCGTTCGTCCTCCTCTCCCCCAGTACCGCGGTCCGCCGCGTCCTCGAAGTCACCGGCGCAGCCCGGGCGTTCACCGTCTGCTCCACCTTCGCGGAAGCCAGCGCCCGGTACGGGCCGTGATCCGTGCGGGCGGCGTCGGAGTACCGGGGGTGAGGACGGGCAGGTGCACAGCACGATACGACGTCAGCCGTCGGGACCGGCCATGGGTCCACCGCCCTGCGCAGCACACCACCGCGAACTCGCTCTCGGCGAGACGGCGGACTTGGAGGCATGCAATAGGGGCATCGCCTGGGTACGCCAGACACTCACCGACTGGGGCCTGCTCGAGCGGGGCCAGGACGCACTCCTGATCGCGGTCGAGCTGCTCTCCAACGCCGCCAAGCACGCCGGCGGCATCCGCAGCCTGACCCTGGCCCACCACGACGGCCTGCTGCAGATCACCGTCACCGACCCCAGCCCCGACCCCCCGCTGCTGCGCTCACACCGGCCCGACGCCGTCGGTGGTCACGGCATCTTCCTCATCGACCGCCTCGCCCAGCACTGGGGCACCCGGCCCAACGGCCGCGGCAAGACGGTGTGGGCCACGCTTTCCCTGCCGCCGTGAAACACGAGGCGGGCGCTCGGGGGCGCCGCGCCGCGTTCGCCGGCCGCGTCACGTTGCCACCTTCAGTCGACCCCGGTAGCGCGGGGTGTCTCACCGGAGCAGGCTGGACAGCAGGTCCGGGGCCGAGGCGTGGATCGGCAGGCGCCCCCGTGGAGGGGATACGGAATGACCGTCGGGGTAGCCGGATCACATGGACACCACCACCGAAACCACGCCGCTGCGCGCTGTCGCGCTGGTCTGCACACTCTCCCCGTCGCCCCAGCGGTCCAGTTCGCAGCTGCTGGCCGAGCAGACGATGGCCGCGCTGGCCGATCACGGCGTCACCGGCAAGGTGATCCGGGTGGCCGACCACGACGTCAAACCGGGGGTCAAGGTCGACATGGGAGACGGCGACGCCTGGCCGGAGATCCGGGACACGATCCTGGGCTGCGACATCCTGGTCCTGTCCACGCCGATCTGGCTCGGCCACCCCTCCAGCATCGCCCAGCGCGTCCTGGAGCGCCTCGACGCCGAACTCGGCGAAAGCGACGACGAGGGCCGCATGCTCACCTACGGCAAGGCGGCCGCGGTGTGCGTGGTCGGCAACGAGGACGGCGCCCACCACGTCAGCGCCGAACTCTTCCAGGGCCTGAACGACGTCGGTTTCTCCCTCGCCCCGAACGCGGTCACCTACTGGGTCGGCGAGGCCATGCACGGCACCGACTACCAGGACCTGGACAAAACCCCCGAGAAGACGGCCTCCGCGACCGCCGCACTCGCAGCGAACACCGCCCACCTCGCCCGCCGTCTCAAGGCGGCGCCCTACCCGCCCTCTACCTGACACCCGCCTCCGGCCGTGCCGAAAGGAGACCCCGATGCCCCCGCACGAACAGGCCCACCTCACCGATCCGGTGGGGCTGTACCCCCGGCCGCCCTTTCCCGAACAGGACCAGGACCACCCCGGGTCGACCGAAACGATGGATCCCCGCCCCGACCACGGCGAGGACACCTACAAGGGTCATGGCCTGCTGCACGGCCGCAGGGCCCTGGTCACCGGAGGGGACTCCGGAATCGGCCGGGCCGTCTGCCTGGCCTTCGCACGGGAAGGCGCCGACGTCGTCTTCAGCCACCTGCCCGAGGAAGCCGACGAGGCCGAGGAGACCGCCCGCCTCATCCGCCAGGCCGGCCGCACGGCGCTGGCCGTCGTCTGCGACATCCGGCACGAGGGCGAGTGCACCGCCCTCGTCGACAAGGCAGTGGGCGAGATGGGAGGCATCGACCTGCTCGTCAACAACGCCGCCTACCAGATGGCCCAGCCGGACGGGATCGAGGCGATCACCACCGAGCAGTTCGACCGGGTGATGAAGACCAACCTTTACGGGATGTTCTGGCTGACCAAGGCCGCGCTGGCCCACATGCCGCGCGGCTCCTCGGTGATCAACACCGCCTCGGTGCAGGGCTACCAGCCGAGCCCGCACCTCCTGGACTACGCCATGACCAAGTCCGCGATCGTCTCCTTCACCCACAGCCTGGCCCAGATGCTCGCCGAGCGCGGCATTCGTGCGAACGCCGTGGCCCCGGGACCTGTGTGGACCCCGCTGATCCCGGCGACGATGCCCGACCCGACGAAGTTCGGCGAGCAGTCGCCCCTGGGCCGGCCCGCCCAGCCGGCGGAGATGGCACCCGCGTACGTCTTCCTCGCCTCCGACCAGGCCTCCTACATCACCGGCGAGATCGTCAACGCCACCGGCGGAACGCCCCTGCCATGACGCCCGGCGAAGCTCTGCGCCGCATCGCCTTCCTCCTCGAATGGCGCGGGGCGTCCCCGTACCGGGTGCGGGCCTTCCACACCGCGGCCGATGCCGTCCGCGACCTGCCGGCGGGCCCGGTGGACGCCTCGCAGGCCGGACGGCTGCGCGGGGTGGGCCCGGTCACCGCCGAAGTGATCGCCCAGGCATCTATGGGCGAGGTGCCGGCCTATCTGGCGCGGCTGCAGGCCGAAGCCGGCGCGGACGCCCGCGCGGGCTGGGACCTCGCGGCCGCGAGCAGGGGGGACTGCCATCTGCACTCCGACTGGTCGGACGGCGGCAGCCCGCTCGAGGACATGGCCGACGCGGCCCGCGCCCTCGGCCGCCAATGGGCCGTGCTGACCGATCACTCGCCGCGGCTGACGATCGCCCGTGGACTGAGCGCCGAGCGGCTCGAAGCCCAACTGGAAGCCGTGGCCAGGGTGAACTCACAGGTCGGGCCGGATTTCCGGCTGCTCACCGGCATCGAGTGCGACATCCTCGAGGACGGTTCGCTCGACCAGGAGGAAGACCTCCTCGGGCGGCTGGACATCGTCGTGGCGTCCGTGCACTCCAAGCTCCGATCGGAACCCGAACCCATGACCGCCCGCATGGTGGCCGCGGTCCGCAACCCGCACGTCGACGTCCTGGGCCACTGCACGGGACGGATCATCACCGGCCGGGGGCGCCCGCGGTCCCGCTTCGACGCCGAGGCGGTGTTCGCCGCGTGCGCGGAGGCCGGGACCGCGGTGGAGATCAACTGTCGGCCCGAGCGGCGCGACCCGCCGGACGACCTGCTCGCGCAGGCCGCCGCCGCGGGCTGTCTCTTCGCCGTGGACACCGACGCCCACGCCCCCGAACAGCTGCACTGGCAGAGCATCGGCTACGCACGCGCGGCCCGGGTCGGCCTCGGAGCGGACCGGCTCATCACGACCTGGCCGCTCGGGCGGCTACTGACCGGCAGAAGCGGCCGACCGTGAGGGCCCACCCTGCGTGCCGCCGCGCCGTACCTGCGGTGACAGGGCTGCCTGGCCCCCTCCGATCGGGTGAGACGCCCTGTGCGGCCGGGCGCCCCCCGGCCCGACGGGGAACCGATCGGAGCGGGCCGGAGCGGCCCCACCCCGAACACGCATGGAGGCGAGATGGGACACGGCGGGAATGTGATCGACGAGCTGATGGCCGACCACCGGGAGGTGGAGGAGATGTTCAGCCGTCTCCAGGCCATGACCGGCGGCGGGGAGGCGCTTCGCGATCTCATCGACGAGATCACCATCGAACTGGTGCGGCACTCGGTCGCCGAGGAGCAGTACCTCTACCCGGCGGTACGCGAGCACGTCCAGGGCGGCGGCCGGATGGCGGACAAGGAGATCGAGGACCACGGCCGCGTCGAGAAGATGCTGAAGCAGCTGGAGAAGATGAGCACCGACGACGCGCAGATGAGCCCGCTCCTGCAGCAGCTCATGGACGAGGTCGCCGCCCACGTCCAGGACGAGGAGACCAATCTCTTTCCCATGCTGCAGCGAGCCTGCACCCCGCAGCAGCTGGACGACCTCGGTGACAAGATCCGCCGCGCCAAGGCCATGGCACCCACACGCCCCCACCCGGCCGCCCCGAGCAGCCCCACCGCCAGCAAGCTCCTCGCACCGGGCGCCGGCCTGGTGGACCGGGCACGCGACTTCGTGACCGGCCGCGGCAAGTCCTGAAGCCCGCCCGGGGCGGCGGCCCGCAGGCACCCTTCCGGGCCCGCCGCCCTGGACGGACGGTGACGTGCGTCATGCCGCACGGCTGCCGCTTCCGGCTAGCCTGGTCGCTCACGAGCGGAGCGGCGCAGCTTCGCGCCGCAGCTCGCGGGGCCCGGCACGGGCCCCAGCGGGCACGCCCCCGAGGAAGCCGCTGTGTCCGCCGATCTCGCTCCCGTCATAGCCGCCGGCACCCGTTGGCTGCTGACCGCCTTCCCGCCCGCCCCGGGCGCCTTCAGCCGGGCCCTGGCCGAGGCTCAGGCCCGCCAGGCCGTCACGCTCGCCGCCGCCCTGCGGTACCCGGCGTCTCTCGACGCGGAGCTTCTGCACCTGCTCGGCCCGGGCGGCAGCGGCCGGCTGGACCGGCTGACCGGCGCCGAAGGCGGCGCCGATGCCGACTGGCGAAGCTGGGTGGACGAAACCGTCGTCAGCTGGGCCGCCTGCCTCCTCGCCGACCCCGCTCTCTCCGTCGTGGCCCACCGCCTCGTTGATCGCAGCCGGGCAGGCGAACTCACCCGTCTCACGCACCCCGGCGACAACGAACACGAGGCCGCGCCCCTCCTGCGCCACCCCGACCTGCTCGAACCCGTCGCCGCTCTCCACCGGGAACTCCTGTCCGACCTGCTGGACAGCGAGAACGCCGCTCTGGGCTGAGGGCTTCCGGTCATCTCCGGCGGGCGTCGCACGACGACGGCCACGGCGCCTCGCGGCGTTGTCGGAACGCCTGGATACGCCGGGTGTGAGGATGCTCTTCCGCCTTGCGATGCACCGCATCCGACGCCGCGCTGACCGACCGGGCTTGCGGGACGGCCCTCGGGTTCGGTCGGCAGCGGCCCTACGAGCGCCCCGTCTCACCGCGCGGGTCGGCGGCGCGGCCGCCGGCGCCCAGCAGACCTGTCGGCTCGAAACCCTGTGCCCGTTCCAGGCGTGGAAGCTCGGTGCGGGCGATGTGAGTGACGACGGCCGGCAGCAGAGCCCGCACCGGCTGCACCGCACGCAGCCAGGCGGGTACGTAGACGGCGGTCGAGCGCCGCTCGGCGGCGACGGCCAGCCGGTCCGCGACCCGGGGGGCCGGGTACACCTTGCGTGCCGGCGGCGGCATGTGGGCGCGCAGCTCGCGCAGGACTGCGTGGCGGTCACCGTCCCGGATCATGTCGGTGTCGGTCCAGTTGAGGTAGGCGATCCCGACTGCGACACCGCGATGGGCGACTTCCGCGCGCAGGGCATGGGCGAACGCCTCGACTCCCGCTTTTGAGGCGCAGTAGGCGCTCATGAGGGGGGACGTCCCCAGGGCCGCCAGGGAGGCCACCTGCAGGTAGTAGCCGCGGGTGTCGAGGAGGTGGGGCAGGAAGGAGCGTGCTGTCGCTGCACTGCCGATCAGATTGACCTCGATGACGCGGCGCCAGACCCGGGGATCGGAGTCGGCGAACGGGCCGCCCTCGGCGATGCCGGCGTTGCCCACCACGATGGACGCGGCTCCGAGGCGTGCGCGCACCTCCCGGGCCGTGTCGGCGAGCGCCGCATCGTCGGTCACGTCGACCTCCCAGCAGGCCGACTCGTGGTGCAGGGAGCGGGCGACGTCGTGGAGGCGGCCGCCTTCGAGGCCCAGCAGGGCAAGCCGTGCGCCCCGCTCGTCGAACGCCCTCGCCAGAGCCGCTCCCAACCCGCGCGCCGCCCCCGTCACCACCACCGTACGGCCCGCCAAGGGCCCGCTCTGCGTCCGCGTCCTCACCTGCGCCTCCGCCGGTTCGCTTCTCCTGTTCCCTCCAGAATGCCCCTGCGGAGCGTAACCGGCCGCCTTCGGGACAGGTCCGCTTTGAGGTGCAATGTGGAGTTTTTCGGGTACGCGCAGGGTGATCGTGGCATTTCCGCGACAGTGCGATATCTCGGAGAAGGAGGAACTGTGGCAGTACGTCACCGGCTCGTCCGCCGTCCGCCCCGCGTCGTGTGGGCCGTACTCGCCGATCCGGCCCTGTACGGGGAGTGGGTGGTGGGCCCCTCCGAATCCACGCCGCTCGATGACACCTGGCCCGCCCCGGGATCCCGGCTGCGCTACACGGTCCGGCTGGGCCCCTGGTCCGCCGGGGGCACGACGACCGTGCGCCACCAGGAGCCCGGCAGGGAACTGGAGCTGGAGGCCTCGTTCGAGTCCCTCGGCACGGCGCGGATATTCCTGCAGCTCAGGCCGTGGGGTGAGGAGACCCTCGTCGTCTGCGACGAGCACCCGCTGCGCGGCCTGGGAGGGACCCTGCACAACCCGGTGAGCGAAGCGGCGCTCCAGCTGCGGCACCGCGGCATGCTGGCCCGCCTGGCCAGGCTCGTGGAGGAGCAGCCCGACGAGGTGCTCCGTGCCTGACGCGGTGGTGATCGGCGCAGGCCCCAACGGACTGGTGGCCGCGAACCTGCTGGTCGACGCGGGGTGGAGCGTGCAGGTGCTGGAGGCGCAGGAGGCGCCCGGCGGCGCTGTACGAAGCGATCGCGGGGTGCATCCGGACTACGTGTCCGACCTCTTCAGCGCGTTCTACCCGCTCGCCGCCGCCTCCCCGGTCCTGGCCCGCCTGGACCTCGCCGCCGAGGGCCTGCGTTGGAGCCACGCCCCCGCCGTCCTGGCCCATCCCCTTTTGGACGGGCGGTGCGCGGTGCTGGAACGGCGGGTGGAGGACACCTGCACCGCCCTGGCCGATTTCGCCGCTGCGGACGCCGACGCCTGGCTGGACATGTACCGGACGTGGAGCAGGGTCGGGCCGGACCTCGTCGCGGCCCTGTTCACCCCCTTCCCTCCCGTCCGGTCAGGCCTCCGGCTGGCCGCGGAGTTCCGCGCCTGCGGGGGGCTGCGGCTGGCCCGGAAACTCGCCCTGCCCGTACGCCGCCTCGGCGAGGAGGAGTTCACCGGGGAGGGCGGCCGCCTCCTGCTCGCCGGCAACGCCCTGCACGCGGACCTGGCCCCCGAGGCGGCGGGCAGCGGAGGTTTCGGCTGGCTCATGTCCATGCTGGGACAGAGCCATGGTTTCCCGGTCCCTCTCGGAGGGGCCGGTGCCCTCACCACGGCGCTCGTGAGCCGCCTGCGCCGCCGCGGCGGCGTTCTGCGCTGCGGGAAACGGGTTTCGGCCGTGGTCCTGCGTGCAGGCACCGCGACCGGAGTCAGGACCGCGGACGGGGAGACCGTCGACGCGAGCCGGGCCGTACTGGCCGACACGTCGGCACCGGCCCTCTACCGGGACCTGGTCGGTGAGGAACACCTCCCCTCCCGGCTCGTGCGGGACCTGGGACGCTTCCAGTGGGATTTCGCGACCTTCAAGGTCGACTGGGCGCTGACAGGCCGTGTGCCGTGGACTTCGGCGGGGGCGGCGGGCGCGGGCACCGTCCACCTCGCCCGCGGCGTCGACGGTCTCACCCGCTTCGCCGCCCAGATCGCTGCGGGGCAGGTCCCCGACGAGCCGTTCGTCCTCTTCGGTCAGATGACCACTGCGGACCCCAGCCGCTCCCCGGCCGGTACGGAGTCGGCGTGGGCGTACACCCACCTTCCTCAGGACATCGCCTCCGACGCCGGCCCCGACCGCATCTCCGGCCGCTGGGACCCCCGGGAACAGCAGGCCATGGCCGACCGCATCGAAGCCCAGGTGGAACGCTTCGCTCCCGGCTTCCGCGGGCTGATCGCAGCCCGCAGGATCCTCGCCCCCACCACCCTCCAGGCGATGGACGAGAACCTCCGCAACGGCGCCATCAACAACGGCACCACTGCCCTGCACCAGCAGACGGTCTTCCGCCCCACCCCCGGGACCGGCCGGCCCGAGACGCCCGTCAAGCGGCTCTACCTGGCCTCCGCGGCCGCCCACCCCGGCGGCGGGGTCCACGGCGCGCCGGGAGCCAACGCCGCGCGGGCAGCGTTGCGCTCCCATGGCCTGCACGGCCTGCTCCACCGTGCCCAGCGCGTCTGACGGAATCGGACCGCGCGGGCGTCAGGGATGGAAGAGGACCTTCACCATGTTGTCCCGCTTCTCCTGGAAGTCCGCGTACGCCTGCGGAGCGTCGTCCAGGGGCAGGTGGTGGGTGGCGAAGCCCTCGACGCCGAGGGGGTCCCCGTCGGTCAGCAGGGGCAGCAGGTCGTCGACCCACCGGTGGACGTTGGCCTGTCCCATGCGCAGCTGGATCTGCTTGTCGAACATCGTGAGCAGCGGGAGCGGGTCGGCGGCTCCGCCGTAGACGCCGGAAAGCGAGATGGTGCCGCCTCGGCGTACGAGCGCGATGGCCAGCTTCAGCGCGCCCAGACGGTCCACGCCCGCCTTCTTCATCAGCGCGGAGGCCAGGGCGTCCGGGAGCAGTCCGGTCGCGGTCTGCGCGGCCTTGACGCCGAGGCTGCCGTGGGCCTCCATGCCGACGGCGTCGATCACCGCGTCCGGTCCGCGGCCGCCGGTCGCGCTGCGGACCGCGTCGACGAGCTGATCGCCGTACTCGGACAGGTCGTAGACCTGTACGCCGTGTCCGGCGGCGCGGGCGAGCCGTTCGGGCACCAGGTCGATGCCGATCACCTTGCCGGCCCCGCGGTGGGCGGCGATGCGGGTGCACATGTCGCCGATGGGCCCGAGACCCAGGACCGCCACGCTGCCGCCGGAGGGTATGTCGGCGTAGGCGACGGCCTGCCAGGCGGTCGGCAGGACGTCCGACAGGTACACGAACCGTTCGTCGGGCGGCCCCTCGGGAACACGGATCGGGAGGGTGTCGGCGAAGGGGACGCGCAGGTACTCGGCCTGTCCTCCGGGCACCTGGCCGTAGAGCTTGGTGTAGCCGAAGAGGCTCGCCCCGCTGCCGTGCTCGCGGACCTGGGTGGTCTCGCACTGCGAGTGCAGGCCGCGCTCGCACATGAAGCAGGTGCCGCAGGACACGTTGAACGGTACGACGACCCGGTCACCGACCTTCAGCTCCCGGACCTCGGGCCCCACCTCGGCCACGACGCCCATGGGCTCGTGTCCCAGGATGTCCCCCGCGTCCAGGAACGGCCCGAGTACCTCGTACAGATGCAGGTCGGATCCGCACAGGCCGGTCGTCGTCACTTCGATCACGGCGTCCGTGGGATCGACGATCTGCGGATCCGGAACACTGGCCACCTCGATCTTGCGGCGGCCCTGCCAGGTCACGGCTCTCATCACGCCTCCTCTGTCACGTGCGCGTTCACCCTTGTGCGGCGCCTGTCCACTCACAGCGCACCCATGCCCCCGCAGGCCGTGGGAGTTCCTTGCGGGGAGAGGCGCTGCGGACGGCTCGGAGTCCGGTTCGGTGCGGGCGGGGTGAGGGACGGCCGGACCGAAGCCGGGCGGGCGGTGGGGGTGGAACCAGGGGGACCCCCGGTCCGGCACGAAGTGTCCGGCGGGCGTGTCCGTACCCCTTGGGATACCCGTCCGCTCGGCCTAGGGTTGGCGCATGGCGGAGCGGCTGATGGCGGTGGTCGGCTACGAGGCAGCGGAGCTGCTGGACATCGCGTGCGTGACCACGACCCTGGCCATGGCCAACGGCATAGGTGCGCCCGATGTCCCGTACCGGGTGCTCCTCGCGGGGCCGGGCGGTGCTCCCGTCGTCTGCGGCTCGGGTCTCGTCCTGCACAGTGAGCAGTCGCTGGAGCGGCTGACCGGCCCCCTGGACACCCTGATCGTCTCCGGGGGGACGGGGTTCGAGCAGGCGGCGGCGGACGGGCGGCTCGTCGGGCACGTGCGCCGGCTGGCTCGGGAGAGCAGGAGGGTCGCGTCGGTGTGCACGGGTGCGGGGGTGCTGGCCGCCGCCGGGCTGCTGGACGGCCGGCGTGCGACCACTCACTGGCGCTTCGCCCGTCTGCTCGCCGAGCGGCACCCGAAGGTGGCTGTGGACCCTGCACCCATCTTCGTCCGCGACGGCCACGTCTACACGGCGGCCGGCGTGACGAGCGCGCTGGACCTCACCCTCGCGTTCGTCGAGGAGGACCACGGCCCGGAGCTGGCGCGCCAGGTGGCGCGGGACCTCGTGGTGTATCTGCAACGTCCCGGGAACCAGGCGCAGATGAGCCTGTTCACCGCGGCTGCGCCGGCTCGGGACGACGTGGTCCGTGCGCTCGCCGAGCACATCGCCGCCCACCCCGACGACGACCTGAGCACGGCGGCACTTGCGGCGCGGGCCGGGGTGACGGTGCGCCACCTCAACCGTCTTTTCACCGAGCAGGTCGGCCTGGCACCGGGCCGCTACGTCAGGCGGGCCCGCACGGAAGCCGCGGCGCAGCTGCTCGCCTCGACGATTCTGCCGATGGCGGGCGTCGCGGCGCGCTGTGGTTTCGGCAGTGCCGAGGCGCTGCGGCAGGCGTTCACGGAGCGGTTCGGGATCGCGCCGTCCCGCTACCGTGCGGCGATGCGCCGCGGATGAGGCCGCATGGGGCCGCATGGGGCCCGATCGTATGCAGAGCGCGTGCGTGCTCGACCCGTCGGTCGGGTCAGTCACCGGCCCGGCCGAGTGCGAGCAGTACGCGGTCCGGCGTCAGGGGGAGTTCACGCAGACGGCGCCCCGTGGCGTGGTGGAACGCGTTTCCGACGGCCGCCGCCGTGCCGACGATGCCGATCTCGCCGATCCCTTTGCTGCCCATCGGGTTGAGGTGTTTGTCGTGTTCGTCGATCCAGTGGGCCTCGATCGCGGGTACGTCGGCGTGGGCCGGTACGTGGTAGGCGGCGAGGTCGCTCTCGACGAAGTCGCCGAACCGGGGGTCGATCGTGCTGTGTTCGGTCAGCGCCATGCCGAGTCCCATGACCATGCCGCCCTTGAACTGCGACCGTGCGGTCAGCGGGTTGAGGATGCGTCCGGCCGCGAAGACGCCCAGCATGCGTCGAGCGCGGACTTCCCCGGTGATCGTGTCGACCCGCACCTCGGCGAAGTGCGCACCGAACGCGTGCCGGGAGTAGGGCGACTTCTGCTTGGCGGACTGGGTGGTGTCGGCCGAGGCGGCCAGTCCGCCGGCCGGCAGCGGCCCGTGGTGGCGCTCCAGGCGTGCGGTGAGGGCCGCGCACGCGTCGTGGACGGCCCATCCCCAGGAGGCGGTGCCCGAGGAGCCGCCGGCGAGCGGGGCCGCGGGCAGGCCGGTGTGGCCGATGTCGACGGATACCCGGTCGAGAGGAACCCGTAGTGCGTCCGCGGCCACCTGGGCCAGGACGGTACGGGCGCCTGTACCGATGTCGGTGGCGTTGACCTCGACGAGGTAGCGGCCGTCGGGGCGGGCGTGCGCGCGGGCGGTGGAGGGCATGACGAGGACGGGGTAGGTGGCGGCGGCCACTCCGCTGCCG
This sequence comes from Streptomyces sp. NPDC046349, assembly GCF_055587885.1. Classification (NCBI taxonomy): domain Bacteria; kingdom Bacillati; phylum Actinomycetota; class Actinomycetes; order Kitasatosporales; family Streptomycetaceae; genus Streptomyces; species Streptomyces sp. NPDC046349. Next base: position 88,051 of record NZ_JBVJFK010000014.1, read on the forward strand.
ATGAGGTACGGGCCCTCTCGGCGGGGCTCCCGGCAGCCCGCCCAGCCGAAGCGCTCGGCGCCCTCGCGCAGGCACTCGACGAGATGGCGGCTGCTGAAGGGGTGGCCGCTGTCGGGCTCGACGCGGGGTTCGTTGCGGATGCGCAGCTCGACCGGGTCGACGCCGAGGGCGTCGGCGAGTTCGTCCATCGCCGATTCCAGGGCGTACATGCCCGGCGCCTCGCCGGGGGCGCGCATCCAGGACGGGGTGGGTACGTCGAGTGCGACGACCCGGTGGGTGGTGCGCATGTCGGGCACGGCGTACATGACCCGGGCCGGCACCGCCGCCTGTTCTACGAACTCGCGCACGCGCGAGGTGTGGGTGGTGACCTCGTGGGTCAGGGAGGTCAGGGTGCCGTCGGTCCGGGCGCCGAGCCGGATGCGGTGCAGGGTGGGCGCGCGGTGGCCGACGGTGGCGGGCAGGTGGGCGCGCGGAAGGGCCAGTTTGACGGGCCTGCCGTAGTGACGCGAGGCCATCGCCGCGAGAACCACGTGGGGGCGCGGCGTCCCCTTGGAGCCGAATCCGCCGCCCACGTGCTCGGACACCACGGTGATCTCTTCCTCCGTCAGCTCGAGCAGTGCGGCCAGCGCGGTACGGACGGCGCCCGCGCCCTGGCTGGAGTCGTACACCGTGAGGTGGTGGCGTGCCGCGTCCCAGTCGGCGGTGGCGGAGTGCGGTTCCATGGGGTGGTTGTGCAGGGGCGGCACCGCGTAGGCGCAGTCGATCTGCACGGGGGCGGCGGCGAGCGCCGCGTCCGGGTCCCCCTGCCGGCGGTCTGCGGGGTGGCCGCCGTTGGCCTCTTCGGGGGTGTAGGCGTCCCGGTGGTCGGCGCTGAGGGTGACGTCGTGGGGGTCCGTCTCGTAAGTGATCCGTACTCGGGCGGCGGCGGCCCGCGCGCCCTCCAGGGTGTCGGCGACGGCAAGGGCCACGTACCAGCCGCGGTGGGGCACGCGCAGGTCCTGCAGGACCTGCAGGGTGGGGTCGTCGGCCGGCCCCAGGCGGGGCGCGTCGTACGGGGTCAGCACGCCGATCACGCCGGGCGCGGCGGCGGGGGCGGTGTCGACGGAGGTGACACGGCCGCGGACGACCGTGGCGGGAACGGGCCAGGCGTAGGCGCAGTCGGGGAGGGCGCGTTCGGCGGCGTAGCGGGCCGCTCCGGTCACCTTCTCGCGTCCCTCACGGCGGCGGGCCGGGGCGCCGAGGGCGCAGGGGCCGTCGGGAAGGGTGGGCATCGCGGGATCCCCTTTCGGGCCGGAGGCGGTCACGGCCGTCCGCCGGCGGGAGCGGAGCCGGCGGAGGCGGAGGCGGAGCGGACCAGCGTCGCGAGGACGTCGCGGGCGAGGTTGCGGGCGAGGCCGACCTTGAAGGCGTTGTCCCGCAGGGGCCGGGCCGCGGCCAGTTCGGCGTCGACGGCCTCCCGCACCGCGTCGTCGGTGGGTACGGCGCCGGTGAGGTGCTCTTCGGCGGCGGCGGCCCGCCAGGGCCGGTGGGCGAGGCCGCCGAAGGCGAGGGCGACGTGGCGTACGCGGCCGTCGCCCAGTTGGAGCACGGCGGCCACCGAGGCGAGGGCGAAGGCGTACGAGGCGCGGTCGCGGGCCTTGCGGTAGAGGGAGACGGCTCCGGGGGCGGCCGGGGGCAGGAGCACGGCCGTGACGATCTCGCCCGGGCGGATCACGGTGTCCCGTTCGGGGTGCTCGCCGGGAAGACGGTGGAAGTCGGCCGCCGCCACCCGGCGGGTGCCGTGTTCGCCGTCGTGGAGCTCGATCTCGGCGTCCAGGGCGGCGAGTGCCACCGCCATGTCGGAGGGGTGGGTGGCGATGCAGTGTGCCGAGTGGCCGAGGACGGCATGGTCGCGGTGCAGGCCGTCGCGGGCCGCGCAGCCGGCGCCGGGTTCCCGCTTGTTGCAGGGCTTGGACAGATCCTGGAAGTACGGGCACCGGGTGCGCTGGAGCAGGTTCCCGCCGACGGTGGCGACGTTGCGCAGCTGTCCGGACGCACCGGCGAGGAGGGCCTGGGACAGGACCGGGTAGCGGGTCCGGACCAGCGGGTGAACGGCCAGATCGGTGTTGGAGACGCAGGCTCCGACCCGGAGGCCTCCCGCGGGCGGCTCCAGCAAGTCGTGAAGGGGCAGCCGGGTGAGGTCGATGAGCGTGCCGGGGGTCTCCACGCCGTGCTTCATGAGGTCGACCAGGTTGGTGCCGCCGCCGATGTAGCGGGAGCCGGGGTGGCTCGCGTAGGCAGCGGTCGCTTCCTCGAGGCTGGTGGCCCGTACGTAGGCGAAGGGTTTCACGGTGTCACGTCCGTGGGCGGGGGCGGGGTCCGGTCGGGAGTTTCAGCGGCGGCGCAGGCCGCTACCGCCTCGGCGATCGCGTTGTAGGCGCCGCAGCGGCAGAGGTTGCCGCTGAGCCGCTCCCCGATTTCCTCGGCGGTCAGGACAGCCGGTCGGGCGGCGTCCGCCGCGGTGGCCGCGTCGGTCACGAACGAGGGATGTCCGGCGGCGGCCTCTCTCAGCACGCCGACGGCCGAGCACAGTTGGCCGGGAGTGCAGTAGCCGCACTGGAAGGCGTCGTACTCGAGGAAGGCCTCCTGGAGAGGAGAGAGTGCGCCGTCGGAGGCGGCAAGTCCCTCGACGGTGGTGATCTCGGATGCGTCCAGCGTCACGGCCAGCAGCAGGCAGCTGTTGGCGCGGCGGCCGTCGACGAGGACGGTGCAGGCCCCGCACTGCCCGTGGTCGCAGCCCTTCTTGGAACCGGTCAGGTCGAGCATCTCGCGCAGGGCGTCGAGGAGTGTGACGCGGTTGTCCAGGTCGAGTGCGTACGTCCGGCCGTTGACGCGGAGCGCGACGTGCGAGCGGTTGGAGCCGTCGGTGGCCGGTGGACCGGCCTGCTGCTGTTGCCGGGGAGCGCGTGCACGTGCCGCCACGAATATCCTCCATGTCCGGTTGAGGGAGATATGTCTAGCACCTTCCCGGGCCCGGCCGTGCCACACGCCCCCGCGAGGGCACCCGACAGATCCGGAAACGACACCCGAGGGCTTTACACGGCGTCTCGCTGCCCGTTCAGTCGCAGTACGACTCCAAGGTGCCGCGCCGCCGGATGTCGAGGGTCGCGCAGTGGAAGGAGCCGCCGAAGGGGGCGTAGTGCAGCAGATCGCAGGGGACCGGCTCGAAGCCCCAGCGTTCGAGGGCTCGGAGCATGCCGGTGTGGTGCCGGTCGGCGATCACCCGGCCCCCGCCGATCGCGAGCACGTTCATGCTCAGCCACTTCCCGCACATCGAGGTGACATTGAGCAGCGGCCCTTTGATGGGGTCGGGCTCGGGGGCAATGAGCACGTCCCAGGAGCGAAGCGCATCGGGCAGGTCGTCCACGTCCACGTATTCCGGATTGACCAGCACCTTGCCGGGGGCGAGCGGCAGCAGCGTGGTGTCGATGTGCATCGGCGTGCGGCAGCGGCTGCGGACCTCGTGGATGCGGTAGCCGGGCCCCAGATGGCGCCGCAGCCACTCGATGCCCAGGGCGTTGGTCACGTTGCTGCGTGTCACGAACAGATCGCGGCCCGCACGGACGAAGTCGGCCGCATCGAAGACGGGCTCGAACTCCGTGAGGATGTACCGCATCGGCTCCCCCGGCTCCGGGATCCGGTACTCCGGGTCGAACAGCTCGTCGGTGAGTTGCGGGCGGGGGGCTGCCGTCCAGCGCCCGCCGCGGCGGAAGTACTCCTTGAGGACCGGCCGGTAGGAATGGGTTTCGAAGTACCGGCAGGGCCAGGCCATCGGGGTCTCGATGATCTCGTCGCCGACCACCAGCAGGCTGTCCCGGGGGCAGCTGCAGCAGAAGCCCCGGGAGGACCAGTCGGGGGTGCCGAACCGCCTTCGGTGCACCACCGCCTCCGGGCGCCGGACCGTCACCCCGGACGATTCCAGCAGGGCGACGAATCCGTCCAGCTCCTCCTGTGCGGGTTCGGTCAACGCCCGGGGGAACCGCGCTCCGGCGGCGAGCCCCTGCAGGCGGGCCGCCCACGGGGGGATGTTGCAGGCCACGACCGGGTGGCTGGAGGGAATCGTCGCCCCGTCCAGAGAGCCGACGATGATTTCCTCCAGCGGATCCCACTCGTTGTGCGAAGCGACGGGAGAGACGAGAGTCTTGGCGGTGGCGCCGTCGTCAACCGGCGCGGCAGTAGTGATGTCCATAAGCCTGACCAGATACTCGGGCGGTCCCGGCCGACCGGGGCCGACTGTCGTGTCCGACGGCGCCCCGGACGCCTCCGCAGAGCTGCACGGCCACACCGTCCGTCCGGGGCCCTCGTCCGGCGCCTACCCCGAAAGCGGGCATCTAGGCCGTCCTTTGCGGATCTTGCCGGCCCGCGTCGCCGGTACCGCTACGGGCCGGGGTGCAGGCCGGGGCCGAGGGGCGGCCCGGCCAGAGGTGTCGGTGAGAGGTCGGTCGGCTCTTCACCGGCCTCGAGGAGGGTGTCGGCGGCGCCGACGATGAGGGCGTCGGGCCGGCCGACCGCCGCCTCGTCCTTGCGGTCGTAGTCGATGCGCCACAACAGGCTCCGCATGGCCTCCAGCCGGCCGCGGCGCTTGTCGTTGGTCTTGACCACCGTCCACGGAGCGCGAGCCTTGTCGGTCGCACGGAACATCTCGACCTTCGCCGCGGTGTAGGCGTCCCACAGGTCAAGGGAGGCCAGGTCGGTGGGCGAGAGTTTCCACTGGCGCACCGGATCGACCTGCCGGATCGCGAAGCGGGTGCGCTGTTCGGCACGGGAGACCGAGAACCAGAACTTCACCAGCAGGATCCCGTCCTCCACCAGCATGGCCTCGAAAGCGGGGCACTGCCGCAGGAACTGCTCGCACTGCTCCGGCGTGCAGAACCCCATGACCTTCTCCACGCCGGCCCGGTTGTACCAGGACCGGTCGAAGAAGACGATCTCACCGGCAGCCGGCAGGTGCGGGACGTACCGCTGGAAATACCACTGGCCCTCCTCCCGCTCGGTCGGCCTGTCCAGGGCCACGATCCGCGCCTCGCGGGGATTGAGCCGCTCCGTGAACCGCTGGATCGTGCCACCCTTGCCCGCGGCGTCCCGGCCCTCGCAGATCACCACCAGGCGCGCGCCCGTGTCGTGGACCCAGCGCTGCAGTTTGAGGAGCTCGATCTGCAGGACTCGCTTCGTCCGCTCGTACTCCCGGCGCCTGACCTTGCGGTCGTACGGATAGTTCTCGCGCCACGTGCGGATCGGCGCCCCGGAGGCGTCCAGCAGGACCGGCTGCTCCGGCCGGCGGTCGTCCACACTCAGGCCGGAGAGCAGGTCTTCGGCTTCCTGCGGCCGCGATTTCGATTTCGGATCACTCACGCCACGCGCCTACCCAGAAGGGCGACAAATATAGGGGAGCACGCTTTCACGGCGGATGGTCCGGTGCCTGGCGCATGGGGCGTCGAGGGCCGTGACCCTGGTGGTGGGAGATGATCAGTACGGCGCTCACCCAGGCGATCACCCCGCTCCAGGCCAGGAGACCGGACCCGGCGAAGCTGCCTGCCATGAGCATGGAAAGCGCGGTCACCAGGAGAGCCGCCGTGAAAACGAGACGGCGGCCGGCCGCGCGCCGTCTGCGCCGGTGGTCGGCCTGCGGCCGTCCGCCGTCCAGCTCTGCGAGCAGCTGGTCCCAGGCCGCCGTCTCTCGCGGCGTCAGTTCGCTGCCGGCCATCGGCCCCTCCCCTGGTCCTCGGTCCTACGTGCGGTTGCCCGCGACGGAGCGGACCATGTACCGACCGGGCCGACTCCTATGACGGGCCCGACCCGTGCGCAGCAGTCGGCCGGGGGCTCCTACTCGGGTACGGCGGGCTCCCCCGTCTTCTCGGCGGCCCGGCGCTGGGCGGCGGTGTCCGGAGTCAGGGCGTCGGCGGCCTCGCCCTCGTTCGTGTCGGCGGGCATCGCCTCCTGCGCTGCCTGGCGGGGGTGCGGATCGCCGCTTTCGCCGGGTACCTGCGGCGCCGCGGCGGCGGCCCGGGTGTGCTGCCTCTTCTTGCTCATCGCGCGCTCCGATCGTCTGCCTCGGCGTCGTCCTGGCCGGCGTCGGCCCCGCCGTCAGGGCTCGACCGTCATCTCCGCGCAGCGGGTGACGACGGACTCGAGACCCTGCCCGCCGGCATGCAGTCGTCGCTGCACGCGCGCGCCGTTGCCGCGTTCGTGCAGCCGTGCAATGCCTTCGCGGACCCGCTCGTCGTCGTCGTGGTCCTTCAGTGCTTCCCGAACGTGCTGGTACAGGGCTTCGACCGCGTGCTCGGCGGACGTCTCCTGCATGGTCTCGGGGTGGAGCAGGGGCCCGTCCAGACCGGACCTGCCGGCCCGCCAGGAGGCGAGCCGCAGCAGACTCGTACCGACCCGTGGCGGAGGCTGTCCGTCCTGCCAGGCGCGGGACGCCGTCTCCACCAGGCCCCGAATGAGAGCCGCGAGCAGGACCGGGGTGTAGGCCTCCAGGCAGACGTCGGCAACCCGGACCTCCACCGTGGGGTAGGTGGCCGACAGTCGGGCGTCGAAGTAGATCATGCCCGCGTCGCGCAGTACGCCGGTGCCGATCATCGCGCGGACCTGCTCGTGGTAGCGGTCGGCGGAGCCGAATATCCCGACGGGGCCCGCGGAGGGCCAGCGGTTCCACACCCGGCTGCGGTAGCCGGCGTAGCCACTGTCCTCCCCCTGCCAGAAGGGCGAATTCGCGCTCATCGCCATGAGCACCGCCAGCCAGGGCCTGATGCGGTCCAGTACCGCCACGCCCTCCTCGTCCGAGGCCACCGACACGTGGACGTGGCACCCGCAGGTCAGCTGCTCCTGCGCGGTGAGCCCGAACTGCTCGCCGATCCACCGATAGCGCCGGCCGACGTTGAGCGACGGCTGCACGGGCAGCGGTGACGTCGCGACCGCCGCCACCATGGCACCGGCGCTCGCCGCGTGGCGCGCCGCCTCGCCGCGGATGCGTACGATCTCCTCGTGGAGTTCGGCCATCTCCGTGACCGGCTTCGTCGCGAACTCCAGCTGCTCCTTGTGCAGTTCCTTCTCGAACTCGTGCTCCCGCCTCCCGGCGGCGGGACGCTGCCCGGCCGGACGGTCGGCGGAGGCCAGGACCGCCCCCGAAACGGCCCGTGGGGCACCGCTGTGCGCATCCACGAGCAGCAGCTCTTCCTCCACACCTACACTTCGCATGTCACCGTCCGCGGCTCGACGTGTCGTACGCACCGCACCTGCCCTGCCCGCTCCCGGCCATGCGGTCCGTACCGCGTCAGTCACCGGCGCGGCACCGGCGGGCGCGCAGAACGGCCTTCACCGGCCGGCGGGCCCGTCCGTCCGGTGGTCCTCGGGACGTACGCCGGTGAACGCGGAGGCGTCCTTGTCGCCGCTCGGGCGCTGGGACTTGCCCCTCGGCCCCTTGTCACGCATCCCGTCCTCGCCCTTCCGGGCCACTTCCTCTCCGCCGCGGCTGCTGCTCTCGGTGGGCCTGCCGTGGGGGTTGCCGGATTCCTCCTTCGACACGGTCCTGCCCGGGCCCGCCGCGGGGGCGTACCGGTCGGGGTGGAAGGACCGGTGGGCACTGGGGTTGTCCTGCTGTCGCTCCTCGTCGATGTCCGGTGACCAGCCGTGCTCAGCCCCCTCATGCCGGCTCGCCTTGTGCTGCGACGTGTCCTTGTCCGACTTTCCACTCATGATCATCACCTGCTCTTCCGGGTGGTTGTTCGCCCGAGGCCTACGCGGGGCGCCTACCCGGCCCCGCCGTCGGCACTCCTGAGCGCACCAGCACGCCGCAGCTCCGCCCGCGACTGCCCGGCGATGCCCGTGAGGTCGCCGCTGTCTTCGTCTTCCTGGCCGGACTGAGGCGTCGTACGTGTTCGGGGCGTCGTGGAGCGTGGACGCCGGCATGCTGCGGATGGGACCCCATGGCCGGATCGCACATGGGCCACGACCGGTGGCGGCGGCCCTGGACGTCAGGGGGCCGGGTTGGGGCCGAGGTACTGCTCCAGCCAGTCCGCGGCGGCCCGCCGGTAGAGCCTCCTGTTGTCCGCACGCAGGAACTCGTGGCCCTCGTCGCGCAGCGTCAGCTGTCGCGCCGGTACCCCGCGGCCACGTGCCGCGCGGATGAACTGTTCCGACTCCGTCGGCGGCACGTTGGTGTCGTGCTCGCCGTGCACCGCCAGCACCGGAGTGCGCAGTTGATCTATGCGGCTCATCGGGGACAGCGCGCGCAGCAGTTCCCGGTCGTGCTCCGGGTGGCCGTACTTGGCGGTGGCGGACTGCGCGATCCAGGGTTCCGTCCCGGCGAAGAACGTGGCGAAGTCCGACATTCCACAGACGGCGACCCCCGCGCGGAAGAGGTCGGGATGCCACACGAGGGAGGCCATGGTGAGGTAGCCGCCGTATGAGCGGCCCATCACCCCCAGCCGTACGGGGTCGGCGTAGCCGAGCGAGACCACGTGCGCGGCGCAGTCGGCCACGTCGTCGATCGCCGCGAACCGGCCGGCGCCGAGGTCGGCGTCCACGAAGGACCGCCCCCAGCCGGACGAGCCGCGGACGTCGGGGGCGAACACGTCCAAGCCTCTGCCGAGGAGCTCGTGGTAGAGCGGGCTGAACACCGGCCGTTCCTGTTCCTCCGGCCCGCCGTGCAGGTGGATGACGCACGGGCCCGGCCGGCCCGGGTCCCGCTCCGGCGCTCTGTAGTACCACCCTCCGAGCTCCAGCCCGTCCCGCGCGCGGCAGCGCAGGGGCACGGGGCGTACGGGAGGCCGCCCGGGCGGGACCGCGTCCTCGTCCCGCGCCGACCAGAGCGCGCGTGCGGGCGCAAGGACCTGGTCGAGTTCCCAGATGCCGGGCCTGCGCCGCGAGCCCGCCAGCGCGGCGAACAGGCCGCCGCGTTCCAGCGGTGCGACGCGTGTCACGACTTCGTGGGGCAGGACCGCTCGGTGTACCGGCCCGACGCCCCGCGGTCCGGCGTCCGCGTCCGCGTCGGTGAGGGTGAGCCCCACGCTCTCCAGCTCGGTCGCGCCGTGCACGTTCCAGGCGAGGACGGCCCACCGGCCGTGGTCGGGGAGGTTCAGCAGGTCGAGGGGGGACGTGTCGCGTTCGGCCGCCACGGACACTCCCCGGCCGCTGCCCTCCTCGTCCAGTCCCACCCGGAGGAGGGCGGCGAACTCGCGTTCGGTGTCGCTGCGCAGCCACAGGGTGCGGGCGTCTGCGGAGAACCGTCCGATCCAGGGGTCTCCGTCGGCGACGTGCAGGAAGAAGGTGGTGCGGCCGGAGGCCGTGTCGAGCACGAGGGCCTCGCGCCTGCCGCGCGGGCCGCGCCGGATGAGCGCGAAGCGGCCGTCCGGGCTCGTGTCGCACACGCGGAGTGAAGCCGCGCCCTCCTCCCCGTACAGCAGCACGGGCGCGCGGGCGCCGTCCGGATCGACCAGGTAGGCGGCCAGCCCGCCGCTTCGGACCGGGCCCGGATCGGGCAGCGGGCGGACGGCCGCCTGCGCGGACGGTGGTCCGAGCAGGGTCGCGGGGCCGCCGCGTTCGGACCAGGCCGCGCCGGGGGTCCTCGCGGGCGTCGAAGGGGCAGCGTCGGCGTCCGGCGCGAGGTGGCCCGCACCGGTGTGTTCCGAGCCCGACAGGGAGGGCTGGGCGACCGTGACCGCGAGGGCGGCGCCGTCGCGGGTCCAGCATCCGAGGTGGGCGGAGCTCCCGGGCTCGGCGCCCGCGAGCACCTGCCGTCCGGTGCCGTCCGGGCGCACGGCGAGGACGCGTGTGTGCTCGCCGCCGCCCGGCGCGGACGTGTAGGCGATCCAACGCCCGTCGGGAGACCAGGAGACCTCGGTCACCGGGTCGGGATCTCCGTCGAGAACGTGGGCTTCGGGCCTGCCGGCCGGTCCGCTCCACAGCTGGGGGACTCCGGCGCGGTCGCAGATGAAGGCGACGTGCTCACCGGTGGGGTCGACCGACGGGTACCAGCAGCCGTGGGCGGTGAGCAGGGTCGGCGGGTCGGCGCTGAGATGGTCGGGCAGCCGCACCGGCACGGGCGCCGGCGACGGAGCGGCCGCCGGGCCCGCCGTACCCCATGCGTGAATCACGGGCTTCGTCTGCTCCAGGGGCATGGCCACCTCTCCCAGGCTTCCGCTTCCGGGGTCTTCCCACCACCCGGTGGATCCACTCACCGGATGCCGTGCGCCTGGAGCCAGATCTCCAGCGTCGCCACCTGCCACAAGGTGTTCGCCCCGCGCCGGGCACGGTGACGGTTGGGCGCCGCGAGCAGTTCGTCCACGAGGTGCTCGTCGAAGATGGCGCGCCGGCGTGCTTCCGGGGCCGTGAGGGCCGCCCGCACGCGGGCCAGGACGGGCTGAGCCATGTGCCGCACCGCCGGGACGGGGAAGTAGCCCTTCGGGCGGTCGACGACCTCCCGGGGCAGCACCGTGCGTCCGACGTCCTTCAGCACGGCCTTGCCGCCCTGCGCCAGCTTCAGCCGCGGCGGACAGGCCGCTGCCAGCTCGACGAGGTCCTGGTCCAGGAACGGCACCCGTGCCTCCAGCCCCCAGGCCATCGTCATGTTGTCGACCCGCTTGACCGGGTCGTCGGGCATGAGCGCGTGCACGTCCATCCGCAGGGCGGCGTCGAGGGCCGTGTCGGCTCCGGGGGCGGCCATGTGGGTGCGGACGAAGTCTGTCGAAGCGTCGTGGGCGACGGCCAGGTCCGGGTGGACCATGGCGGTCAGGTCGGCGTGCGAGCGGTCGAAATAGACGCGGCCATAGGCGTCGGCCGCGCCCGTGCGGGGGGCCGAGGCGATCTGCGGGTACCAGTGGTAGCCGGCGAACACCTCGTCCGCGCCCTGGCCGCACAGCACGACCTTCAGCTCCTTGGAGACCTGTTCGGACAACATGTGGAAGGCCACGGCGTCATGGCTGACCATGGGTTCGCTCATGGCTCCGATCGCGGCCTCCAGGGCGGTGGGAAGCCGGTCCGACGGAATCAGGAACTGGTGGTGGTCGGTGGAGTAGCGACGGGCGACGAGGTCCGAGTACCGGAATTCGTCGCCGTCCTCGCCGTTCTCCTCCTCGAAGCCCATCGCGAACGTCGGGATGTCGTCGTGTCCGTCCTCGGCGAGCATCGCCACCATCAGGCTGGAGTCCAGGCCGCCCGACAGGAGCACGCCCACAGGAACGTCCGCGACGGTACGCCGCCTCACGGCGGTCCGCAGCGCGGCCTCAACGGCCTCCCGCCAGGCAACGGGGTCGTCCCCGAGCCCCGAGTGCCGGGTGTACGAGGGCTGCCAGTAGCAGTGGTCGCGGCTGGTGCCGTCGGGCTCGACGACTCGCACGGTGGCCGGCGGGATCTTGCGTACGCCCGCCAGCACCGTGCGGGGCGCGACCACCGTGCCGTGCCAGCTCAGGTACTGGTGCAGGGCCACCGGGTCGATGGAGGTATCGACTCCGCCGCCCGCCAGCAGGGCGGGCAGCGAAGAGGCGAAGCGGAGCCGGTCGCAGTCCTCGGTCACGTAGAGGGGCTTGATGCCCAGCCGGTCACGGCCCAGGACGACTCGGCCCGTGTGGTGCTCGACCACGGCGAAGGCGAACATGCCCACGAAGGACCGGACGCACTCCCGTCCCCACTCCGCGTACGCCTTGGCGACGACCTCGGTGTCTGAGTCCGAGAAGAACCGGTGCCCGAGCCCCTCGAGGCGTGTGCGCAGCTCACGGAAGTTGTATATGCAACCGTTGAAGACCACGGTGAGGCCGAGCTGCGCGTCGGTCATCGGCTGTGCGCCGCGCTCCGACAGGTCGATGATCCGCAGGCGACGATGCCCGAGGGCGACCGCCTCCTGGGACCACACCCCCCTGCCGTCAGGCCCCCGCAGCTCCAGCGCATCGGTCATGCGTTCGACTGCGGCCAGGTCCGGCCGTCTGCTGTCGAAACGCACCTCCCCGCTCAGGCCGCACACGGGGCACCTCCTCGCGCCTCGGCGCCTCGGAGCGTCCGGTGGGCCCCACTCTTCACAGAGGACAAGGTCGCGTACACCATGCGTCTGCACTCCTGTTGCCGGTTCGGCCTGCACGTGCGAGCCGGTCCGAACGGGCGGTCGACTTGTACGGCGTCTGCCCGGCCTGGAGTTTCGTAAGCGGGCGCTTGCCCGGCGAGGCACGAGCGGGCGCGAGCTCATCACCGCCGTTGCCGCACCTTCACGGCGTTCCGCCGCCGTCGGCGGGTGCGCGCCGGGGCGCCCTGACCGGCGCCGTGACCCCGCCCGCCGGGCGCGCCCCCTCCAGGAGACCGAACATCTCGTCGATCACCTTCCGGAAGTCGCTCCACGGAGACGCCGCACGGTCCGGCTCGTCCGCCGAAGGGCCCGTCGGGCTTCCGCCCGCTCGTTTCGAGGTCATGGTCCACCTCTGGGATCCGTCGTCCGGCTCTGCACCGGTGCGCCTCGCACACGTCGAGCGTGTCCGGAGCGCCTTCCCCCACGCCGGCGGTTCATGCCGGGCAGCGCAGCACGGACGGGAACCGGGCCTGCGCCACCTGCCGCCGGCGCCGGACTCGCGGACGAGGGACTGGCCGACAACGCCTGTTTGGGATGCGGCAGAGCGCGCAGAAGCGCCATGACAGATACCTGACATAAAGGCAGGAGCACATCATGGGCATCATCGCGTGGATCCTGATCGGTCTGCTGGCCGGGCTTCTGGCCAAGGCCTTGATGCCGGGCAGGGACCCGGGCGGGATCATCGTCACCACGCTCATCGGCATCGCCGGCGGCCTGCTCGGCGGCTGGCTGGGCAAGGTCATCTTCGGGGTCGATTCCATCGACGGATTCTTCGACCTGTCCACGTGGATCGCCGCCGTCATCGGCTCGATCATCCTGCTGGCCCTCTACCGCCTCGTCATCGGCAACCGGCGCTCGCACCGGCACGCGTGATCCCCTGCCCGGGCCGGCCCTGCCCGGGCCGGCCCGCCGACATGTCTGCGGGCTCCGACGTGTTCGAACCGAACCCGCACAGCGGCGGATCGTGGGAGCGGTGTTGGTTCCTCCACTCCGCCGGCCTCGCGGCGTGGCTGGAGACACGGCTCGCGGGGACGGGCCGGTTCGAGGAGGGCGCCTTCGACGGGGACGACCCGGTCGAGCCTCAGCCACGGGACCGGGCCGCGGGCCGACTGTCATCCGGGACAGGGCGACCAGCAACGCTTCGCCCTGTGGGCGCGCGGCCGCCGCTGTCACCACTGCGGGAAACGAGGTGGTCGCGGGGCCTGCCCCCAGCGCCGCGCCGGGCCGGGTCTGCCCGGAGGCGGAGACGCCGCGGCGGGGCGGGATGGGGCTGGCAGGCTGCGGGGCGGCCCGGATGGCGACCCGCCGGGCCGCTCCCTGCTGGATCCGTCGCCCAGCTCCCAGGGCCCGAGCCCCGAACTTCGACAAGGCCGCGGATATAGAATAGAACACGTGTCCGAACTTCCGCCTGATCCGCTGCGCCTGCGGACGATCGTGACCTATCTGCGCTACGAGCTGGGACGCGCCGAGCGCGCGCTGGCCGCCGCGGAAGCCACGGCAGCCGCGGCTGCGCGAAGCCGCCCCCTTCCGGAACCGCCGGCGTGGGTGGTCGAGCACGGCATCGGGGGCGGGCGCCCGCCGGTCAGCATCCACGCCGGGGACTGCTGGGACCGCGGCAGGCGCTGGCGTCCGCTGACCGCCGAGGAGGCCCGCCAGGCGCTGTCCGAGGGTGTGAGGGCCTGCACGCACTGCCGCCCCGACACGGCTCTCGGCGTGATCGACTGACGCTGCGCTCGGCAGGAGGTCCTGTCGGGGAGTCCGGTCACCCTCAGCAGCCGACGGCGGCCCGAACCGCTCAGAGGTCGACGGCCGCGAGCACGCCGGCAGGGGCCCATGGGACCGTGATCTGCCGCGGGCCTGTGAGGTGTGTGCGGCGTTCCCCGTGAGGTGTGTGCGGCGTTCCGCGTGAGGTGTGTGCGGCGTTCCCCTGGTCCTTCAGGTGAGGACGTGCCACCCTCGAAGGTATCCAGCCTGGTCGGTGGGAAACCCCGCGCTGCCGGACGGTCACCGGCGAGTGGCCGCCCGGAGGGTTCGGGTGGTCTCGATCGGCTGTGCGCGGCCCGTATACCGTGCGCTTGACGGCCTTCCGCGCCCCGAACGGGGAGCCGACCGTAATGGGCTCCGATGGAAACGGGGCTGTCACGCCATGTACCCCACCCTTGAACTCGGCGTTGCCGCCGGTTCCGGCAGTACGGTCCTGACCGTGAGCGGTGAACTCGACATGGACACCGCGCCGCACCTCACCGAAGCCTTCGATCTCCTCGACCTGCAGCAGCACCTGACCCTGGACCTGTCGGCCGTGACGTTCATCGACTCCTGCGGCCTCAACACGCTCCTCGCCCTCCGCCACCGCATCGGCCTCACCGGCGGATCCCTGGCGCTGGCAGGCCTGCCCGATCAGGCCCTGCGCCTGCTGGACCTCACCGGCACCCGTCATCTGTTCACCCTCCGCGCCGGGCCCCCGTGCGTGTGAGCCTCTCGCGCGAGCAGGCCGTGCCCGTCAGGTACCAGTGTCGAAGGTCCGTTTGCGAACACGTGATCTTCGTTTCATGGCTTTCGGCGGAGGCGGTACGCCTCGTACGGTCAGTCCGGTCAGATCCGCTCGGGTTCCAGGAGGCAGTGTGCAGACGCCCCAGGTGACGGTCAGGGCCGAGGCCGACGGTGTGCGGGTGGTCGTCTGTTCCGGCGAGTTCGACCTGGACAGCACGGGACTGCTGATGGACGCCTGCGATGTCAGGCCGGTACCGGCCGCCCTCCTGGTCGTCGACGTGAGACAGGTGGCCTTCGGCGACTCCAGCTTCCTCAACGCCCTGATCCGGCTGCGCAACACCCGCCCCCTGGCCCTCCAGGGCCCGCTCCCGAAGCAGCTGCGCAGGATGATGGAGATGACCGGGGCGCTGCCCCTGTTCGACATCCGCGACACCACCGAACAGGCAAGATGAACCGCTGCATGCAGCGGAGCCGGCATCTCCTGCTGCGCGTGGGGAAGCCGAGAGGTATGAGGGCCAACATCGGCAAGCCGAATGTGCCGGCCGGGATGAGCTGCGCGCAGGCGAGGGAGAACGCCCGCCGTGTCCTGGCCGAGCAGGGCGCGCCCCCGCCGCTGGTCGCCGACGTCCTGACGGTGGTGAGCGAGCTCGTCTCCAACGCCGTGCGGCACGCAGGCGGGGTCACCGGCTTCCAGGTTTCCGTCCGGGCGGACCAGGTCGTCGTCGAGGTGTCGGACGGCTCTGCGCTCCTGCCTCACCTTCGGCCGTCCTCCCCGCCCACTCCCGGCGGCTTCGGATGGCGGGTGGTGAAGGCACTCGCGCCCAGCACCTTCGTCCGCTCCCACCGCAACGGAAAGACCATCATCGCGACCCTCCCCGCCCCCGCCGGCCGCCCTCCCGCCCCCTGACCCCGGGTCGTGCTCGGGGGCAGCGCGTGCCCGGCCCTCGGTGTCCCGACACCGGGCCGTGTCCGTCCTCGGTGTCCCCGCTCGGCGGCCGGGAGGTGCTGCGGCCACCCCCGCTCGGCGGCCCGACCCCAGCGCGGCGACATCACCGGAGGACACCGGCCGCCGGGACAGCACCCCGCCCCCGCCGGACACGCCGGCCCCGGGCCGGCGACCCTGGCGGCGAACGGGACCACGCGGGAGCTGGAAAAGTGCTCCGCAATTGACAGTTGGGGTCTGACCGCACCGGCTTGCGAGGGATGATGACCCCGATATGGCCGGAGCCCCTGCAGGGATGCGCTCGCGTCCCCAGCCCCCATGGCGGGACGGTCGGCGGCTGCGGGCTGCCGTGTCCGCACCGCTCGGCTCGGCCTTCGCCGTCGTAGGCCATCACCCCTGCCCCGCTATGCGGGCGCTTCGCTTCACCCGAGGAGTCCCGATGAACAGGTCGCACACCCGTCTCGAGCTCTCCAGGCCGGTCCTCGCGGCGGCATGCGCACTGGTGGTCGTGGGCGTGGCTGCCGGGCCGGCCGCTGCACACGCCGGGGTCACCGCCTCCGACCCGCGCGCGCTCGCCGAGAACGTCACGCTGTCCTTCACCTCCGAGGCGGAGTCGGACACCGCGGGTATCGCGGAGTTGCGAGTCGTGCTCCCGAAGGGCATCGCTCCGGACGCCGTGATGCTCAAGGCCGCCCCCGCGGAGTGGAAGCTGGCTGCCACCCCGGATGGCTACGCAATCGGTGGGCCTGCCCTGGACACCGGCACCGATGCCGAGTACAGCATCACCGTGCGCCAGTTGCCCGATGAGAGGTCCCTGGTGTTCAAGACGCTGGAGACGTACAGCGACGGGAAGATCTCCCGCTGGATCGAAGTGCCCGCCAGCGGGGAGAAGGTCGACAACCCTGCCCCCGTGCTGAAGCTTCAGCCGGCGGCCCCCGGAGCCCGGCCCATCGCCCCGAGCCCGGCGTCGTCTCCGACTCCGACCCCGAGCAGCGCTCCGTCTCCCGAGCAGTCCGCAGCTCCTTCGGCTCCGGGCGCGTCCCCTGGCGCACAGGCGGCGAGCTCGGAGGAAGCGGGCAGCGCGGCCGGCGCCACCGTCGGTGTGGTCGCGGCCCTGCTGCTACTCGCCGGCGGCACCTTCTGGTGGGTACGCCGTAGCCGGAGCCGGACCTGACGCGAACGACAGGGGGCCGTCGCACGGCATGTGCAGTGCGGCGGCCCACGACGCCCGTACCGATCCCCGATTCCCGGTCCCGGTGCACCGCTACGGATCGACGAGCGCGGTCCGGGTGGCCGGGGCCGTCCGCGACGCCGACCGCGCCTGCGGATCTCCGTCGGTGGACAGTGGGGCCAGCCCGCTGCGGCGACGGAGGTGGCTACGTGATGCGGATGGTCTCGCGCACGGTGACCTGATCGATGTCGGTGGTGCGCACGGTGATGTTGAGCGTCCAGGCACCGGGCATGGGCAGCTGCAGATCGTAGGCGGCCCAATACCCCTTCTGGTTCTTGAGCTTGGCGTCCAGCGGGCCGATTCCCAGTTCGTCCTGCGTCAGGGACAGGCGGAGTTCGGGGACGGTGGCGAAGCCGCCGTCCGCGGTGTACACGACGGCTTCCACCGTGTTCTGTCCCACGCGTCCCGGTTCCAGCGTGACCTGGACGGCACCCTTCTGGTTGGCCGTGCCCATGTCGAACGGGACCGTGACCACCTTCGCCTGTGGCTCCGGAGCGCCGGCCGCCGCCGTGTCGGCGGCGCGGCTGGGCTGGGTCGCGGTGAGCAGAGTCGTGATCCCCAGGACCACGACACCGAGTACGGCTTCCACGGCCACCGTGCGCCGAAGCCTGCGGCGGTACGCGCCGGTGGTGAGGACCGGCGGCTCCGTGCCGTCCCGCTCTCCCGCGGCGGGTTCGCCGGGCGGCGTACTGCCGGAGGCCGGTGCCACCGGTGGGGGCGGCGCCGGTGCGCCGACCGTCTCCACGATTTTCACCCGCTCGGGCTCGGGCACCGCCTGCCCTTGCGCGGCGGCCGACGGCTCGTCGTGATCGAGGCGGGCCGTCCAACGGCGGGAGAGGAACGCCACCCCCAGCACGAGAACCACGGCGGCGAGCTTGACGGCGAGCGTCCTGCCGTACGACGTGGTGGACAGCGCCTCCCACGATCCGACCTGCCGCCAGGACTGGTAGATCCCCGTGCCGACCAGAACCGCGACGGCGGTGAAGGCCAGGGTGGAAAATCGCCCGATCGCGGACGCGGGCACATCGAGGCCGCCGGGGTCTCGTCGGCGCAGGACGGTCACCAGTGTGATCAGGCCGCCCAGCCAGACTCCCATCGCCAGCAGGTGCAGCACGGCGACGGGGATCGCCAGCGGCACCTGGATGCCCGCGGAGGCGTGCTCCGCGGCGGCCCAGGTCAACGCCATGACCAGGGCGAGTCCCACCCCCACGGCTCGGACACGGGTACCGAGGTCACCCGGCGTCGTTCCGTCGTCGAACCGGTCCGGTCGTGAGGCCCACCGTTTCAGCAGCACCGCGGCACTCACGAGCAGCACGAGCCGTACGACCAGTGCCATCCCGGGTCGCCCTGTGATGGTTCGACCCAGCTGGGACGGGTCGAACGCCGATGTCAGCGCTCCGGCCGTCTCGTACGGGGCGCGGAGCAGCAGGAGGGCCGCGGTGGACACCACCAGGGCCACCCAGCCGACTGCCAGCACCCCCCGTACCGGGCGAACCGCGCCTGCGGCGGGCCAGCACACCAGGACGAAGGCGGCAGCCCCGACCAGCAGGGCCAGTCCGCCGTAGGCGACGTAGCGAAGGAGGCCGTACAGACGGCCGGCCGCCGTGGCCTCGAGGGAGCCTGTCTCCACCACGGCGGCGGTGCCGGACGGTTTGCCGATGGAGAAGATGAACGCGCCCGAGATCGGGTGGCCGTCGGCGGAGACGACGCGCCAGGCCACCGTGTAGGTGCCCTGGGCGAGCTCGTTCGCCAGCTCCACCCGTGCGGTGTGCTCCTTGCCGTCCACGTGCTGGGCCGGGCGCGGGTTGACACGCTCGTTCTCCGGGGACAGCACTCTCAGCGAGTCGTCGGAGAAGCCCACCGACTCCGTGAAAGTGAGCGTGACCTGCTTGGGTGCCGTGCCCAGGATGCTGCCCTCCGTAGGATCGGAGCCCTTGAGGCCGGCGTGCGCGACGGCTGGGCCCGCGCCGCCGAGGACCAGGGCGAGCAGGGCGGCGACCAGCGCCAGGACCGTCAGATAGGTCCTCGCGTGAGGCGATCCAAGGCGCATGAACAGTCAGTCTCCGAAGTGGCGGTCGTCAGCGGCGGCACAGACGGGATGTGGACGATAGTGCTGCCGATCCCAGGACGGAGCCGGTTAAGCAACTTCGGCTAAAGGGCGCATCGGAAGGCCCTGCTCGGAGCCCGTTCCTGTATGGAGCGGAGGCGGGCAGCGTCCGTGCGGGCCGTCGCCCCGTGCCGCAAGGCGGAGGCACGTACTGTCGGCTGACATGCCGTCGCGTCGCGCGCAGCGGGGCCGTCCGCGCTTTTGGTCGTGTGGTTGCTCGGATTCCTCGCCCGTCCGAAGACAGGCGGCGGCCGCTGGTACCGGTGGTAGGCAGGCGCCGCCTCGCATCCCGGCTTCCGCCCCATGAATGAAACTGCACGACGGGGGCACGGGCGGAAGGGCCACAGCACGGAATTCGAGGGACGGAACTGTTCTCCGCCTTCGCATACTCGAAGGAGTTGTCTCGCATGACCGAGAACGTGTGGAGCTACAAGTCGACCGTCGGCCGCCTTTCGACCACGGACCTGACCGGCTACAAGGTCGAGGCGACGGACGGCAGCATCGGCAAGGTCGACAAGCACTCCGATGAGGCCGGCGATGCCTACCTGGTCGTCGACACCGGGGTGTGGATCTTCGGCAAGGAGGTCCTGCTCCCGGCGAGCACCGTGATCCGGATCGACGACGCCGAGGAGAAGGTGTACGTCGACCGTACCAAGGAGCAGGTCAAGGACGCGCCCGAGTTCCACCGGGACAAGCACCTGGGCGACCCCGGCTACCGCGAGGAGCTGGGCACGTACTACGGCACCGGAGCCCCCTTCGGCGGCCGCCCTGCGTGACCGCGCACGAGAAGCCGGCCCCGGCAGCCTCCAGCGGCTGCCGGGGCCGACGACTGCGGCGGTGGCCGGGCGACGGGGGGGGGCGACGCGCGCGCGTCCCAGCCGACCTGGAAAAAGCCGGCCGGTCAGGCCTGGGGCCCGTTCGGCGGCCGCGGGCCGGCGGCCGCGGCCGACCGTGAGTCCTGGGACGGCGCAGCCGTGTGCCGCACGCCGCGGCCGTGACCGAGCGTCACCTGGCTCGGTGCCCCGCCCATGCGGCCGCCTTCCGCAGCACAGGAACGCGGCCGCGGTCCGGCACCGTCCAGAGGGTCTGCCCGCGGAGGCCCCAGCGTTCGAGCAGGGCGTTCGCGGCCTGGAACCCGGTCGTGGCCGCCCGTTCCATCAGCGCGACCGGAAGGTCGGTGCGGACGACGTCGCCGGCGACGACCAGCCCGGGGTCGGGGGTGCGGACGGTGGGGCGGTCGGAGTAGCCGCCGACGGGAAACAGGGGGCAGTCCTCGCGCCATTCGTGGCGGACGTCGACGACCTCGGCGGCACGGGTTTCCGGGTACACGCGGTGGAGCTGCTGGAGGAGTTGCTGCTCCTGGACGGTCCGCGGCAGGTCCGCATCCACGGCGTAGGCGTGGAGTTCCACGACGGATCCGCCGGTGCGTGCCGCCCAGCGGGCGGCCTCGTCCTCCCAGCGGTTCAGGACGCTGATGTTGTCGAGGCCGCCGAAGCCGCTGGTGCCCAGGAAGCCCGGGCGGCCGGCATCGACGGGCCGGTCGAGCCAGAGCCGGGTGACGAGGAAGGGCGGGGCCACGCGCAACTGCGCCACGCGCTCCCGCCAGGCTCGGTCGCCCAGCCGGTCGGAGCGGGCCACCAGGGACCGCAGGCCCGTGGCATCCAGGGCCAGGACAACAGCGTCGTACCGGCGCGTTGCGCCGTCCTCGGTCACCTCGAACGGGCCCGCAGGGGTGGGCTCGACGTGTTCGACGGCGCTTCCGGTGCGCACTTCGGCGCGGTGCCGCTCCAGGTAGGCGGCCAGGGGCTCCCACAGCGCCGCCGGGTAGGGCGAGCGGGGCACGTCGAACAGCAGGCCCTCGGCGGAGCCCAGGAAGTAGATGTGGAACATGAGGGCCATCTCTGCTGCCGACAGCTGCCGCGGGTCGGCGAAGAAGCTCCGGGAGAAGACTTCGAAGGCCAGATGCCGTGCCTGTGCCGGGAAGCCGATGGCCTCCAGGAAGTCGTGGGCGCTGATGTGGTCGAGCCGGTGGTAGACCTCCGGCACGCGGATGTCGAGCAGCGGCAGGGCCGGGGCCGGATTCATGGTGCGCAGGTCCCGCAGTCGGAAGGTGGGGCTGAGGGCGACGAAGCCCAGGGCGCTCCACGGCGGGGTGCGCGGCACGTGCCGGAAGCTGTCGCAGAGGCCGTCCGCGTGCAGGAGCGGGTAGTCGGGGAGTCCGGTGAGGGCGGCCAGGGCGGGGTCGGTTCGGCGGAGCAGGCCCCTCAGGTTGTAGTACTGCCGGAAGAAGGCGTGGAAGCCGCGGCTCATCGTCACGGTGCTGCCGTCGCGCAAGCGGGTCGGCCAGCCGCCCGCGCGGCCGCCCAAGTAGGGCTCGCGCTCGTACAGCGTCACCCTGACACCCCGTTCGGCCAGCGCGGTGGCGGCGGCGAGGCCGGCGATCCCGCCGCCGATCACGGCTGCCGTGTGGCGGCCGGCTGCGTGACGGGCGCCTGGGCGGGCGAGCAGGATGCGTGCTCGTCGGTCCCTGCCACGACGCGCGGGGGGCCGGTGCGCTGGGGCGGTCACCGGGGGTCTTCCGGGCGTGCGGCGACGAAGGTGTGGGTGATGCCGGTCTGCCAGCCCGGCAGGGGCAGGACGCGGACCCTTTCGAAGCCGGCTTCGTGGAGGCGGGCGGCGAACCGGTCGGCCGGGTCGAAGTGGACGACGCTGCGCCACAGATGGCGGTAGAGGGGTCCGTCCCCCAACAGGGTGGCGGCGGGCTGGACGATGCCGCGGCACACCAGCGTCCACACGGCGCGGTGGGCGCGGCGGCCGCTGAGGCTGTATTCGTGCGCGGCGAGCCGCCCGCCCGGTCGCAGTACGCTGCGGACGGTGGTGAGGACGGCATCCGGGTCGGTGAGGTTGCGGAAGAGGTAGGCGGCAAACACCGCGTCGAAGGGTCCGTGGACGCCGGCGTCCGTCAGGTGCTCGGCCGGTGAGTGGATGAAGTGCACGCCGTCCGCGGACGGTTTGGCCGCGGCTTTCGCCAGCATGCCGGCGGACGCGTCGACGGCCGTGATGTCTGCGGCGGGGAGGACGGAGCGGATCGCGGCCGTCGAGGCCCCCGTGCCGCACCCGAGGTCCAGGATTCGCAGACCCTCCCCCGGTGCGGGGAGGCCGAGGCGCCGAACCGAGCGCCGAAGATGCGCGTGGTAGCCGGGGTTCGCGGCGACGAGGGTGTCGTAGGTGCGGGAGGCGTGGTCGAACGCGGCGGCGAGGTCCTCGTCGTGCAGCAGGGTCATACGGTCTCCAGGGGCTGGTGGTGACGCGGGCGAGGGGTCAGGGGAAGGGGCGGCGCGGCAGGCGGGGCAGCTCGGCGGCGCTGCGCAGCATGGGGCCCACCGGGGCGTGTCTGCCGACGGAGAGGTCCTCGAGCAGGTTCGTGCGCCCGTCGAGGAAGCGCAGGAGCCGGGCCGCGGGGACGCGGGTGAAGAGGCGGCAGAACAGGGCCGGACCGTCGACCCGGCCGCTGTCGAGGGCCCGCAGCAGGACCGCGTCCATGGTGCGGGCCCGCACGGAATGGGCGGCCGGGGGCACCGGAGCGCGGCCCTGCCGCAGCGCGGCGGCGACCGCCCGGGTCTGGCGCTGGAGTCCGGAGAAGGTGTATCCGGTGGACGGCCGGGTCGCGCCGCCGGCTGCGCCGATCCGGAACACCGATGCGCCGATGCGTTGCGGTACGGGGGCGTCCGTCATGGGGATGAGACCGGTCTCGGTGGCGAGGACCTCCAGGTCGCCGAGGGCCAGGACGTCTGCGGCGTAGTGCCGCAGGGCGGCCTCGTAGCCGCTTTCCGTCAGTACGTGCGGGGAGAACTCGGTGTACTCGACGAGCGCTTCGCGCGGGCCGGTGGGCAGGACGTAGCCGAAGGAGAGCCCGGCGGCGGGCTGTGGTGTCCGGAAGTCCATCAGTTCGGCGGTCCCGCGGTCGAAGACGGGCCGGGCCGTTCGGACGAACCAGCCGTGGAAGTGCTGCAGCAAGGTGGTGCGGGCGGCCGGGAGGCTTCCCAGAGGGCGCGAGTCGAACACCCAGCGGGCCTCGAGGACATCGCCTGTGCCGTCGGGCCGGGTCATCGAGACCCGGGGGCCGGACGGGGCGTCCTCGACCGTGTCCACGGTCGCCTCCACCCGCCGGACGTTGGGGCTGTGGGCGAGGTCGTGCGCGACCAGCGACTCGAAGTCGTCGGAGCGGATCATCTTGTACCGGAGCGGGGTGATGTTCCCCTCGATGGGTGCGCCGACGGGTGGCCGGACCCGCAGGTGGCGCCATTGTGAACGCACCGCGTGGTCGAAGCGGCCGCGGCCGGGCTCCCAGAAGCACCAGGTGCGCGGGGCGGGGCGCAGCGGACCGGGTGGGGCGTCGACGAGGACGACGGACGGGGCCGGGCCGCCGTGTCCGTTCAGCCGGTGGGCCAGGGACAGGCCGGCGGCGCCCGCCCCGATGACCGCCACGTCCGCCTTCAGCACGGCTGTTGCCTCCATCTCCGGGTCGGCGTTCACGCAGGGCTTCCCGCCGCGGCGTCGAATCGGATGCGGTCTCGTGCAGCGGTCACCTGGTCAGGTGCGTCCACACGATGGCATTCCCGCGCGTTCGGGTATCTGCTCGGAACCGCATCCGTATCACGGGAAGGGACGGAAGACACACGCGCCGAGCGATCGACACCACGACGGTGGAAGACCAGACGGTCGAAAGACCACGACGAGAGGAACCGGGATGCGCCGCACCCAGGCCAAGGACCAGCCCGCGGCCGCGCCTCCGCCCGTCCCCCGCCTGGTGGCCCTCTCGGGGTCCGCTCCGGGGCGCCGTCGGGCCGGTCGGGCGGCCGCCGACGCCGCGCGTACCCGGGACGGTGACACATGGATGGTGGAACCGGCGGCCGTGGACGCGGACGTGCCGTCCGCGATCGGGGACGCGCTGGAGGGGGTGCTCGCCGACCGGCTCACCCGGGCGGGTGTGCTGGACGCCGACTTCGCCGGGGAACTGGCCCAGCGCGTCGCGCGCTTCACCCGGGAGGGCGGCAAGCGCACCCGCTCGCAGTTCGTCTGGTGGTCGATGCGCGCCTGCGGCGGGGGTGATGAGCCCACGACCGCGGCCGCCCTGCGGATCGGCGCGGCGCTCGAACTGCTCCAGACCTGTGCCCTGGTCCACGACGACGTGATGGACGGATCGGCTCTCCGGCGCGGCCGTCCGGCGCTCCACGCCGACGTGCGGGACAGCTGCAGCAGTGCCGCTTCGCCGGCCCGCGCCGCCCGTTTCGGCGAGGCGGTCGCGGTTCTGGCCGGGGACTTGGCCCTGGTCTGGGCTGACGACATCGTGGCGGACACAGCCCTCGACCCGTGGACGGCGACCGCCGTGCGCGAGGTCTGGAGCGACATGCGCACCGAGATGGTGGCGGGGCAGTTCCTCGACCTCCAGGGCCAGCTGACAGGGTCGCGCTCCCCGTCGCAGGCGCTGCGGGCCGCCCGCCTCAAGAGCGCCCTGTACTCGGTCGAGCGGCCCTTGGCGCTGGGGGCGGCGGTGGCGGGGGCTGACGGCAGGACCATGCGGGCGCTGTGCTCGGCCGGACGCTGCGTGGGCATGGCCTTCCAGTTGCGCGACGACCTCGATGACGTCTTCGGCGACCCGCGGCACACCGGCAAGAGCTGCGGAGGAGACATCCGCGAAGGCAAGCCGACGTATCTGGCCGCGCTGGCGGTCGCGCGCGCCGAGGCCTCGGCCGACCGGTCGGCCCTGGAGGTGCTGGAAAGGGCCCTCGGGAACGAGGACCTTTCGCCCGACGGTCTCGACGAGGTGCGGGAGGCGCTGGTACGTACGGGTGCCCGGGCGGCGGTCGAGGCGAAGATCGAGCGTCTGTCGGCCCAGGGGATGCGTCACTTCGACGGCGCCCTCCTCGATGCGGACGCCGCGGCCCCCCTACGCGGGCTGCTGACAGCGCAGGCCGCTTCCCGCACCGCGGACGACCCGCCCGTCGGCGCGCGTCCCGCGTCCGCCGCCGCCCCGGCCTGCGACGCACCGGAGGGCGGCCGATGACCCGTACCGTGAGTGGCCGCACGGACCATGTGGTGATCGTGGGGGCGGGGCTGGCCGGGCTGTCGGCGGCTCTGCACCTGCTGGGCGCGGGGCGCCGGGTCACCGTGGTCGAACGGGACTTGCTGCCCGGCGGGCGGGCGGGTCGGTTGCTGCGCGGGGGCTACCGGATCGACACCGGCCCGACCGTGCTGACCATGCCCGATCTGGCCGACGAAGCCTTCGCGGCGGTCGGCGACAGCCTGGACCGGCGGGTGGAGCTGATCCCGCTGCACCCGGCCTACCGGGCCTCGTTCGCGGACGGCAGCACCCTGGACGTGCACACCGAAGGCGATGCGATGGCCGCGGCGGTGGAACGGTTCGCCGGAGCGGGTGAGGCGGCGGGCTACCGGCGGCTGCGCGCATGGCTGGAGCAGCTCTACCGGGTACAGATGCGTCGCTTCATCGACGCGAACTTCGACTCGCCGCTGGACCTGCTGACCGGTGACCTGGCCCGGCTGGCGGCGCTCGGCGGTTTCGGCCGGCTGGACCGGCGCATCGCCGGTTTCCTGAAGGACGAGCGGCTCCAGCGGGTCTTCTCCTTCCAGGCCCTGTACGCGGGCGTGCCGCCGGCCCGGGCCCTCGCCGCCTACGCGGTCATCGCCTACATGGACACGGTGGCCGGCGTGTACTTCCCGCGCGGCGGCATGCACGCTCTGCCGCAGGCCATGGCGGACGCCGCGGCCGACGCGGGCGCCGCGCTGCGGTTCGGTGAGCCGGTGACCGGGCTGGAACGCTCCGGCGGGCGGATCACCGCCGTCGTCACCGCGAAGGACCGCATCCCCTGCGACGCGGTCGTCCTCACACCGGACCTGCCCGTCGCCTACGGACTCCTCGGCCGTCGGCCGCGCAGGCCGGTGAGGCTGCGGCACTCCCCCTCCGCCGTCGTGCTGCACGCGGGCACGGACCGCACGTGGCCGCAGTTGGCCCACCACACAATCTCCTTCGGTACCGCCTGGCGGAGCACGTTCGACGAACTCACCCGGCAGGGAAGGCTGATGAGCGATCCGTCCCTCCTCATCACCAGGCCGACGGCCACCGACCCGTCTCTCGCCCCGCCGGGACGGCATCTGCACTACATCCTCGCCCCCTGCCCCAACACCGAGATCGGCCCCGCCGGGAGTGCCTGGGGTGAGCTCGGCCTCCGCTACCGGGACGAGCTGTTGCGCGAGCTGGAACGGCGCGGCCTCGACGGCATCGAGGACGCCATCGAGGACGAATGCCTCGTCACCCCGGCCGACTGGGCCGGCCAGGGTCATGCGGCCGGCACCCCCTTCTCGGCCGCCCACACCTTCCTGCAGACCGGCCCGTTCCGGCCGCGCAACCTGATCCGCGGTACGGCGAACGCCGTCCTGGCCGGCTGCGGCACCACCCCGGGCGTGGGCGTGCCCACCGCCTTGGTGTCGGGGAAGCTGGCGGCGGCCCGGATCACGGGCGGCACCCGGCGCGCCTCCGCGCGCTCCGCAGGGGCAGTCCGATGACGCGGCGCGAGCTCGACGCGGCAGGCGTCACCGACCCGGTACTGCGGGCGGCGTACCGCCGCTGCCGCGAACTGAATGCGGCGCACGGAAAGACGTACTTCCTGGCCACTCGGCTGCTCCCCGTCGACCGCAGGCCCGCCGTGCACGCGTTGTACGGGTTCGCGAGGTGGGCCGACGACATCGTCGACTCGACCGCTCCCGGCACGGACGAAGGCCTGCGCGGTGCACGGCTGGCAGCGCTGCAGCGGCGGCTGGACGAAGGGCTGCACCAGGGGGAGGGCGGCGAACCGGTGGTGGCGGCCCTGGCCGATACGGCGCGCCGCTATGCCATCGATCACCGCCTCTTCCAGGACTTCATGACTGCCATGCGGTCGGACCTGGTGGTGACGGCCTACCCCACCTATGCCGACCTGCGCGGCTACATGCACGGCTCGGCTGCCGTGATCGGCCTGCAGATGCTGCCGGTGCTGGGCACTGTGGTGCCGCAGGAGGAGGCCGAACCGCACGCGGCAGCCCTCGGGGTCGCCTTCCAGCTCACGAACTTCCTGCGGGACGTCGGCGAGGACCTCGACCGCGGCCGCGTGTATCTGCCGGAAGACCTGCTGGCCGGGTACGGCGTCGAGCGGGAGCTGCTGCACTGGTGCCGGAGCACGGGCCGCCAGGACCGCCGCGTGCTGGCCGCCCTGCGGGAATTCGAGGCGCTCACCCGCGGCGTCTACCGTGAGGCGCGGCCCGGTCTCGCCATGCTCGATCCGGTGTCCCGGCCCTGTATCCGCACGGCGTACGTCCTCTACGGGAACATCCTGGACGCCGTTGCGCGCGACGGCTACGCCGTGTTGCACCGGCGCGCGGTGGTGTCGCGCCGCAGGCGTGCCACGGTCGCGGCGGATGCACTGGTCCGGGTGGCGGCGATCAGGCTGCGCCACTGTCGGCGCCGCCCCGCGCCCACCCCGTCGGTTTCGAGGCCGCCCGCCGACCCGACCCGGCCGGTCCCCGAGGAGGTCGTGTGAATCCCGAACGGTCGGCACGGCGTGGCCGTCTGCCCCTTTCACTGCGCCGTCGGCCCGTTTCGTGGGACCGGCAGCAGCCGACCTGGCGCGACGCCAGGCCCGGCCTGATCGCCGAAGCGCTGAAGCGGGCGCAGGCCCGGCCGTCGGGGAACTGGTACGTCGTGGGGGCGTCCTCCGCGCTGGGCGGTGACCGTCCCGTGGCCCGCACCGTAGCCGGCCACGAGGTCGTGCTCTGGCGCGGCGCAGACGGGCGCCTTCGGGCCGGACCCGGTGTGTGCCCCCACCTCGGAGCGCCTCTCGCGGACAGCCCGGTTCGATGCGGAACCCTGGTGTGCCATTGGCACGGGCTCGCCCTCGACGGCTCATCGTTCGCGGGTTGGGAGCCGCTGCCGGCCTTCGACGACGGGATACTGCTGTGGGTGCGGCTCGACGAGGCCGGAGGGGAGGAGCCCTTGGACTCCCCCGTCGTACCGGCCCGGCCGGCTCTGACGCGCGGGGTGAGCGCGGTGTACGAGGGCACCGGATTCTGCGAGCCCGAGGACGTCGTGGCCAATCGCCTGGACCCGTGGCACGGGGCCTGGTTCCACCCGTATTCCTTCGTCGACCTCACGGTCGTCGGCCGGCCCGGCGAACACGACACCGAGGACCGCTTTACCGTCAACGTCTCCTTCAAGGTCGCCGGACGCCTCGTCGTCCCGGTGCAGGCGGTCTTCACCGCTCCTGAACCACGTACCGTCATCATGCGCATCACGGAGGGGGAAGGCGCGGGCTCGGTGGTGGAGACGCACGCGACGCCCCTCGGCCCGGACGGGCGAGGTCGTCCGCGCACGGCGGTGACCGAGGCCGTGGTGGCCGCTTCTGATCGGCCGGGCTTCGCGTTCGCCCGCTGGGCCGCCCCGATCCTGCGTCCGATGATGCGCACTGCGGCGGGCCGGCTGTGGCGGGACGACCTGGCCTACGCCGAGCGCCGCTGGCATCTGCGCTCCACAGGCCGGTTCCCGGGGTGATCCGACGGTTGCCTCGAGGCCGCGCCGGGATCTCCGGCGGCGAACCGGGCGTCGGCGAACGGCGTCGGCGCTCTTCAGTGGCCCGGCCACTCGGGTGGCTTCGGCCGGGGCCACGGCGCCGTACCCCCGCGCCGCGGCGCGGCCCCGGAAAGATGGGCGGCAGGCCGGCCGCACCCCGACCTGGCGGCAGGCACCCACTGGGCCCGGAGGACGTACATGGACGCGATCGTGCTGCTGCGCGACGACCACAAGACGGTCGAGAAGCTGTTCAAGCAGTTCGAGAAGACCGAGGACGACGACACGGACGAACGACGCCGGATCGCGGACCGGGTGATCGAGGAACTCACCGTCCACGCCTGGATCGAGGAGCAGTTCTTCTACCCCGCCGCCCGGGAGGCCGCGCCGGACACCACGGAGCACATCCTGGAGAGCATCGAGGAGCACCACGCGGTCGTGTGGATGCTGTCGGAGCTCAAGACCATGGACGCCTCCGACGAGCGTTTCAAGGCGAAGATGAGCGTTCTGATGGAGAACGTCCGCCACCACGTGGAGGAAGAGGAGAAGGACTGGTTCCCCGACGTCCGCAAGGCCATGGGCCGCAACCGGCTCACCGAGCTCGGCCAGCGGCTCGAAGCGGAGAAGCCGAAGGCTCCGCGGGATCCGCTGGCCGTCCCCAGCGCCGCCGGTCGGTGACATCGACGGGCATCGGGCCCCGATCAGGCGTTCTCCGGGCCGCTCGTAGGGTGCTCGGGGCCGGCGTGCCGGCCGTGGTGGCCGCCTCGCTCCTCACGGGGTGCGGGGCGTCGGCCGTGCGGGTGGACGGCGCACGCGACGCGGCCCGCGTCTTCGAGCGGGCACTGGCCTCGCGCGAGTTCGCTGCGGCGTGTCGGCTGCTGGCCCCCGAGACCCGTACCCAGTTGGAGCACGACGAGAAGCAGACGTGCGCGCGGGCGCTGGAGAGTCAGGAGCTGCCGGTGTCCACGGCGGTCGGGACGACGGAGGTCTACGGGCGGATGGCCCTGGTCCGCGCCGAGCGGGACGACGCGCTGTTCCTGTCGCAGTTCACGGGCGGATGGCGGGTGGTCGCGGCCGGCTGCACCCCCCAGGGGGACAAGCCCTACCGGTGTGCGTTGAAGGGCGGCTGAGATGCGGGGCCTGTTCGCCGCCTGCCTGATCGTGATCCTGGGCGGGCTCGGCTACTTCATCGCGATCGGGGCGATGCACCGATGAACCGACAGGGACGGAGCGGGCCGTCGCACAGGAGCTTCTGGAGGGACAACAGCCTCACCCTGGCCTTCGGAACCGCGTTCCTCGTCGTCCTGCTCGGACAGGCACTGGCCGGGCACGCCGAGTTCAACGAGCAGCTCACCGTCGACGGCCTCCAGCAGATCACCATGGGCCAGTACGTGACGTCGTCGGACTTCGCCGTGGACGTCACCGAGAACTGGCAATCGGAGTTCCTGCAGTTCTCCCTCTACATTTTCGGGACCGTCTGGCTCGTCCAACGCGGGTCACCCGAATCCAAGGAACTGCACAAGGTCGGCACGGAATCCGACCGCGAGCAGCGCATGGGCGACCACGCCACGGCGGACTCGCCGCGCTGGGCCGCCACCAAGGACTGGCGCCAGCGTCTGTACTCACGCTCCCTGGGACTGGTCATGGGCGGTCTGTTCGTGCTGTCCTGGACCGCCCAGTCGATCACGGGCATGGCCGCCTACGACGAACAGCAACTCCGGCAGCTCCAGAACCCGGTCGGATGGGGCGGCTACCTGGCCTCGCCCGACTTCTGGAACAGGACCCTGCAGAACTGGCAGTCGGAACTCCTGGCCGTGGCGGCCATGGTCATCCTCTCCGTGTACCTGCGCCAGCGCGGCTCACCGGAATCCAAACCGGTCGGCGCGGCCCATACCTCGACCGGGGTCGAAGGCTGAGCGAGTCGGCCGTCCTGTCGGTGCAGGGCGGCCGGCATGCCCCTGCCGTGCGGCCGGCGCCGGTGTGGTCTCCCGGTGACGCCGTGCCACGCGCCCCTATCGCTCCATGCGGCGCCGGTCGGCGTCGTCCCATGCCCGGGTGTCCCGGGGCCGGACGTAGGGTTCCCGGTCCTCGGGCAGGCCCCCGGCGATCGCCCGCTGGCGACCCAGTTCAGCGTCGAACTCCAGGCCCAGGAGGATCGCCAGGTTGGTGATCCAGAGCCAGATCAGGAAGACGACAACCCCGGCGAGTGTGCCGTAGGTCTTGTTGTAGGAGCCGAAGTTCGCCACGTAGAACGCGAAGCCGGCCGAGGCGATCATCCAGATCAGCAGAGCCAGGAAGCTGCCGGGCGTCACCCACTTGATTCCACGGCCCTTGGTGTTCGGCGCCGCCCAGTACAGCAGCGCGATCATGACCGTGACGAGAAGGACGAGGACCGGCCACTTCGCGATGGACCACACCGTCAGAGCACTGTCGCCCATTCCCAGAGCTGCCCCGGTCCGCTGTGCCAGGCCGCCGGTGAAGACGACGATGAGGGCGCTGGCGCAGGCAAGGACCATCAACGTGACGGTGAGCGCCAGGCGCAGCGGGAGCACCTTCCAGACGGGTCGGCCTTCGGGCATGTCGTAGACGGCGTTGGAGGTACGGATGAACGCGGCGATGTAGCCGGAGGCCGACCACACCGCGACGACCAGGCCCACGATCGCCATGAGGGAGCCGACACCCGCGTTGCCCTGCAGCTGCTGCACCGCGCTTGTGATCACCTCGCGTGCGGACCCCGGTGCGAGACTGCGCAGATTGTCCAGGACCCGCTGCGTCGTCGCCTCACCCGCGATGCCCAGCATGGACACCAGCACCAGCAGGGCCGGGAAGAGCGCCAGTACGCCGTAGTAGGTCAGCGCCGCCGCACGATCGGCCAGCTCGTCGTCCTTGAACTCCCTCAGGGTGCCGCGCACCACCTTCTTCCAGGACTGCCGGGGCAGGGCGGACAGCTCGTCCGGCTCCCGCTCCTCGACCTTCTCGTCAGGGCCGGCAACGGCCTGCCGGTCTTCGTCAGCCCGGTCGGGCTCGCCGCCTCGATGTGTCTTCGCCATGTGCTTCATGCCCTGCGGCTGTCCAGGACGGCGCCACTCATGTCACCGCGCCCCGTGATCGTCGCGGCCGTTCAACCGTCGAATTCGATGTCCTTCACGGCGCAGATGTCGGCGGACATGTTGCGGCTCATCATCCGAAGGGCCGCGTCGGCCAGATCGGCGTCGATGTGGGCTACGGCGTCCTCGGGCACGACGACGTCGAAATGCCGGATGTGCGCGTCCAGCGCCGAGTACAGCACGCACTGCTCGGTCACCTGCCCGCACAGGACCAGGCGCTCCGCCTCGAGCTGGCCGAGCAGGTAGGCCAGCGGGGTTTCGAAGAAGATCGAGTGCCGCGCCTTGACCACGAAGAGCGAGTTCTTGTCGGGGGCGATCGGCTCCACAAGGCTCCTGTGGCGGCCGGCGAGGGCGGCGCCGACGATTTCACCGTGGTGCGAGCGCCATTCGCCGAAATTGTCGTTCACGTAGACGACGGGCGAATCGCTGGCGCGGGCGTGCTCCAGCAAGGTCGTGATCCCGGGCAGCACCTCACGGACGGATGCGACCAGGGCTTCGGCGTCCTTGTGCTCGTAGGTGTTGAGCATGTCGATCACGATGAGCGCCGTGGGGGGCATGAGAGCCGCCGCCTCTCGTCCTCGTTCTCCGCGCGGTCTCTTCCAGTCTGTGTCATCCGGGCCCAGCCACACGAGTGCGAGACCTGGGGGGAGGCGGCCTGGTCCCACGGCCGCTCATGACCGGTGGGGGGCGAATCGCGGGGAGACGCCTCTTCCGCCGGGGGCGGGTCGGGGAAGTACGCGATCCCGGCCCGCACGCGGTCCGCCACATCCGCAACGAGCACCACCGAGCTCCGGGCCATCAGGCAGGAACGGTTCGCACAGGCACCCGCAGCGCCCCCGCCTGAGCCCTCGGGCGGACGATCCGGCGGACGCGGCCCGAGCCCTTCCCCATCCGCAGGTGGGCGACTTCCCGGAGGCCGTGTCCGCCTGATCAGCTGTTCCCCGGGTCGCCTGGGGCGCCTTCCGAACAGCAGGCGGCGGTGCATCGCGAAACCCTCGAGGCGGGGGTCCTGTCGGCGGTCCCACCACGGCGGACGAGGGCGAGGCGGGCGAGGCGGTATGCGGCGCGGGAGGGCGTGGTGCGGTGCATCAGGAGGGGTTTCCTGGGCAGCCGCCCGATATGAACCGACTTGCGGACACCGGAGAGTCCTACTGGATGCGAACGGCGGCCCTGCCGTCCTTCGCCCCGCTGTCGGGAACCGCCGAAGCGGACGTGGCGGTCATCGGCAGCGGCATCGTCGGCCTCAGCACGGCGTGGGAACTCGCCCGCGCGGGGCTGAGGGTCGTCGTGCTGGAGGCGGACCGCCTGGCGGGCGGAGTCACCGGCCACACGACGGGGAAACTCACCGCCCTGCACACCGCCGTGTACGACACGCTGCGGAGCAAGCACGGGGACGAGGCCGCGCGGGCGTACGCCGCGTCCCAGAGCGCGGCCCTGCGGCACGTCAGGGAGGCCTCCGCAGAACTCGGCCTCGACTGTGAGCTGGAGACGCGCCCGGCCTTCACCTATTGCGAGGAGGCCGAGGGCCTCGACGCCCTGCGCGCGGAGGCGGAGGCGGCGCGGGCGGCGGGCCTGAACGCCTCACTCGTCACCGGGACCGGTCTGCCCTTCCGGGTGGCCGGCGCCGTGAGGGTCGAGGACCAGGCCCAGTTCCACCCGCTCAAGTACTTGACCGGGCTGGTCGAGGACATCGTCGCGCGCGGCGGCCGGCTCCACGAGGGCACCCGCGTCACGCAGCTCGACGACGGCGACCCCTGCCGGCTCACCACCGAATCCGGCGCCACCGTGACCGCCGGGCACGTGGTCGTCGCCACGCACCACCCCGTGTTCGACGACGCTCTGCTCTCCACCAGGCTCACGCAGCACCGTGACCTGGTGATCGCGGGTCCGGTGCCCGCCGGCCAAGACCCCGGCGGCATGTACATCACCGAGGAGAACGGCAAACGGTCCGTCCGCACCTCGCCCCTGGCGGACGGCGACCGGCTCCTCATCGTGACCGGGGAAGCGTTCACGCCCGGCACCGGCGAGGACACCGAGGCCCGGTACGGCCGACTCCAGGCCTGGGCCGAGCAGCACTTCCCCGAATTCTCCGTCGCCCACCGGTGGGCGGCACAGGACAACAGCTCCACGGACACGCTGCCCCTCATCGGCCGCCTGCCCGCGAAGGGCGACAACGTCTACGTGGCCACCGGCTTCGCCGGCTGGGGCATGACGGGCGGGGTCCTGGCCGGCACGATCATCGCCTCCCTCGTCGGCGGCGACGAGGATCCGTGGGACGGGCTCTACGACCCCGGCCGCGTGGGCTCACCCGTACGGTCGGCCCCGACGTACCTGAAAGCCCAGTGGGACGTCGGGAAGCACTTCGTCAAGGACCGCCTGGACACCCTCGGCGACGGGACCAACGGCCCCGCCGAGAGCCTGCGGCCCGGTGGGGGCACGGTGGTCCGCGCCGACGGCAAGCCCTGCGCCGTGCACCGTGACGAGCAGGGCGAACTGCACGCCGTATCCGCCGTCTGCACGCATCTGGGGTGCCTGGTCGCCTTCAACAACGCCGAACGGACCTGGGAGTGCCCCTGCCACGGCTCTCGCTTCGGCATCGACGGCGAAGTCCTCCAGGGGCCGGCGCTGAGTCCGCTGGAACGCCGGGACCTCACGGACCTCTGACAGCCGGGCCGAAGGGCGGACGGGATCGCTTCCCCGCCGCACCGGGCATTCCGCGCCACAAGGCCCTTCGGCGGGCCGTCATGGCCGGTGCAGGCTGCGGCCGCACGCACGAACCCGGCCGGGGGGAGCGGTTCGGCGGGCTGGAGGGTTGAGGAGGATCAGGGTGTCGTCTCGGGCAGGCGGCGGCGAGCCGGCCCGCACGGTGGCGACCAGGTGCGCCCGGCGGGCCACGACGACGCGGGCAATGATTTCGGCCGGTCCGATCAGCCGGAGATCTGCTTGCGGCCGGACTCGCCGCCGACAGCGGCCTTCCGCGGCTCGGCGCGCTCGGCGATCGGATCCGCAGGGTCAGGACACCGGCGTCGTGGTCTGCCCCGATGCGCTCGCTGTCCAGAGTGTCGGCCGCCATGACCCGGCGGGTGGAAGACACCGAAGGGCCGCTCGGAGGATTCCCTCTACGGCGTCGGACTTGCCCGCGGGCCGCCCCTCGGCCTTGACGGTCAGCGCCTTCCGCCCGACGCCGATGTCGATCGCCACGGCGCCAACCCGGTCAGCTCGAAGGCGATCACGTAGGTGCCGCCGTCGCGGGTCGGCGGCCATGGGCCTGACGGACGGCCTCGGGCCGGTCCCGGGAGACGGCCGGGAGCTGCCGGAAAATCCGGTTCATCTCGCGCGGTACGGGTCGGCGCGCATCAACATCACGGGAAAACACCTCCTGTCGGTTCGGGCGGGTACTGCCCACGCGGCAACGCACCCTCGTTGTACTATGTCGTCAAAACGACGACAAGCGAAATGTCGCCCAATGGATGACAGTGCCCGGAGGCGCCGCGTGAACGATATCTCTCCCCCCACGCCACCGGTCCGCGCCGCCGAGGCCGCCGCCGCACTGGAGGCCATCCGCCGGGCCGTCCAGGAGGCGCACCGGCCCCCCGCCGACGTACCCTCGACCGGGCCTGCCGGCCCGCAGCAGGCCCTGGCCGCACTGCTGATGCTGCGGGAGGTCCGCGAGCAGCTCACCGGCTGGGAAAGCGTCCTGATCGAGACGGCCCGCCGCCACGGCGCCAGCTGGGCCGAGCTCGCCGGGCCGCTCGGTGTCGCCAGCCGCCAGGCCGCCGAACGCCGCTACCTCAGGCTGCGCCCCGGCGCTGCGGGAAGCACCGGCGAACAGCGCGTGCAGGCCACCCGCGACGCACGGGCCGCCGACCGCACCGTCACCGCCTGGGCCCGCGACAACGCGGCCGACCTGCGGCGCCTCGCAGGACAGGTCACCTCACTCACCGGCCTGCCCGCCGACGCCGCCGCAGCCGTCGGAGAGCTCAACCTGGCTCTCGCCGACAACGACGCCGCCCGCCTGGTCGGCCCGCTGGCCGGCACCCGGCCCCATCTGGGGCCGGACGACAGCGAACTCGCCGACCGCATCGACGTCATGACCCGCCACACCGACCAGCTCCGGCGGGACAGCAACGACCAACGCAACCCCTGAGCCCCGCCGACCGACCGTACAGTCCGCACCGCAGGAGGTACCGCCTTGACCGAGCCAGACGACCAGGGCGACCCCACTCGGCCCGCCCTGGAGAGCGCCGGCAGCGTCGTTGACGTCCGGCCGATCGGGCCGGCCCCGTGGTGAGTGCCATGGGAGATCACGAAGGCGACAAGCCGAGCCCCTGGGTGAGCAGCGGCGATGAGCGGCTCGTCCTGCACATCGGCGGTGAGATGGACATCGACCGGGCCCCGATGCTGGCGGACGCGCTGCATGCGGCGATCACCCGGCCCGACGGCCCTCGCGACGTGGTCGTCGATCTCGCCGACCTGTCCTTCTGCGACTCCGCCGGCCTCAACGCCCTCATCCAGGCTCGCCGCACCGCGGCGGAGCACTGCAAGCGCCTCGCCCTGCGCGCCCCCCGGCAGCAGTTCCTGCGCCTGCTGAAGATCACCGGCGCCGACGCACTGTTCTCGATCACGGACGACTGACCCCTCAGCCACACCGCAAGTCCCCGGCCGGCCCCCTTTCGGGTGGTACGAACCCGAGGGGTGCGACGGGGGGTGTGCCGGTCACCTGCGCCGGCACAGGACCGACCACTGCCGGCGACGTGCAGCTCGTTCGACACGGCGGTTGAAATCAGTCCCGTCAGGAGGAGGGGCGGTGCCAGCGTTGTTGTTCACGCCTCCTCCGCCTGATCACGTACAAGTCGACCAGGGCCACGAGGGCAAGCAGGAAGCAGCAGACGGCGAGGGCCGTGTAGATGGTCGGCGGCGGGCCGGTGGCGGCGGTCGCTTCGCCTCCGAGGAGCAGCATGAGGACGCCGGTCAGCACGAAGATCGGCGCGAAGAGCAGAGAGAGCAGGCGGCGGAGCTTGAGATCGCTGCGGGCCCATAGCGGTTCGCTGCCGTCGTGCCGCCAGCGCACGGCGGCCGCGCGCGCCTGCCGATCGGCGGCGCGTCCGCTGCGGTAGTGCCGGTGTCGGTCATGGGATGCCATGGCAAATCGCCCTCCCGTGGTCGAAGGACTCGGATGCGCAGGGTCGGACGGACGGCGGGGGGCTGCCGCTGCGTCCGTCTCGGATCGTGTCGTCTGCCCAAGCCGGCACGGCTCACACCCGTGTGACGTCAGACGGCCGCAGGGCGCGCGGCGGGATGGGCGCCGTGGTCGGCGCGCGTACCCCGACTACAGCGTGAAGTGGAGGGTAGAAGCAGTCGACTGGAAGGGAGGGGCGGACTGGAGGAGGTGAGCCGCCGTGGCTCGTCCTGTATGGGCCGGGAATCTGTCGTTCGGGTTGGTCAGCCTGCCGGTGGGCCTCTACACGGCCACCGACAGCCACACGATCCGCTTCCACCAGCTGCAGCGCGGGACCTCCGACCGGATCCGCAACCGGAGGGTGAACGAGCGCACCGGTGAGGAGGTCGGGCTCTCCGACATCGTCAAGGGCTACGACGTCGGAGGCGAGTACGTCCTGGTGGAGCCGAAGGAACTCGACGAGATCGCCCCGGGCCGTTCGCAGACCCTGGAGATGGCCGGCTTCGTCGACCTGGACGAGGTCGAGCCGATCTTCTTCGACAAGACCTACTACCTCGGCCCGCGCGGCAAGGAGTACGAGAAGGTCTACAGCCTCCTGGAACAGGCTCTCGCCAGGACCGGCAAGGCGGGCATCGCGACGTTCGTGATGCGCCAGCACGAGTACCTGGTCGCGGTGAAGGCCGAAGACGGCCTGCTGACCCTGCACACCCTCCATTGGGCCGACGAGATCCGAAACCCCAAGGACGAGGTCGACGGCCTGCCGGGGAAGACCCGGGGCACCGCCAAGGAAGTGCAGATGGCCGAGCAGCTGATCGAGGCCCTGTCCATGAAGTGGGACCCCGAGCAGTTCCATGACACCTTCCAGGAGAAGGTTGCCGCCCTCATCGAGGCAAAGAAGGCGGGCGAGACGGTCGAGAAGGCCGAGCCGGCCTCCGAGCCCACCGGCGCCGTCGACCTCATGGAGGCCCTGCGCGCCAGCGTGGAGCGCGCCCGCAGCCCGAAGTCCACCGGCGGCAAGGCCACCGCCTCCGGCAAGGCCACCGCGAAGAAGGCCCCGGCGAAGAAGCGTGTCCGCTCGAAGCCCAAGGAAGACCTCAGCAGTCTGTCGAAGGCCGACCTCTACAAGAAGGCCGCCGCCGCCAACGTCTCGGGGCGTTCGCACATGACCCGCGACGACCTGGTGGAGGCGTTGTCTTCGGCATGAACGCGAAGGGCAGGTCCCCGGGATGACCCTGCGGGCGCCGGTGGCGCCGATGCTCGCCCAGGCCGTGGAGGCAGTGCCCGGACCCGGCGTGCTGGGCGAGCTGGCCTTCGAGCAGAAGTTCGACGGCTACCGTGCGCTGCTCTTCACACCCACTGCGGCGGGAGAGGGCCTGGTGCTGCAGACCCGGCGCGGGCGCCAGGTCCAGGACCGGTTCCCCGACCTCGTCTCCGCCGCCGAGCAGCTGCCGGACGGCCTGGTCCTCGACGGCGAACTCCTCACGTTGGACGCGGCCACGGGCCGGCTGTCCTTCGAGGGCCTGCAGCGCCGAACCGCCGCCCGCGGCGCCGCCGCGCGCCGCCTCGCAGCGGCCCTGCCCGCCTACTTCGTCGTCTTCGACGTCCTGCAGCAGGACGAGATCGAACTGCTGCACCACCCCTACCGGCAGCGCCGCCTTCGGCTGGAAGCCCTCTTCACGACGCTCCGGCTCACCGCTCCCTGGACGCTGGTCCCCATGACCACGGACCTGCTCAAGGCCGAGCAGTGGCTGGAATCCCGGACGCAGATCCCCGGTTTGGAAGGCCTCGTGGTCAAACCCGTGAACCAGCCCTACCGTCCCGGGCACAGGGGCTGGTACAAACTGCGCCGCCGGGACACCACCGAAGCGATCATCGGCGCGATCACCGGCACCCTGGTCCGGCCCCAGCTGCTCCTGCTGGGCCGCCGCGACCCCCACGGCATCCTCCTCCCCACCGGCCGCACCGCCCCGCTTCGCCCCGAAGCCGCCCGCCTGGTCGCGGAGAACCTCACCGCCGCGGACCAGACGCACCCCTGGACGGGGATGCGCTTCGCCTCGGCGTGGGGCAGCCGCGAAACGCTGGAGGTGACCCTGGTCCACCCCGACCTCGTCGCCGAGATCAGCGCCGACACCGCGATCGACCGAGGCGGCGTCCACCGCCACCCGGTGCGGTTCAAACGGCTGCGCCTGGACATGAGCCCCGAGGAAGCGCCCCTCTTCACGGCCACCGCCGCCGACAGCTGACGGGGCGGCTCGCCTGCGGTGCCGAACCGGCGGCGCCCCGAGAAGTGGGCCCCCCGCGCGTCCCACCCGAAGGTCACCGATTGCCGTGGAGCGATGCGGTGGAAGCGGGGCTGCCCCGGCCCCGAGATGCCGGTGCCTCGGCCATTCGGAGGAGCCGCGGCGGGGGAGGCGGTTCCTGCACCCGGGTCCAGCGCACCGGCCGCGCCCGACCGTGCGGCCGGGCGCGGTGCGGTACGGGGGCTCAGTGGTAGGCGTGGACGACGGCGTGGCCCTTGCCGCGGCCGATCATCCACTTGTTCACCGGAGTCGTGACCAGGAAGGCGACGGCGAAGCCGCCGAGCAGCGCTCCCCAGAACAGGCCGTCCGAGAGGTGGGCGTCCATGGCGCCCGGGGTGAGGGCGATGATGCCGTTGTCGACGAGCTCCATGACGGCGATCGAGACGGTGTCGGCGGCCAGGGCCACCTTGATCGCACTCTTCCAGTCCAGGCCGGCCCTGCGGACCGCGAACAGGGTGAAGGAGTAGCCGAAGACGAACGCCAGCGTGATCGCAAGGACCATCGTCTGGACGTTGCCCCACAGCAGGGCGGTGCCGATGACCATGCCGAGGATCTCGCCGATGGCGCATCCGGTCAGGCAGTGCAGCGTCGCCTTCGCCGCGGCCCCCCAGGTCACGCCGCCCGTCCGGCGCCCTGCGTGACCCGCGTGCGCCTGGTGCGCGGCGTGGTCGTGTGCGGTGGCTGTGTGGTGTGCGCTGTGATCCATGACCGTCATCTCCAATACCGTCAGTGTGACCCCGCCCCCGCGGGCTCACACCTCCACTGTATACCCCCCAGGGGTATCTGCAAGGGGCCCTTTTCTGCGGGAGGGCCGCACCGGCGGCGGAGGATCTGCAGTCGGGCTGCCGGAGGCAGGGGGCGAGGAGGTACCGCAGATCCGGGCCGCCCCCGACAGGGGCCGTCGCCGGATGGAGAGCCGAGGCCCGGGGTGCGCCAGACACCGAGCGGCGCCGACGGCAGCGGGCGGCCGGCTGTTCGCCCCGGCCGTGGACGGCAAGGTCTTTGCCCGTGTTGGGGCGGCTCCTGGAGCGAACAGCGCCCCCCGGGGGCGAGAGCGCCGCGCCGGAGCCGGTCGGCCCCGACCGGCTCCGCACCCGGACCCCCACACGCCGGCCGGGCCGCACGAACACCGGACCCAGACCCGCAGCCCGCAGCCCGCACGTCCCGATGACCCCTGCAGCGGATGGACCGGCCGGGGCCGCCGGGACTGGACCGAGTACCGCCGCACCCGCAGCCGCGAGCCGGTCCCGGGCTCAGCCGCCGAGGAGGACGGCCAGCAGCCGCCGCGTTGTCGCCTCGGCCTCGGCGCGGCCCTGGCCGGGGCTG
This sequence comes from Streptomyces sp. NPDC046349, assembly GCF_055587885.1. Taxonomy (NCBI): domain Bacteria; kingdom Bacillati; phylum Actinomycetota; class Actinomycetes; order Kitasatosporales; family Streptomycetaceae; genus Streptomyces; species Streptomyces sp. NPDC046349. Next base: position 128,441 of record NZ_JBVJFK010000014.1, read on the forward strand.
CGCGTCATCAGCAGGTGGTGGGTCGTGCCGACGAGCGCGAGCGCGATGGCTTCTGCATCGCTGCCCGCCGGAATCCGGCCGGCCTGCTGTTCCGCCTGGAGGTAGGCGGTGACGGCCTGCTGGATCGCATCGAACGCCGGCGCCCCGGACCGGAAGCCCTCGCGGGTGCGCGACGCGGCCGCGGGGCGGGTCATCGCCAGCCCCACCACCGCAGGCGGCAGCGAGTCCAACAGGGCCAGGACGACCTCCTGGAGGTTCCCCGCGACCGCGGCCTGCCCCACTTCGGCCTGCAGGGCCTCGGCCCGGCGGGCGCTGCGCGCGAAGCGGTCCAGCACCAGCTCGGCGACGAACTCGTCCAGACCGGCGAAGTGCGTGTGCAGGACGCCCTTCGCGCAGTCCGCCTCCGCGGTGACCGCGCGGCTGGTCAGGGCCGCGGCGCCGTCGCGGGCCACCACCCGTTCCGCGGCCGCGAACAATCGCTCGCGCAAGTCCGGAATCGCCACTCCACGAGGTGACACAACAGCCCCTTCCCCTCGGCCGATTGCAAGTATGGGCGTTCGCCCATACTGTTTGGGCACTTGCCCATTCTAGGGGCCGGGGCGCCTCTCCGCGCCCCGGCGGAGGGAGTTCACCCATGGGGCACTTCGCCAACACCGCGCAGGCCGAGGTATGGAACGGATACGAGGGCGCGCAGTGGGCCCGCAGCCAGGAGCGCTGGGACGCCGTCAACGACGGCTTCAACCGGCCCCTGCTGGACGCCGCGGCCATCCTCGAGTCCGGTACCGTCCTGGACGTCGGCTGCGGAGCCGGCCGCACCACCCGCCTCGCGGCGCGGCGCGCCCCACGCGGCCGGGCGCTCGGCCTGGACCTGTCCGGGCCGATGCTGGGCAGGGCCCGGGAGAGCGCCGTACGCGAAGGGGTCCCGAACGTGGCCTTCGTGCAGGGCGACGCCCAGGTCCACCCCCTGGATGCCGAGGCGTTCGATGCGGTCATCAGTCGGTACGGCATGACCTTCTTCACCGACCCGGTCGCCGCGTTCGCCAACCTCCACCGTGCGCTGCGCCCCGGCGGCCGACTGGCCTTCATCTGCGCGGCCGAGGCAGAGGCCAACGAGTGGCTCGCCGCGCTGGCCTCGCTCGAGGACATCCTGCCGCTCGGCGGCTTCGGAAAGGCCGGCGGCCCCGGAATGTTCTCCCTGACCGATCCCGGCCGCATCCGCGACCTGCTCACCGCGGGCGGGTTCCACGAAGTGGACGTGCAGCGAGTCGAGGCGTCGGGAAAGTGGGGCGCCGACGCGGCGGACGCCGCGGCTTTCCTGCTGGACTCGGGCCCCGGACGTCATCTGCTCGACCAGGTGCCCCTGCCCGAGCAGGACGCGGCGCGTCAGGCGCTGAAGGCCGCCCTGCAGCGCCACGAGGCGGATGGCGGGGTGTGGCTGCGCAGCAGTTCCTGGCTGGTCACCGCCGTCCGCGGCGGCGCCGAGCGGAGCTGAACCGCCGCCCTGCCCGGCCCGTCGGCCGCGCTCGGTGTCGTCCATGCCATGGCCTCGAGTGATCGTCTGCTCGATGATCCCGAACGCCCGGGGATCCGTCTGCTGCTGCGGACGTCGTTCGGTCCGGCCTCGGCGGAAGTATCACGGCGAGGGGGTGACGCGGCCTCGGGTGCACCGCCGGAGTCCATGGCCGGGGAGTCCGCCGGCGGGGCCACTCCTTGCGCGCCGAAAGGACGGCCGTCGGCCGCCGGTGTTCGCGGCTTCCGGTGCCCGTCGCCGCGAGCCACGACATGAAGGCCGCCGGCGGCGTCACCTGGACGGCGCGGATGGTTGCAGACACCTCCGTGCCACGCCCGGACCCTCGTCCGCCTGCAACTGCAGGGTGGACTCCCCTAACGTCGGAGTGCGCGGCACACGTTCGGCGCGCCTCGGCTGACGAGTCGTCACCGCCTCCGACAGGCAGTCGGCATGGCAAGGAGCGGGCAGGACGGGGGCATCGGTACCGCCGGCGGCCGCATGGGGGAAACGGGAACAGCAAGGATCGACAGCCAAGCCGGGCTCTTCTGACCTGAAGAAACGCTGCGCAGGGAACCACCTGTCAACCCACCGGGAGATACGCGTGAGAATGCTGATCAACAGTCCCCAGACCGTGGTCGCCGATGCCCTGCGCGGGCTGGCGGCCGCCCACCCGGACCTGGACGTGGATCCGGAGGCCCGGGTCGTCGTGCGGAAGGGCGCGCGCGAGGGCGGGCGGGTCGGCCTGGTGTCCGGCGGCGGATCCGGTCACGAGCCCCTGCACGCCGGCTTCGTCGGTCCCGGGATGCTGTCCGCCGCCTGTCCCGGCGAGGTGTTCACCTCGCCCGTGCCCGACCAGGTCGTGCGGGCGGCCAAGGCCGTGGACTCCGGCCGGGGGGTGCTGTTCATCGTCAAGAACTACACCGGCGACGTACTGAACTTCGACATGGCCGCCGAACTCGCCGAGGAGGACGGCATCCGGGTGGAACGGGTGCTCGTCGACGACGACGTGGCCGTCACCGACAGCCTCTACACCGCCGGCCGGCGCGGCACCGGAGCCACCCTCTTCGTCGAGAAGATCGCCGGGGCCGCCGCCGAGGAGGGCGCCCCGCTGGAGCACGTCGCGGCGGTGGCCAAGCGGGTCAACGATGCCTCCCGCAGCTTCGGTGTGGCCCTCAGCGCCTGCACCACGCCCGCAAAGGGCAGCCCCACCTTCGACCTGCCGGACGGCGAACTCGAGCTCGGCATCGGGATCCACGGCGAGCCCGGCCGCGAGCGGCGCCCGATGATGTCCGCCCGCGAGATCGCGGAGTTCGCGGTCGGCGCCGTACTGGGCGACCTGGCGGACGCGGCCCCGGCGGACGGTCCGGTCCTGGCCCTGGTGAACGGGATGGGCGCGACGCCGCTGCTGGAGCTGTACGGGTTCCACGCGGAGGTGGCGCGGGTGCTCGCGGACCGCGGCGTGCCGGTGGCGCGGGCCCTTGTCGGGAACTACGTCACGTCACTGGACATGGCGGGGTGCTCGGTGACCCTGTGCCGGGCCGACAAGGAACTCCTGCGTCTGTGGGACGCTCCGGTGCAGACCCCGGCCCTGCGCTGGGGCTGCTGAGCGGCCTCTAGTCAGTGTCCTGACGGTAGGCGATGTGGCCGCCCAGTGCGCCGGTGACGGCCACCGCTGCCAGCCCCGCCCATGCCCACATCCTGCCCTTCATCGGGCGTCCGCCCAGGCGTGCCGCGAGGGAGACGGCGTAGCAGCTGACGGCCACAGCGTTGGAGGCGGCGTGGGCGAGGCCGACCCGGGCCTGCGCGGGCGGCTGATCGGCCCAGTCCGCCCAGCCGGCGATTGCGGCGGGGGCCACACCCGCCAGGCCGACCGCCGTCAGGGTCGTGGCCGCACGGCGCTCGCCCGGCACGGCGTCCAGCACGGCGGCGGAGAGCCAGCATCCGATGGGCACCTGGACGAGGACGGGGTGGAGGGGATGGCCCAGCGGCCTCCCCTTCAGCAGGTCCCGCACGCCCCCCAACGGGAGCGAGCGGATCCCCTGCTGAAGGACTCGGATCGCAGGGTCGGCCGCTGTGGTCCGTTCGATACGGCGCAGGGCGGTCAGCCACCATCCGGAAGCGGCGTGCAGGGCGGGGGCGACCTTCGCGGGGTCGAGGGTTTTCGTGTTCATGGAAGGCGCCTACCCGGCTTTGGGCCTCCGCCCCACGTCGGTGTCGGCCGAGAGAGTGGACGGGCTCCGTACCGGCCGACGGCGACCGATGCGGCGACCGATGCCGATTCGCGCCCGGCCGTCCGCCGCGCAGCGGGTGGTGGAGCCCTCGAACGTCACGTTCGGCCTGCCCGTGACGTTGGCGCCTCCCGATATGACTGATCCACCCATGCGAGTGGATCATCCGCCCGCCCGTGCCAGGCAGCCCGCGCCCCCTCTATATACAGGGAATGTCGCTTGCTCCACCGTTTGACTGATGGGTCGTCATACCATGCTGAAGGTCGCTCTGCGAGTCCTCGCCGCCTCGTTCCTGCTCTCCGCCGCCCTCACCCCGTCCGCCGCAGCCGCACCCGCGGCGGAGGACGAGACCACCGCCCCCTGTGGACCGGTCGTCGAATACCGTGCCATCGACTGGTGGCGCACCACCACGATTCCGCAGATCGCCCGCGGGGTCGCGGCCACGGCATCCAGCGAGCGCTGGCAGTGGCGCAACGACGTCAACACCCTGTGGCGCGGCGACACCCGGGAGACCGTCGAGGACATCTTCCGGACCGGCTTCACCCCCCGCGGCGACCAGCTCACCCCGTTGGCGGAGTACATCGTCAAGGGAGGGGGTCAGCTCAGCGCCCACCTCAGCACCAGCTGCGACGTATCGGTGGCGAAGAGGTTCGCCACGTACGGGGCGGAGCAGACCGGCTGGGTGTACGAGATCCACGCGCCCGGCGGCATCGACGTGAACGCGACGGCGCGGGTGAACAACTACCAGTCGCCGTACCTGTGGAACAAGGAAATCGACTTCCCCGGCGGCATCGAGGGCAACTTCATCAAGGGCGCGTGCAAGTACCGGCTGACCGGCACCGACCCCGTCACCAACGAAAAGACCTGGGAACAGCTCGGCTGCAAGGAGAACGCCGGCTTCGCGCCCTACAAGTCCGAACCGGCCAAGTACACCCTGGCGCGCTGAACCCGCCCCCAACCCGTCGCGCCGCGACGGCGCCACCGGAGCACAGGAGGCCCGCGAGAGGGGGCCTCCTGTCATGGACGTGAAGCTGCCGCGCGGGACGGCGGGCATTGCTCGGGCCTGACCGGCTCGGCGCCGTCACCGAGTTCGGCCGCCCTGGACGCGCACCGCTCGGCGATGTTCCACCGGGAGCGCCTGGCCATGACCGGGACCAGGCACCGAGCACGAGCACCGGCCGGAGGTCGAGACGCGGTCCCACGACACCCGGGCGGCGATCACCAGGCATCCGTCTTCCTCATCGCCGCGGCCGCCTCGCTGCTGAGCCCGGACAGCCACTGACCGCCTGGGTCCCTCACGTCACCGTCGGCCCGGCCGTCGGGAACCGTCGGTCGTGGCCGCCTCTGCTCGCCTACGGCGACCTCGTCGACTTCTGCACGCCGGTCACGCCGACCGGTGACACGCAGCGCCCGCGGGTGCAGAATCGAGCATGCGGCACCGGGCGGGGCCCGGTCCGGGGGCGGGGGTGCAGCGGTGGGCCGGGCATGGCGTTGGGGAGTGACCCTGCTGGTGGCAGGATTCCTGCTGTGGTACGCCTCCTACTACACGACGGTCGTGGTCTGGGAGCTGCGCAAGCTCCTCGCGTGGTTCGCCCTGCCCCTGCTGGCCGTGGCGGGGTGCGTCGCGACCGGGCTGATGGTGCGGCAGATCCGGCGGCGCACGGGGCGGTCCCTCGGCGGGGCGAACACGACCGCTGTGCTGGCGTGGCTCGGCGGCGTCCTCGGACTGGCGCTCGCCGTCGGCTGGCTGGTCTACGGGGCCTACCTCCAGGACCGCGCGTACATGGCCACCGCGCAGATCGTGGCCGACCCGGTCCCCACCCTCTCCGCCCGCTCCCCGTACCTGGTCGGCAAGGCACAGGCCGCCCCCCACCTCGGCGATGTCACCGGCGAGATCGCCGATATCACCTACCTGCCCGACTCCGACCGCTTCGGCACTCTCGTCGAGCGGCGCGGCTGGCTCGCCGGGTACGAGGTGGGCCTGATGCAGGAGGTTCCGCTGGGCGGCAGCGGCCGGAGCCAGGAGCGCTGTCCCTTCGACGTGGAGAAGGCCGACGCCCGCATCAGCGGCTGGTTCAGCCACAACCTCGGCCGGAAGATCTCTGCTGTGCAGCGGTGGGTCCGCTTCGAGGCCGACGACGCCTACGTGACCTGCTCGAGCGGCACGCCCGTCGTGGTGGTCCCCCTCAAGCGCCAGACCGGCCTGCTCGTCGTGACCGAACGCCCCGCCGGCGTGGCCCTCTACGACGGCAGGAGCGGGAAGCTGACGGTCACCACCGACACGTCCGCGGTCCCCGGCCCTTCCTACCCGTTGAGTCTTGCCGCCCGCCAGCGGGAAGGCACAGCGGCGGTGGGCAGCTTCAGCGATTGGTGGTTCGAGCGCAGCGGCTGGGACGCGTCCGAAGACGGAGCCAACGAGGGCAACGAGTCCGAGTTCACGCTGCGGTACGGCGGCGCTGCCGCGGGCGCCGCGGGCAGTGCGTACGTCACCCCCCTCACCCCCCAGGGCGAGGCCGGCTCGGTGGTGGCCGTCTCCCGGGTGCCCACCCGCCACCAGGGCGGCACGCTCGCGCCGATGACCGTCCACCGCCTCGATCCGGCCTGGTCGTCGCCGAAGGCGCTCGTAGCGCTCATCAAGGCCGAGTACCGGGACGTCTGCTGCTACAACGACGACCGGGTGTTCGAGGTCGTCCCCACGGGGGGCAGCACGTGGACGGCCACCATAGGCAGCGAGCAGAACATCCGCTACCGCGTGGAGGGCAGGGGACCGATCGAAGGACGTGAAGCCACCTGCCTCAAGGCCGCCGACGGAGCCCTCATCCGGTGCGAGTACGCGGCGCCCGGCTCGCCCGAGGACCAGGAGCTCAAACGCAGGGAGGAGCAGAAGCAGCAGGACGAAGCCGCGAAGGGGGCGGGAGGATCCGGGGGTGCGCCGGGCGATCTCAAGGACCTGACGGATGAGCAGCTGTCTGATCTCCAGCGCCGTTTGGGCGACGAGTTTCTCCGCCGCCTGAAGAGCAGTCGAGACTGACCCGACCGTCCCCTCGGGCACGTCCTGCCGAATCCTCGACGGGTTGCGCCGCGAATGCGGTCGCGACCAGCCGGTATGCGCATCACGCAGAGCTGACCTGCGACATCTGCGCTTGTCGCAGCCCCCGCCGGGCACCAATGTGTCGGGCATGACCTCAACGCACCCTCAGGACACGGGCCGGACCCTCGTGCACGGCTCAGCCGGTATGGCCGACACCTCCGCCGTACCCGATTCCGTGCCCGATTCCGTGCTCGAACCGCTGCGCTCCTATGTCCTCGGTCACGCCACGGGCGACCCCGCTCGTTTCCGGGACGCGTTCCTGCCCACTGCCCACATCGAGGGAGTCCGGGACGGCGCATTCTCCTCGTGGTCCCTGGACGAGTACTGCGCTCTCTTCCGGGGCCGGCCGGCTCTCGACGAGCCGACGCGGTCCCGCCGGATCGACGCCGTCGATGTCCACGGCACCGTCGCGACCGCGACGATGACGCTTTCTCACGGCGTGGACACGTTCACCGACATCTTCTTGCTGGTACTCGTCGACGACGGATGGCGCATCGCCAACAAGGCCTATCACCGGTATTCGTAATTTCTTAGCACTAGCAGCCAACAATTCTCCCGGCTCCTGTCCGGCGGACTACAAAGGATCGCATCGGACCGAATCCGACCTCCGATGAGGGTAAGGAGCCCGTCGGTGGTCGGAATGATGGCGAAGGTGGTGAGCGTATGCGTGAGTCCAGCCCAAGCGATTGCGGTCGGACCACTTGCGACAAGTCCGGTTCCTGGACCTCTCCCCTGGCAGGCCGGCCATGCTGATGCCCATCCTGTTCTCCCCGGCGCAGGCCTCTGCCCACGAGTACCGCTCCCTGACGTCAACCATTCGCGCGAAAGCGGAAGACGCCCAGGGATTCTTCGGCGGAGCCGGGCGCAGAGAGGGGGAGATGCCACACCTTCCCCTCCACATCAAACTCCGGGGTCTGTTCATCGAGCTCTTCATCGAGCTCCGTCCGCGCAACACGAGCCTGCGTATCGCAGGGTTCCGGAGCCTCGTCGAGAACGGCCGGACTCCTCCGGAGGCTTCCTTGCACCGCGTGCGGGACGCGGTGGCGCCGCACGGCGTCGACCGGACGGAAACCCTGCCGTTCGGTGGGAACCGCGCCGACCTCGAGACGGCCGCCGCGGTCCGGCGCGCCGGGATCATGCTGGGGCGCCGGCACCTGAGCCTCGCCGTCATCCGGCTGCACCGCAACGACGATCCGCGGAGCACTGCTTACGGAATGCTCGTGCTTTCGGAAATGCTCTGCGAGGCCGCCCGGTACCCGGCCCTGGCCGATGCGATGTCACGCCTTTGGACGACTGGAGGACGGCTCTAGGCACCGGACACACGGGCGCCGTGCCCCGAAGCTCGCCCGTCAGAGGGTTTCGCTGAGCGAGTCCGCCAGGCGGCGCCGGGCCGTCCGGGTCGCCGGCAGTGCCGCCGCCGCCACCGCGCCCAGCACCGCTGCGGCGATCACCGTCAACAGCACCGGGACCGGAGGCAGTTGCGCGATCCCGGCGCCGATGCCACTCGATGCGCCCTGGGTGTCCACCAGCCAGGTGCCGAACAGGACGCCCAGGGCCGTGCCCGCCACCGCGGCCACGAGCGCGGTCAGGCCTGCGGCCGTGACGATCATCGCGCCGATCTGCCGGGGCGTGAGCCCGATCGCCTTCAGTGCGAGCAGATCGCGGCCCCGGTCGCGTACGCCCGTGCCGATCAGGGTCAGCAGTTCGATCAGTCCGATGAGGGTCAGTACGGCGATCAGGGCGCCGATCACGCCGCGTGCCGGTTCCAGCCGGTCGGCGGGGTTGGGTGTCTCGCGTATCTCGAGGGTTCCGCCGGCGGCCGCGGCGAGTGCGCCGCTCACGGCCCGGGGGTCGGCTCCGTCGCGCAGTTCCAGGGCGTGGTAGGCGGGACGCAGCTGCGGGTCGCGCTCGCGCAGCGCGTCGAGGGTCGTGGTGATCACCCGGCCGCCGGATTCGGGCTCGATGGTGCGGCCGACGAGGTGCAGGATCTGCGGCCGTCCGCCGACCGTCATCCGTACCCAGTCGCCGACCCGTACGCCGAGGAGGTCCAGCAGCCCCTGGCCTGCCACCGCCTCGTCGGGTCCGGCGACCGCGCGCCCTTCCACCACCGCGGAGGGGTAGGGCTGCCGGGCCGTGCCGAGTCCGCGCAGCGTGATGGTGCCGGTCTGGCCGGGGACGAGCGCCGCCATCTCCGCGCCCGGGTGGACGGCCTCGATGTCCGGGGCGGCCGCGAGGGTCTTCTCCAGCTCCGCGTCCGACGGCCCGGCGGGCTGCTCGGCCCGTACGGTCAGTGCCGCGGCCAGCCCCATCCGCGCGGGGCGGCTGCGGAACTGGTCCAGGGTCGACCAGGCGACGAGGGCGACCGTGATGAGCACCAGGGGCAGCGCGAGTCGGGCCACCGGTACCAGGGTCCGGCCGCGGCGGGGGAACGCCGCGCGCCATCCGAGGACGAGGGCGGGCGGTACCCGTACGCCGAGTGCCCGCTTCCCGAGCGCGGTCATCGGCGCGGCGGACGGCAGCGCGGCCCGGGCCACCGGCACCGGGGGGACGCGTCCGGCCCGCCAGGCCGAGAGTCCGGTGGAGGCCGCGATCAGCAGCACCGCGCCGACGGGGATGCCGATCATCAGGGCGGTGTGGCCGGGCAGGTCCTGCCACACGGCGGCTGCCTCCCCGATCCGCCCGGGTATCCGGGCGCCGAGCAGGGCGATCGCCGTGGTACCGAGGGCCACACCGAGGAGCGCGAAGGCCAGATGCTGGACCAGGAAGCCGCGCGCGACCTGGCCCGGGGTGAAGCCGATCGCCTTGAGGACGGCGATGTCCCGGAGCTGGCCGCGGACGCGGGCGCCGATCGCCCCGGACGCGGCCAGGGCGGCCGCGAGCAGGGCGCCGAGGCCGAAGACGGCGAACATCGCGCCGAGGAGGCGGTCGTCGCCGCCCGCGTCGGCGCGGGCCTGCTGCCACTTGGTGACCTCGGCAACCCGGTCGGCGCCCAGTACGGTGACCGCGCGCTGGACGATGAAGTCCGTGTCGTCCGGGTCCTCCAGGCGCAGCCCCACGCTCTGCCCGGTGTCCGCGCGGGCGATCTCCTCGAGCGTGGCGGGGAGTACCCAGCCGATGCCCGCGGCGCCGCCCGGCTGGTAGCGGGGTTCGGCGACGTCGGCGGTCCCGCTCACCCGCAGCAGGTGCGGGGTGCCGTCCGGGCCGGTGACGCGTACGGTGTCGCCGGGCTCCGCCCAGAGGGCCCGCGCGACCGACGTCTCCAGTACGACGGAGCCGACGCCCTCACCCGAGCCCGAAGCACTGCTCGAGCCCGTGCCCGAGCCCGAACCAGTACCCGATTCCGTGCCCGAGTCCGTGCCCGGGGCGTGGCCTTCGTCCGGCGCCTCGAGCCAGCTGCCCGCGCCGACGAGCGGCCGTCCGGTCTGCGGGGGCTCCACCGGGGCCGCGCGGAGCGTCACCGCGGCTCGGGCGCCGCGGGACTCGACCGTGGTCGCCGCCGTGCGGTGGGGACCCGACAGTGCTGCCACCCCGTCCACCCGGGACAGGGCGTCCGTGTCCGCACCGGCGCGGGTGTGCAGCCAGATGTGGGCGCCGTGGGACTGGTTGAAGACCCGCTGCCAGGGGTTCGCCGCGTAGCCGAACAGTGCACCGGCCAGCAGGAGCGAGGCGATGACCCCGGCGCTGGCCAGGACCACGAAAAGGGCTTCGCCGCGGTGTGCTCGGAAGTCTGCCTGCGCCCAGCGCAGGGTGGCCCGCACGGTCACTCCTTCAGTTCGAGCACGCCGGAGACGCCGCCGGCGGGCCCGGGACGCCCGCCGCCGAGCTGTGCGTCGTCGGCTATTCGGCCGTCGAAGAAGCTGATGACGCGGTCGGCGGCGCTGGCCATCCGGGCGTCGTGCGTGACCATCATGATCGTCTGGCCGCGCTGGTGGAACCGGGTGAGCAGCCGCAGCACCTCGCGGGTGCCCTTGCTGTCGAGGCTGCCGGCCGGTTCGTCGGCGAGCAGCAGCCGGGGGTGGTTGACCAGGGCGCGGGCGAGCGCGACCCTCTGCTGTTCGCCGCCGGACAGTTCTCCGGGCATGGACCGCTCGCGGCCTTCGAGTCCGAGTTCGGCGAGCAGTTCGGCGCGGGAGTCGCGGGCCGCCTTCGGGGAGACGCCGGCGAGGAGGGCGGGCAGTTCGACGTTGTCGGCGACGGTGAGGTTGGAGACGAGGTTGAAGAACTGGAAGACGACGCCGATGCTGCGGCGCCGCAGCACGGCCCAGCGGGCCTCGCGGTATGCGTCGACCCGCTCCCCGTCGAGCCACAGCTTGCCGCCGTCGGGCCGCTGGAGGCCGCCGATCAGGTGCAGCAGCGTGGACTTGCCGGCTCCGGACGGGCCGGTGACGGCGACGAACTCGCCGGGCTGGACGGACAGGTCCACACCCCGGACGGCGGGCACCGGCGCGCCTTCGCCGTGATGCGTCTTGGTCAGCCCCTCGGCGCGGACGATGGGCACGGCCGGTCGGACGGCGGGCAGCACGGCTGGAGCGGCGGTGGTGTCGTCGCTCATTCCAGCTCCTCCTGACAGCGTTCCAGCCAGTCGAGGTCCGCCTGCAGGTGCAGCATGGCGCCCTCGATCAGCAGTTGGGAGATCTTGTTGTCGCGGTCCTCGGCGGCGGCCAGCTTCGACAGGTCCCGCATGGTGTTGAGGTACTGGCGCCGCTGTTTGTTGATCAGGGCGATCGGGTCGGCCAGACCCGATTGCGGTGCGAGCGCCAGTTTCATGAAGAACTCGTCCCGTACCCGGGGTTCCTCGGCGGTTTCCTCGAACCACGCCAGTACGGCTTCGCGCCCGGCGTCCGTCAGCTTGTACGTGCGTTTGTTGGGGCGGCCCGACTGTTCGACGTCCTCGCCCTCGATCAGGCCGCTCTTCTCGAGCCGGCCGAGGGTGACGTAGATCTGGCCGACGTTCGGCTGAGGGTACGCGGCGCCCAGGAGCTTCTCAAGGTCCTGCTTGAGCTCGTAACCGTGCGCAGGGCTACGGGTGAGGAGCGCAAGGAGCGCCAGCCGCACTTGCCCCCTCCTTCCCCCTGCGTAGTCAACCGTTCACTGGCGCCCGGCCGGATGCCGCCGACGTCCGTCCTGTCTGCCTGGACGTCTAGTATCGCTCATGCCTAACGGGTATATATAGGCCACGATGGTCGGCAGTGCAGCCGGATCGTGTTCTGGGAGGAATCTATGCGGTGGATGCGTGCCGCGGGTAGAGCTCTCCTGGTGGTGGCGGTCGTGCTGGCGGGGTACGCAGGTCTCGGCGTGCGTCCCGACGCGGGCGCGGCTTCGGACGCCCGCGGCCCCCTGACGCTCGTCACCGCGGGCGACCTGACCGACTACCTCGGGCCCCTCCTCGACGACTGGAACGCGAGCCGTCCCGACGAGCGGGTGACCCTCGTCGAGCTGCCCGACTCGGCCGACGAGACCCGGGCCCAGATGATCAGCGAACTGCGATCGGGCCGCGACCGGTTCGACGTCTTGAACATCGACGTCGCCTGGACGTCCGAGTTCGCGGCGGCCGGATGGATCTCGCCACTCGACCGGGGCCGGTTCCCGCTGGACGCCTTCCTGCGGCCGGTCGTGGACACCGCGACCTTCGACGGACGGTTGTACGCGGTGCCGTACGTCACGAACGCGGGCCTGCTGTACTACCGCAAGGACATCCTGGACCTGGCGGGCGAGCAGCCGCCGCGGACCTGGTCCGAACTGGCCCGTCAGGCGCGCACCATCGCCCCGCAGCACGGGCTGGACGGCTACGCCGGGCAGTTCCTCCCCTACGAGGGGCTCACCGTCAACGTCACCGAGGCCGTGCACTCGGCGGGCGGTTCGATCCTGCGCGACGACGGCGCCCGTGTCACCGTGGACTCCGACGGGGCGCGGGCCGGGCTGCGTTTCCTCGCGGACGGGGTGCGGGAGGGCTGGATCTCCCGCGAGGCGCTCGGCTACAAGGAGGAGGAGTCCCGGAAGGCGTTCCAGGACGGCCGGCTGCTCTTCCTGCGGAACTGGCCCTACGTGTATGCGGACGCGAGCGCGGCGGGGTCGAAGGTGGCGGGCCGGTTCGGTGCCGTGCCGCTGCCGGGCGCCGACGGGCCCGGCAGCAGCGTGCTGGGCGGCTCCAACCTCGCCGTCAGCAGCCACGCGCGGCATCCTGCATCTGCGGCCGACCTGATCTCCTACCTCACCAGTGAACGGGTGCAGCGGCGGGTCCTCACCGAGGGCTCGCTGCCGCCGGTGCGCGCCGCGCTGTACCAGGATCCCGAGCTGGTGCGCGCCTATCCGTACCTGCCGACCCTGCGCGAGAGCGTGCTGTCGGCGGTGCCGCGCCCCAAGAGCCCGCGCTACGACCAGGTGAGCCTCGCCGTTCAGGCCGTGGGGCAGGACGTCATGGCGTTGCGCCACACACCCGACGAGGCGGTGGCGCGGCTGGCGCGCGAGCTCGGCGCCCTTTCCCGTACGGGCTGACTGCACTTCCGCACCTCCCCGAGGGCTCCTACTTACATGTTAAGTAGGAGCCCTCTTGCGTGCATCAGTTCATTCACGGACAAACCACCCCAGCTTTTGCCTGTTTCTGGACACATCGTTGACACCTTCCAGTCGCCGCTACTTAACATGCATGCATAACAGCGCACCTGATCCAGGGCGCTCTCGCATTCAGAGACAGGTCGACGCGAGATGCTCAGCACCCTTCCGGCCGGTACCGGTCACCCCTCCCGCAGCGCCGCCCCTTCCGCCCCGTGGTGGCGCGACGCGGTGATCTACCAGGTCTACGTCCGCAGCTTCCTCGACAGCACCGGGGACGGCGTGGGCGACCTCGCCGGCGTACGCGCCGGGCTTCCCTACCTCAGGAAGCTCGGTGTCGACGGCATCTGGCTCAGCCCCTTCTACCCGTCGCCGCAGCACGACCACGGCTACGACGTGGCCGACTACTGCGGCGTCGACCCGGTCTACGGCGACCTCGCCGAGTTCGACCGGCTGGTGGCCGACGCCCACCGGCTCGGGCTCAGGCTGCTGCTGGACATCGTCCCCAACCACTGCTCCAGCGAGCACCCGTGGTTCCGCGAAGCGCTCGACGCGGCGCCGGGCAGCGCGGCCCGCTCCCGCTTCCACTTCGCTCCGGGCCGCGGCCCGGAGGGCGAGGAGCCGCCCAACAACTGGCGTGCCATGTTCGGCGGCCCGGCCTGGAGCCGGACCACCGCGGCCGACGGCACTCCCGGGGAGTGGTACCTGCACCTGTTCACGCCCGAGCAGCCGGACCTGAACTGGCGCGACCCGGTCGTGGGCGACGACTTCGAGCGCGTGCTCCGCTTCTGGCTGGACCGGGGCGTCGACGGATTCCGTATCGACGTCGCCGCCGGACTCTTCAAGCACCCCGAGCTGCCTGACTCCGACGACCCCGGGGCGGACGAGCGGGCCCGCGACGCCGTCAACCAGCTGGCCTGGAACCAGCCCGAGGTGCACGGCGTGTGGCGACGCTGGCGCTCGGTCTGCGAGGAGTACACCGCCCGGGACGGTCACGAGCGGCTGCTGGTCGGCGAGGTCTCCGTACCCACCGCACGCGAGCACGCCGAGTACGTCCGCCCCGACGAACTGCACCAGGCGTTCTTCTTCGACCTGCTCAGCGCGCCCTGGGACGCCGACGCCTTCCGTACGACGATCACCGAGGCGATACGCGACATCGCCGGCACCGGCTCCACCGTGACCTGGGTCCTCAACAACCACGACCAGGTCCGCACGGTCACCCGCTACGCGGGCGAGCCCGGGGTCGAGGGCAGCGGACTGGGAGCGGCCCGCGCCCGCGCCGCCGCCCTCCTGATGCTCGCCCTGCCCGGCGCCGCCTACGTGTACCAGGGCGAGGAACTGGGCCTCCCGGAGGTCCTCGACCTGCCCGACGAGGTCCTCACCGACCCGATCTTCCGCCGTACGGGCAGCCGCAAGCACGTACGGGACGGCTGCCGCGTACCCCTGCCCTGGTCCGGGCACGCCTCTCCCTTCGGCTTCAGCCAGGAGGCCGCCGGTGTCAAGCCGTGGCTGCCGCAGCCCGAGTGGTTCGCCGAACACGCCACCGACCGCGCCCTGGCCGACACCCGCTCCTTCTGGCACCTGTACCGCGACGGCCTCCAGCTGCGGCGCACCCTGCCGCAGCTCGGCGAGGGACCCCTGCGCTGGCTCGATGCGCCCGCGCAGGTGCTGGCCATGGCCCGCGGCGAGGGCCTGATCTGCGCGGTCAACTTCGGCACGGAGCCGGTGCCCGCACCGGTCGCCGGTACGCCGCTGCTCGCCAGCGGGCCCTGTCCCGACGGGGTGCTCCCCGCCGCGACCGCGGCCTGGTGGGCGGGCGAACTCCCGGCTCCCGGCCCGGCGGCCGCGCAGCCGTAAGCGCCCGCTGCAAGCCCCCCAGCCCTACCCGGCAGCCACGCCCCCTCGGCGCTGTCACCCCGCAGTCCCCCAGCAGCCCCTCCCCAGCCCAGGACCTTCCCGAAAGGACCCGTCATGCGACGACCCGGCAAGACCACCCGACGCAGTGCCGCCGCCACCACCGCGGCCCTCGCCCTCGCCCTCGGCGCCACCGCCTGCGGCGGCGCCACCGGACCCGCGAGCGGCGGCGGGCTCAGCGGCCAGACCGTCACCGTGGCGGGCGTCTGGACCGGCGCTGAACAGGAAAGCTTCAAGAAGGTCCTCGACGCCTTCACCCAGAAGACCGGCGCCAAGACGGTCTTCGTGCCCTCCGGCGACAACGTGTCCACCTTCGTCGGTAGCAAGATCGAAGGCGGCAACGCGCCCGACGTGGTCATGGTCCCCCAGGTGGGCGTGCTCCAGCAGTTCGCGAAGGAGGGCTGGCTCCGGCCGCTGTCCGAGCAGACCTCCCGGACGGCCGGGTCCACCCTCGCGCCGGTGTGGAAGAACTACGGCACGGTCGACGGCACGTATTACGGGCTCTACTTCAAGGCCGCCCACAAGTCGACCGTCTGGTACGCGCCCGAGGCCTTCGCCCAGGCCGGCGTCACCGAGCCCAAGAGCTACAGCGACATGCTGAAGGCCGGCCGCACCCTCGCGGACTCCGGCCGCCCGGCCTTCGCCATAGCCGGCGAGGACGGCTGGACCCTCACCGACTGGTTCGAGAACATCTATCTCTCCCAGGCCGGACCGGAGAAGTACGACCAGCTCGCCCAGCACAAGCTGAAGTGGACCGACGAGAGCGTCGTGCGGGCCCTGACCACCCTCGGGGAGCTGTTCAAGGACAAGCAGCTCGTCGCCGGCGGCGCCCAGGCGGCGCTGGGGACCGACTTCCCCTCGTCGGTCGCGCAGGTCTTCGGCCCGGAGCCCAAGGCGGGCATGGTCTACGAGGGCGACTTCGTCGGCGGTGTCGCCAAGGGGCAGTTCGGCAAGAAGCTCGGGCAGGACGCGAAGTTCTTCCCCTTCCCCTCGGTCGACGGCGGCCGCGCGCCGGTGGTCAGCGGCGGTGACGCGGCGGTCGTCCTGAAGGACGGCAGGAACGGCGAGGCGGGCATGAAGCTGGTCGAGTTCCTGGCGAGCTCCGAGGCCGCCGAGGTCTGGGCCGGCGCGGGCGGCTTCCTGTCCCCGAACAACGAGGTCGACTTCGCCAAGTACAGCGACGACACCACGCGCAGCACCGCCAACTCGCTCATCGCGGCGGGCAACTCGATCCGCTTCGACATGTCGGACCAGGCCCCGGCCGCGTTCGGCGGTACGAAGGGCGCGGGTGAGTGGAAGCTCCTCCAGGACTTCCTGCGCGACCCCTCGGACCCCCAGGGCACGGCCGCGAAGCTCGAGGCCGAGGCCGCCAAGGCCTACGGGAACTGAGGCCACAGCCATGGCTGACACCATGACCGACCGCCCCGCCGCCGACCACCCCGCCACCGGCGGGCCCTCGACCGGTCGCCCCGCGGTCGACGGACGGCGCCAGGCCCGGCGCAGGAAGCGCCGCCTCGCGGTCGTCTTCGTCCTGCCGGCCCTGCTGCTGCTCGGCGCGCTCGTCGTCTACCCCGTCCTCTTCTCCTTCGGGCGCAGCCTCTTCGACGCCGACGGCGACCGGTTCGTCGGGGCCGCCAACTACGCGGCGATCGTGCAGGACCCGGCCACCCTCAAGGCCATCCGCAACAGCGCCGTCTGGGTCGTGGTCGCCCCCACCCTGCTCACCGGACTCGGGCTGCTGCTCGCCGTGCTCACCGAGAAGGTGCGCTGGGCGACCGCGTTCAAGCTGGTGCTCTTCCTGCCGATGGCCGTGTCGTTCCTCGCCGCGGGCATCATCTTCCGGCTCGCCTACGAACAGGACCCGGACCGGGGCGTGCTCAACGCCGCCGCCGTCGCCGTCCACGACGGCTTCGACGACGCCGCCGCCTATCCCACGGCCCGGCCCCGGGAGGGCCAAGGCCTGACGGGCGGGGCAGGCGGCCCGTACAGCTCCGCGGCGACCGTACGGCCCGGGGGCTCGATCGGCCTCGGATTCATCGGGGTCGCACCCGAAGCGATGCCGGCCGGCGCGCGGACCGCGTCCGATCCTGCCTCCCCGGCGGGCGCCGCACCCGGCGCGGACACGATCGGGGGTGTCGTCTACCTCGACTTCGCCCCCGGCGGGGCGGGGACACCGGGCAGGGTCGACCCGGGCGAGAGGGGTCTGCCCGGCATGACGGTCGAGGCCGTACGGGACGGCCGGGTGGCCGCGACCGCGACCACTGCCGAGGACGGCTCCTTCCGGTTCGCCGGGCTGGCCGACGGCGACTACACCGTCCGCCTGCCCGCGGCCAACTTCGAAGCCCCGTACCAGGGCGTGAACTGGCTCGGTCCGGCGCTGGTGACGCCCGCCATCATCGGTGCCTACCTGTGGGTCTGGACCGGCTTCTCGATGGTCCTGATCGGCGCCGGCCTCGCCGCCATCCCGCGCGACGCACTGGAGGCCGCACGCATGGACGGCGCCACCGAGGGCCAGATCTTCCGCAAGATCACCGTTCCGCTGCTCGCGCCGGTGCTCACCGTGGTCTTCGTGACCCTCGTGATCAACGTGATGAAGGTCTTCGACCTCGTGTGGATCATCGCGCCCGGACCCGTCCAGGAAGAGGCGAACGTGCTGGCCACCCGCATGTGGATGGTCTCCTTCGGGGGCGGCAACGACCAGGGCCTCGGCAGCGCGCTCAGCATGGTGCTCCTGCTGCTCGTCGTCCCGGCGATGATCTTCAACGTCCGGCGCTTCCGAAGGAGTGGAGCATGAGCGGCCACAGCACCGCCGAACGGCACGGCCCGTCCCGGCGGACGCCGACGGTCCGGCCCGTCGCCACGTCCTCACCCCCGCCCCCGTCCGCTTCGGCCTCCGCGCCCGCCTCCGCACCCGGACGGCGCCGCGGAGGCCGGGTCTCACGCCTCCTGGGCAGCTCCGCCGTCCAGGGCGTCCTGATCCTGGTCGCCCTCGTCTGGATCACACCGCTGGCGGGCCTGCTCCTGTCCTCGCTGCGCTCCGAACAGGACAACGCCACGGACGGCTGGTGGACCGCGCTCGCCGATCCCTCCCAGCTGTCCCTCGACAACTACACCGCCCTGCTGGGGGATTCCGGCATCGGGGCGGCCTTCTGGAACACCGTCCTGATCTCGGTGCCGACCACCGTCCTGGTCGTCGTCATCGCGGCACTCGCCGGATACGCCTTCGCCTGGCTGGAATTCCCCGGCCGGGACGGCGTCTTCCTCGTGGTCGTCGGACTCCTCGTGGTCCCGGTGCAGATCGGGCTGCTGCCCGTGGCGAAACTCTTCGGCGCGGTGGGCCTGTTCGGGACGATCGCGGGCGTCGTCCTGTTCCACGTCGCCTACGGACTGCCGTTCGCGATCTTCCTCCTGCGCAACTACTTCGCCGAGATCCCGCGCGAGATGCTGGAGGCCGCCCGGATGGACGGCGGCAGCGAGTGGCGGATCTTCTCCCGGCTCGTGCTGCCGCTCGGCCGCCCTGCCATCGCGAGCCTGGCCATCTTCCAGTTCCTCTGGGTCTGGAACGACATGCTCGTGGCACTGCTCTTCGCGGACACCGGGTCGCAGCCGCTCACGGTCGCGCTGCAGTCCCAGATGCGGCAGTTCGGCAGCAACATCGGCGTCCTCGCGCCGGGGGCGTTCCTGTCGCTGGTGGTCCCGCTGGTCGTCTTCTTCGCCTTCCAGCGGCACTTCGTCCAGGGCGTGATGGCCGGCTCGGTGAAGTAGCCGACCGGACGAGTCCGTACGCAAGCCTCCGCATGGGTGTCCACGCTCATGCGGAGGCGTCCGCGTGCCCCCAGGCCGGCTCCATGAACCGGCCCGAGTGGAAGCCCGCCGATCACCGGCGCGGAGTGGAGCGTGTCTGCTCGCCGTCCACGCCCTGGCTGAGCCCGGCCTCAGGAGTCGGGCGGCGCCCGGCCCACGGCCGGGCCTCCTCGAGCTGCGCCGCCACCCGCAGCACGGACACCTCGTCGTCGCGGCGGCCCACCAGTTGCACGGCGAGCGGCAGGCCGTCCGCGCCGTGGCCCGCGGGTACGGAGGCCGCCGGGTGTCCGGTGACGTTCCACAGCGCGGTGTAGGCGACCATCGGGCGCGAACGCGCCAGCGCGGTCAGCAGCCCGGCGCCGTCCAGCGCGCCCACCGGACGCGGCCGGGCGGCGAGGACCGGGGTCAGCAGCAGGTCCATGGAGGAGAACATCCGCTCGGCGCGCTGCGCCAGCCGCTCCCCCGCCCGGATCCCACGTTCCACGGCGGATTCGGGGATCAGACGGGCGAGCGCGAGTGTGCTCCGGGTACGCGGCTCGAGCAGTTCGGGCCGTTCGACGGCGGCGGCTTCCGCACGCACCCCACCGCAGAACTGCGCCGCGAACGGGACCGTCGCGTCCGGATAGCGGGGGTTGACCTCCCGTACGTCGTGACCCAGTTCGCGCAGCGCCCGTACGGTCTGCAGGAGTGCTCCGACGTGCTCGGGATGCGGGCGCACCCCGGCCACGGCGGACTTGGCGGAGTAGCCGATGCGCAGTCGGCCGGGCGGGGTCTCCAGGGCCCGCAGCCAGCCGGTGCCGACGGGGCGGGCGCTCCAGCGGTCGGCGGGCGTGGTGCCGGCGAGGACGTCGTAGAGGAGGGCCGCGTCTCGGACGGTGCGGGTCAGCGGTCCCACAGTGCCGAGGGCGTACCACAGGTGGGCGTTCGGGGCGGTGGAGACCCGGCCGCGCTGCGGTTTGAGGCCGAACAGCCCGCAGCACGCGGCCGGAATGCGGATGGATCCGCCGCCGTCGCCGCCGAGCGCCGCCCCGACGAGTCCGGCCGCGACGGCCGCGGCGCTGCCGCCGCTGGAGCCGCCGGGCGTCCGGGTGGTGTCCCAGGGGTTGTGGGTGGTTCCGTGGGTGTCGGACTCGGTGAAGGGCCACTGGCCGAATTCGGGCATCGCCGTCTTGCCGATGACGACGGCTCCCGCGGCGCGCAGGCGGCGTACGGCCTCCGAATCGGCGGCGGCGGGGGTGTGGTTGGCGGCGCCGCCGAAGGTGGTGACCTGCCCGGCGACGTCGAGCTCGTCCTTGACGGCGATGGGCACGCCGTGGAGCGGGCCCCGCGCCTGCTCCGCGTCCGCGTCCCGGGCGTCGGCCTCGGCGAGGGCCTGCTCGGCGAGGACGACGCGGAAGGCTCCGAGGGCGGGGTCGAACCGGTCGATGCGTCGCAGCGCGGCTTCGACGAGGGCCCGAGAGGTGACCTTTCCGGTGCGCACCAGCTCGGCCTGCCGCTCGACTCCCTGGAACATCAGATCCGCGTCGTCCCTGTCCATGCCCGCCCCTTCGCCCCTACCTACGGGTAACCCGGGCAAGGCTGTCGCCCCACCGCTCCCGCGTCAAGCCACGGTTTCGGACGGCGAAGAGGACATCCTCTGCGGCGGGACCGCCGGGTCGAGGGCGCCACGGAGTCGGGCGGCGCCCTGCCGCCACCGCGGTCCGCTCGGGGCGTCCCCCTCAGCTCGACCGGCTCGGAAGCATGGGTGACCACCCGGTCGAGCGCCTCGGCGGCGAGCAGCCGGGGTTCCCATGCCGGAAGCCCCGGTACCGCTCCGGAAGGGCCGTACACCGAACAGCCGGCGCGTCGACCGGATGCCGGCCGGCGACCAGGGCCGCCGCGGACACGGCGCGATCGGTGTCCGGCGCGCCGAGTGGTCGGCAGCGTCGGCGCACCGCAGGAGCGCACCGCGGATCAGGGGCAGGCACTCTGCCGGAGCGGCGCCGTCGAGGTCTTGGGGAAACCGCCGACGGGTGTCATGGTCGAAAGGGCCGACCGGGAAGGGTACATCTGCCGTACGTCGAAGCCGACTCGGGGTGGCAGTGCAGGGGGGTGGGCGGGGGCATGCGGGCCGGTGGGGCCGGGATGCGGGCACCTTCCTGCCGTTCCTCGAACATCCCCATGGCACCGCCCTCGCCCCGGCCGAACGGCACGACCCCCGGCTGGCGGTCCTGGAGGGGACGGTCGCGTTCCTCCTCGGCTGGGCCAACGCCCCGCTGTCGTACCGCAAGGAGAGCACGCGCGGACCGCCGCCGGACGTCGTCACCCTCCTGCGCCGCGATGGGGCCTGATTCGATGCGGTGGCCGCGGCCGTCGGCCGGTGACGACCACGTGATGCGGTGCTTCGCCGACCGCCCGTGCCGGCGGGCCGCCCGCCCGCTGCGTATCCCGGGCCACCAGTGGTGGTGGGACGCCCGCACTAGCCGGCGAGGGTGGCCGCGTGGTCGGGAACGGCGTTCTGGAGTTCCTTGGGCGGGCGCACGTAGCCGGTCGGGCGGGGCCGCGGCGGGAGGGTGAGCGACGGCAGGGCCACGTCCTCGTACGGGACCGAGGACAGCAGGTGGGCGATCATGTTGAGTCTCGCACTGCGCTTGTCGTCGCTCTCGACCACGAACCAGGGGCAGTCCTCCGTGTCCGTGTGGACGAGCATCTCGTCCTTGGCCCGGGAGTACGCCTCCCAGCGGGTGAGGGACTCCAGGTCCATCGGGGAGAGCTTCCAGCGCCGCAGCGGGTCCTGCGTGCGGCGGCGGAAGCGTTCTTCCTGGACGTCGTCGCTGACGGAGAACCAGTACTTGCGGAGCAGGATCCCGTCCTCCACCAGCATGCGCTCGAACACCGGGCACTGGCGCAGGAAGCGCTGGTGCTCCGCGGGGGTGCAGAAGCCCATCACGTGCTCCACGCCGGCGCGGTTGTACCAGCTGCGGTCGAAGAGCACGATCTCGCCGGCAGCCGGCAGGTGCTCCACATAGCGCTGGAAGTACCACTGGCCGCGTTCGCGCTCCGTCGGCTTCGGGAGGGCCGCGATGCGGGCCACGCGCGGGTTGAGGTGCTCGGCGACCCGCTTGATCGTTCCTCCTTTGCCCGCCGCGTCGCGTCCCTCGAAGACCACGACGAGACGGGCGCCCTCCGTGCGCACCCATTCCTGGAGCTTGACCAGCTCAGTCTGCAGCCGCAGCAGCTCCTGCTCGTATGCCGCCCTCTTGAGACCCATGGCGCTCGCCTCCCCGTCGGGGTCCGGTGTGTCGATCAAGTCATTCACGGCGGGCATCCGAGCGCAATGACGTCTGTCCGGCCCGGGCGTGTCGGCACGCCCGTGGCCGCGGTGCGGTGACTCGACGTCGAGGGGCGGTCGGTCCTGCACGCCCCTGGCGGGCGACGTGGCACGATCAACGCCCCGGCTCACCGCGCTGGCCGTACTCGTCGGCGTACGGCCACCCGGGCCGACTCACTCCGCGGCCACTGCGGCCCCCAGGCCGACGGGCAGGGGAAACCGTACGGGCGTTGAGGCCGAGCGTCCGCTGACCGGAGAAGGGCCCGCCGCCGCAAACATGCCTCCGCGTGCGCCGCCTCCGCGTGCGCCGCCTCCGCAAGCAGGGTCGGCAGCGGATCCGCGGTCGCCGTGGTCGGAGTTCGGATACTCGCTCTCATGGTCCGGACGCCGGTACGGCCAGCGCCTGTGCCACGGCCGCGGTGGTGGCCTCGGCGTGACCGGGTACGTAACGGGCCGCCCACGGCCCGACCAGGTGCATGAAGGCCGCCAGGTCGCGTTCCGCGCGGGAGAGCAGGCCGCGCAGTTCGGACACCCGCAGCTCGATCACCGGGCTGTCGTCGTTCTCGGCGTCCACGGTCAACCGGACGCCTTCGCCGAGGCGTTCGGCGCACGGTGACGGGTTGTGGCCGAAGGAGGCCCAGCCGGAGCCGTCGAGGACCTCGGCCCAGCCGGACCGTTCCTCGATCCCGTTGCAGCAGCCCGGCACCAGCGTCACGCCGCGAACCGTGTCGGTGATCCGGAGCCCGCCGGACGCGAACAGGTCGTCCATGGTGAACAGGCCGTGCAGGAAGGCCCCTGGCGGGTCAGCGGGGCGCGGCGGGCGGCCGGCGGCGGGCTCGCAGTCGTTGCACACGGCGATCGACATGACCGCCGTACCGACCTCCGCCGGGGACAGCGCACCGCTGAGCGGCAGGAACGAGTACGGCTCCGCCTCGGCCAGCGGCCAGAGGTCGAAGCCTTCACGCGTCGCCTGGATCTCCAGGACCGGCTGCAGAACGATCACCTTGGCAGTCTGCCCGACGCGCGTCCTCGCCGGCCACGGCGGATGTCGTGGTCAGGTCCGCGGCCGCGCCCACGCCTCCAGCAGGGCTTCCCGGACGGCGGGCTTGGGTGTGCCGTCCGAGGCGTGCTCGCGGCCCCACGCCCCGGGGGCGCACGGGTCCGCTGTCCCGGCGACGAAGCGGGCGAGGAGATCCTGGGAGAGTGCGGCCTCATGGGCCTGGTATCCGCCGGCCGCCGCCGCGTACACGGTCACCTCCTGCGACCCGGCCTCCGTCTCCAGCCGCAGCCTCATCTCGGGCGGGCCCTCCCCCAGGAACGCCCCGGCCGCGGCCGATACCATCGAGCCGAGAAGCCTCGAGACGCGTCCGGGCGTACCTGCGGTGGGCACGTCCTCCACCACGGCGGAACGCAGTTCCGCCCACGTCCACACCCGGGAGCCATCGGGGTCGACGGCCTCCAGCCCGTCGGAGGTCAGCCGGACGCAGCCGCCGACGGCGGTCGGCGGCGACCCCAGGTACACGGCGTCCGCGGTCACCCAGAACAGTCCGACCATCGCCACAAGCCACGCTCCCGCTCTCGCCCGTCTCCCCGGATCGGCCCCGCCGCCCCCGCGAGGTCCGTCCGTCCACCCCTACCGCCCTGCGGCACCGGGACACGGCAGACACGCCGGTGACCTCAGGCCAGGCGGCTGCTGATGCGGTATCGCATGTCGCCGGCGGCTCGGCGGATCTCCTCGGGCTGCCCCTCGTCCTCGAGCAGGCCGAGCAGCACGATCAGCGCACGCGCCTCGTCCTCGCCGATCAGCTTCAGCCTGGGCTCCGTGACCCCGTCGAGCAGTGCGTCCAACAAGTCGAGTACGTCATCCATGCCCATACCAACGCCCGACGCCCCGACGACGTCACCCCGGCACGCACCGATCGGTCGGTTCCCGCCGGGGAGTGGGTGAGGACCGCCTCCCCGAAGCGAAGGAGAAGGCCCCGCAAACGCTGCACGATCGGGTCCTCGACGGCCCTCCGCATCCCTTGCGTGAGCCCGCACCGTTCATCGGGTCAAGGGCAGTTGCCAGAACAGCCGGTTGTCCAGGGCCCCGGTCAGGTAGGGCACGCCGTCGGTGTGCCCCGACCCGTGGGCGTCGCCGAGCATGCGGGCGGCGAGGCCGCGATGGGCCGACTTCCACCGCTGGTGCCTCCTCTCCAGCCGGCCGAGGGCGGCGTCGAGGCGGCTCCACGCCGCCCCGCCGGGGCCTCCCTCGCGGCGGAGGTCGAGGTAGGCGCGGGCGACGGTGTCGCGGTCGGGGTCCTGCGCCTCGGCCCGTACGGCGGGGACACTCGTGAAGGCGGGTGAGTGCAGGCGCGGAGCGGGCGGCACGCCGCAGAGGCTCTCGAAGCGTTTGTACTGTTCGGACTGGATGGCGCTGGCGCCCTGGGTGTAGTGGCGGAACGTGGAGAAGTGTTCCGCCCGCATGGTGGCGACCGTACGGAACAGCCCAGCGGCTCGTTCGAACATCGCGACCGCGTCTTCTATTCGCTCGGCGCATTTCTCTGGATTCCCTTCACGCAATGCCATAACGGCCGATGTCACATGTTCGACCATCGCGGTGAAGAGCATTTCATGGGCCTGGAGAATGCGGATGAAGAAGTATTCGTCGTGCAATACGTAGACCGGCTGGACGGTCACGTCGAACCACGCCCAGGCGTCCGTCGCAGGCGGCCGGGGCAGACGCTCGGCGAGTGCCTCGAGGCGCGCCCCGGAGGTGTCGTCCAGGCGTGACGGCAGGCCGCCGGCCGCGGATCCGCCGACATCCTGGGCGACGAACCTCAGGGCGTGCCGCAGCCGCGTGCTTACCGTCTCGGCATCCGGCCGGCCCCGGCCGGGCCCCTCCCGCGAACCGCCCGCCGCCCCCGCCTCGAACCGGACGACATCGGCCATGAGCAGGGTGGACATCCGGTCCGCGCTCACCGCGGAATTCCGCTCGTCCAGGAGGAGCTCCAGGACCGGAAGTGAAAGATAGGTGCGATTCCAGAAACGTCCTTCGTGTTTGTCCAGCAGACAGTCGAGAAAGGCGTGGAGAAAAGGGAGGCCTGCCGCATCCCTGTGGCGGATTTCGCTCAGGCGGAGCAGCATGCGCCTCGGCAGGAAGTGCTTCCCCGTGCGCCGCACGTGGTCGTTGACGGACCGGGCGAGGGCCAGGCCGTCGGATTCCACCGGGATCCGGTCCGCGGCCACCCAGCGCCCTACCGCCCGCAGGGGGGACGCACACCCCTTGTCCTGAGGAGTCATCGCCTCTCACCTCTCCCGTGTCGCCGTGTGGCGGCACCGGGTTCCACCAGACATCACCGGAGGGCCAAAGGTCATGTCTCGGAAGTTCGTGGCTTGACAGCAGCAGCGGAGGCAGCGCTCGGGAGGGGCTGCCGACGTCATGCGTGGACGACGGTCCGACCCCCGATGGCCCAGAGGCCGGCCGGGACCGTAGTGCATCGCGCGGTCCGGGCGGGCTTGTCCGGGTCCAGCAGGTCGGCGCCGGCCCGACCGACCCCGCGCTCGCCGTGCTCGTCGGCCGGGTGGAAGGTGAGCCCCGTCCGGGGTGTCGGCCGGCAGGCCCGGTGGTCGGGGGCAGGCCGCCGGCCGGGGTGGCGGTGGCCGCGGCGACCCGCCCGGTGACGGCGCCGTCGGCGCCGTCGGTCATGCAGGCCGCGTCGAGGTCGTCCCACTCGGCGCCCTGCCCGAGGAACACGTGCTGGACGACGGCTCGGCCACGGGTGCGACCGGCGACGGTCCGGGGCCCGACCCGGGCGGTGAGCCGCTCGCCTGGGCTGGGGCCCGGCCCGTGCGCGTGGAGCAGGCTCCGGCTGCGCAGCGTGAGGCGCTCCACCCACCCGGATCCCGGCACCGA
The DNA here is from genome assembly GCF_055587885.1 of Streptomyces sp. NPDC046349. Lineage (NCBI taxonomy): Bacteria > Bacillati > Actinomycetota > Actinomycetes > Kitasatosporales > Streptomycetaceae > Streptomyces > Streptomyces sp. NPDC046349. Next base: position 154,745 of record NZ_JBVJFK010000014.1, read on the forward strand.
TCCCGGCCCCAATGCCAGTGCCGACCCCAGCACGAATCCCGGCACGGATGCCGGCACGGATCCCGGCGGGGCTGCCGATGCTGCGCTTGCGGTGCCTGCTCCGGCCGCGAGGGCGCCCGTCGCCGTGCCGAGTGCGACCGGGGTGGGGAACTTACGCATGGTCAGACCTCCATGGTGAGTGGCGAGTCGGATACTCGCCCACTGCCTTCAAGGTCTCAGCTCGTCCAGGTCCACGGCCTCCCCCGACAGGGGGGACCGTCTCCCCCGGACGGGGGATTCGACATGACGTTAGGGTGAGGTCATGCCCGCCATGATCGTCCCGCCGCAGCGGACCCTGCGACTGGAACCCGTCACCGCCGACAACTTCGACGCGGTGTGCGCCGTACAAGTACGCCCCGACCAGGCGCACCTGGTCTCCCCCGTGGTCAAGTCCCTCGCCGAGGCGTACATCCACCCTGCCAGCGCCTGGCCGCGTGCCGTCGTCGACGGCGACGACGTCGTCGGCTTCGTGATGGCCTTCCACGACATCCTCTGGGACCCGGCGGGCGATCCGACCGACCGGCGCAGCGGCATATGGCGCCTGAACATCGACGCGGGCCACCAGGGCAAGGGCTACGGCCGTTTCGCCGTTCACGCCGTCATCGAGGAGATCCGCCGGCGCGGCACCCACCGGACGGCACACGTCAGCTGGCACGCCGGCTCGGGCAGCCCCGAACCCTTCTACCTCGGCCTCGGTTTCATCCCCACCGGCGAACTCATCGGTGACGAACGCGTCGGTGCGCTCACTCTCGACCCGGCCGCCGCGCCTCCGGCGGGCTGAGGACCACCGTGCCCCCGGGGCCCGGCGCCAGCCCGGCGCCGGGCCCGGCCGTGCCCGTGCGGAACGCCTGCGGGCTCATTCCCCGCACCCGTTTGAAGGCCGCGGACAGGGCGAAGGCGCTGCCGTACCCGACCCGGCGGGCCACCCTTTCGACCGTGGCATCCGGCTCTCGCAGCATGTCCGCCGCCAACGCGAGACGCCAGCCCGTCAGATACCCGACCGGCGGCTCCCCCATCACCTCCCTGAACCGGCGTGCCAACGACGCCCGTGACACACCTACCCGTACGGCCAGCTCCTCCACGGTCCACCCGTGGGCCGGGCTCTCGTGCAGCAGCCGCAGCGCCGGGCCGACCACCGGATCGCTCTGGGCGCGGAACCAGGCCGGCGCGCTCGAATCCGCCGCTGAAGGCCACGCCCGCAGAACCCCGATCAGCAGCAGGTCCAACAGCCGGTCAAGTACGACCTCCTGGCCCGGCTCCTCGCTCGAGATCTCGGAGGCGAGCAGGTCGATCAGGGTCGCGTCCGCCGTTCTCGCCGGTCTGACCAGAATCGTCGGCAGTGCCCCCAGCAGTCGGCGGCCGATCTCGCTCGGCGCCTGATAGGTGCCGCTGAGCATCACCGCCGAACCCGCGTGCTGGTGGGCCGTTCCCCACGTCCGCACGCCCAGCGCCATGGACTCAGTGACGTCCTCCCCCTCCGGAGTGCTGCACCGCTGATCCGGCCCCACCGTCACCGTCACCGGCGTGTCCGGGGCGTCGGCCACCGTGTACGGATCCGGCCCGCGCACCACCGCCACGTCGCCCGGGGCGATCATCACGGGCTCGCCCCCGTCGGGCAGCATCCATGCGCAACCGCGCACCATCGTCGCCACCGACAGCGGAGCTCGGTCCTCGATCCGCATCGCCCACGGCGGGTTCAGGACGGACTTGAGGAGGAAGGCACCCCGGGCCTGGGGGCCCTCCAGCAGACCGGTCAACATGTCCATGCGTACATCTTCTCCGCTCCCGCGGCCCCCGGGCCGGTGCCGGCCCGGGGTGACGTGCGGTCGGGCCGGTCAGTTGGCCGGGGCGTCCCAGGCACCGGTGGCCGCCGCCTCGCGGGCGAAGTCCGCGAAGTCCCTGGGCGCCCGGCCCAGGACCTCTTCGACTCCGTGGACCAGGTGCGCGTTGCGCCCGTCCCGGATCAGCGTGAACAACTCCGCGACGTCCTCCGGGGCGCCGTGCTCCCGGAGCTGCGCACGGTAGGCCTCGTCCGGGACCGGCACATAGGCGATTTCACGGCCGGTGACCTTCGACAGCTCGGCGGCCACGTCCGCGAAGCTCATGAGCCGTGGTCCCGACAGCTCGTAGGTCCTGCCGATGTGCCGGTCGTCGGTCAGGGCGGCCACCACCACGTCGGCGATGTCCTCGGTGTCGACGAACGCCTCGACCGCGTCCGAGGTCGGCAGGGCGATCACACCGGCCAGCACCGGCTCCAGGAAGAGGCCCTCGTCGAAGTTCTGGTTGAACCAACTCGCCCGTACGACTGTCCAATCGGCCCCGGAGGCCTTCAGCTTCTCCTCGCTGCGCTGCGCGGCCTCTTCGCCCCGTCCGGACAGCAGCACGAGACGACGCGCCCCCGCGCCGACCGCCACCTCGACGAAGGCGCCCACCTGCTCCACTGCGCCCGGGAAGGCGAGGTCGGGGTAATAGGTCACGTACACCCGGTCGACGCCCTCCAGTGCCGGGAGCCAGGTGCCGGGCTCGTTCCAGTCGAAGGCCGGCTGCCCGCTGCGGGAACCGACCCGAACGGGCCGGCCCTGGACGGTGAGCTTCTCGGCGACCTTGCGGCCGGTCTTGCCGTTCCCTCCGATGACGAGGGTGAGGGCCTCTTCGGTGGTCTGTGCGTCGTTCTTCGTCGTCTTCGTCATGACCTCAGTCAAATCGAGCGGACCGAGACGCGACATAGCCGAAACGCTCACCCACATACGCGAGCGTCCATGCGAGGGTGGGTGGTGTGGTCTTCCCCGCACGACTGCAGCTGCTCACGGAGGACGGTCGCCCCCCGTACGAGCTCAGGAAGACGGTGTGGGCGCCTCCGGCCCGTGCCGCCTCCAGAGCTTCACGACCTCGGCACCCGCCGGCGCCGGATGCCGGCGGTCCACCCAGAGCCCGACTGGCGATCGCCGGCTCAGAGAAGCCTGCGTCCGCTGCCCGATGCGCCACCTCTGCCCCAGGATGCTGCCCCGCCTGATCGAGGTGGAAGAGGACCTGCTCACCCGACGAGCGCGGCCGGGTACCCGGACCAAGGCTGAATCGGCGAGATCGAAGGCATCGGCCTCCCCTCACCGCCCCCACCGACTGCGGGAATCTCAACGCCGGGACCGACGACCAGCTGTCCACCTCGGCATCCCGGCCCGCCGCCGACCGAACGAGTCCGAAGGACATTCCCCGAACCGAGGCCTCGAAATACGAGCTGTCACCGAAGGATGACGCTCACACCCCGTGCCTCGAAGATCTCCAGGAGCAGGTCGAACAGCACAGGCTCGCCATCGCCGGCGGGCACCCGCTCTGCCAACCGCGTTCGAGCCTCCTCCGAGAAGTGCCAGTGCAAGGTGAACGGAGTGGTGGCGCCCCAGCCGCCTCGCAGGCAATCGTCCAGAGCGTCCAAGTTCCAGCCGAAGTATCCCCCGGGCCCGTTGATGGCCTCACCGATCGCACAGTAGAAGGCGTCCCTGTCCACGACGTGCCGACCGTCCAAGGTGAACACCTGACCTGCAGGCGCATCGGGCTTCCCCTGTCGTTGGTACTCCTGGGACAACAGGGCCACCGACAGCCATGCGTATCGGTCCGCAGGTGCAGGTCCGTGCCACATTCCGGTGTGGTTCAGGCGACCGGTGCGGACCAGCTCCCACAGTCGTTCCGCGCCGGGCAGGGCGTTCTCGCACCAGAGCGTCACCGTGAGGTCGACGAGGCCGGCGCCGCGGGCGGAGGGCTTGACGTCGAGGACGGTGACCTCGTTGACGAAGTAGGACCCCATCGTGACGCCGTCACGATCAAGGAGCTCGAACCAGGCGTTTCCTGCCACGGCGCGACGACTGCCGACATGATCGGCGCACCTCGGTAGACGACCCCGCGGGAGGCAACCTGCAAGGTGCACTCGGCGTGCGCCCTCCCTATCCGGCAGCGGAGTGAACAACCCCTCCGCCTCGTGAGCGAAGCCCCAGAAGTCGCTGTCGTCCTCGTCCGAGGTCAGCGCGTACTTCTGCCCGTCGCCACACCACCCTGATGTTCGCATCGCACCCCCCGGGAGAGCGTTGATCCTACGACGCACGGGGATCTGCCCGCTGCCGCCGGCCAGGGCGGGTCGTGCATCGATCGGCGACGGCCTCACGCCGGTCTTCGTCGCCGCCGACGGAATGTGAGGGGCGGTCGCCGGCGGTCGTGGACAGTGTCCGACGACTCAAGTGGGCCGGGGGGAACGGAACGTGCGTGTCGGGGTGTACCTCGCTCATCCACGGGACGGGCCCTCGTGCTGAACACCTCCGACACCCCGGCCGAGCGTGAGCAGAGCGGTTCGGCGACCCCCTCCAGAGGATCTGGGCGAGGTGGTCCTGCCGTACGCGGAGTCGTCGACGTGCGGCGGACCGTCTTCCTAACGTCACCGGCTCCACCGACGAGGCGCGCCCGGCCTGGTTGCGCCAAGCCCGGCAGGAGGCTGCGGCGCTGGTGGTGTGAACGCCGTCAGGCCGCCGGGATCGTGGCCGTCGGTGTGTTCCAGCCGGAGATCCGCAGCCGCGGCGCGGCGCCGCGCAGGTCCGCGGTCCGGTACACGGCGGTCAGCGTGACCGACTCCCCCGGCCAGAGGCTGACCTGGTTGTCGGTCCACCGTACGGGCAGCACCGGTGATCCCTGCGCCCCCACGAGGTGGACGTCCGTGAGCAGTGCCGGGGTGCCGCCGGGTCCCGCGTGGCGCAGGGTCACGGTCGTCGTGGAGGTGCCCGAGGAGTCTGCCGTCGTCGCGGCCGTGGCGGCGACCGCCGTCGGCGCCATGGAGTTCAGCCCGCGGAGATCGGCGTAGGAGGTGGTGGGCGTGTAGTACCAGTCGCTGCGCTCGTAGTCGAGGACGTCGGCCTGCGTGGAGAGCCAGTAGACGTTGCGGCTGACCTCGCGTCCGGCTGCGTCGGTGAGGAGCAGCCTGGCGAGGTAGGTGGCGGGCAGGCCGGGCACCGACTCGGGGAGCGTCAGCGCGGTGCTGCTCGCGCCGCCGCCGGCGACGTTCAGGCCGGTCACCGAGCGGTCGTACTTCCGCGTGCCGTCGGGGGCGAAGAGCGTCACCCGGGCCGTCAGCCCGGAGGCGGGTGCGGTCCGGTTGTTGACGACGGTGACCGCGTGGTCGTCGTATCCGTACTGGACGTGCAGGGGCTCGTTCGCCTTCTTCGCGCCGAAGTAGGCACCGCCCTGGTCGAGGTAGCGGTCCACGAGCTGCCAGTGGAGCGAGGTCCAGCCGCTGTTGAACATCCAGTAGATGACGCCGGTCGACGGATCGTCGGGGTCCTTGGCATTGCGGGAGTACGCCTCGAACTGCGCGCGGACGTTCTCGTACTGGGCGAGCTGCGCCTTGCGTACGTAGTCCTCCAGGCTCGCCGGGGGCCCGTAGCGGGCGCTGAGGGCGGCGTCGTAGAGCTCCAGCGTGTCGAAGGTGGCGGACGGGGAGCGGTGGTACTGGCGGGCGGCCGGTTCCTTCCACAGGGTTTCGAGTTCGGCCGGGGTCATCATGCGGCGGAGCGTGTCGAGGGTGGGAATGTCCGGGCCGGCGCTGGTCTCCGCGTTGAAGCCGCTCGCTCCGCCCTCGCGTTTGTCGTACCAGTAGCCCGGCGGGACCCAGTCGTACGGTCCGGTCATCTTCATGCCGGAGTGGCCGGTGATCGGGGACGCGGTGTCGGCGGCCGCGGGGATCACGGGAGCGGTCCAGTCGGCGGCCTTCAGCGCGTCGAGATATCCGCGCTCGATCTGCTCGTTCGGGGCGGCGTCGCTGCCGATCAGGAAGGAGATCACGCTGGGGTGGTGGCGCAGGCGGGCGGCTTCGGCGGCCATCGAGGCCCTGGCGACGGAGTGGTCGGCGGTGGTCCACCGCTCCCCGGAACCGGCGCGGTTGAACTCGCCCTCCCATTTGGTGCAGCACTCCCAGCCGGGGAGCGTGAGGATCCCGTGGCGGTCGGCGAGATCGAAGAACTCGTCGGGCTCGATGTGGCCTTCCAGGCGGAGGGTGTTCAGGCCCAGGTCGAGGGCGTACTCGAGGCGGTCCTCGGCGTAGGTGGGATCCCAGCGCAGGAACGCGTCGGGGGACCAGCCGCCGCCCTTGACGAGGAGGGGGCGGCCGTTGACCTCGTACTGGCGGGCGCCGTCCGCGTTGAGGGGTGCCCGTACGTCGCGGATGCCGAAAGCCTGGTGGGCGGTGTCGGAGGGCGATCCGTTCACGGTCGCGGTGAGGCGGAGGGCGTACATCGGCTGCTTGCCCATGTGGGCCGGCCACCATACGCGGGGCGCTTGCAGGCGCAGCGCCGGGTGTTCTGCGGGGGTGAGGACGACGGCCCTGGTCTCGCGGGGGCCGAGTGTGACGCTGGTGCCGACGGCCGCCCCGCCCGCGGTGCCGGACAGGGTCGTGGTGACGGTGGTGTCGGAGTCGTTGCGCACCCGGGCCTTGACGGTGAGGTCGGCCGTGGCCATGGACGGCATGGCCAGTGCGGTCACGACGTGCGCGTCACGCAGGGCGACGGGGCCAGCGCGGCGGACGGTGACGTCGCGGACGATGCCCATGTTCTCGTCCGGTGGCGGTTGCAGCCAGTCCAGCCAGCCCATGGTGAGGTGCTTGCGCGGATTGTTGGGCTGGATCCGGAAGGCGACCGTATTGGTGCCCGGCCTGACGAGGGCCGTGATGTCGAACTCGTGACGGGTGTACGCGCCGGCGACGGTGCTCGTGGTGGCGATGCGGCGGCCGTTGACGAAGACGTCGGCGGCGGAGATCACGCCGCTGAAGTCGAGATGGGTACGGGCCGTGGTGTCGGCGACGGTGAAGTCGGACCGGTACCACCACGGAACGGCGAAGTCCGCGGCGGGGATCAGTTCCTGCTGGGTGGAATGGAAGGGGTCCGGATACACGCCGGCCGCCAGCAGCGCGGCGAGCACGGTGGAACGGGGTCCTGTGGGATACCAGCCGGTGGTCGGATAACCGGGGCTGGATACGGCCTCCGGTGTGTCGGCGACCTTCGCGGTGGACTGGACGGCGTAGCCGGAGAGCGGGGTGGCGCTGCCGGGCGCGGCGGGCACGGCGGTCTCCGCGGCCACCGTGCGGGGTGCCGTCCCCGCGTGTCGGGCGGCGGGAGCCGCGGCGCCGGTGGTGCCCGCCGTGAGGACGAGGGCAAGGCCGGCCAGAGCAAGGGCGACAGTCCTCGCGCGGCGGTGGCGGTGGGCGAGGCGGCGGAGCACGGGGCCTCCCGCGGGACGGGGCCCGGGATCGCGCGCGACCGAAGGCGGGCGCGGCTGGTCCTCGGGGCTGGGGTGTCGGGCTGTGGGGCTGGGGCTGGGGCTGTCGGAGAGAAGCTCATCGGGGGGTACGGCCCGGGCCCGCTGCGCGGCGGCCGGGCCGGAGGGGACCGAGTCTGCCACGGGCCCGGCCGCGTGCGGCGGCGACAGCCCGGGAGGCGCCGCGCCTCTTCCCGCGCGCCCCGCGTCCCGCTCGGCAGCGCCACGGACGGGTGGCCCCCGGTGCAGGACTCGCCGCCCGTTCGCCGCCCGCGCCGTGTCGTCACGTCCGGCCCGCCGACGAGGGCGTCCAGCGCCGCACCCGTCACCCTCGGCAAGGAGGAGCTGGGCCCGGTTGGAGCGCTCCGGCGCGCCGCCCACTCGGCGAGGTGTTGCCGGACCGGCCGGCCATCGCCGGGCGGCGGGTCGTCGAACGGCCCGGCCCGGTCCGCACCACCATCACCGGTCCCGCCCTCGTAAAGCCGGTCGTCGGCTCCGACCGTGGCCGACGGGCCGACCCCGCCCCCACCGCCGGGCGGCTGCTGGACGAGTGGCCGGAGAAAAGGCCACGCCAAAAGAATTGTTGAATGTTGCCGCATTGGCCTGGAATCTTCGCTCAATTTGGTGACTTGCGCACTGATGTTTCATCATCATGACTGCACGTCAGCTTTCGGCGTGCGTCGAGGAGGCGGGGGCGCCGGGGGGCTCCCCCGTTCGTACCGGTAGATGCGGCAGGCGGGTCTTGCTCTCGCCGTGCCCCACCGTGGCTCCCGTCCCACTTCCGTCACCTAGGCAAAGGCCCATGTCCGCCCAGCAACTCTCGGACCTCATACGTTTCGCCCGTCACAACTCGCCCTTCTACCGGGACCTCTACGGGTCCCTCCCGCCGCACGCAGACCGGCTCACCGACCTTCCGGTGGTCGACCAGGGGGCGTTCTGGGCGGCCAACACCCTGCACGACAGCCGGGTACTGACCGGCCCGCTCAGCGAGGCCACGGTCTACAAGACCGGCGGTACCACCGGATCCCCCAAGTTCTCCGTCTACACCCGGGACGAGTGGCGCACCTTCGTCACCTCCTTCGGACAGGGCCTCGTGGACACGGGGCTGCGCCCGGGACACCGCGTCGCCGACCTCTTCTACGCCGGGGAGCTGTACGCCAGCTTCCTGTTCGTCCTCGACTCGCTCGCCCACGCCCCCGTGGACAACGTCCGCCTGCCCATCGGCGGCGGCGCTCCGCTGGAGTCGACGATCCCCACGCTGCGCGATCTCGCCGCGCAGGTGCTCGCCGGCACGCCCACCACCCTGTGCCGCCTCGCCGAACAGGTCGTCGCGTCAGGCGTGCGGCTCGACTCCGTCGAGCTGCTCCTCTTCGGCGGCGAGGCGCTCTTCGACGACCAGCGGCGGCTGCTGGCCACGGCGTTCCCCCGCGCCGAAGCCCGCTCCGTCGGCTACGCCAGCGTCGACGCCGGCCTGCTCGGCCGCCCCGTGCCCGGCCCTGACGCGCGGGTGCACCGGGCCTTCAGCCCGTACTCCGTCGTGGAGATCCTCGACGACTCCACGGACGAGCCCGTCACCGAACCGGGCCGGCCCGGCCGGGTCGTCGTCACGAGTCTGTTCCGCCGCCTGATGCCGATCATCCGCTACCCCGCCGGCGACCGGGCCGAATGGACCGGCACTGGACCGGGGCACTTCCGGATCCTCGGCCGCGCCGAGGAAGGCGTACGCGTCGGGCCCGTATCCCTCTACACGCAGGACGCCCAGGACGCCGTGGCAGCGGCCGACACCGCAGGACAGGTCGTGGGCATGCAGCTCGTCGTCCGCCGATGGGAGGGCCGCGACGGGCTCGTCCTGCGGCTGGCGACCGCCCCCGGCGACGACCGGGACACCGGCCGCCGGGAGGTTCTCGCGCGGGCCGTCGTCGCGGAGCTGGAGACCGTACGGCCGCTGTATCCGGACAGCGTGCGCGCCGGGTTCGTGCACCCGCTGTCCGTGGAATGGGCGCGCCACCGCGACCTCGCCGTCAACCCGCGCTCGGGCAAGCTCGTCCGGGTCCTCGACGAGAGGCCGACGGCATGACCGCCGCCCCCTGCACCTCCGCGGCCGCTCCCCCGGGCCCCCGCACGCCGCTGATCCTGCGCAACCGCGCCTTCGCCGCCGTGTGGCTGGGCCAGGTCCTCACCCAGGCCGCCGTGCGCATGTTCCAGGTCGGCGTGTCCTGGTGGATCGTCGCCTACGCCGTGCAGAGCGCCCGCGGTCTGGCCTCCGGCCTGTTCATGGCACTGTGCACGCTGCCCGCCGTGGTGCTGGCGCCCGCGGTGGCCCGGACGGTGGCCGGGTTCGCCCACCGTTCGGTGCTGCGGACCGCCGCCGGCCTGGCCGCGGCCGTCGCGGGCGGCCTCGCGGTGTGGGCACAGGGCGGCGGGCCGCCGCTCGCCGGGGTCTACGCCGCCGCTCTCTCCCTGGCCACCTGCCAGGCGTTCTTCGACCCCTGTCTGACCACCTCGGTGCCCGAACTCGTCGACGACGCAGACATCGAGACGGCGACCGGCTTCGAGCTGTCCACCCAGTCCCTCGCGGGTCTCGCAGGGGCGCTGCTCGGCGCCCTGGCGGTCGACGCGGCCGGGGTGGCCGGACTCGCCGCGGGCTGCGCGGCCGCCTACGCCGGCGCCGCCCTCCTCGTCGCGAGCGCCCGCTTCCGCAGCCCGTCGTCGTCCGCGGCCGGCTCGGACGCGCCGCCGGCGCGACGCCCGCTGCGCCGCATTCTCGGCGAACTGCCCTATGTGCGCCGGATCCTGGTCTGCTTCACCGCCGCGAACCTCTTCACCGCAGCCGTGTTCGTGGTCATCCCCCTCTACACCCGTTCGGTCCTGCACGGCGGTGGCGGCACGGTCGCCCTGCTGGAGGCCTCGCTCGGCGCGGGCGCCCTCGTGGGAGCCTTCACCGGCACCCGTGTGCCGGGCCGGCCCACGGTCGCCGGCGCCTGGTGCCTGGGCCTGATGGCCCTCGCCCTGGCGCTGCCCGGGCTGTTCGCCCACCATCTCGTCATCGCGGGCTGTCTGGCCGTGGCCGGCTGGTGTGCCGGGGCCGTCAGCGTCCGCTTCGTGGCCCTCTTCCAGCGCCTGGTACCCGCCGCCGACAAGCCCGGCTTCTTCGCCGTGATGCAGGCCGTCCTGGGTGCCTCCCTGCCGGTGGCGTCCCTGGTGTTCGGCTCCGCGGGCGATCTGTTCTCCCCGCAGACTCTGTGCCTGGTTCAGGGCGTCGGCCTGCTGCCCGCTGCCGGCGCGCTGGCCCTGCTGGGGTCTCGTACGCCCGACCCCGCGCGCCCGGTGGAGCAGGAAGCCCTCGGAGGCACCCGGTGAACCCCGTCATCGCCCCGGCCACCGGCGCGGACATCGCCGAGCTGCGCCAGCTCTACTACGCGGTCTACGGCCCGCACTACCCCGTGGCGCTCGGCACCGACCCGGCCGAAATGGCCCGGCTCATGGCGGACCCGCACTCACTGTGGCTCGTCGCCCGCTGCGCCGCCACCGGAACCCTGACCGCGTCCGCCGCCATCCACGGCGAGGCCGGCAGCCGCATCGCCAGGCTGGAGGGCATCGCCGTGCACCCCGAGCACCGCTCGGCCGGTCTGGCCGCCACCCTGACCGAGGCGCTCTGCTGCGAGATGCTGGACACGGGCCGGCTGGACTCGGTGTACGCGACCGTTCGCACCGTCGGCTCCGGTCCGCAGCGGGTCGTCGCCCGCAACGGCTTCCGCCCGCTGGGCATCCTGCCCAACGCGGTGGATCTCCGCAGCCGCGAGAGCCTCGCGCTCTACGCGCGTCATTCCCCCGGAGTGCTCGACCGCCGGGTGCCCGTCACCGAAGTGCCCGCCGTGCTGCTGCCGTTGCTGCGCACGACCGGGGAGGCCCTCGGCATCGACTACCCGGAGGTGCGCGCCGCCTCGGGTGCGCTCCCGACGCCCGCGCCGGGCGGGGCCGTCGAACGGCTGGAGGTGATCGAGGCGCCGGCGTTCGTACGCCGCCGCTTCCGCGAGCGGTTCCCGGGCGGGGAGGGCTGGTTCTACCCGCTGCACACCCCGAACGTGCTGCTCACGCCCGAGGACGGCCGGTTCGAGGTGTACGCCTACCTCAACCGCACCGGCGGGTACTGCTCCCTGCTGACCGCCCACCCCGACCCGGCGGCCGCGGCCGCCCACCTCGAACCCGTCACCCGGGCCCTGGCCCGCGCGGGCGCCGGCTACGTGGAGGCGCTGGTGCCGCTCGCCCACCGGGAGGCCCTCTCCGCTTTCCTGGCCCAGGGGTTCGTCGCGGGGGCCCTCTACCCGGCGATGCGCGCGGACGGCGACGGCTTCCACGACTACGCCGTCCTGTCCCGCTCCAGCGAGCGGATCGACTTCCGCGGCGTCGCCGTCGAACCGCCCCTCCAGCCCTACCTGGACTGCTACGCGTCGGCCTGGGCGTCGGCGCACCTGCCCACACCATCCGAGGTTGCCCCGTGAACCGCATGAACCCCCATCTCGCGCCGGTCGCCGTACCCGACCCGGCCCTCCTTCCGCACGTACAGCAGCTGTGCGACCTGACCGACCCCTACGCCCACGGGCCCGCCGTGGACGAGCTGTTCGCCGCGGCCATGGCGGAGACCAACGCCTGGCACACCGCACACTCCCCGTTCTTCCGCTCCCTGTACGAGGCCACTCCCCCGGCCGGGGCGCCCTACCGAACCCCGCTCGTCCACGCGAACTTCTTCAAGCGCCACGAGGTGCTCTCCATCCCCCGCGAGGACGTCGAGCTGCACCTGACGTCCTCCGGCACCACCGGCCAGAAGTCGCAGATGTTCTTCGACCACTGGACGATCCGCTCCGCGCAGCGCATGGTCGCCCGGATCTTCGAGCGCAACGGCTGGATCACCCCGGACCAGGAGGTCAACTACCTCCTGTACAGCTACGAGCCGGCTCCGTCGCTGAACCTGGGCACCGCCTTCACCGACAACTACCTGTGCGACTTCGCGCCGGCGCGCAGCGTCGAGTACGCGCTGCGCAACACCGGCGGCGACCACGAGTTCGACCCCTTCGGCTGCATCGCCGCGCTGCGCCGCTTCGAGGGGGAGGACGCCCCGGTCCGCATCCTCGGCTTTCCCGCCTTCCTCTTCTTCACCCTGGAGCGGATGCGGGCCATGGGGCTGGCGCCACTGCGGCTGCCCGAGGGTTCGCTCGTCGTCCTCGGCGGCGGCTGGAAGGGCCACGCCGACCGCCGCATCGAGAAGGAGGAGCTGTACGCGCGCGTCACCGAGCAGCTCGGCATCCCGGGTGAGCGGATCCGGGACACCTTCGGCTCGGTGGAGCACTGCATCCCCTACATCGAGTGCGACCACCACCGGCTGCACGCCCCCGTCTGGTCCCGGGTGACGATCCGCTCCACGCGGGACCTCGAGCCCCTGCCGTACGGGGAGCAGGGCTATTTGCACCTCGTGTCGCCGTACATCACCTCGGTGCCGGCGCAGAGCGTGGTCATGGGCGACCTCGCCTCCCTGCAGCCCGGCGAGGCCTGCGGGTGCGAGCTGGAGACCCCGTGGTTCACCGTGCACGGCCGTGCCGGAGTGAGCCGCAACCGGAGCTGCGCCGTGGCCGCGGCGGAACTGATGAAGGGAATGGCGTGACATGAGCGTGCACCACCACTACTGGCAGGGCGCCTTCGTCGGCGACGAGGAGGCGGGGCGCCGCCTCGCCGAGCTGCCGGCCGCCGTCGAGGCCGCGCTGGCGGCGGAACTGGAGACCGAAACGGTTCTGGCCGCCTGCGACGCCCTCTCCGCCGCACTGTGCGACCCGGACCACTCCGTGCACGGCCGACTCGCCGCGCACCTGCCGGAGGGCGAGGACCCGGCGGTCCTGGCCGAGCTCGGCGTTCTCCTCGGCCGGCGTGAGCTGACGCGCAAGCTGCGCCGGGAACTGGGCGACACGGCTCCGGGCCGGCTGAACCGGGCCGATCCGCGCGAGACGGTCTACGAGGCGTGGGCGCCCGTCGGCCTGGTCGCCCACATCGCCCCGGGCAACGCGGCCACCGTGGCACCGCTGAGCATCGTCGAGGGCCTGCTCGCCGGCAACGTCAACATCCTGAAGACCAGCAGCGCCGACACCCTGCTGACACAGCACCTGATGGCCGAGCTGGCGGCGCTGGACCCCAGTGGCGCGCTGGCGGCGCGGATCGTCGTGCTGCGGTTCCCCTCGTCCCGCCAGGAGTGGCTGCGCCTGATGTGCGCGCCCGCCGACGCCGTGGCCGTGTGGGGCGGGGAAGGCGCCGTGGAGGGGGTGGCAGCCCACGTGCCGGCCGGTTGCCGGCTGGTGGAGTGGGGGCACCGGATCTCCTTCGCCTACCTGACGCGTGACGTCTGGTCGGATGCGGTGACGCTCGGCGCTCTCGCGGACGACGTGTGCCTGCACGAGCAGCAGGCCTGCTCCAGCCCCCAGGTGGTCTACCTCGACACCGAGGACGAGGGCGAGGTGTTCGCCTTCGCCGAGCGGTTCGCGGCAGTGCTGGATGCCCGGCCGCCGGCGGTGGGCGCCGCGTCGACGGCCGGGCCGGACCCGGCCGAGGCGGCCGAGCTGACCACCACGGAGCTGGTGGCCCGGCTGGAGGAACACCTCGGACTGACCCGGGTGTTCGCCGCGCGGGACGGCTCGTGGCGGGTCATGGCCGACACCCGGTCCCCGCTCACCGCCTCGCCGCTGCACCGGAGCGTCTGGATCAAGCCGCTGCCGCGCAAGCGGATGATCGCCACCTTGCGCCCGATGCGCCGCTACCTGCAGACCGCGGGCCTCGCGGGCAGCCGGACCGACATCGCCGAGCTCTCCCGCACCGCCCTGGCCGCGGGCGTCACCCGTGTGACGCCGGTCGGCGCCATGCTGGAGAGCTACCCGGGCGAGCCCCATGACGGCGTGTACGCCCTCCAGCGCTACAGCCGCCGCGTCGCGGTCCAGGCCGACCCGGCCCTGTTCGCCACCACCGCCTGCCTGGACGACCTGGCCCGGCCCGTCGTCCTGCCGCCGCCCGCGGGCCCGTTGCTGGGCAAGGAGGACGTGCAGGAGCCGGCCCGGCGGGTGGGGCGCGCCGATGCGGAGCTGTACTTCCGCAGCGGCGGCAGCACCGGGGCGCCCGCGCTGTCGATCTTCAGCTACGACGACTACGACACCCAGATGCACGCGGCTGCCCGCGGCCTGCTCGCGGCCGGCTACGACCCGGTCGGGGACCGCACCGCCAATCTCTTCTACTGCGGCGCCATGTACGGCAGCTTCATCAGCTTCTTCTCCGTGCTGGAACGGCTCGGCGGGGTGCAGCTGCCACTGTCGGCGAGCCCCGACCACCGGGCGACGGCGCAGGCGCTCATCGACCACGGGGCGGACACGCTGTTCGGGATGCCCTCCTACCTGTGGCAGCTGCTGCACGCGGAGGCGGACGCGCTGCGCGCGTACGGCGGCCTGCGCAAGGTCTTCTACGGCGGTGAGCACTTCACCCAGGAGCAGCAGCGCACCCTGCGGGACACCTTCGGCATCGAGGTGATCCGCTCGATCACCTACGGCAGCACCGACCTCGGGCCGCTGGGCTACCAGTGCACCGAGAGCACCGGCGGCGTCCACCACCTGCACGCGGACCTGCACACCATGGAGATCCTGGATCTGGCCGAGGACCGGCCGGTGGCGCCGGGCGAGACGGGCCGGCTGGTCTTCAGCACGCATGCCCGGCGCGGCCAGCACCTGGGCCGGTACGTGATCGGCGACCTCGGCCGGGAGGTCCCGGGCCGCTGTCCGTGCGGGCGGCACGCGCCCCGCTTCGAACTGCGGGGTCGCACGGGCGACGTGATGCGGGTGGCGACGTACTTCCTCAACCACCGCCGCTTCCTGGACCTGGCGGGGGAGAACGGCGGCCACCGCGGCGAGCTGCAGGTCCGGCTCGACGTCACGGACGCGCGAGAGCGGCTGACCGTACGGGTGGAACGCCGCCCCGGCGCCACGGATCCGGAGCGGCTGCGGGAGGTCTTCCTCGCCGGATACCCGGAACTCCGGTCGGCGGTCGCGGAGCGGCTGCTGGACCTGGTCGTCGAGGCCGTCGACGGCGCGTCGCTGGACCGCAGCCCGACCAGCGGCAAGCTCCTCGCGGTGGTCGACGCCCGCAGGTAGCCCCCGTGAGCGGCCCGCTGCTCCGGCGGCGGGCCGTTTCGATGCAGAAACAGTGCGAGTTGCACGGCTGCACCGGAGCGGGTGAGCGTGGGGTATCGGGAATCCGTGCATTCTGATCATCCACAGCCGCGGCCCGGTCGGGTCCCGAACCACGACCGGCCGAGAGGAGGACTCATGTCCTCGCCACGCGTACCGCCGGGAGAGACTCCCCCTGCAGAGGGGTCCATCGCCTCAGCCCACCAGGAGCGCAGCGACGGTGGGATCTGGGAGCACCCGGGGGCGTTCCTGGCCGTCATCGTCGTCGGAGCCGTCCTGGTCGCCTTCTTTTTCGTCGCCCGTGCCGCTGGCTGGTGAGCCCGCGGCAACTCGAGGAGCACGTCATGAACATCTCGCACATGCGCCGCCGCGCGGCCGCGGCCGTAGCGGCCCTGGCTCTTCCGCTGTCCCTCGCGGCCGTGGCCCCGCAGGCGTGGGCCGCGAACGCCGGTGAGCCCTTCGGCCCCGGCTGCGCCGCCCTGCCGGAGCAGGGCCCGGGCAGCCCGTCCGTGATGGCCGGGCAGCCGGTGGCCACGGCGGCGGCGGGCAACCCCGCCCTGTCCACCCTGGTCTCGGCCGTGAAGCAGGCCGGGCTCGTGGACACGCTCAACAACGCCAAGGACATCACCCTCTTCGCGCCGACCGACGAGGCCTTCGCGAAGATCCCCAAGGCGGATCTGGACAAGGTGCTGGCCGACAAGGCCGCACTGACGAAGATCCTCACCTATCACGTGGTGGGTTCGACGGTCGACAAGCCCGACCTGGCCGACGGATCGTTCACCACGCTGGAGGGCAGCACGCTGACCACCAGCGGAAGCGGCGACTCGTACAAGGTCAACGGCACGGCCGCGATCGTCTGCGGCGACGTCGCCACGTCCAACGCCACCGTCCACGTCGTCGACACCGTGCTGATGCCGAAGTAGACGACGGCTCACCACGATGCCGGTCAGGAGGTCAGTGGGCCGGCCACCGCCGCGCAGTGGCCGGCCAGGGCGTCCAGCGCCTCGCGCAGACCGGTCGGACGGATCATGCCGGGACCGGGGGCCCGGTTGCCCCACCCCGGGCCGGCGAGTACCAGCAGCGGATGCGTGCGGGCGCCCCGGAGGCCGAAGGCCGTGGCGGCGACCTGGCGGGCGAGGATTCGGTCGGCGGTGTGCCGGGACTGGGACCACAGGACCACGGCGGACGGCCCGGTCCTGCGCACCGACGCGGCGAGGGCCTCGGCCGGTACCGCGGCGCCCAGCATGCGCATCGGCAGGGTGCGCTCGGCGAGGCCGGCCGCGAGCGCTTCGAGCGGCAGGGAGTGCTGCTCGCCGGGAAGGCACGCCATCAGCACGGGCGGTGCGTCCCTGGGGCCCGGCGCGGCGTTGCCGACGGCCTGCCGCAGGAGGGTGGAGACATGCCAAGACAGGAGGTGTTCCACCTCGATGTAGCGGTCGCCGGAGGACTCCCATTTGCGGCCCACCGCGTGCAGGGTCGGTGCGATGACCTCTTCCCAGGCCGCCACGAGACCATGTCCGTGCACCAGCCCGGCCAGCAGCTCGTCCATGGCCGGGCCGTCCAGCCGTACCGCTGCGCGGGCCAGGCCCCGGAACTCCTGCCGGATGTCGCCGAGGGGCAGTCCGCCGCCCGGTGCCTGGCCGCGGGTCCGGCGCACGTCGGCGGGACTGTTCGGCCCGGTGGCCGCCGCACGGGACCGGTTCGCCCTGGACAGCGCCACACCGGCAGCCTCGGACGGGGGCACTCCCGAGGTGGTGAGCCGGCACATGTCCTCCAGGACGGCGAGGTCCTCGACGGTCCAGCGCCGGTGCCGGCCGCCGTCACGCACCGCCGGGCCCATGCCGTACCGCCGGTCCCACGACCTGAGGGTGGTGGGTGAAATGCCGAGTCGCCTCGCCACGGCTCCGGTGGTCATGCGAGGGCTACGGGGGGAGTTCTCGGCCATGGCACCACCTCAGGGCCCGTCACCAGCCCCGGCTCCCGGGCACGCCCTTGAAGGGGCCTGTGATCTCGTCCGTGATCCACCCTCCGTAGAACCCGCCCGGCTGGGCACGGACCCGCTCTCCGTCGACCGTGCACGCCTCGACCCGGTCGGCGTGGAACGCGAGATGACCGGTGATCGGCGCGTAGTCGGGCCGCGGGGCCTCGTAACTCCACGCGATGTCGGGCAGGCCCGGATCACCGAGTTCCGGGCCGAACCGCCAGTAGGTGGCCGTGCCCTTCCACTCGCACACGCTCCGGTGCGCCGAGGCCCGGAGGAGTTCGATGCGAACATCGGCGCGCGGTATGTAGAACACCGGCGGATGGCTGGTCTCCAGGACCCGGAGGCAGCGCCGGGAGTCGGCCAGCGCCACGCCGGCGTGACGAACCACCACGCGCCGCGTGTCGGGCTCGATCCGGGGCGGGCGCGGATAGTCCCACACCGATTCCGTCCCCGCCCCGGCCACGCCGTTCGTTCCCATGACGGCCTCCTGTCAGTGCCGGGCCCCGCCGGCCGGCGGGGCCCCTGTGTTCCGCCCGGCCCGGACCAGGAAGACCTCGTCGTGGAAACACCAGGCCCAGTCCTCGTCCGGTGCGAGCGACACGGCCACCGGGTGCCCGCTCTCCTTGTGGTGCGCGTAGGAGTGGCGGTCCAGGGAGCTGTCGCAGCATCCGATGTACCCGCAGGTCACGCACTGCCGCAGCCTCACCCGGGGCAGCCCGCGAGGCAGGCACCCCGAGCATTCGGCGGACTCCGGCGCCGGGGCCGCGCTCCCGTCGTCCAAGAGGTCGAGATGCGCGCACGTCCGTCCCTCCGGGCGCCCCGCGTCGGGCGCGACCTGCCACCGCCCGGATCCTGCCATCGAGCGCCTCCGCTCCGCGGTCGGAGGGCGTCCACCGCGTGCGGACACCCCTGCTCCCCCTCTTCGGTCCGAGCCGCACGATCGGATGCGGCTCGGGCGCGCCGCCCGCGGGGTGCGTCCGAAGCGCCCGACGATCGGGAAAGGACAGCGGGAACGCATGCACCACGTGAGGAAGGTCGGCGACATGACCGGCGTGCACTGGCTTTTCGGGGATCAGCTGGGCCCAGCCTTCACCGCCCCGGGCAGCGGCGGGATCCCCCGCGACGCCCGACTGGTGATGATCGAATCGCGGGCGGTGTTCCGGCGACGGCGGTTCCACCGGGCCAAAGCGCACCTGGTGCTCTCGGCGATGCGCCATCGTGCCGCCGAGTTGGGGGACCGCGTCGTCTACGTCAAGGCCGACACCTACCGCGAGGGCTTGCGACGAGCCGTCGGCAGCTCGCCCGTCACGGTGTACCACCCGACCTCTCGGGCGGCCGCAGCCCTGGTGGACTCTCTCGGCAATGTGACCGTGCTCCCCGCACGGGGCTTCCTGATCGGCCGCGAGGAATTCGCGCAGTGGGCGGCCGGCCACTCCGGCGGAGGCCTCCGGCTGGAGAACTTCTACCGCCATGTGCGCAAGCGGCACGATCTGCTGATGGACGGGGGTGAACCTGCCGGAGGGCGGTGGAACCTCGACCACGCCAACCGGGAGCCGCCGCCGCGGGCAGCACGCACCCTCGGCTCCCCCGCCCCCTACCGGCCCCGCGAGGACGACATCGACGCCGGCGTCCGGAAGGACCTCGACCGCTGGGAGCGGGACGGGGCGGTCTCGTTCGTCGGCCGGGACGGGCCGCGGCTCTTCCCGGCCGACCGGCGCGAGGCGCTGGCCGCACTGCGGCGCTTCGTGGACCACCGGCTCGCCGGGTTCGGCGCCCACGAGGACGCCATGCTGGCCGCCGACCCGGTGCTGAGCCACAGCCTGCTGTCCTCCTCCCTCAATCTGGGCCTGCTGGATCCGGCGGAGTGCGTGGAGCGCGCCGAGGCCGCGTGGCGGGCGGGCGCCGCGCCCCTCAACTCCGTCGAGGGCTTCGTCCGCCAGATCGCCGGATGGCGGGAGTACGTCTGGCACCTCTACTGGCACTTCGGCGAGGGGTACCGGACGTCCAACGTCCTGGGGCACACGGCTCCGCTGCCGGCGTGGTGGGTCGCGCTCGACGCGGACGCGGTGTCGGCGCGCTGCCTGTCGACGGTGCTGCGCCAGGTCAGGGACACCGGGTGGACCCATCACATCCCGCGGCTGATGGTCCTGGGCAGTTACGCGCTCCAGCGGGGCTGGGACCCGGCCGCGCTCACCGACTGGTTCCACCGCTCGTTCGTCGACGGCTACGACTGGGTGATGCTGCCGAACGTGGTCGGCATGTCGCAGTACGCGGACGGGGGCAGGATGACGACGAAGCCCTATACGTCCGGCGGTGCCTACATCGACCGGATGAGCGACCTGTGCGGGACGTGCCGCTACCGGCCCGGTTCCCGCAGCGGCGAGGACGCCTGCCCCTACACCGCCGGCTACTGGGCTTTCCTCCACCGCCACCGAGCCCTGCTGGAGCGGGGCGCCCGCACCGCCGGCCCGGTTCGGGGCCTCGACCGGCTGCAGGACCTGCCAGAGCTGCTCCGACAGGAA
Organism: Streptomyces sp. NPDC046349; assembly: GCF_055587885.1. Classification (NCBI taxonomy): domain Bacteria; kingdom Bacillati; phylum Actinomycetota; class Actinomycetes; order Kitasatosporales; family Streptomycetaceae; genus Streptomyces; species Streptomyces sp. NPDC046349. The sequence continues at coordinate 174,784 of NZ_JBVJFK010000014.1, forward strand.
CGCGATCGGGGCGACACCGCTCCGTGAGGCGAATCCTCCTCCGCCGGACCGGAGTTGGACAGCAGTCGGGCGGGAGCGGTCGGACAGTCGAACGCAAGCGACCCATTCACGGAAAGTGAGGAGAGCACTACTCTCCGAATCGCCTGCCACACGGGAGAGTTATGGATATGTCGGGATTGCGCAACACGAGAATTATGTGCGGCGAATCGTCGCGGTCCCGGGCCAGAGTGTGGCTCCTCGGCCGGACGCCGGGAACCGTTTCAGGCCAGACCGGCACGCACCCGTGCGTGTGTGCGATGTGCATGTCGCCGGTCGGGGCCGTCCGTTGAAGTCGAAGGGGTCCCTCCTCCATGTCCGCTTCCCTCGCCACCCGCCGCGCCCTCGCCGCCCTCCTGGCCGCCGGCACCCTCCTCGGCGCCGCCGCCCTGCCCGCCGCGGCCGACGACCACCGCCGCGACCACCGCGCCCGGCACTCCGCCCTCGTCATCGGCGACGTCCAGTACGACAGCCCCCATCGCGGCGACCGCTCCAACCGCGCCCTCAACCGCGAATGGGTCGAGATCAAGAACACCGGCCGCCACAGCGTCAACCTCCGCGGCTACACCCTCACCGACCAGCAGGGCAACCGCTACCGCTTCCCCGACTTCCGCCTCGAGGGCCGCTCCGCCGTCAAGGTCCACACCGGACAGGGCCGCGACACCCGCCACGACCTCTACCAGGACCGCAACCGGCAGGTCTGGAACGACCGCGACACCGCCACCCTCCGCGACCACCGCGGCAACGTCGTCGACACCGAGTCCTGGGGCCGCCGCGGACACCAGCACCGCGGCTGACGCGCAGCAGAGCAGGGCCTGCCCGGGTGACGGCGGCGGGGCCGCCTCTCGCCGTCACCGGCAGGCACGGGAGACGGGTGGGGGCAGATCCCACGGGTGCGGGCAGATCCCACGCTCCCCGACCGGCGTCGAGCCCGGGGAGTACGCCCGGCGGGAACCCTGCACGGCAGGAGGCACTCACACGAGAGCGTCGATCCGGCACCCGCCGCGCTGGTGGTGATCGACTTGGCGCCTTCTGCGCCGCGGCGGATCCCGTACGCCCGCGGCATCACGCCCTACGTCGACCGGATCTCCGCGGCACTGCGCACGGCCGGAGGCCCCGTGGCCCGGCCGTGCCGGCGGACGAGCCGCCACTCGGGAGCGTGGGCGGAGTTCCGCGGACCGGTGGTCGGCGAGCGGTTCGCGGCCACCGGCGTCGGCCCGGCGCGCTCACGCCTGTGGCGCACCCGGCCCCGGGCGTCGGACCGGGTGGCGGAGAGCGGAGAAGAACACCTGCAACGCCTCCTTTCCGGGCCGTTGGGCGCTCCCGGGGGCCGCCGGTGACCGCGGTGTGGACACCGCCCTGATCACGGGCACGCCGACGGACGTCCGCTGCGAAGCCCCGGCCCGGGACCCGTCACCACGGTGCCGCGCGGGGTGACGGCCGCCGACGCCGACGCGGCCCTGCGCGATCCGGACCACAACGCGGCACTGCACACGGCCCACCGCTCGTCCGGCGACGTACGCACCGAGGCCGAACTCCCGGCGCCGTTCGGCGGCGGGACCCCTCAGCGGGTCGGATAGTCGGTGTAGCCGCGGGCATCGCCCCCGAAGAAGGTGGAAGTGTCCGGGGTGTTGTACGGGCCTTCGGTGCGCAGGCGGTCCGGCAGGTCGGGGTTGGCCAGGAAGAGGGCTCCGAAGGCGACGAGGTCGGCGGTGCCGTCCTCGATCAGCGCGAGGGCCCGGTGGTCGGTGGGGCCGTCGGTGGCCGGGTTCAGCACGAGCAGCCCGGAGAACTGCTTGCGCAGGGCGAGGGTGGTCTCCCGCACCTCGGGGCCGTGCTCCAGCACGTGCAGGTAGGCCAGCCCGAGCCCGTCGATCTCCTTGACCAGCGCCTCGTAGACGGGCCGCGGATCGGGCTCGGCGATGTCGTTGTACGGGTTGCCCGGCGAGACGCGCAGGGCGGTGCGCTCGGCGCCGATCGCGGCGGCGACCGCCTTGACCGCCTCGACGGCGAAGCGGATGCGGTTCTCGGCCGGGCCGCCCCACTCGTCGGTGCGCAGGTTCGAACCGGGGGCCAGGAACTGGTGGATCAGGTAGCCGTTGGCCCCGTGCAGCTCCACTCCGTCGAAGCCCGCGGCGATGGCGTTGCGGGCGGCCTCGGCGTAGTCGGCGATGGTCGCCCGCACCTCGTCGCCCGTCAGCTCGTGCGGCGTCACGAAGTCCTTCATGCCCTCGCCGGTGAACAACTGGCCGGCGGGGGTGACCGGCGAGGGGGCCACCGGGACGAGTCCGTCGGGCAGCAGCGAGGGGTGGCCGATGCGGCCGGAGTGCATCAGCTGGGCGAAGATCCGCCCGCCTGCCGCGTGGACGGAATCGGTGACCCCGCGCCAGGCCGCGACCTGCTCGGCGTTGTGCAGACCGGGGGTGAAGGGGTAGCCCTGCCCGACGACGGAGGGCTGGACTCCCTCGCTGATGATCAGGCCGGCCGAGGCGCGCTGGGTGTAGTACTCGGCGACGAGCGGGGTGGCGATACCGCCCTCGCCTGCCCGGCTGCGGGTCATCGGGGCCAGGGCGATCCGGTTCGACAGGGTGCTGCCGGCCATGCGGACGGGGTCGAAAGCGCTGGTCATCTTTGCCTCACAAGAGATAGTTGGTCGGCCAATTAATGGCTTTGACGCAGCGTACACCCCACTACTTGGCCGACCAAGATAAACGGTGCCCGGCGGGTAAAATCGACGGAGCGGACGACGGTCCGGGGCGGAACCCCGCCCGCCGGACCGCCCGCACCGACGCAGGAGGAGCTCTCCCATGACCCCGGAAACCGCCCGGGAAACGCGCTCGCCCGCGCAGTGCGCGGCGGCGCCCGGCGCCGTGCTGGACGGGCCGGTGAGCCATGCGATCAGCCGGGTGGCCCGGCTCCACCGCATCGCCGCAGGCCGCCTCCTGCGGGACCTGGGGCTCCATCCGGGGCAGGAGTTCCTGATGATGCACCTGTGGGACAACGGGGCCGTGCGCCAGTCCGAGCTGATCAAAGCGGTCGGGCTCGACCCGTCCACGGTGACCAAGATGCTCCAGCGCCTCGAACTGTCCGGTCACGTGCGGCGGCGTCCCGACCCCGCGGACCGGCGGGCCTCGCTGGTCGAGGTCACGGAGGCGAGCTGCGGGCTCCTCACCGAGGTGAGTCGGGCGTGGGGCGACCTGGAGCGCCAGACCCTGGACGGCCTCGACGAAGCGGAGCGCGCCGAGCTGGGCCGCCTGCTGGGCAAGGTGGAGGCCTCCCTGTGCGCGGCGGCGGCACGGGGCGCAGACGCCGAGTGCGCAGCGGCGCCCACGGGTCCGGCCGACTGCTGAGCGAGCCGGCCCGCCACCGCTCGGGCCGGCCCGAACGCCTCGAACCGGTCGGCTCCCGCCCGGCTGGCACCCGGCTACGTGATCGGCTCCGGCCCGGAACGCGCCTGGCCGACTGCCGCCCGGCTGCAGGACGGCCCGGATGCGCCCGGTCGACTCCCGCCCGGAAAGCGCCCGGCCGGCTCCAGCCCCCCGGCCGGATCGATCTTGCCCCGGGATACATCCCGACGCCGGTTCGGGATACCCGGCCGGAAAGCGCCCGGCCGACTCCAGCCCGGAAAGCGCCCAGCCAGATCCCGCGGGTGCATGCCGGCTCCCGCCGGAACGGGCCCGACCGACTCCCGCCCCCGGCTCATACCGACTCGCGTTCGGGATGCCCGGCCGGCTCCCCGCCGGGTACACGGCCGGCTCCGGAACGCGCCCGGTCAGGTCCGGCCCGGGATGCACAGCCGACTCCCGCCCGGGAGCACGGCCGGATCCCGTCGGGCACACGGCCGCTCCCGCCCGCCATGCGTCCGGGTCGACCCTGCCGGGTACACGGCCGGCTCCCGCCAGCCCCGGCATGCCCACCGGGCCCCGCCCGGAATGCCCGCCCCCGGCGCCCGCCGTAGCGTTGTTCCGTGCGCCACACCACCGCGGTCGCGGCAGTGACGGCGGCCCTGTGCGCGGCCGCACTGGCCTGTTCCACGCAGGCCGCCCCGGCGCGCCTGCCGGTCGGGCCGCCCGACCCGCCGGCCCGGTTCGCCGCGCGCGTCACGCCCGTCCCGCAGGAGAAGCTGGGCGCCTCCCACCGGGCGGGATGCCCGGTCCCGCCGGAGCGGCTCCGGCTGATCCGGATGAACCACTGGGGCTTCGACGGCCGCCCCCACGCGGGCGAGATGGTCGTCCACGAGAACGCCGTCGGCCCCGTCCTCCACGTCTTCGAGCGTGCCTTCGAGGCCCGCTTCCCGATCCGCCGGATGCGCGTGATGGCCGAGTACCGCGACGACGCTCAGGCCATGGCCGACGACAACACGTCGGCCTTCAACTGCCGCCCGGTCACCGGAGATCCCCGGCGCCTGTCGCAACACGCCTGGGGCGATGCGGTCGACATCAACCCCGTGGAGAATCCGTACGTCGACATCAACGGAGTCGTCCACCCCGCGGACGCCCGCGCCCACCTGCGGCGGTCCCCGTCCCGGCCGGGGCAGATCCACGCGGACGACGCCGTCGCCGCGGCCTTCCGTGCGGTGGGCTGGCAGTGGGGTGGCCGCTGGGCCAACCCTGACTACCAGCACTTCTCCGCCAACGGCGAGTAGGCCGACGGTCCGCCGGGCGCAGGCCCACCGCCCCGCCGCGCGGGTGACACCGGCGTGTGCACCAGGGCTCCTCCCCCGACGACCCCTACAGTCGCGATTTGAGATGTTTCGTCCTGTTTGGGGGATCTGCGTTGCGTCGACTCGCCGTTGCTCTCGCCTGCGTGACCGCCCTTTCCTGCGGCTCCCTCGTGGGCCCGCAGACCGTATCGGCCCAGACAACGACCGCGGCGGGCGGCGGGCGCGGCACGAACATCCTGATCGTGGGCATCGACAGCCGCGCTGGGCTCTCCAGGGCCGAGAAGAACCGGCTCCACGTGGGCGGGAAAGGCTGCAACTGCACGGACGTCATGATGCTCGTACACCTGTCCGAGGACCGGCACCGCGCGAGCGTCGTCTCCATCCCGCGCGACTCCTACGTCGAATACCCGGGTACCGCCCTCCCCCTGCGCCGCGGCAAGATCAACGGTGCGTTCGCGGTCGGCGGCGCCCCGCTCACGGTGGCCACCGTCGAGAAGGCGACCGGTCTCCACGTCGACCACTACCTGGAGACCGGCTTCGCGGGCTTCGAGCAGACCGTCGACAACCTCGGCGGCGGGATCGTCTGCACGGACAGGCCGCTCCAGGACGAGAACTCCGGCCTGGACATCGGGGCGGGCCGCCACCACACGGACGGAAACACGACGCTGCGCTACGCGCGGGCCCGGCACGTCAACCTCCGGCCCGGAGACCTGGGCCGCGTCCGCCGCCAGCAGCGCGTGGTCAACGACCTGCTGGCCCGCCTGACCCTCGAGGGCGCGCTGGCGAGCCCCGCACGCACGGCGCGGACCGTACACACCCTGCTGAAGACCGTGCGCACCGACGCCCGCACGGGTCCGGGCGACCTGATCCGCATCGGCTGGGCGCTCGGCCGCCTGCGGGCGGACCGGACCGAGTTCGCCACGGTCCCGATCCGGCTCTTCGACCACCGGGTGCCGGGCGTGGGCTCCACCCTCGTGTGGGACGAGGCCCGGTCCGCCGCGCTGTGGGAGGCGCTGGGTGCGGACCGCCCGATCACCGGCGACACCCGGATCCAGCCCGTCGCGGAGACCCCGGCGCCGACCAACCCCGCAGCCGTCGCGGTCCGGGTCGACGACGCCGCCGTGGCCGCGGCCCTGCGCCGCAACGGATTCGTCGTCACCGACACCTCCGCGTCCGCACCGCCCGTCCGCCCGCCGGGCCCGCCGGTCATCCGGTACGCGCCGGGCCAGGAGGAGCACGCGGCGACCCTCGCGGCGGCGCTTCCCGGCTCCCGGCTGGAAGCCGTACCCGGCCACGACGCGCACTTCGACGTCGCCGTCGGTACGCAACCGGTGCTGGTCAAAACCGTCACCTACGACCGCAACACCGTCGACGGCGCCCCGGTGACCGGCGACCGCCTGCGCTGCCCCGAGTCACCGGGTCCGGCGCACGGGGCCCGGTCGTGACGCGCGTCGCGACGATGGGTGCCGGGCCCGATGTGCGGGGCAGGCGCCCCGGGTGAGGGCGGGGTCGGGGTGAGGAGCACTCCCGTCGGGGAGGCCGGCGGTGCGGAGCGCGTGCGCTCCCGCAGCGGCCTGGGCCCCGACGGGGATCACAGGTCACGGTGTTGCCCGTACGCGTCGCCCCCGAGGGAAGAGGCGCACCGGCGCACGAGAGGAGCGGCGGTGCCACACCGCGACGACGACGCCCGCGCCCAGCGGGCACTCGGGCGCAGCCCTGGCGGGGACCGGCCGAGCCGGCCGGGGGTCGTTCTGACGCTGGCCCTGGCCGCCGCCCTCGCGGCGGCCGTCGCCGGCGCCGTCCTGCCCCACGGCCTGCTCCTCGCAGCCGGTCTGATCGTGGCCGCGGTGGCGGTCATCCGCTCCGGCTCGGCCGGCCGGGACCGCGAACGGCTGCCGTGAGGCGGGATTCGGCGCCCTGCGTCAGCGCTCCCGGGAGGCCGGTTCCGGCAGGGCCGAGGCGGTGTCCGGCACCGGGTCGGCGGACCGGCCGCCCGAGCGCCGGCGCTCGGCGAACCAGGCCGCGAGGGGCTGGGTGTAGCGGGCGGTGAGCGGCCCGATGACGACGAGGATCAGGACGTAGGCGGTGGCCAGCGGCCCCAGCGCCGGTTCGATGCCGGCGGTGACGGCGAGTCCGGCGATGACGATGGAGAACTCTCCGCGGGCCACGAGCGTGCCGCCCGCCCGCCAGCGGCCCTTGACGCCGATACCGGCCCGCCCGGCCGCCCAGTAGCCGGTGGCGATCTTCGTGCCGGCGGTGACGACGGCGAGCGCCAGCGCGGGCAGCAGGACCGGCGGGATGCTCGCCGGGTCGGTGTGCAGGCCGAAGAACACGAAGAACACAGCGGCGAACAGGTCCCGCAGCGGGCTGAGCAGCGTGTGGGTGCCCTCGGCCACCTCGCCGGACAGCGCGATGCCGACGAGGAACGCCCCGACGGCGGCGGAGACCTGGAGCTGCTGGGCGATGCCCGCTACCAGCAGGGTCAGGCCGAGGACCACGAGCAGCAGCTTCTCCGGGTCGTCACTGGAGACGAACCGGGAGATGAGCCGGCCGTAGCGGACGGCGACGAACAGGACCGCGCCCGCGACGCCGAGGGCGATGGCCAGGGTGAGGCTGCCCGCCGCCAGGCTCACTCCGGCGAGCAGCGCGGTGATGATCGGCAGGTAGACGGCCATGGCCAGGTCTTCGAGCACCAGGATGCTGAGGACGACCGGCGTCTCGCGGTTTCCGAGCCGGCCGAGGTCGCCCATGACCTTGGCGATGACGCCGGAGGAGGAGATCCAGGTGACACCGGCCAGGACCACGGCGGCGACCGGCCCCCACCCCAGCAGCAGGGCCGCCGCGGCGCCGGGCACGGCGTTGAGGGTGAAGTCGACGATCCCTGCGGGGTACTGGGTCCTGAGGTTGGAGACGAGGTCGCTGGCGGTGTACTCCAGACCCAGCATCAGCAGCAGGAGGATGACGCCGATCTCGGCGCCGATGGCGACGAACTCCTCGCTCGCTCCGAGCGGGAGGAGGCCGCCGGTGCCGAAGGCCAGGCCCGCGAGCAGGTACAGGGGGATGGGCGAGAACTTCAGGCGGCCCGCGACCCGGCCCAGCAGGCCCAGGCCGAGGATGATCGCTCCGAACTCGATGAGGAAGACGGCAGAGTGCATGCGATCACTCCCTGCCGAGTATCGCCGCGGCGGCGTCCACGCCCTCGCGGGTGCCGATCAGGATGAGGGTGTCGCCGCCGGCCAGGCGGAAGTCGGGGGCCGGGGAGGGACGGGCCTCGGCCCGCCGCAGCACCGCCACGACCGAGACGCCGGTCTCGGTGCGCATCCGGGTCTCGCCCAGCACGCGGCCGTTCCAGTGCGAGTGCGCGGAGAGTTCGACGCGTTCGGCGACCAGGCCCAGGTCGGTGGTGTGCAGGAGGTTCGGGCTGTGGTGCGCCGGCATCAGCGCGTCGATCAGCGAGGCCGTTTCCGGTCCCGTCAGGTGCAGCGACTCGGCGCATGCGTCCGGATCGTCCGCCCGGTACAGGCTGACGGTGCGGGTGCCGTCCCGGTGTGCGATGACCGACAGGTTGCGGTGTTCGCGGGTGGTGAGGTCGTACTGGACGCCGATGCCGGGCAGCGGCGTCGTACGCATCCGTGGAGCAGGCACAGCCCATCCCCTCGTGTTGTGAGCCTGGTGACGGTGGTTGCGGCACGCGGCGGATCCGGGCAGGCGGAACCGGCGCGCGCGGCCGGGTTCATGCTGCCATGTTCGCAGTGACCCGAACACGGGTGTCGGCACGGGTGGACAGGGGACGGCCCGGCTGGCGAGGATGGGGCGGGGAAGTGGGCTCCACCGCAGGTCAGAGCGCGTCCTGGCCGCGGTCCTCCTGCAGATCGAACACGCCGCCGACCGGATCCCCGAGCCGGTGCGCGCCCAACTCCACCAGGCGCAGGCGACCCCCCGGTGCGCCTCGGCGGGTCCGGCGCATCGCCCGCAGGCCGCGACCGGGGGCCTGGAGGAACCCGGCCTGCCCAGTGCCCTGCGCTCCCCGGCCGCGGAGTTCACCACGCCCCGGCTGAGCGTCGGCGCCCACGGGCGGAGGTACGTCGCCGCTGGTGCGACAAGGGCCGGGGGCCCGGCGGCGCCCCGGACGGCGCCGGGATCCGCGGGATGCGCGAGTGGGCCTGCTCGGCCGGGGACAGCGCGGCCGGCTCGGCCTCGTCCGGTTCGGTGGCCGCCCCGCCGCCGGGCAGCAGGTTCAGGTGCACGCCGGTTGCGCGGTCGGGCCGGATCCGCCCGGGCTTCCGAGGCCGCGGCAGCCCAGTCGCCGCCCTGCACCCGTACGCCCCGACAGCGGGAAGCCGGGAATGCTCGGCAGTACGAGGTGGAAGGCGTCGGCCGGGTCGCCGCCGTGCGACCTCGGGTGGGTCAACGGGCCGACGATCCGCGGGAATTCCCGAACGATCCCGGCCGGCCGTGGGTCATCAGCAGCGGCGCCGCGTCCGGCCCGGGCGGGCGCACGCGTGCGCAGTGCACTCGGGTCCCTTCGGTGATCGCGGTGAGCGGCGGCCATTCGTTCAGCCGCGCCTCGCCGGCCCGCCGGCCGTAGCCGTCGCGCCAGTAGTCGAAGAGCTCCGGTACGCGCGCCACCGGGAGGCCGCAGGACCGCCCCGCGCCGGGCAGTTCGCCGGGCCGCCGGTCCTCGCGTGCCGCGCACGGTGGTCGTCCGGCTCGCACTGATCGGCATGCAGCCGGAACATGTGCAGATCTGACTCGGGAGCGTTCATCTCCAGATGCCGGCTGTCGGCCGGCCCGCTTGGCCATGCGTCGTCTCGCGCGACTTCCGGCCATGCAACTCGCTTGCTCTCAGTCGCCGTTCGCAGCTCATCGCCCAACCGCCCATCATGTGACAGCAATACGGAGAGCGCCACAACGGCACGAACGCCCCTCCGTTCTCATACAAAAGTACCTGCCGACTGGTTTTCTTTCAGGTCACCCGATTACATTGACGGCACATTGCAGCGGACCCCACGACAGCAATCCGGGAGGACCCCCACGTGGCGAGGGCCAGACAGGAACGGGCCGAGATCACCCGTCAGGCCATCCTCGACGGCGCGGCCGTCGCGTTCGACGACTGCGGATTCGAGGGCACCAGCCTCAGCGACGTCGTCAAGCACGCCGGAGTCACCAAGGGAGCCCTCTACTTCCACTTCCCCTCCAAGCAGGCACTGGCCCGGACACTGATGGAAGAACAGTTCCAGGTCTCGGAGCACCTTCCGGCGACCGAGAACCCGGGGCTGCAGACCGTCATCGACCTGACCCACCAGATGGCCCACGGGCTGCGCACCAGCGTCCGCATCCGCGCCGGCATCCGCCTGGTCATCGAGTTCGGTTCCTTCACCAGCCCCGACCCGACCCCCTACGACGCCTGGATCGACACCTGCCGCAGCTGTCTGACACCGGCCCAGCAGGGCGGGGACATCCACCCGGAGCTGGACGTGGGCGCCCTCTCGGCACTCCTCGTCGGAGCGTTCACGGGCATCCAGGTCACCTCACACGTCCGCACGCGCCGCCAGGACCTCCACACCCGTGTCACGGACCTGTGGAAATTCCTGCTCCCCACCATCGTCCCCGCGGACCGGATGGACCGCTTCATTCCCACGGGCACACCGCAGTCGTACGACTCCCCCACCGACTGACCGCACCGCACCCGCCCCGACCGCACCGCCCCAGGGCGGCCTCGCACACGCCGTGGCGAACCACGGGGGTGCTCGCCACGGCGTGAGCGAGACCGCCCTGCACACACGTAGCTCAGGCTTGCGCACCGCATCCGATCCCGCGGCGAAGCCCGAACGCACCGAGGCGCTCAGCCACCGGCACGAGTGCCGGCCCGCGTCCCCGCCCGGCCCCCCGGCAGCGGCGCCTTCCCTGCGCCGCGGGCGAACGCGAGGATGGGTTCGGCCGCTTCGCGCAGGCTGCCGAAGTGGCGGTGCACGCCGTCCACCGCAACGGGGGCGTTGACCCCCCAGACCGTCATCCCCGCGCGCAACCCGGAGCGCACTCCGGACGGTGCGTCCTCGATGACCAGGCAGTCCTGCGGGTCGGCCCCCAGCCGGGCGGCGGCCAGCAGGTACGGCACCGGTGAGGGCTTGCCCTCGGCCACGGAGGCGGCGTCGACGACGACCTCCGGAACGGGCAGGCCGGTCCGGGCGAACCGCCCCCGCACCCGGTGCTCGTAGTTCGACGTGACGAGCCCCCACGACCCGGACGGCAGGGCCTCCAGCAGTGCGGCCGCACCGTCGAACGCCGTGTACGCGCCCGAGCGCACGTCCTCGTCCTCGAGCTCGTGCAGCACCGCCAGGCACCGTTCGGGGTCGCGCTCCGGGGCGACCTCGGCGAAGGTCTCCACGGGCCTGGTGCGCAGTGCCACCCGGTGGACCTCGTCGGGATCCAGCCCGTGGCGCCGCGCCCACTCACCCCACATGCGGCGCTGGTTGTCGACGGCGTCGATCAACGTGCCGTCGACGTCGAACAGGACGTACTTCTGCGCTCCGGGGCGGGCGGGTTCGGTGATCACGTCCCGATCATGCCACCGGACCCTCGAACAACGGTTCACAGGACAACCCCGTCAGGTCCCATGGGCGTTTCGACGTGCGCGATCGGACGCCATCGGCAACCGTGGACCGCCACAGGCGCCGACCGAACACCCCGACGTCTCCGAGGAGACCCCCGTGAACTGGACCATCGAAGTCGTCCCCGTCCCCGTCACCGACATGGACCGCGCCAAGGCGTTCTACGCCGAAAAGATCGGCTTCGACGTCGACCTCGACGACGAGGTCGCCCCCGGAGTGCGCATCATCCAGCTGACGCCGCCCGGCTCCCGGTGCTCCATCGCCCTGCTCGAGGGCATGCCCACTCCACCCGGCACGAAGGTCATGGCCCCGGGCACCCTGCACGGGCTGCAGATGTGCGTCACCGACATCGACGCCGCCCACGCGGCCCTGACCGAGCGGGGGGTGGACGTGTCCCCCGTCCGCCACGTCGGCGAGGCGGGCTGGGAGGACGGCAAGGGCGGCACCTGGAACTCCTTCCTCTCCTTCCACGACCCCGACGGCAACGGCTGGGTGGTTCAGGAAGCACCCTCGGACCTCGGCGAGCGCTGACCCCGCAGGGGTTGGCGGTCCTGCAACCCGGCCGGGCCGGCGGCCCGGGGAGGTTCACCGGATGCTGCGCCTCGTGGAGTCGACGTCCTCCATGAAGGCCAACATCCGGGAGTTGACCAGGTCGGGGTGGTCGATCTGCGGCCCGTGTCCGGTGGCGGCGACGATTTCGGCGCGGGCTCCGGGAATGAGGCGCGGTACACGCTCCAACTGTCGCTGCGGGTGTACGAGCAGGCTGCGCTTGCCCGTGATCAGATAGAACGGCGTGCGGATCGAGCCCAGTTCCGCGTCCGACAGCGGCAGCGGAGCGGGGCGGCGGATCCGGAAGGCCCGCACCCCGGCCTGGATCATCGCGCGGAGTTCGGGGACGACGATCACCGGCTGTTCCAGCCACTTGGCGAGGCGGGGGCGCCACGCCCTGGGGGCGAAGGTGGCGAAGAGGCTCGCGAAGATCCAGACGAAGAAGCGCAGGCCGACCTTCTCCAGGCCGCCCGGATCGAGGGCGGTGACCGAGACCAGCCGTCCGGGCCGGAGGTGGGCCTGGTTGATGACGAGCCAGCCCCCGTACGAGGAGCCGACCAGGTGCACCTGGTCCAGGCCGAGCGCGTCGAGGGCCTCGTCCATCCACTGGGCCGCGCGCTCGGGCTGCCACATGGGTTCGCGGTGGACGCTGCGGCCGGGGTCGCCGGGAGTGTCGAGGGCGTAGACGGGCCGGTCGGCGCTGAGGGCCCGGGTGTTGGGGTACCACTGGGCGGAGCAGCCGCCCGAACCGTGGATCAGGACCACGGGCGTACGGGACTCGCCCGCCGGGTCCGTCGGGCCGTAGCGGTAGACGTGCGTGGTCCCGAAGGTCGTCTCCACGTCCGTCTCGTCGCGGGCGGGCGCGCCCATCGCATAGAGGGCGTCGCAGGCGGCGAAGTACCGGTCCCGCAGGGTGTCGCTCACGTAGTGGCCGACGTCGCGGCTCACGCGCGGTCGGGTCGTGTTCTGGGGCACGGGGCACCTCCGAGAAGATCAGCTTTCGTAATACGAACGTACCATAAAGATGGTACGGCGGTATCATGAAACGGGCCGGGCTGCCGGACCCTTCACTCACCACCGACGGGCGGAGACAGGGCACATGCCGAAGCGCGTGGACCACGAGGAGCGGCGGACGCAGATCGCCGAGGCACTCGTCCGGGTCGCCGGACGGCGCGGGCTGCACGCCGTCGGCATGCGGGACGTGGCGGCCGAGGCCGGTGTGTCACTCCGGCTCGTGCAGTACTACTTCCAGACCAAGGAGAAGCTGCTCTTCTACGGGCTGCAGCACCTCACCGACCGCTTCACCGCCCGCGTGGGCGCCCGCCTCGGCGCCGTCGGCCCGGACCCCGGCCCGCGCGCGACGATCGAGGCGATCCTGCTGGCCTCCCTGCCCGTGGACGAGGAGAGCCGCACCTTCCATCTCCTCTACAGCTCCTACTCGATCCTGTCGGTGACGGACGACGCCCTCGCCGCCCAGCCGTTCATCGACAATCCGGATGCCGCCGAAAACGCGCTGACCGGCCTGATCCGGCAGGCCCAGGACGACGGCCTGGCCGATCCGGAGGCCGACGCGCGCACGGAGGCGATCAGCCTTCTCGCGATGACGGCGACCATGGGCACCAGCATCCTCGTGGGCCAGCGGACGCCGGAGTCGGCCGTCGCGGTGCTGGACCACCACCTGGACCGGATCTTCACCACCGCGCGGCGGCCGTCCGCCGGCGGGCCGACCGAATCCGTCCGGTAGCCGTCGACCGGCCGGGGCCGCACAGACCTGCGACGGCAGGCACAGCGGGACACGAGGCGGACACGCCGTGCGCAGGTCGGCCCGGCGGGCGCACAAGTCGTCCACGGGTGCCTGCGGGGCCGGGGACGTCGAGCAACGCCGGCGGCCCCCTCGCCCGAGGGGCGAGGGGGCCGGTGTGGCGCGGGGCGCCGCGGCAGGCGGCGCGTCCCCGCCCGCGATCCCGGGCCCGGGAGGCGCGCCGCCCGTCGCCGGGCCTGCCGCGGGTCAGTCGGTGCCGAACTCCATCGCGGCGCGGTCGAGCATCTGCTCGTCGTCACCCTCGGCCCGGCCGCGGGAGGCGATGACCTCGGCGCCGCCCTCCGGCATCGCGCCGATCAGGCCCGTCGAGGCGGCCTGGGCTGCCCCGATGAGCGTCTCGTGCGTGTTGCCGACGATGCCGAGCGCGGCGTACTGCTCCAGCTTGGCGCGCGAGTCGGCGATGTCGAGGTTGCGCATGGTGAGCTGGCCGATCCGGTCGACCGGACCGAAGGCCGAGTCCTCGGTGCGCTCCATGGACAGCTTGTCCGGGTGGTAGCTGAACGCCGGACCCGTGGTGTCCATGATCGAGTAGTCCTCGCCGCGCCGCAGCCGCAGCGTGACCTCGCCGGTGACGGCCGCGCCGACCCAGCGCTGGAGGGACTCGCGGATCATGAGCGCCTGCGGGTCCAGCCAGCGGCCCTCGTACATGAGGCGGCCCAGGCGCCGGCCCTCGTTGTGGTACTGCGCGAGGGTGTCCTCGTTGTGGATCGCGTTGACCAGGCGCTCGTACGCGGCGTGCAGCAGCGCCATGCCGGGGGCCTCGTAGATGCCGCGGCTCTTGGCCTCGATGATCCGGTTCTCGATCTGGTCGGACATGCCCAGGCCGTGCCGGCCGCCGATGGCGTTGGCCTCCATCACCAGATCGACGGCGGAGGCGAACTCCTTGCCGTTGATCGTCACCGGGCGGCCCTGGTCGAAGCCGATGGTCACGTCCTCGGCCGCGATCTCCACCGAGGGGTCCCAGAACCGCACGCCCATGATCGGCTCGACCGTCTCGACACCGGTGTCGAGGTGCTCCAGCGTCTTGGCCTCGTGGGTGGCGCCCCAGATGTTGGCGTCGGTGGAGTAGGCCTTCTCGGTGCTGTCGCGGTAGGGGAGGCCGTGGGCGAGCAGCCACTCCGACATCTCCTTGCGGCCGCCGAGCTCGGTGACGAAGTCGGCGTCGAGCCAGGGCTTGTAGATGCGCAGGTGCGGGTTGGCCAGCAGGCCGTAGCGGTAGAACCGCTCGATGTCGTTGCCCTTGAAGGTCGAGCCGTCGCCCCAGATCTGGACGTCGTCCTCGAGCATCGCGCGGACCAGCAGGGTGCCGGTGACGGCGCGGCCGAGCGGCGTCGTGTTGAAGTACGCGCGGCCGCCGGAGCGGATGTGGAAGGCACCGCAGGTGAGCGCGGCCAGCCCCTCCTCGACCAGCGCGGCGCGGCAGTCGACCAGACGGGCGATCTCGGCGCCGTACGCCGAGGCGCGGGCGGGCACCGACGCGATGTCGGGCTCGTCGTACTGGCCGATGTCGGCGGTGTAGGTGCACGGGACGGCGCCCTTGTCGCGCATCCACGCGACCGCGACGGAAGTGTCGAGTCCGCCGGAGAAGGCGATGCCGACGCGCTCGCCGGTGGGAAGGGAGGTGAGGACCTTAGACATAGGAAGAGTATGCAGGCTCACGCATGTTCATGCAATCCGGCGGGCGTGTCGGTCTGTCCTTCCAGGCGCAGGACCACCAGGACCGTGTCGTCGGTGACCCCTGCGGGCGGCACGAGCTCCGCCAGGAGGGCGTCCGCAAGCACCTCGGGATCGGCGGCCCGGTGCCGCGAGAGGGCGTCGGCGAGCCTGCCCAGACCCGTGTCGATGTCCTCCCGGCGGCGCTCGACGAGCCCGTCGGTGTAGAGGACCAGGACCGAGCCCTCCGTGAAGTCCGTGCGGGCCTGGGGGCGCGGCGCGTGTTCGGGTCGGGCGCCGAGCGGCGGGTCGGTGGCCCCCTCGAGGAAGACGACGGTGCCGTCGGGGTCGCAGAGCGCGGGCGGGAGGTGGCCCGCGCTGCTGTACGTGAGGGTGCGGCTGTTCCAGTCGATGAAGACCGAGACGGCGGTGGTGGACTCGGCTCCGGCGACGGAGCGGGCGTAGAGGCCGAGGGCCTCCAGGGCCTGCGCGGGACCTTCGGCGACGAGTGAGGCAGCGGACAGGGCGCTGCGCAGCTGTCCCATGACGCCGGCCGCACCGAGGCCGTGGCCGACGACGTCCCCGACGGCGACGGCGGTGCAGTCGGGCGCCTCGACGAGGTCGTACCAGTCCCCGCACACGTTCAGGGACGCCGCGGCGGGGCGGTAGCGCACGGCCGCCTGGTGGTGGGCCAGCTGGCTCGGCTCGGGGAGCATCGACTCCTGGAGGTGGAGTGCCACTTCCCGTTCACGGGCGTGGGCCCGGCGCAGCTTCTCGTTGAGCTCCTGGAGCTCCCGCGCCCGGGTGTAGAGCTCGGACTCCAGCACCCGGGTGGCGTCCGGCCCGCTGGTGGCTTCCCGGACCCGGATCAGCTCGGTCACCTCCTCCACCCGGTGCAGCACCAGGACCACACTGCCGTCGAGGGCGAGGACGGGGACGTTGACCGGACTCCAGTACCGCTCCTGCCACACGCCGGGACGCTGGGGGTCCTCCACGTCGTAGCGCTGCAGGGCCATTGCGTCGCGCTCCCCGGTGGCCAGCACCCGCTCCAGAGAGGCCCGCATGTTGCGCGTGCCCGTCGCGGCCGGATCGTTGGGGTTGTCGGGGAAGGCGTCGAAGATGTGGCGGCCGATGAGCTGCTCGCGAGTGCGGCCGGCCACGGACAGGTACGCCGCGTTGACGTCCAGGTAGACGAGGCCGGGGGTCAGCAGCGCGGCCGCACCCGGCAGCGCGTGGAACACCGCCCGGTAGTCAATCCCGGATCCGTTCACGAGCCACCTGTCCGCGTGCTTCCGTCCCGGCCGTGGGGTTCCTCCCACGATAGGCGCGCTCGCGCGGCCCGGCCCCGGCACGAGGACCCGCCTTGGGCCGTTCGGGCCCCGCTTCGTGCGGCGGGAGCACGCCGGCCGTACCCGACCGCCGCCCCGGGCGGCCCGCACCGGATGCCACCCGATCACGAACCCGTCCCCCGACGACCACCCACCCGAACCGGCGGATGTCGCGACCGCGGCCGATCCCGCTCCGTTCTTCGGCGCCGGAGGAGTCCTCCGACCGGCGACAGCCGTCGCACCGAGGACCGGTTGAGGCAGCTGCCCTGTCGTCCAGGCCGTCCGCCATGCCTCGGAACACCACGAAGGAGCCTCGAGCGAAACGGCTCTGCACGCCCGGCCTCCGACCGGCCGCCGTCCGTCGCCGCTTCCACCTGCCTCCTTCCGCACGTTCCCCGGCGCCCGGCAACGCCCCCGCCCGGCCGTGCCCCATCGGGCACGGCACGGCCTACCATCCGGGGCCATGACGACATGCGGGGAAAGCGGCGGGGCCGGCGGATGGCGGGTCTGCGTGGTGAAGTACCGGCGCAGGGCCGGGCGCCCCGCGTACGAGGAGGCGCACGCCGCCGGGCGGCCCCTGGCCCGGCGGGACGGGCTGCTCGTCCGGGGCGGCCCCGGGGAGGTCCGCTGCGTCGACGCCTCCGGCCGCGTGCTGTGGACCGCCGGGTGCGACGGCGTCCCGAACGCCGCCCACGTATCCGGCGGCAGGGTCCTGGTCACCACGGACTCCCTCGACTACACCCCCTGGGGGCACCTCGGCCCGGCCCTGCTGCTGGACCTGGAGGACGGCGCACCGATCGCCGAACTGCGCGGTGCGAGCGGCGCCGTACTGCGCGGCGGCAGGTTCTTCCTCGGTCTCGAGGGCTACGACGTCTTCGACACGTGGGAGTACGACCGCGACGGCGCCCTGGTGGACTCCTGGCGCAGCTACGGCCACTACGTCGCCGGCACGGGCATCCGCGTCGTCGAGACCGACCGCAGACACCCCACCCGCAGCGGCGTGGTACGGCTGCTGCCCGGGGGCACCGTCGAACGCGGGCCGTCGCTCACCGACCCGCTGTGCCCCGAGCCCCTGGTGCTCGCGGACGGCACCATCCTGGTCCTCGACGCCGGAGTGCTGCGGGCCGTCGACCGCGAACTGGGGGACGCCGTCCTCGCCGAACTGCTGCCGGTGAGCCCGGACCGGACCTGGCGCTACCGAGGCCGGCTGCGCCGTACCGGCGACCGGCTCACGGTGACCCTCGCGGAGGAGCCGGAGGACCGGCCCGGCCGGCACGTCCTGCACACCTGGACCCTCGCCCTCCGGCCCCGGCCGACAGCCGTGTGATCATGTCCGTCGGCACAACAGCACCTCATGGGGGGACCATGCGCACCCGCACCCGCACCACCACCGCCACCGCCACGACAGGACTCTTCACCGCGCTCGCGGTGGTGCTCGCCCTGGCGGGCTGCAGTAACGCCCCGGACAAGGGCCGGCCCGCGGCGGCGGGACCCACGGCGGCGGCGCCCGCCCCGGCCGCGCCGGGTGGCGGCTCCGGGTTCGAGGGCCCGCGCCCGCAGGACCAGAACCTGCTTGCATGGACCGGCGACCCCAATGACGCGGGCCACGTCACCGCCCAGTCCACCGCCGGCGTCGCCGGCCGGATCACTCTGGTGCGGATCGTGCTGCGCGAGCAGATCACCTGGTCGAACATCTGGCTGGGCCTTGCCGGGCTGGACCCGAACGCGCAGCTGGCCAACTGCTACCTCGGCGTGTACGACGCCAAGGGCACACTCGTCGCGTCGACCGCCGACATCTCGCCCCAGCTGATGACCGACGCCATCGCCAAGCCGCTGCCCCTCGCCAAGCCCTTCACGGCAGCCCCCGGTACGTACTTCATCGCCCTGCTGCTCAACGGCAACTGGGCCACCAACGCCCTCACCCTGAAGTCCACGGGTGCCGGCATCTCCGTCAACGCCGGGCTGACCCCGCCGAACCTGCGGTACAGCAGCATCCTGACCGGCCAGACCTCGCTGCCCGCCACCGTGAACCTGGGCGAGCAGTCCACGGCAACCATCAACACCGGCTGGGCCAGCCAGTGGTACGCCATTTCCTGAAAACGACATATGCCGGTGGGTGACCTACCATGCGGGCATGAGTGATCGCGCGATGCAGGAACCGACCCTCCTCCTCCTGACCGCGCTCGCGGACGAGCCCCGCCACGGGTACGCGATCTCCCGCGAGGTGGAGCTGATCTCGGGCGGGCGCGTCAAGATGCGCACGGGCACCCTGTACGGGGCGCTGGAGCGGCTGCTGGGGCAGGGGCTGATCGAGGTCCACGAGGAGCAGATCGTCGACAGCCGGCTGCGGCGCACCTACAGCCTCACCGGCGCGGGCCGGGAGTGCCTCGCCGCCGAGGCGGCGCGGATGGCCGCGACCGCCCGCGAGGCCGCCCGCCGACTGGGCGTGTCCGGCGAGACGGCCACGGCGTGAGCCGCCGCCTGCTGCGGCTGTACCCGGCGGAATTCCGCCGGGACTTCGGCGACGAGATCGCGGAGGCCCACCGGGAGGCGACCGAGGACGCCGGGCCGCTCGACCGTCTCCGCGAGGGCTGCGACATCGTGGCGCACGCCCTGCGCCTGCGTCTGCGTATCGGCTCCGCGCACCGCGGAGGGCGCCTGCTCGCGGCCGCGGCACCGTTCGCGCTGGCCGCGACGGGCGCACGCGCCGCGTTCCTGCTGGCCTCCGCGCTCAACCGCGCGTACGTCACCGGCCGGCCGCCCGAGTTCGGGGGTCCGATCGGCCACACCCTGCTCGTCTGCGACCTGCTGACCCTCCTCGGTGTCGTCGTCGCGCTCAGCGGCCGCTATGCCTTCGGCGCGCGGTCCGCGTTCGCCGGGGTTGCGGGGACCTCGGCCTGTCTGCTCGCCTCCTCGCTGCCCGGCGCCCTGGACATGCCGCTGGAGCACGCGGCGTATCTGGTGCCGCCCCCCTGCTGATCGCGACGCTGCCGCTGCTGTGTCCCGCGGACCTGCGGCCGTCGTGCCGGATCGCCGGTACCGCGGGACTCGTGGCGCTGCTGATCTGGGCGCCGCTGTCCGTGGTCGTCCTCGCCCTGCTGGACGCGGGCGGGGTCGGGATGAGCCCGCTGTGGCGGTTCGCCGTGCCCGTCGCCGCCGTGCTGGCCCTGGCGGGCCGGTCGGCCCTGTCCGGTGTCCGCACGGCCGGGCAGTTCGCCCTGGCCGTGGCGCCGTTCCTCGTCCTCGGCCACTTCTCCGGGGTGGTGGGCGAGGCGAACGCCCTGCCGTGCCTGGTGCTGGTCGCGGCCACAGGCCTGGCCGTGCGCCTGCGGCGCCTCGGGAATTCCGGTACGGCCGGCCACGGCTGATCCACCGCCGGGCCGGGCGGTGGATCAGCCGTGGCCGGGCGCCGCCGTCAGACATGAGGCGTCGGGCGCCGCCGTCAGACATGAGGCGTCGGGCGCAGAGGTCAGGCGTCGGGCGTCAGGCGTCGGACGTCGGACCCGACGGCGCTGATGCGGATCTTGGACTGGCCGTGGCCGAGCTCCTCCCAGTCCTCCATGAAGCGGGCGGCCAGTCCGTGCCGGGCGGCGAGGTCGACGAGGGTCTGCGTCCGGTAGTAGAAGTCCTCGCGCAGGACCTGGTGTTCGGCACCGGTGGTGCGGTCGAAGGTGAAATCGAAGTGGCCTCCGGGCGCCAGGACGCGGCCCACGTGGGCCAGGCATTCGTCGATCACCTCGATCGGCGAGTGCGAGAAGACGCTGTGGGCGTGAACCACGTCGAAGTAGCCGTCCGGCAGGAAGTCCAGCGTCAGGTTCCTGGTGATCGTCAGGTGCGGCACCTTGGCCTGAAGCCCCCGGTCGGTCAGCGTCTGCTTGGCCGCGATGAGGATGTCGGGCGAGATGTCGATGCCGTAGTAGTGGCCCGCGTCGAGGTATTCGATGAACCGCCAACCGGCGCGCAGGTTGCCGCAGCCGATGTCGAGCATCCGGTCCTCGGGCCTCAGTCCGTGGTCGAGCAGGTAGTCGAACTGCATCTTCCCCAGGGCGAGCCAGCGTTCGTGGGTCTGGCTGCCGACGGCGGCCTCGGGGTTGCGGCGCGTGTCCGAGGCCATCACCGCACGGTAGTAGCTCACGTGGTCGGGGTGTTTGAAGGCCAGCCACCGGTCGCGCGCGGCGCGCTTGAGGTACGGGGCGATGCGGTTGGGGCGGCTCGCCGCGTAGCGGACCTTGTGGACGAGGGATTCGCGGTTGGCGGTGAGGTTCTTCCTGGTGGCCATGAGCACTCCGTCTCCGTCGCGAGGCGAAATCCCGGTGCGGCGACGGCATTCCGCCGACGCCCGGAAGGATCTTCAGGACCCACCATACGTCGGTCACCGACATATACAAACCACTGGAATGTGATGAGCGGACGAACCCGCCCCGGCGCGCGAGGCCCCCCGGCGGCGAGTCGTCGCCGCAGACGGGAAGCGTGACGCACTGGATCGACGGTTTATGGTGTTCTGCCCCAGATTGCCATTCGATCGCCCTTCGGCCCGCCTGCCACGCCCTGCGCATGGGGCCGGGTGGGCGACGCGGCGGGACTCCGGCCCATCCGGCGCAGCTGCCGGTGAGCATCGCGACCGGCGCGCCCCGGCGTCAGTCGGCGGCCGCGGGACGCCCTTCGAGCAGGAGGCGGGTGCGGAAGAGGTCCAGGACTGCGTCGAGGGCGTCACGGGTGGGCCGGCCGGGCTCGTCGACGAGGTGCTCCGTCAGGACGGAGTGCGGCGGCAGGGCGCTCTCGGGATTCGCGTCGCCGTCGTCCAACTCGACGGCGATGAAGGCGTCGCCGAGTTCGCGCCGCAGATAAGCGAACCGGTCGGCCGGGACCAGCCGGTCGCCCCGGAACCGCAGCCCGAGGACCTGCAGGCCCTCGCGCTCGCAGCGCCCCCGGACCACGGCCAGGTCCTCCGGGCTGATGTCGATGGCGGCGGCGCGGCCCGGGGTGAGGGCCAGTGGCAGCGACGGCTGGGAGAGGACCGGGGCGATCAGGCGTTCGTCCGTGGCCATCGCCAGGGCGAACCCTCCGGTCAGGCACATGCCGACCGCGCCCACCCCCGGACCTCCGCACCGCCCGTGCTCGGCGGCTGCCAGGGCGCGCAGCCACCGGACGACGCGGGAACTGCGGCCCGCGGCCAGCAGGGTGAACTCCCGGCTGACGCACACCCGCCACATGGTCGACGCCATGTAGCGGCCGCTGTTCGCCCAGCCGACGGCGCGCGGATCCGGATCGCGTCCGGGCTCGCCGAAGAGCACCGGAAGCACGGCGGTGCAGCCGGACGCGGCCACCCGTTCGGCGAACTCGAGGACCTTGGGGGTGATGCCCGGGATCTCCGCCATGACGATCACGGCGGGGCCCGTGCCCGCGCGCAGGACGCGGCGGGTCGCGCCGTCGTGGGTGAACGAACCCTCGGTGAAGCCGGTCAGGTCGTGGTGCGGCACGTGCCCGTTCCTTCCATCGGCGCTTCAGGACCGCGCTCAAGTTACCGGCAGGTAGAGCGTCGTGGTCAACCTTGCGCGGGCAAAAGGCGCTCGGCGTCCCGCGCGCCGGCCTCAGCCCACCTGAATGCCGATCACGCAGGTGTCGTCGTCCGTGTCCGACCTGCTCCCGGCGAGGAGGCGGTCCAGCCTCGCGTCCAGGTCCCCGGATCCGGCGGCGGCCGCGTTCACGAGGTGGCCGAGCGAGTCCTGGACCGAAGAGTCCCGGCGTTCCACCAGCCCGTCCGTGTACATCAGCAGCGTGTCGCCCGCTTCGAGCCGGACCTCCCGCTCGCCGTAGGTGACGTCGGGCAGGGCGCCGAGGAGCAGGCCCTCGATGAGGGGGAAGGCCTCGGCCCGGCCGCCGCGCACGAGCACGGGCGGCAGGTGGCCCGCGCGCGCCCAGCGCAGCACCCGCGTGCTCGGGTCGAAGAGGCCGCAGACGGCGGTGGCGGTGACGTGCTTGGCCAGGTGGTGGGTGACGGTGTTGAGCCAGGACAGCAGTTGGCCCGGGCCTGCGCCGGTGACGGCCAGGCCGCGCAGTGCGTTGCGCAGCACGACCATGCCGGTGGCGGCCTCGATGCCGTGGCCGGCGACGTCACCCACGGACAGCATGATCAGACCGGAGGGCAGGACCACGGTGTCGTACCAGTCGCCGCCGACGAGGGACTCGGTCTCGGCCGGCCGGTAGCGGACCGCGACGCGCATCCCCGGGGCCTCGACGGCAGGTGGTGTGGGCGGCATGATGGCGTGCTGGAGCTGGAGTGCCAGCCGGTTGCGTTCGGCGGACTCGGCCTCGGTATGGGCGAGCTGGTCCCTGGTCGCGGCCAGCGCCACCTCGGTCCAGTGCTGGGCCGAGATGTCCTGGTAGGCGCCTCTTACGGCGTGCAGTCGCCGGTCCGCGTCGAGGACGGGCTCGGCGACCACCCGGATGTGCCGGGTGATTCCGTCGGGCCGCTGGAGGCGGAAGTGGACGGAGGAAGGGCGGCGGTGGCGCAGCAGCGCCCGCAGGAACCGGCCGAGGGCGGCGGAGTCGTCCGGATGGGCGTGGCCGGGCAGTTCCCGCAGCCGTACGGGGGGCGCGGTGGCCGGGAGTCCGTGGAGCGCGTACAGCTGAGCGTTCCAGGTGGTCTCCCCCGTGGCCAGGTTCTCCTCGAAACCGCCGATGCGCCCCAGGCGCTGGGCGTGCTGGAGGAGGTTGGCCAGCCGGGCCGTCTCGTCCTCGATCCGCCAGATCAGCAGGACCGCGGCCCCGTGGCGGCTGACGCTGATGTCCGCGACCGAGGTGAGCGGGATCTGGTCGACCAGCGCCGTCAGGCTCATGCGCTCGGCCCGGAACGGCTCGCCCGTCGCGTGGACGCGCTCGATGATGTCGAACAGGCCGTTCTCCGCGGCGGCCATCGGATAGGCCTCCAGCAGCAGAGCTCCGTTGACGTCACCGCGCGGCCGTCCCACCGGGTCGACGAACCGGCTGCCGACGTGCCGGATCCTGAAGTCGGTGAGGCGGCCCTCGGCGTCGAGGACCGGGGTGAGCACCACCGCGGGGTCCTGAAGTCCCTCGGCGAGGTCGATGAGTTCCGCGACGTCCGGGAGCACCGCGTCGCCGGCCGTCGGGTCGCCCGGTGGCGAGGCGTCCATGGTGCGGGCGCACAGCTCGGCGAGCGCTTCGACCTGGCGTTCGATCTGCGGTGGCTGCGGGGCCAGGGGCTGCGGCCAGCAGATCTCGAGGACCCCGTGGATCCGTCCGCCCGTCCCGGTCGGTACCGCCATCCGTCCGCCCTCGGGCCACTGGAGACGGCCGATCGAGGGCAGCCCCGCTCGTTCGATGCGGGACAGGGTCACCAATCGGCGCTCCCGCAGCGCGAGGCCGGCGACGGTGGAGACTCCCGGGGGTACGTGGCGCCAGCGGACGGCCTCCCTCGGCGGGAACCCGGCGTGACCGGCGAGGGCCAGCGAACCGTCGGGCACGGCGGTCCACACGGCGACGGCGACGGCCCCCAGCGGCCCCAGGGCGTTGGTCAGGAGGGACTCGGCGACGGCCTGGGTGTCGGAGGCCGCGGCCAGCATGCCGCTCTCGGCGGTGCGCAGCCGGACCGCGACCGTGGAGTGCTCGGCCCGGTCGTCGTCGGTGCCGGCGCGCTCGACGAACGCGGCGGCGATCTCGCTGACGTGGTCACGGGACGCCTGGTTGACGATGTCCGCGGCGAGTTCGAGGCGGGACGTGCCGCCCTGTCGGCACAGCAGGTCGAGCTGCCGTGCCGCCGCGGCGGGAGTGCAGTTCAGCTGGCCGATGAGGATGCCCTTGGCCAGTTCGACGAGCGCCCGGCCGTCTGCGGCGGCCTGCGCCTCCAGCACCTCCCTGCGCAGCCGTTCGACGGTGGCGACGAGCCGCCCCAGCGGGGTCGGGGACTGGTGCGGGATGGCGCAGGCATTCTGTCCCGCTACCGGTGCCGACGGCGGGTGGACGGCGCCGTTCCGTGTGCTGTCCGCCGTCACCGCGTGAGCCAGTGCCGGACGCGGGCGATGAGGTCGTCGGCGTCGACGGGCTTCGTGACGTAGTCGCTGGCGCCGGCGGCGAGGCTCTTCTCCCGGTCTCCGGGCATGGCCTTGGCGGTGACCGCGATGATGGGCAGGGCCTCGTACGCCGGCATCCGCCGGATCTCGGCGGTGGCCGCATAGCCGTCCAGTTCCGGCATCATCACGTCCATGAGGATCAGGTCGACGTCTGCGTTGCCGGTGAGGGCGTCGATGCCCTTGCGGCCGTCCTCGGCGTGGAGTACGCGCATGCCGTGCAGTTCCAGGACCCCGCTGAGGGCGAAGAGGTTGCGGGCGTCGTCGTCGACGACGAGGACGGTGCGCCCGGCCAGGTCCGCGTCGGGCACGTGGGTGTCCTGCTGCCGGGTGTCCGCGTGCACGAGAGGCAGTACGTCCCCGGGCTGTTCGGCGGACAGGTGGAGGGCGATGCGTTCGCGCAGCTCGTCCAGGCTGGACAGCAGTTCCACCCGGCGCGATACGGCCCGTTCCCGCAGGGCCTCCTCCCGGCCGGTCCGCACCCGGGGGTTGTTGTGGGCGAGGACGGGGAGCGAGGAGAGGGCCGGGTCTCCGTCGAGCGCGTCGAGGAAGCGCAGCGCTTCACCCCCGGGCATGTCCAGTTCCAGGACGACGCAGTGGAACGCGTCGGACGCCAACGCTGCGGCCGCCTCCCGTGAGCTGGTGGCGCCCACGACCTGGATGGCGCCGCGCTCGCCGGCCGCGTGGGGGTGGGGGGTGAAGTCGCGGTCGGCGCTCTCGGCGACGAGGGAGAGCAGGCCGTTGGGCCGCTCCTCGATCACCAGCAGGCGGCGGGTGCGCCGCTGCGCCGGGAGCGCGGGGGTGTCCCGGCGACCCGGGTCGCCCGCCCGGTCCGTGCCCTCGGTGGAGGGCGCCGCCTCCGTGTCGGTGTACGGGGCGTCCTCGTAGTCCGCGCGGCTGACGGGCAGGTAGAGGGTGAAGGTGCTGCCCTGGCCGGGCGTGCTCTCCGCGGTGACGGCACCGCCGAGGAGCTGGGCGATCTCGCGGCTGATGGAGAGGCCGAGGCCGGTGCCGCCGTACTTGCGGCTGGTGGTGCCGTCGGCCTGCTGGAAGGCGCCGAAGACGGACTCCAGCTGCTGTTCGGGGATACCGATGCCGGTGTCCCGTACCCGGAAGGCGAGCATGGGGCCGCGGCGGGAGACCCCGGCGGGGATCTCGGGTGCCGTCGCCGGTTCGATGCGCAGCTCGACGCCGCCGCGCTCGGTGAACTTGACGGCGTTGGACAGCAGGTTGCGCAGGATCTGCCGCAGCCGCGAGTCGTCGGTGAGCAGGTCGTCGGGCGCGTCGGGGGCAGTGGTGACGGTGAAGTCGAGGCTCTTCTGGGTGGTCATCGGACGGAAGGTGGCGTCGACGTACTCGAGCAGCTGGGGCAGGTGGACCCGTTCGGGGTTGATGTCCATCTTCCCCGCCTCGACCTTCGACAGGTCGAGGATGTCGTTGATCAGCTGGAGCAGGTCGGAGCCGGCCGAGTGGATGATGCCCGCGTACTCGACCTGCTTGGGGGTGAGGTTGCGGGTGGGGTTCTGTGCGAGCAACTGGGCCAGGATGAGCAGGCTGTTGAGCGGGGTGCGCAGTTCGTGGCTCATGTTGGCCAGGAACTCCGACTTGTAGGTGGAGGCCAGCGACAGCTGCTGGGCGCGGGCCTCCAGTTCCTGCCGGGCCTGTTCGATCTCCAGGTTCTTGGCCTCGATGTCGCTGTTCTGGCTGGCGAGGAGGGCGGCCTTCTCCTCCAGTTCGGCGTTGGATCGCTGGAGTTCCTCCTGCTGGACCTGGAGTTCCTCCGAGCGGGCCTGGAGTTCGCCGGTGAGCCGCTGGGACTCGCCGAGGAGTTCGTCGGTGCGGGCGTTGGCGACGATCGTGTTGACGTTGGTGCCGATGGTCTCCATCAGCTGGGCGAGGAAGTCCCGGTGGACTGGGGTGAAGGCGCTGAACGAGGCGATTTCGATCACTCCGAGAACCTGGTCGTCGACGACGATCGGCAGGATGATCAGGCTGCCCGGGGTGGTGTGGCCGAGCCCGGAGGAGATGATGTAGTCGCCGGGTACCCGGTCGGTGGCGATGATCCGGTGGCTGCGGGCCGCCTGCCCGACGAGGGACTCCCCGAGGGCGAACCGCGTCCCCTCCACGGCGTCCGCGGGACGGCCGTAGGAGCCGACGAGGGTGAGGAAGGTTCCGCTGGGGCCCTCCTCGGCCAGGTAGAAGGCGCCGTACTGGGCGGCGACGAGCGGCGTCAGTTCGTCCATGACCAGTTCGGCGACGGCGGCGAGATCGCGGTGGCCCTGCATCAGACCGGAGATGCGGGCCAGGTTGGACTTCAGCCAGTCCTGCTCCTGGTTGGCCCGGGTGCTCTCGCGCAGCGAGCCGACCATGGAGTTGATGTTGTCCTTGAGTTCGGCGACCTCGCCGGAGGCATCGACCGTGATCGAGCGGGTCAGGTCGCCCTCGGCGACCGCGCTGGCGACCTCGGCGATGGCCCGGACCTGGCGGGTGAGGTTGCCGGCCAGCTCGTTGACGTTCTCGGTCAGCCGCTTCCAGGTGCCGGAGACCCCCTCGACCTCGGCCTGTCCGCCGAGCCGGCCCTCGCTGCCGACCTCGCGGGCGACGCGGGTGACCTCTGCGGCGAAGGAGGAGAGCTGGTCGACCATCGTGTTGATGGTGGTCTTCAGCTCCAGGATCTCGCCGCGGGCGTCCACGTCGATCTTCTTGGACAGGTCGCCGTTGGCGACGGCGGTGGTGACGAGGGCGATGTTGCGGACCTGGCCGGTGAGGTTGTTGGCCATGGAGTTGACGTTGTCCGTGAGGTCCTTCCAGGTGCCGGCCACGTTGGGGACCCGGGCCTGTCCGCCGAGCCGGCCCTCGGTGCCGACCTCGCGGGCCACCCGGGTCACCTCGTCGGCGAACGCCGAAAGCGTGTCGACCATGGTGTTGATGACGCCGGCGAGCGCGGCGACCTCGCCCTTCGCCTCGACGGTGATCTTCTGCGACAGGTCGCCGCGCGCGACGGCGGTGGCCACCTGGGCGATCGACCTGACCTGCCCGGTCAGGTTGGACGCCATGACGTTGACGTTGTCGGTGAGGTCCTTCCAGGTGCCGGATACCCCCCGGACGGTGGCCTGCCCGCCCAGGTTGCCCTCGGTGCCGACCTCGCGGGCCACGCGCGTCACCTCGTCGGCGAAGGCGGAGAGCTGGTCGACCATCGTGTTGATGGTCTCCTTCAGCTCCAGGATCTCCCCGCGGGCGTCCACCCGGATCTTCTGCGTCAGATCACCCTGGGCGACGGCGGTGGTGACCTCGGCGATCGAACGGACCTGGGCGGTCAGGTTGTCGGCCATGACGTTGACCGACTCCGTCAGGTCCTTCCACGTACCGGAGACGCCCTTGACGTCCGCTTGGCCGCCGAGCCGGCCCTCGGTGCCGACCTCGCGGGCCACCCGCGTGACCTCCCCGGCGAATCCGGACAGCTGGTCGACCATCGTGTTGATGGTCTCCTTCAACTCCAGGATCTCCCCGCGCGCGGTGACGGTGATCTTCTGGGAGAGGTCGCCCTTGGCCACGGCCGTCGCGACCTGGGCGATGGACCGCACCTGGGCAGTGAGATTTCCGGCCATGAAATTGACCGAATCCGTGAGGTCCAGCCAGGCTCCCCCGACTCCCGGCACGTCGGCCTGGCCGCCCAGGGTGCCCTCGGTGCCCACCTCCCGGGCGACCCGGGTCACTTCGGAAGTGAACAGCGACAGCTGGTTGACCATCCCGTTGAAGACCGTCGCGATCTCCCCGAGCAGCCCGTCGGCCCCGTCGGGCAGCCTGGTACGGAAGTCCCCGTCCCGTACGGCGGTCAGCCCGGCCAGCAACTGGCGCAACTCCGACTCGCCGATGCCGCCGTCGCCCGGCAACGCCGGTACGCCGCCCAGTGGATCCGCGCCCACCCGCTCGGCCATCCGTCACCCTCACTCTCGATACCAACCGCGCCGACACGCGGAAAGGACAGGCACCCCGCCACCAGGGCATGCCGGAACGCCCGGCTCGGCGGATCCGTCCTCGCCGCAGCACCGGTCCGGTGAAGGCTAACGCCGTCGGAGGCGCAGTGGAGCACGGTCGATCACTCCAGCAGGCGGCCGATCCGGAATCCGCGGAGGGCGGTTGCCCGGGATCCCGGGCCGCCCGGACCCGAACTCACGTTTCCCCAGGGCGTTTCGGGAATCCCCGGATGCCACCGCGGGCTCCGGGTAGACGAACCGTTGTCGAACGGCACGAAGACGGGAAAAGGGGTGAGGACATTGGCGGTCAAGGCGGTCGGCTGGGCACGTTCGTTCCCGATCTCGGAGGGCGTCCGCGCGGCGCGGCAGTGGACCGCGGAGCACCTGGCGTCCCTGCCGTGGAACGCTTCGGCGGCCGACACCGTGCATTCCGTGCTGCTCTGCGTCTCCGAACTCGTCACCAACGCCCACCTGCACGCCGTCGGCACCGCGCACCTCGTGCTGACCTGGGACGGCCGCTGCCTCCACGTCAGCGTCGCCGACGCCGATCCGCGGCTGCCCCGCACCCGGACCACGGGTGCCGACGCGAGTGCCACTTCCGGTCGCGGGCTCGGCATCGTCGACGCGCTGGCCGATTCCCTGGACATCCACTCGTGCCACGGCGGCAAGGCGATCACCGCCTGCTTCCGGCCCGCGGGCGGACCCGACCCGCACAGGGTCGACCCGTCCGCCGGCTGAACAGGGCCCCGACTCACGCCGCGAGGGCGTCCTCGACGCTCGCGTGCAGGGAGAGCACGGTGTCCGCGCCGGTCACGGCGAAGAGCCGGCGCAACTGCTCGCCCGGGGCGGCGATGCGCAGCCCGGTGAGGTGGTGCAGGCGCAGCAGCAGGTTCAGGAACGAGGAGTCCCCGAAGGTGATGGAGCCGGCGTCCAGAACCACGAGCGAGTACCGGCCGGCGGCCGATGTGAGGGCCTCTTCCAGCGGGTTGAGCGTGTCCTGGTCCAGTTCCCCGTGGGCCGCCACCACCCAACCGCCCCCCGCAGGGTAGCCCTCCCCCACCACCCCGGGCTGGTACACGTCCCCGAATCCGCTCATGTCCGCCTCCACGGATCGCCGTCTGTACGTCGTCGCAAGGGAGTATGCCTGCTCATCGTGATGGCGCTTCGCCGGCGGGTCGGCCGGTGGCCCCGCGGCGGCACCGCGGCGCGCGGGGAACAAGTCGCTGAAATCGGGGTGTGTGAAAACGGAATGCCGGGGCAGAAGCGCGACGGCAGCCGCAGTCAATCGGGAGGGAGCGGCCAACCATGTCTCGCTCGGCCACCGTTGTAGGCCCCATTCGCGCAACCGACGTGCACGTCCCCGTACGTGACCGAGAGGACCCGGGAGCACGGGCGCGGGACGAAGACCCGACGCGGGAGGAGGTCCTGACAGGGGACGAGGTCCTGACGGGGGACGAGGCCCTGACGGGGGACGAGGTCCTGACGCGGGTGGAGAACGCCCGTGAGATGGCGCCGTCCGACGCCCGTGAGTTGTCGCGGCACTTCTTCCGGCGACTGCAGTCCCTGGAGGAGGGCACGCGCGAATACCAGTACACCCGCAACACCCTGATCGAGATGAACCTCTCGCTCGTGCAGTTCGCCGCGCGGCGCTTCCGGGCCCGCGTGCTCGGCGGCGGCCTCGACATGGACGACATCATCCAGGTGGGGACCATCGGCCTCATCAAGGCCATCGACCGCTACGACCTCGAACGCGAGGTCGAGTTCTCCACGCTCGCCCTGCCCTACATCACGGGTGAGATCAAGCGGTACTTCCGCGACACCACGTGGGCCGTGCACGTCCCCCGCCGGCTGCAGGAGCTCCGTACTGAACTCGCCAAGGCGCAGGAGGCCCTGACCGACGTCCTGGGCCGGGCGCCGACGGTCAAGGAGGTCGCCCAGCACCTGGAGCTGTCCGAGGACGAGGTCATCGACGGGCTGGTGGCCGCGAACGGCTACACGAGCGGCTCCCTCGACGCCGCGGGCGCGGACGACGACGCGCCGTCCACGGCGAACCGGACGGCCCGCCCGCTGGCGGAACGCCTCGGTGACGTCGACCCCGCCATGGAGCTCTTCGAGGACTTCCACACCCTCGCACCCCTGCTGGAGCAGCTCGACGAACGCGACCGGCGCATCCTGCAGATGCGCTTCGGCCAGGACAGGACCCAGGCCGAGATCGGTGCCGAACTGGGCATCTCGCAGATGCAGGTCTCCCGCCTGCTGTCCCGGACCCTGGCACGGCTGCGTGCCGGGATGCTCACGGTGTAGGCGCCCGCACCATGACGCCGAGCACGGGCGCGACGGCGCCGCTGACCGCCCTGCCGCTGCAGGGCCGCCCGGGCGCGCGCCTGTGCGGCAGCTGTGACCTCGACACCCGGCAGGCGCTGGCAGGCGCGCTCGGCGTGGTGGCCGGGATCCCCGGCCCTGTCGTGCACCTCGATCTCTCCGCCGTGGCCTTCCTAGACCCGGCCGCGGTCGCCGCACTCGTCCGGGCATCGGCGGACTTCAGCGGGCAGGGGCGGCGCCTGCTGCTCCACGACCCGCCATACTCGCTCCGCAAGGTAGTGGAGATGTTCCCGGACGAGTGCGCCGCGCTGGAGGTCGCAGCATGATCACTGTTCCTGCGCCCGACGGGCCGGGGGCCTTCGTTCATCCCGCCCTCTTCTACCGGGACCTCACCGAGTACGTGGCGGGGGTGGGCGGCTTCGTACGCGGCGCCCTCGCAACCGAGGAGCCGGTGCTCGTCGCCGTACCCGGACCGCACCTGGACGCCCTGCGCGAGAGCCTCGGCGCGGACGGCGGCGCCGGGATCACCTGGACGGACATGACGGAGCTGGGCCGCAACCCCGGCCGGATCCTTGCCGCCCTCCAGGAGTTCGCCGACCGGCACGCGGGCCGGGCGGCGCGGATCGTCGGCGAACCGATCTGGCCCGGCCGCTCCGCCGCCGAGGTGCTGGAGGCCACCCGCCACGAGGCCCTCATCAACACGGCCTTCGCGGGCCGGCCCGCCACCGTCCTGTGCCCGTACGACGTCGTCGGGCTGGCTCCCGCCGTGGTGGACGACGCCCGGCGCACCCACCCCCTGCTCATCGACGAGGGCCGGGACCTGCCGAGCGCGGCCTACGACGACGCCGCGCGGGTGACGGCGGACCTGGACCGTCCGCTGCCCGAGCCCGACGGCCCGGTCGCGCGGTTCGCGTACACCCATGGAGGGCTGGCCGAGGTGCGCGAGTACGCCGAGGGGTGGGCACGCGGCACCGCTCTGACCCGGGCCCGGCGCAGCGACCTGATCATGGCGATCAGCGAGGGCGCGGCGAACTCCCTCGCCCATGGTGGTGGGAAGGGCACGCTGCGCCTGTGGACCGTCACAGGGGCCGCGGCGGGGGTCGTGGCCGAGATCCACGACGGCGGCCGTCTGGCGGACCCGCTGGCGGGGCGGCGGCGCCCCTCCCTGGCGTCGTCGCACGGCGGCCGCGGTCTGTGGATGATCCACCAGCTCTGCGACCTGGTGGAGGTTCGCGCCACGGCAAGCGGCTTCACACTGCGGCTGCACGCGGCCACGCCCTGAGACCGGGCGTCGCCTACAATGTCCTGCGCTTGCCAGGGCGGTCCGCGAACCGCCGGCGGTGCGTGGACGGTCGCGTACATCGATCGTGCCGCGCCGGGCATACGCCTGTGACAGAGACCAGTGTCAACGCGGGGGTGAGAGAGCTCAGTGGAGACCGTCGGACCGGAAACGGGTGATCCTGTGAGTGTCGGCCTACCCGCTGCGGGGCAGCGCCGCCGGCTCGCCCTGGCGGGCGTCCGCGGCTCCGTGGCGAAGGGGCGCGACTTCACGCGCCAGGCCCTGCGGGACTGGGGCTGGGACGGGACCGAGACCGCCGAGGACACCCTGCTCCTCGTGTCCGAGTTGCTGACGAACGCGTCACTGCACGCCGACGGCTGCCACGAGCTCGTCCTCACGGCCGGGAAGGTGCTGCGCATCGAGGTGTGCGACGGCACGACGGTACTCCCCCGCCGCGATCCGGCACCGCGGCGCGGCGTCCCGGGCGGCCACGGCCTCCACATAGTGGAGCGGCTGTCCGACCGCTGGGGCGCGACCGCGCACCCGGGCGGGAAGGCCGTCTGGGCCGAGATCGACGTCGCCCGGCTGGTGTCCGGCAGGCCCACCGGGCGATAGGCCGTCCTCGTCGCGCGTAGTGGAGCCGTCCCCGCGGGGTATCCGCGGGACATGGAAACCTCTTCGGATCGACCGGGCGGCGCGCGGCGCCCGATGTGGGGGCGTATCGCCGTCGGCGTGGCGGTGGTCGCGGTGCTGCTCGTGCTCGTGGAGCGCTTCAGCCTGGTTCCGGGTTTCGGGGGCCTCTTCGGCGGCGACACCCGGGACCGCTCGGGTCCGGCACTGCTCAAGTCGGTGCAGGACATGGACCGTTACGAGGCGGCCGTCGGCAACTTCCAGGTGGTCGTGGACCTTGAGAAGGACGCGGCGTTCCTGCCCGACGCGATCCGCGGGACCCGCACCCTCTATGTGGGCGCGGGCACGGTGAGCGGCTACGTCGACATGGGCGGGCTGGACGAGCGCAGCGTCACCGTGAACGAGGACCGCACCGCTGCCTCGATCCGGCTGCCGCACGCGGAACTCGGGACGGCGGCCCTCGACCCGAACCGCTCGTACGCGGTGTCGAAGCAGCGGGGCCTGCTGGACCGGATCGGCGACCTCTTCTCCGACAACCCGGCCGGCGAACAAGCCGTGCAGAAGCTCGCCGCGCAGCACATAGACGAGGCGGCCCGCACCGGCGGTCTCGCCGAGCGCGCCGAGCAGAACACGACGTCGATGCTGGAGGGTCTGCTCCGCTCCCTGGGCTTCCGCGAGGTGACGATCACCTACGGCTGACGGGCCGGTTGCGTCTCAGGCGCAGACGAGCGGGCTGCCCTGTCGCATCGCGTGCCGGGCGGCCCGCGGGCACAGCACGCCGTACGGATCGGTGAGGGACGAGGCCCGGGACCGCCGGGCTTCGACGCGGCGAACAGCTCATCGCGTTGTCCGGTCTCGAAGGGACAGCGGCTGTCCAGTGTGTCGAGGGCGGCTCCGAAGCCGCGTCCGATCTGCTTGACGTCCCGTGGTGCCCGGCTGCGGTGGCTGCGGCGGGGAACGCGGTGCGGGTGGCCCGGTACCGGGCGACGGCCTCGCGGTACGCGTGTTGCGGGGTATGTGCTTGCGGCCGTCCCGGGCACTCAGGGGGTTGGTGGCGTCGGCGGAGCCGGGTGGCCCCGCGGACGGTCAGGTGGGTGGCGCCCGCCCGCGGGCGGCGCAGGTGGGTTCATCGGCTGTGCAGGTCGGCGTTCCGGTCCGTGCGGTCGCCTCCTTCCGAGCGTGTCCCGCAACCGTCAGCCGCCGGCCGGCCCGACGGACGCGAGGACGAACGCGTGGCCCGCCGGGTCGGCGTAGCGGCGCAGGGTGGTGCGGTTGTCCGGGCGGGTGCCGTTCTCCTCCGCTGCCACCGGGCGCGCGCCGAGGGCGACCGCCTCGCGCTCCGCCTCGTCGAGGGAGTCCTCCGCGACCAGGATCCGCAGGTGGGCCTGCTGGGTTCCCTCCGGCAGCGGCCAGCTCGGCGGTGTGTGCTGCGGGTCGCGGCGGATGCCGAGCAGCACGCCTGCGCTGCCGGTGACGAGGAACAGGTCGCCGTCGTCGGCGGCCGGGCCGGCCGTCGCGCCGAGCAGGTCGGCGTAGAAGCGGGCCAGGGGCTCGGGTTCCGCGGCGTCCAGGACGATGACGCTTGTCTTCACTACGGTCATGCACACGCGTGTGCCCTGCGTCGTCGGCCGTACACACGCTGTGCGGGTTGCATGGTGCGAGGGGCTCCGGGTAGCCGCGCCACGAGACGTCCAGACGGACGCCCGCACCTCGGGGGTGCGGGATCGCCGATGACGCGGAAGGGGTGCGCATGTCGCACGTCGAGGAGTATGTCGAGGTCAACGTTCCGGTACGCACGGCCTACAACCAGTGGACGCAGTTCGAGGACTTCCCCGCTTTCATGGAGGGGGTCGAGCGCATCGACCAGCGCAGCGACACGCTCACCCACTGGGTGACGAACGTGAACGGGGTCCGCCGCGAGTTCGACGCGCAGATCACCGAGCAGCTCCCGGACCGGCGCGTCGCGTGGATGACGGTCGATGGTGAGGCCCGCCAGGCCGGGCTCGTCACCTTCCAGCCGATCGACGCGACCACCACCAAGGTCGTCCTGCAGATGAACTGGGTGCCCGACGGCATCGCCGAGGCCGCAGCCGACAAGCTCGGCTTCGTCAAACGCCAGGTCACCGGTGACCTGAAGCGGTTCAAGCTGTTCATCGAGTCCCGCGGGGTCGAGACGGGCGCCTGGCGCGGCGAGGTCTGATCGCGATGGGTCGGGTCAGCGGGGTGAGCGGGGAGACCGCGCGCAAGGGCGCCCGGTCCGCGTCGCAAGGCGGCACACTGCGGGAGGTCACCGCACGCTCCGGGCTGGTGGCGCGCGGGGTGCTGTACATGCTGATCGGGGTCCTGGCCGTCCGCGTCGCCTTCGGCGGCGGCGACCGCGAGGCCGACCGGCAGGGGGCGCTCCAGGAACTCGCGGACAAGCCCTTCGGCTCCGTCCTCATCTGGGCCGTCGGCATAGGTCTCGTGTGCATGGTGCTGTGGCAGCTGTCGGAAGCTGTGTTCGGCGCGGCCGGGCCGGACGGCGACAAGCCCACCAAACGGCTGGCTTCGGTGGGCCGGTGTGTGTTCTACGCGGTGGCGGCCTTCTCCGTCCTCGTGTTCGCCTCGGGCGGCGGCGGGGGCTCCGGGGACGAGCAGTCGCGTGACATGACCGCGAAGTCCCTCGCTCTGCCCGCCGGCCAGTGGCTGGTGGGTGCCGTCGGCCTCGGAATCGCCGTCGCGGGCGTGGTCATCGCGGTACAGGCGGCGCGATGCCGCTTCCGCGAGCACCTCGCGATGGGAGGGGCCTCGAGGGGATCGCGCAAGGCGGTCGACTTCCTCGGGGTGGCCGGCGGGCTGGCCCGCGGGGCCGTTTTCGCGGCGGCCGGCGGCTTCGTCGTGTACGCGGCGCTGCGCTATGACCCGGGGCAGGCGAAGGGGCTCGACGACACCCTGAGGTCGTTCGCCGGCACTCCGGCGGGGCCGTGGCTGCTGGTCGCGGTCGCCGCGGGACTCGTGCTCTTCGGTGCGTTCTCCTGGGCGATGGCCCGGTGGCGCGAGGTGTGAGGGCGCGAGGGAGGCGTGAGGTGGGAGCCCTGGCGCCCGGTTCTGCAGGGACGGGTGAAGCGGGACGGCTCGGGGTTCAAGGGGGTAACCCGCCTAAGGGGAGCCGGATCCCCGGGCATCTCGGCCAAGTTGTCCGTGCGCCCCTGCACGCCCCCCGCAGTGACGTTCCATCCGCCCCGTCCGGGGGCAGCCGCGTGGTGCTGTCGGTTCGTTCCCCGAGGAGAGCTCACGATGACGAAGGTCCTGGTCCTGCACAGCGTCAGCCTGGTCCGGTCGGCACTGGCCGCCCTGCTGAGATCGGAAGGGCCTTTCGAGGTGACGTCCGCGGGCTGGCCGAGCGCCGCCCGCCGAGCGGAGTCCTTATGCCCGGACGTGACGGTCGTCGACCTCGACTGTCCGGGGACGACGGCCGTACTGGCCGACCAGGGGCGGGCGGCGGACCGCCAGGTCCTCGCCTCCCCCTCTCCCGTGCTGGTGCTCGCGTCGACGGGCGCGCCCGGTTCGCTGCACCGGGCCTTCCGCGCCGAGGCCCGCGGCTACGTCGACAAGGACGGCTCGCCGGGACGTCTGGTAAGGGCGGTCCGGCGGGTCGCCGCCGGCGAACGGTTCATAGACGCCTCCCTGGCCTCCGCCTTCATGGAGGCGGACCCCGTACCGCTGAGCCCCCGCGAGCTCAGCGTGCTGGCCCGGGCCGCCGAGGGCGATTCCATCGCCGAGATCGCCCGCACCCTGCACCTGGCGAGCGGGACGGTGCGCAACTACATGGCCGCGGCGACCCGCAAGACCGGCGCGCGCAACCTCATCGACGCGATCCGGATATCCCGGCGGGAGGGCTGGGTCTGATCCATGGCCGCCGCGGCCCCGCGGACGGCCGGGTCAGCCGTCCGCGGGGCCGTTCCACTTCCCCACCAGATCGCGGTACAGCGGGGATCTGGCCGGGAGTTCCGCAGGGGTGCCGCACACGGCGCGGGTCCCGTCCAGGACGAGGACCCGGTCGGCGCGGACCGCGGACGAGACGCGGTGGGCCACGACGACGAGGGTGCCGGGCCGTGCCGCGAGGGCCCGCTCGGCACGTTCCTCCGTACGCGGGTCCAGGTGGCAGGTGGCTTCGTCGAGCAGCAGGAGCGGCGCCGGCGAGAGGTAGGCGGCGGCGAGCGCGAGGTGTTGGCTCTCGCCGCGGGACAACAGCCGGGGCCGCACCTCGGCGTCGAGTCCGCCCAGCCGGTCCACCAGGGAGTCGAGCCCGAGGGCGGTGACGGCGCGCCGGACCCGGGCGTCCCCGGACGGGGTGTCGCCGGACCGGGTGTCGCCCGGGTCCGGGCAGAGGTGGGTGAGGTTCTCCCGCACGGTGCCGGTGAACACGTAGGCCTGCTGCGGCAGGAGGGTCCGCCGCGGGTCCGGCCCCCTCGCGTCCGGTGTCCGCCGGGCGGCCGACCCGGCGACGAGCACGGTGCCCGCGTCGGGCAGGAGCATGCCGGCGAGCAGGGCGGTGAGCGTGGACTTCCCGATACCGCTGGGACCCACGACGGCGAGGTGTTCCCCCGGCCGGACGACCAGGTCGAGGGCGTCGAGCACGGGCGCCGCGCCGCGGCCGTAGGCGAAGGTGACACCACGGAGTTCCGCCGCAGCGGTCGACCCGGCCGGGCGGTGTACCGGCCGAGGTTCCGCCCTCCCGGCGGTTCTCCCGGCGGCGGTGTCCGCGAGGTACGGGGTCCGGGGCGCGACGGGGTCGCAGAAGCGCTCCAGGACCACCAGCAGGCGTGTCCCGGCCGAACCCAGTGCCGTCATCAACGCGTTGACGGCGGGGAGCAGGGCCTGAAGCAGGTACGTGAGGCCGCCTGCCAGCGTCCCGGCCGTGATGCCGTGCGCGAGCAGCCAGGGCGCCGCGGCGAGCAGTGCGATCACCGGCAGTCGGGCCGCCGTACCCAGCGCCAAGGTCCGTAGGGCCGCCCAGCCTGCGAGCCTGCGGGCCAGCCGTTCCTGTGCCGAGATCAGCGGCTCGACCCGGGCACGCGCCGCCGTCTGCCCGCCGCAGGCGACGACGTCGCGCAGCCCCTCCCCCAGCTCCCCCAGCCGGTCGGCGAGCGCCTCGTCCGTGTCGAGGGACCGGCGTTGCACGGCCGCCATGGGGCGCAGTGTGGCCAGGAAGGCCGCGCCTCCGAGCAGCAGGGGCGGCAGCACGACCAGCAGCAGGACCGGTGCCAGGGCCGCCATGCCCGCGCAGGCGCCCACGGCGGTGAACACGAACGAACGCACCGTCAGGACCAGCCCGGCGAAGGAGTCCCGGGCCATTTCCGTCTGCTGGGTCAGGCGGGACACGGCGCCCGCGTCAGGTGGCCTTACCGGGTCGGCCACCGCGCGGTCCAGCGCCTGCCGCACCGCCCGCCGTACCAGGCCGTCGCGCAGGGGCTCGGCGAGGTCGGCGAGGCCGGCGAACACGCCGCGCAGCGCGAATCCGCCGAGGAGCGCCCCGGCCGCCGCGGCGGCCAGCCAGGCCAGGCCTGTTGCGGTGTGCCCGGCGAGGAAGCCGTCGTCCAGGGCGCGGGCGACTCCGTAGCCTCCGAGGAAGGTGTGGGCGGACTCGAGGAGCGACCATGCCGCCAGGCGCGCCAGGGCGCGCCTGCGGCCCCGCAGGAACCGCCGGCCGTCGGGGGCCACCCGGCGCCATGCATCCGTTTCGGTGCCGTTCCCCGCTCCGGTCCCCCTACCGGCCCCTGTCCCCGCTCCGGTCACCGTCCCGCCTCCTGCTTCCGCGAGGGTGCCGGGTGCTCGTCCGTCCCGGCCTGCGAGCCCCCACACGGATGCGGATCAGCGCCGGTGTCCGTCGTCGCCTCGGCGGCGAACACCGCCCGGTAGGCGGGGTCGTGCCGCCACAGCCGGGCATGGGTGCCGGCGGCCCGTATCCGCCCGTCCTCCAGCCATACGACGAGGTCGGCGCGGACCGCGGACGAGAGGCGGTGGGCGACCACGATCCGGGTCCCGGGCCGGATCTGGCGCGCCAGCGCGCGCTCGACCTCGCGTGCGGTGACGGTGTCGAGGCTGGAGGTGGCGTCGTCCAGTACGAGGAGTCGGCCCGCCCCGCAGAACGCCCTTGCCAGGCCGAGGCGTTGGACCTCACCGCCGGACAGCGGAGCGTCGGCGAGGCGCGTTGCGTACCCGTCGGGCAGGCGCCGCAGGAACGGCTCCGCGCCGGCGGCGCCGGCCGCGGCCCGGACCGCCTGAGGACCGGGGGCGGGCTCCGCACCGAATCCGATCGCGTCGGCGACCGTGTCGCCGAGCAGTACGGGCCTGTCGAAGGCGTAGCCGACCTCGCGGCGCAGGGCGTCGGCGGTCAGCTCCCGCAGCGGCACACCGTCCAGCAGCACTTGACCGGCGTCGGGGTCGGCGAGCCGGCCCGCAACGGCGGCGAACAGCGTCTTCCCGGCGCCGGACCGGCCCACCACCGCCACGGTGCTGCCGCCGGGAATCACCAGGCTGATGTCGTGCAGGACGGCCGAGCCACCGCGCACGACCCGGACATCGCGCAGCTCCAGGGTGCCGGGCCCGTTCTCCGGCAGTTCGGCCCGGCCGTGGCCGAGCGGGGGCAGGGCCAGGAGGGCCGCGGTCCGCCGGGCGGCGGCCCGGCCCCGGGCCACGGCCGCCAGTGCGCCGGTGACCGCGCCGACGCCGGCCGCGAGGCCCGCGTAACGCAGGGCGGCGAGGAGTTCGCCGACGTTGATGCCTTCGGCCGCAAGGCGGATGCCGCCGACGGCGAGGACCGCGTAGAGGAGGATCGGCATGAGGGCCGTGGACCGGGCCGTCGTGCCGCCGTAGACCTGCCACATGCGCCTGCCTTCGGCGCCGAGTTCGGGCAACCGCGCAAGGATCCGGGCCCGTTCCCGGTCGACGGTCCCGGCGGCGGCGATCGTGCGCGCACCGGCCAGGGCCTCGACGAGGCGTCCGGCGGTGGCCAGTTGCACCTGCTGGTAGCGGGCGACGCTGGTGAGGGTGTCGCGGGTGAACGTCCGCAGCAGGAGTACCAGCAGCGGCAGACCCAGGAGAAAGGTGAGCGCCGTCCACAGGTCGATGAGGAAGAGCGCTGCCACTGCACCGAGCGGCGGCAGCAGTGCGGCGAGGGCGTGTGCGACGGCAGCCGGGACCTTGCCCGCCTCGGCGGCGTGCGCGGTCAGCCGCGCGGCCGTTTCGCCGGGCGCGTGGCGGGCCGCGTGGTGCGGGGCGGTCCCCAGCAGCCCGGCGAGGCCGAGCCTGCGCAGCCTGGCGGTGGAGCGGCCGTCGACCTCGCCGGTCAGCCGCGCGGCGATGGCGTCCAGGGCCACTTCGGCCGTGATGACGGCGGCGCACAGCAGGGTCCAGGCGGGGCCGGACGGGTCCCGGCGCAGCAGCAGGTCCAGGGTGTGGCCGAGGACGGCCGGTTCGGCGAGGGCCGCCGCGGCGGCGGCCACGGTGCATGCGAGGACGGCGGCGGTGCGCCCGCCGCTGTGCCGGGCCGCCGCGACGAGTTCCCGGTCCGCGCCGCGCGCCAGGTCGGGCTCCGGCTCCCGCGTAGTGGCGGCGGCCGCGTCGGAGGGGCTCATCGGCGGATGCCTCCAGTGATGTGGTGCGGGCCCGGGCGGTGAACCGCCCGGGCCCGAGGTGACCCGGGTCAGTTACAGGTCGTGATGCTGAGGCTGCTGTCGCCGCAGAGCAGCAGACTGGCGCGGCTGCCTCCGCCGGTCATCGCGACCTCGGCGGTCTCTTCCTTGGGGGTCTCCATCGACTGCAGGTCAAGAAGCGTCATGTCGGATTCCTCTTCTCTCGGATGGTGCGATGGGTCACGGCCCCGGTCGGGGCCGGCTGGTGGGCCGCGGCGCCTCGGCGCAGCGGCGGGAGGAACGGCAGGTGGGCGCGCCCGTCGGGCGCCGCGCTGCCGAGGGCGAGGAGAGCGCCGGCCGTACCCGTGGTGAGGTCCATGGACAGCCGCATCATCTGCTCGCCGGGGAAGGCCAGATGCCCCTGGTACGGCACGGCGTGCCGGGCCAGTGCGTCGATCTGGCGGGCGATGGCGCCGGGCCCGGTGCCGGGTCCGGGCGTGGTGGTCCGGGCCAGGTGCAGGATCATTCCGGCGGCGCCGCGCATCAGCCCGGGCTGGGCGTAGAAGGTGGCCTGCGCCGCCCGTACGATCTCGATCCGGGCCTGTTCGAACCGTTCGTCGGGGCCGTGCTCCAGCCAGTCGTCGAGGACCATGCCGATGCCGACGCTGCCTTCGCCGAGGTACGGCATGGTGCGCCAGCCCTCGTTCACCTGGAGGGTGCCGTAGGCGCTGGTGACGCAGCGGTCGAGGTCGCGGTGGAGCGCGTGGGCGGCCTGGATCAGCAGTTCCTTGTCGCCGGTGCGCTCGTAGAGGCGTAAGAGGAGCAGGGCGGGTCCGGAGTTGCCGTACAGCAGGCCCGCACGGGCGGGCCGCCGGTCGGGCTGGGCGACCAGCTCGGCGCAGCGCAGGGCTGCGGTGTGCAGTTCGCCCTCGCCGCTCGCGGTGCCGAGGGCGTCCAGGGCGAGGCCGATGCCGGCGAGGCCGCCGTACAGGTCGGGGCCCGCGCTCTGCCAGGGCTGGCGCAGCAGGCGGTCGGCGAGGGCGAGGGCGCGCTCGCGGTGTCCGAGCCGGTCCAGCGTCCAGGCTGTGCCGGCGAGGCCGTCGTAGAAGCCGAGCGGGGTGCCGGAGGCAGGTTCCGCGGTCCGGTCGAGCAGCCACTCCTCGGCCTCCGGCCAGGGTCCGGCGCCGGTCTCGGCGAGGGCGTGGAGCACCCCGGCGATCCCGTGGCCGAAGCCGATGCCTCCATGGGCGGTCGCGAACTGGGCGGTGTCGCCGGGGACGAAGCGGTCCTCGCGGTGCGGGGTGGCGCTCGCTCGCAGCGCCGCGGTCATCGATGTGCGGGCGGCCGGCCAGTCGCCGGGTTCGACGGGCAGGTACGGTCCGGGCGGTGCGGGCAGGCGGTCGCCCTGCAGGCCCGCGGATACGCCGGAGAGTATCTCCTCGACGGCCTCGTCGAGGAACCGGCGCGGTACGGGGAACTGCTCGGCGGCGACGGCGGCCAGGTGCACGGCCTTGGTGCGGTCCAGGACGAGCAGGCTGGTCAGCGGGAGGAACAGGGCGAGCCGCAGGCAGGCGAGGGCGTAGCGGTCGACTCCGAATCCGCGCCGCTCGGCGGGGGCCACGAAGGCGGGGTTGGCCACGGTCTGCCGCAGGCCCTCGTCGATGTGTGCGGCGGCCTCGAAGTCCAGGAGTGCCACGGAGGGTTCGCCGGTGTCGTCCTCGGCGACCATGATGTTGAAGAGGTGGAGGTCGTTGAAGACGACCCCGCGGGCGTGCACGGCGTCGACGGCTTCGGTCACCCGCTGGTGGATCTTCAGCGCCCATGCGGTGTAGGAGGCCAGCTCCGCCGGGTCGGGGTCGGCCTCGATCAGGGGGTGGCGGCGGGCGAAGTAGGTGTTGAGCGGTTTGCCGTCGAGGTGCTGCAGGACCAGGAAGTGGTGGTCGCCGACGGTGAAGGTGCCACGGACGGCCGGTACGCAGTCGAGGCCCGCGAGCCGTTCCAGCGCGGCCCGTTCGCGGTGCAGGCGGGTGACGGCGTCGGCGCCGTCGGCGGCGAGTCCGGCGTACGGCCGGGCCTCCTTGAGGACCACGGTCTCGCCGCTGCGGCTGTCCTTGCCGAGGTAGACGCCGCCGCCGTTGGAGAAGTGCAGCGCCCGCTCCACGGTGAAGGGGAGGCCGGCCAGGGTGACGGCGGAGCGCGCCCGGAGGTGCGGTTCGAGGAAGGCGGGCAGTTCGAGCCACTCGGGCGGCTGGAAGGCGGGTCCGCGCCGGTCCGGTACGAGCCGGCCGTCGGGGGTCTCGACGGCCGGGACCAGTTCGCCGTGCTCGCCGTAGCAGTGCCGCAGGGTGAAGCTGCCGTAGCGCAGGTGGACCGGCCCGGCGCCCCAGCGCAGATCGCTGAGGATGTACGGGCCGGCCGCGCCGCCGAGGGCGGCGTCGAGGTCCTCCGCGATCTGTCGGCACTGCCGCTCGTCGACGGGGTACACGGTGATGAACTTCCCGCTCGCCGCGCGGTCGGCGTACTTGGCGTTGCGCAGGTGGAGCAGGTAGCGGCTCGGGACGAACTTGAAGGCGATGTTCCGCTCGGTGCAGTACGCGTACACCGTGCTGAGCACCGACTCGGCGTTGTCGAGCGTGGCCGAGACGTGGACCTTCCAGCCCTGCGGGGGCAGTTCGGCGCCGGCGGGGCGCAGTGCGAGCCAGTCGCCGCTGCGGTGCG
Organism: Streptomyces sp. NPDC046349; assembly: GCF_055587885.1. Taxonomy (NCBI): domain Bacteria; kingdom Bacillati; phylum Actinomycetota; class Actinomycetes; order Kitasatosporales; family Streptomycetaceae; genus Streptomyces; species Streptomyces sp. NPDC046349. The sequence goes on from NZ_JBVJFK010000014.1 coordinate 218,075, forward strand.
AGCGCCACCCGGACGGGACGGGGGCGAGGGCGGGCGGGTAGCTCTCGCCGGTCCGCCGGTACGGCGCGTCGTAGAACCAGCGGTCGGCGTCGCAGAAGGCGGCGTACCCCTTGTTCACACCTGCTCCCTCGGTCGGTGGCAGACCCGACCGTGTCACGCGGGGCGGAGGGGCCGACAGTCACCGCTGTCACCGATGGGGTGTGCAGTACTCACGAGTCACGAAGGACGGCGGTGCCACCAGTGGCTGCGGCGCGGGTGTACGGCGCGGCCGAGGCGCAGGCCGATGAAGAGGTACCCGAGGAGCGCTCCGGCCGTGTTGAGGATGACGTCGTCGATGTCGAAGACACGTCCGGTGACGAGGGCGCCCTGGACCAGCTCCACCAGTGTCATCAGGCACACGGTCACCGCGGCTACGCGCAGCAGTCCGCGTGCGGGTGGCAGCAGGACGGGCAGGAGCACGCCGAACGGGACGCCGAGCAGCAGGTTGCCGCCCAGTTGGCGGGCGGCTTCGAGCGCCGACGCGTTGTGCAGGTAGGCCTGGATCGAGCGGCCAGGCCGGAGATTGCTCTGCACGAGGGCCGCCGAGGCCGCCGACGGCTCCAGCGTCAGCCGGGCCAGGACAACGCTGAACAGGACGGTCCCGGCGAAGGCGGCCAGCATGGCCAGGGCCCGCACGGCCGGGTGGGCCGGATACGCCGGGTGGGACTTCGTCGCGGTTGCTGTGACCGGCCGCACCGCTTCCCGCGGTTCTTCGTCGCGCCGCCGCGCGTGGCTCCATGTCATGGGGGCGCGTGTACCCGGCGGATGGGCCGGTACGCTGCTGCCCCGCGGGCGCATGGGAGCGCGTCCCCGAGGGCACGCGCACGGGGTGACCGACATCCCCCGCACCGCATCGCGCCGAGGCGGCCCGCCCTCCTCCGGCGCCGCCTCCACCGCCCTCGCGGCGCGCACCCGCGCCGAGTTGCGCCGTACAGCCGTCCGCGTCTGGACGGACAACCTGGCCGACCATGCTGCGGCCCTCACCTACTACGCCCTGCTGGCGCTGCTGCCCGCGCTCGTCATCGCCGTGTCCGTCGTGGGATTGCTGGGCGGGGCGCGGCGCGACCGCCTCGTGGCCGACCTGACCGCGTACGCACCCCCGCAGTCGGCGCAGGTGCTCCGCGAGGCGCTGGGCGGCCTCCCGGAGGGGCATACGTCGATGTGGGCCCTGTTGCTGGGCGGGGTGGTGAGCGCGCTGTGGTCGGCGTGCAGCTACCTGGCGGTGTTCCGGCGCGCCCTGCACACCATGCACCGGGTGCCGGACACGCGGCGTCCGCTGCGCGCCGCGCACACCCTGGTGGTCCACGCGGGGCTGCTCCTGGTGCTGCTCGTCGTCGGTGCGGTGGGGCTGGTCCTGTCCGGGCCGCCGGCCCGATGGGCCGCGCGGGCGGTCGGGGGGAGCGGCCCGCAGGCCGTCGCGCTGCTGCGCTGGCCCGTGCTCCTGGTGGTCGTGACCCTCCTGGTGCTGGTCCTCTTCCGGACGGGGCCGGTGCAGAGCCGGGGAACCCGGCGGGGCCTGCCCGGCGGCGTTCTGGCGGCGCTGCTGTGGCTGGCCGCATCGGGGCTCTTCACGCTGTACACGCAACTGGACACGTACGGCCGCCTGTACGGGTCGCTGGCCGGGATCGTGGTCTTCGTGGTCTGGCTCTGGTTCGCCAATCTGGCACTGCTGACGGGTGCGCAGTTCAACGCCGAGCGGGCTCGCGGGCGGGCCGCCGGGCCGGGGGGCTGAACGCCGGCGGCCCGGCGGAGCCGCCGCTCCCGGCCGGCCCGGCCCGGGGCCGTGTCGGCCGGGCCGGGCCGGGCCGGCCTCGGACGCCCTACTTCGCGCGCCGTGCCCGTCGGGCGCGCCGGGCGAGCACGGCGGCGGTGAGTACGCCGGCGGCCGTGGCCAGCGCGGTGCGGTTGGCCCGCGCCGCGGTCGCGGCCCGGCCGGCCTTCGCCCGCACGGAACCGAGGTTGCGGTGCCCGGTGAGCCGCCCCGCGCGGGTTGCCGTGTCCCGGACGCGCGTCGCCGTCCGCAACGCCCCGGCGAGAACGGGGTCGGGCGTCTTGTCCTCGACGAGCCGCCCGACGTGCACGGCGGTGTCCCTCAGCCGGCCGGTCGCGCGGGCGACCTGACGGCGCAGCTCCGCCGGCGTGGGGACGGACTTGTCGTTCGCGTGCGGTATCAGCGTCATGGTGCTTCCCTCTCCTGGGAGTTGTCCGCGCTCGGGCATCTGCTGCGCGGGTACCCGGCAACGGCCCGATAACGCGTGCGGGTCCGGGGAGACGGTGCCGTACGGCGTCGCCCCTCCTCGGGATGCGGCACGGCCGTGGGCCCGAACTCGGTGAGTTCGGGCCCACGGCCTCGAAACGGCCGGACTCGGGCCGGTCAGAGCGGCGGGAGGCCGAAACGCGTGGCGGCGTAGTAGGCGCCCAGTTCCTGGTGGTAGTCCCGGTCGCCGAGGTGCTTCTCCCGGTGGAACTCGGGGGCGTCCTTGATCTGGCCCTTGGTGCGGTCGACGTAGACGGTCTCGGTCTCCGGGTCGATGCTGACGACGGTGCTCGCCGGCAGCAGGACCTCCTTGCCGAAGATCCAGACCCCGGTGTCCACGACCAGGTAGGCGTCACCGACCTCGTCGGAGTGCTTGTCCACCTTGCCGATCCCGCCGTCCGTCGCCTCGACCTTGTAGCCGGTCAGATCGGTGCCGGCCAGGTGGCCCGAGGTCGACTTGTAACTCCACACATGCTCAGTCACGCGGAAACAACTCCTCCGATGGACGGGGGACGGCGGGGAGGTCCCTGCCGTCCGTCCTTCTTCGTCTGTCGTACGCGGGGTGTCCGTTCTCCCCGTGGACTCCGCCTGCCCCGCGGCCGGCGCCTCATGCATACGGACGGAATCCCCCGGTCCGCCACGGGCCCGGCGCGCGGAGATCCCAGGACCCTATGCTGCGGGAATGATCAAGCCGATTGAACTCGTCATATTCGACTGCGACGGCGTCCTCGTCGACACCGAGCGCATCGCGACGCGCGTCCAGGTCGCCCTGGGGGCGGAGCTGGGGTGGCCGCTCACCGAGGGCGAGGTGATCGAGCTGTTCATCGGGCGGTCCGACGCCTCCGTGCGGGAGCTGATCGGGGCCCGCCTCGGGGAGGCCGCGGCCGACGTCTGGGCGCAGCGGTTCGAGCAGCTCCACCGCGAGGCGGTGGACGCCGGTCTGACCGCCGTGGACGGGCTGCCCGACGCGCTCGACGCGATCTCCCTGCCGACCTGCGTCGCCTCAAGCGGCTCCCACGAGAAGATGCGCCACACCCTGGGCCGCACCGGGCTCTACGACCGCTTCGCGGGCCGCATCCACAGCGCCACGGAGGTGGCCCGCGGCAAGCCGGCCCCGGACCTGTTCCTGTACGCGGCGCAGCGGATGGGCGTCGATCCGGCGGCCTGCGTGGTGGTCGAGGACAGCCGGCCGGGTGTCGAGGCGGCCCGCGCCGCCGGGATGCGCTCCTTCGGTTACGCGGGCGGGATGACCCCCGCCGAGCGGCTCGAAGGGCCGGGAACCCGCGTGTTCCACGACATGCGCGACCTGCCCGGTCTCATCGCGGCGGGATGACGCGGGCCGGCCGCCCGCCGCCCGGTGGCCAGACCTGCCCCGTCCGCCCCGTCCGCCCCGTCGGCCCGCCTGCCCCGTCCGCGCGGCTGCCACCGCCCTCGAACAGGGCTCTGCGGCCTTTCCTCTAGAGTGCTTTCCGGCCCCTCTTCGCGGCCGCGGCCCGCCCCGCGGCGCGAACCGACCTGTCCGTGGGGCCCGACCGAGGAGCAATCGTGACCGACCAGGCGTCCATATCGCTGCAGCAGGAGATCGCCCGGGACCTCCAGGTGAGCGCGTCCTTCGACGCCCGGCAGGAGATCGAGCGCCGCGTGGCCTTCCTCGCCGACCGGCTGATCTCGACGGGCCTGCGCTCGCTGGTGCTGGGCATCAGCGGCGGTGTGGACTCCACGACGGCGGGCCGGCTGTGCCAGCTCGCGGTCGAGCGGGTGCGCGCCGCGGGTCAGGAGGCGACGTTCTTCGCGATGCGGTTGCCGTACGGAGTGCAGGCGGACGAGTCGGACGCGCAGCTGGCGCTGGAGTTCATCCGGCCCGACCAGGTGCTGACCGTCGACGTGAAGGCGTCGAGCGACGCCGCGCTGGAGGCGGTGCTGGCCGGCGGAACGGCCTTCCGTGACGCGCACCACCAGGACTTCGTGCACGGCAACATCAAGGCCCGCCAGCGCATGATCGCCCAGTACGCGGTCGCGGGCGCCCACGCGGGCCTCGTGGTCGGCACGGACCACGCGGCCGAGGCGGTGTCGGGCTTCTTCACCAAGTTCGGTGACGGCGCGGCCGACGTGGTTCCGCTCACGGGCCTGACCAAGCGGCGGGTCCGGGCCACGGCGGAGGCCCTGGGGGCGCCGTCCTCACTGATCTGGAAGACCCCGACCGCGGACCTGGAGACCCTGAAGCCGGGCCTGGCCGACGAGGAGGCGCTCGGCGTCACCTACGACGACATCGATGACGTCCTGGAGGGCAAGCCGGTGGACCCGGCCGCCCTCGACATCATCGTCAACCGCTACCGGGCCACCGAGCACAAGCGGCAGCTGCCGATCGCCCCCTGAGCCGATCCGGCCGCCGCAGGCTTCCGGGCCGTCGCCACCCGGTGCCCCTGACCGGCACCGGGTGGCCAAGTCCCGGCCCGGGGCCGGGACTTCGGCCCCGGCATGTGCCCCTGCCTCGTACACGCCCCTGCGCAGGCCCAAGGTCCATGGCCCTGCGCACCCGCCGGGCGGTGATGAGGGGACCTTCCACCTGGAGGGGGGGTGCGATGGCCGCCTCCGAGCTGGGCTCCGCTGAACCGCCAAAGGACGGTGGTCGCGGGGTGGACACGAGGGCTCTGTCGGTGGCCGCGCGTACGGTGCGGGCATGAGCATGATCGGCCAATACCTTCGTCTCACCCCCACCGAACTCGAGCGCGCCTCGCGCGACCCCGACTGGGCGGCCGAGCGCGCGCACGCCCTGTACGACCGCGACGACGCGGCCGGCGCCGCGCGGGTCCACGAGACGGACAAGGCCTGGCACGCCCTCGACTTCCTGCTGACCCGGCGCGGCTTTCCGGTGGACGTGGTCTTCGGGGAGGCGGACATGCCCTGGCCGGCCGGTTCCGACTGGGGCTACGGCCCGCCCCGGCTGCTGACGGCGGAGCGGGTGCGCGTCGCCGTGGACGCCCTGGAGGCCCATGCTCCCGACGCTCTGGCCGACGGGGTCACCCCGGCGGATCTGGCCGCGGCGAACGTCTACCCCCAGATCATCTGGGAGCGGGGCGAGGAACCGGACTGGGTCGCGTCCCACTGGGCCGCCCTCGCGCGCGCGGCCGCCCGGGAGGGCGACGCGCTGCTGGTGTGGATCTCCTGACCGGTCCGACCGGTCCGGCCGTGCCCTCCTCGAAGGCGCGGGCCGGGACCGGCCGGTCCCGGCCCGCGTCGGGCTGCGCTTCCTTCCTAGGCTGACGTGGACAGGATGGTGTCCTCCGGCCTGCGGGCCGTGGGGCGGGTGCTGCCGGCGACGATCAGCGCGAGTAAGACGGCGGCCGCCTCGCTCTGCAGGATGTGGGCGGCCTGCTTCAACCGGCCCGGATCGGGGACGGGGATGGACAGGGCCACGCATTCCGGGTTGGGGCCGGCGGTGATCGGCACCGCCGCGCACACCGTGCCGAGGGCGTACTCCTGGAGGTCGAGGAGCGGCGTGTTGGGCGGGCGGTCGTCCAGTTGCCGGAAGAGGACCTGCCGGCTGGTGAGGGTGTGGGTGGTGAAGGGGGTGAGCCGGTGGCGGGACAGGTGGTCCCGCCGGTCGTCGTGGTCCAGTTGGGCCAGCAGCGCCTTGCCCACCGCGGAGGCGTGGGCCGCGGCGCGGAAGTCGACCCACTCTTCGACAGCGGGCGCGGCCGGCCCGTCCGCGTACAGGGTGATGGCGACCTCGCCGTCGGTGTAGCGGGCGACGTACACGGCGGCGCCGACCGCGTCCCGCACCCAGGCCAGGGTCTCGCGCAGGTGGCCGCGGCCCTCCCCGCCGTCCGTCTCGCTCAGCGGGAGGGCGTGGCCGGCGACGTAGGCGTCCGGTCCGATCGGCGTGACCAGGTCGGCCCGGATCAACTGCTCCACGGCCCGGGCGAGGACCAGTTGCGGCAGCCTGGTCTCACGGGCGATCTGTGTCAGGTTCACACCGCCCGAGTGGCGGTTGACGACTTCCAGGACGCGCAGCGCCCGGTGAACGTACTCCAGCGCCGCCGGGGCCGTCCGTCCCTCGGGGGACGGACGGGCCGCATGGGTCGACTGCGGCTGCTTCAGCGCTTCGAGTGACCACCCGTTCGCCTGCTCCGTCAGGTGCAGGGGGTTGAGCCGGGCGTTCTGCGCGACGGCCACGGCGACCTGCGGCCCGGGCGTGAAGACCTCCCCCAGGTCGGGGTGCTCCTTGCGGGGGCGCCCCATGAGCGCCTGCCGCAGTCGCGCCGGGAGCCGCAGCGGCGGCCTGGAGGACGCGCCCGGCCCGCCGGTCAGGGAGGTGAGGTCCTGAGTGGTGATGGGCGGGGACGTCCAGATGACGGAGGCCCCGAGGGCATCTTCCAGATCGTGCGGGATCTGCGGCAGGGGCGGCAGGTGGTCGTCGGGCGGCAGGACGGGGGCCTGGCGCTTCCAGTACCGGGCGGTCGCGACCTCCGCACGCGACAGGTGGTGGAGGTAGAGGCAGCGGGCCGCGGTCTGCGAGCCCGCCCCAGCCGCGTACTGGAACCAGAACTGCGCGCCCTCCGTCCGGTCGGCGAGGTGGAGCAGACAGCCGAAGAGCAGCGCGGAGTCCATGCCGTGGGGCCAGGAGTCGACTGCGAGGGCGAGTTCGGCGAAGTCCCGGCTCTCGACGAGGCACCAGGTGAGGTCGTCCAGGCAGCGGGCGGCCCGCACGTGGCAGGCGGCGTCGAGGACAAGTTCGTCGGCCTCGGCCGGGGCGGCCCGTCCGCGCGCCGCCGCGCCGGCCGCGGCGGTTCCGGTCGCCGCGCGGGCGCGGTCCGCGGCGATCCGGCGGGCGATGCGGCGCCGGGCCGCGCCCTCGTCGTATCCGGCGTACTCCTCCGCGAGCACCGTCGCGTCCGCCAGGGACGCGTCCAGTTCACACAGCGGCATGTCGCGGTGGCGTGGCATGTCCCTCACTGGTCCTTCTCCTCTCCGGGGATCCAGTCCACCCCGAGTTTGCGGGACAGGGTTCGGCGTGCGCCGCGGATGTGCGACCGGACGGTGGCGGGGGAGATCCCCATCATCCGGGCGACCGTGTCGCAGTCGTTGCCCAGCAGGAAGGCGAGCAGCACCACGTCGTACTGCCGCTCGGACAGGCCCGCGATCGCCGCGTACAGTCCGAGCTTCGACTCCAGCAGCTCCAGGCGTTCCCGGGACGAGCGGCGCAGTGCGGCGAACCAGGCCGTTTCGACCATGGCCACCTGTCGGCCCAGAACGGCCAGCCGCCGCTCGACGTGTTCACGCAGCACGGCCCAGGCGAAGCCGTGGAGGCTCGCCTCCTTCAGTGCCTGGCGCCACACCTTCAGCAGGAAGGTGAACACGTCGTCGACGACTTCTTCGGCGTCCTTGGGATTTCCCAGCTGCAGGTGGGCGTAGCGCAGATAGGCGCGGTGCTGCTGGGAGTGGAAAGCCGTGAACTCCACCGGCAGCACGCCGGCCAGTTCACTGGAGACCGCGCGGTCTCCTGATGGGTCGAATTCTCCTTCGTTCATACGCTCCCCCACAGTTGTTCATCGCCGCCCGTCGGGGTGGCGGGGACCGGACGGTGGCGGGCCGCGGGGACGGTTGGTCGGCGGCCTGCGGACGGCTCGCCGGTTCCTCTCTCCGTTCCGGGGCCCGGTAGGCGCATGCGCGCCCGGAACACATCGATCACGACAACGCCGACCGTGATCGTGACTAACGGAGCGAGGGCGGGCGTCTCGGCGACATTCACGTCGGAGCGAACCTTCCAGGTGGAGTGTGCGTAACCGGCCGCCTGCCCCCGCACCAGCGGCCGCGGAGCGCCGGGCGCTCCCAATCACCACCCCATCGGAAAACGAGCCCGATCGTGCAAGCCGGTCCCCGGGAATCCCGGAAACGAAGCGCATTCGCTTCTACGCGCGCCCCTGGCCCCCCGCGCACGCCCCCGATCGGATGGCGCCATGACCCGATCCGGTGGGACATGTGCGGACTCTCCCCGCCCCGGAGCCGGTTGCCTGCAGGGTGGGTCCCGCATGCGGCGCCGGGCACTTCCGCCCGCGCGCCCTTCGAGGAGGAAGGGCCGTATCCGAATGGCGTTCGCGAGGACCGCACTGCCTGCCGCCCTGCTCTCCCTGGCCCTGGCCGGTGTTCCGGCCGCGCTGCCCGATGTCGCCGCCGCGGCCGGCATGCCGTATGCCGGGCAGGTGCGCCACGAGAGCGCGCTCTTCAGTGTGAAGGCCACCGGCAACGCCGCCGCCCAGGAGTTCAGGGTGGACGGCACCCGGCTGTCCGTGGCGAGCGTCTGGCTGGGCAGCGGGGCGGCGACGGGGACGGTGACCGCCCAGGTCCGCCGGGTGCGCTCGGACGCGGGTTCGGCGATCGCCTCAGGGATCGCCGCCGCCTTCGCCCCGTCGGGCTACCAGCGCACCGTCGACGGCAAGCACGGCCGGGACAGCGCGGTGGCGTTCATGGCGCCCCCGTTCAACTCCGCCCCGCCGGGGCTCCAGGATGCGCTGGACTCCACCCACCGGGCACTGCTGCTGCCCAACGGCGGCGTCTCGCCCGGCAACGACCCGGACTTCAGCTGGGGGCCGTACGCCTGGACGGCCAGCACCTGCTTCTTCGCCCTGGCCTGGGCCGGCACGGGTGAGCGGGCGAAGGCCGGCCGAGTGCTCGACTGGGTGCTGTCCAAGCGCAACGGCCTCGGCGAGCTGCCCGAAACGGTGAACGGGGCCGGACTGCCGTCCTCCGTCACGCCGCTGGGCTGGACGGACGCGCTGGTGGTGCTCACCGCGGCAGCCCTGCAGGGATCTCCGCAGCCCACTCCCCCGGCACCCGAGCCGGCGCCCGAGGGCCGGTGAACGCATCGGTCACGGCCCGGCGGGGGGATGCAACGACGTGGTCGGGCCACGGATGACTCCGTGCGGGCAGGCCGCTGTCGTTCGGAGCGGGCAGCAGACGGCAGACGGCAGGCACCGGACAACAGGCAGCAGACGACAGGCGAGGAGGCGGTTGGGCGGGGCGAGACGGTTGGGGTGATCGGAGGGAGCATCGCGGGCTGCGCGGCCGCCACGGCTGTGGCGCGGCGGGCGCCGGGCACGTGACGGTCCTGGAGCGGACGGGCGGCCGGCTGGAGGACCGGGGACGTGGGGCTCTGCGTGCATGACGAGCAGCCGTCGAACTCCGCGCGAGCGGCGCCCTGGCGGACGGCCGGCGCCGCTCGGGCCTTCGAGGAGCCGCTGGACGGCTACCACCGGGCCCGCGGGGCCGTCGGCCGGGAACTGGCCGCGCTGGCCCGCCGGCCGGGCCGGGCTGAGGTGGAGCGGACCCCGGAGTGGGGCCACGGACGACGACGGGATGGCCGCCTGGTGGCAGGGCCGGCTCGACGGGCCCCCGGGATCGGGGGCTGCGCTACGGCGCCGTAGGCCGTGCCGCGTCCCCACCGCCCAGGCATCCGGCCATCCGGGCCGTCGCCGCCCGCTGCCTGCTATCCGCTATCCGCTATCCGCTATCCGCTATCCGCTATCCGCCGAGGGTGGTGTTGCCGGTGATCGCACCGTCCGTACCGGACAGCGTGACCGCGTGCCGGACGCCGTCGGGACCGAGGACCACGGCCAGCCAGGCGCCGCCCCCGCCTTCCTGTGCGACCGCCCGCAAGCTCTCCACCTTCCCGCCCGGCACGGCCGCGGCAGCCTTGCCGGCCGCGTCGCCGATGGACAGCGAGGGCAGCGGCGCGGGCGCCCGTCCCCCCTTGCCGGAACCCTCGCGCCGCTCGGACCGGCCGGGGGCACCGGGCAGCCCGGGGGCCTCGGGGTGGCCGAACCGCTCGCGCATCCAGGGCCCGTCCTCGCCATCGGGTGCCTTCCGCGCGCGCTCGTCGTCGGGCGCCCCTCCCTGCGGCCCCCGCTTGAACCCGCCCCCGTGGCCGGGCTCGAAGCGGATCGTGTGCGGCCCCCGGTCGGCCCGTTCGTGATGGTGGTGCTCGGCCACGGCCGCCACGGCGACCCCACCGCCCACGACCACCACGACAGCGCCCGCCGCCACCCAGCGGGCTCCCCTGCTGCGGGGCACCAGCCGGGACAGCGCCACGCGCTTGCGTGCACCGGTCCCCGGCACGTTCTCGGGCAGCTGCTCGGTCGGCGGCGGCACGGATTCAGACATACGGCTACTCCTCCGGACAGCCGGACGCGCTGCCCGGCTCGCCCCAGAGCATGCCGAGGCGATGCTGAAGCCCAGCTGAAGCCGCCTGAAGACCTCTTCAGCCGGGCGTCCCGCGGGCCTGCGATCCTGTTCGGCATGCGCGTACTGGTGGTGGAGGACGAACGGCGGCTCGCCGTGGCCCTGCAGCGGGGTCTGCAGTCCGAGGGGTTCTCGGTGGACGTGGCCCACGACGGGCCCCAGGGCCTGTGGATGGCGACCGAGCACGACTACGACCTGATCGTCCTCGACATCATGCTCCCCGGGCTGAACGGCTACCGGATCTGCGCGAAGCTGCGCGCGGCCGGCAACGAGGCGGGAATCCTGATGCTCACCGCCAAGGACGGCGAGTACGACGAAGCGGAAGCCCTGGACACCGGCGCCGACGATTTCCTCTCCAAGCCGTTCTCCTACCTCGTGCTGGTCGCACGGCTGCGTGCCCTCGGCCGCCGTACCGGTGGCCGGCGCCCGCAGGTGATGCGGTTCGGCGACCTCCTGATCGACCCGGCGCGGCACACGTGCTCCCGTGGCGGTACGGAGGTCCGGCTGACCGCCCGGGAGTTCGCGATACTCGAGTACCTGGGCCGGCGGTCCGGGGAGGTGGTCTCCAAACGGGACATCCTGGAACAGGTGTGGGACACCGCCTTCGACGGCGACCCCAACGTCGTGGAGGTCCACGTCAGCGCGGTCCGCCGCAAGGTCGACGCCCCGTTCGGCCGGGCCGCGCTGGAGACCGTACGGGGAGCCGGGTACCGGCTGGCGGCCGACGGTGGCTGAAACTGCAGGAACCTCCGACCTCCGCGGGCGCGTGGGCGACGGGCTGCGCTCGCTCCGCGGCGCCGCCCTCGGCCGGTGGCCGGTCCTGCGGCGGCTGTGGCCCACCACGGTCCGGGCCCGGGCCACCGTGGGCGCGGGCCTGGTGGTGGCCGCTGCCCTGGCGCTCGCCTCGTTCGCCCTGCTCGGGCTGCTGGAGGCCAATCTGCTGCGCAACGCGGAGAACGACGCCCGGCGGCAGGCCGAGACCGTGGCGCAGCTCGCCGCCACCGGGAAGCTCGGCCGGGCCAGGCCACCGGGCCGTGCGGTCGAGTTCGTCCAGGTGGTGAGCGCGGACGGACGGGTCCTGTTCTCCAGTCCGAACCTGATCGGGGTGCCCGCGTTCCCGCCGGCACCGCCCGAGGCGCCGGGGACCCGGATGCACACCTGGCGGGTCCGCCCGGTCGACGGCGATCACCGGCAGCGGGTCGTGCAGGTCGTCACGCAGACGCCGGACGGGCCGGCCACCGTCTACGCGGGTGCCTCGCTGCGGGACGCGGACGCGGCCGACGACACCACCACGGCCGCGCTCGTGATCGGCATGCCGCTGCTCCTGGCCACCGTCGTGCTCGTGACCTGGCGGGTCACGGGGCACGCGCTCCGGCCGGTGGAGGCGATCCGCGCCGAGGTCGCCGAGATCTCCGACCGGGACCTGCACCGCCGGGTGCCGGTTCCCGCCACCCGCGACGAGGTCGCCCGGCTGGCCGAGACCATGAACGCCACGCTGGACCGGCTGGAGGCGTCCGGGATCCGTCAGCGGCAGTTCATCGCCGACGCCTCCCACGAACTGCGCAGTCCCATCACCGTGCTGCGCACCCAGCTGGAGGTGGCGCTGGCCGTTCCGGACCCGGAGCTGTGGCCCGAGCTGATCGGTGGCGCCCTGGAGGACATCGAACGGCTCCAGCGCCTCGCGGCGGATCTGCTGCTGCTCGCCCGCATCGACGCGGCCCAGCCGGTGACGGCCGTACCGCTCGACCTGGGTGCCCTGGTCCGCGAGGTACTGGAGGCGCGCCTCGGCGACCGGGTACCCGTACGGGCGGACCTCGCGGCGGACGTCGAGGTCACCGCCGGCGCCCTATGGCTCGGGCGTGTCGTCACCAACCTCGTCGACAACGCGCAGCGGTACGCCGTACACGGCGTGGACGTCACGCTGCGCACGACGGGCGGCGGCGGTGCGGCGCCGCGCACCGCCGTGCTGGAGGTCGTCGACGACGGTCCGGGGATCCCCGGGGCGGACCGTGAACGGGTCTTCGAACGGTTCACACGGCTCGACGACTCGCGCAGCCGCGACCACGGCGGGGCCGGCCTGGGCCTCGCGATAGCGCGTGACCTGAGTGCGCACCATGGCGGAACGCTGACGGCCGAGGAGTGCGCGAGCGGCGCCCGACTGGTCCTCAGACTGCCGCTGACACGGCGGCCCTGACACGGCGGTCCTGACCGGGCAGGCCCGGAGGTGCCTGCCCGACCCGGCCGTCCGCGCCCCCGGGGTTCAGCGGGTATGGCGGTGTCGGCCGTGCTTGTGCGGGTGGTCCGTCGTCAGCAGGACGAGGGCCAGGCCGAGGGGCAGCAGGACGAGCAGAAGAAGGGTCATACGGCGCTTGTGCCCCGCATGCCGCCGCCGACACGGCCGACCGGCCGAACGGCGGGCGGATCGCTATCCGGCGGCCAGCACCTGCCCGGCCGTCACCTGGGGAGGGTTGGGGAGCAGGGACGCGAGGTTCTCCCGGACGAAGTCCGCCGCCCTCCTGACCGACTCATCGGCCCCCGTCCGGTCCTCGAAGACGCTCGTGGACACCATCACCCCGTCCCCGGCGTCGACCCAGTAGTAGGCCACGAATCCCGGGACTCGGCGCAGGATTGCCACGAATCCCTCATCCACGAGCCGTCCCGCCTCGGCCGGGTCGGTCACCCCTTCGTAGCGCCGGACCACCGCGTACATGGCTGGTCTCCTCACTTGTCCGGTCACTTGTCCAGGAAGAGGAGCTCGTCGCTGGAACGGGTCATCCGCAGCGTCTTGCCGTCCTCACTGATCTCGATCAGCCTGTGCAGGCCTGTCCTGGTCTTGCCGTCGGGCAGGAAGCGGTACTCGTCGGCGGCTCCGGCCAGATAGGCGGAGAAACCGGCGAGAGAGGTGACGCCCGAACCGGAGTCCAGGTAGTCCTTCAGCCGGCGGAACAGCTTCGGCAGGATCACCACGCCCGTGTCGTCGTCCGTGATCGACCCGATGCCGTCGATCAACGCCCCGCCGATGGTCTTGTCCTCGGCCCACACCCCCTTGGGCGGCACGGAAGCGCGGGCCTCCCGGGCGGCGTCCCTGAGGACGTCGCGCAGATGGCCGGGCAGGCCCGGGTAGAACATCGGATAGGCCAGGCCGTCCTCGACCAGACGGTAGTTGACGCTCCTCTTGAGCAGGTCGTCGTCGACCGAGACCTCGTAGCCGCTGTACACGGGCGGGCGGACGCTGCCGTCGAAGGCCAGCGCGATGCAGCGGCCGTAGGCGTCGGCGCCACTGGTGAGGATGAAACCGGGCACCTGTACGGGGACGGTGGTCACAGTCTCGTTCTCGTGACGGTCGATGCTCGTGAATCCGAGGTGCTTCAGCGTTGCGTCGGCGGCCTGGTGCCCCAACCGTCTCGGCTGGTGGCGTTCCGGACCGTAGCCCGTCTTCCTGTAGTGCGTCTCCAGCGCGTCCACGCCCTCCAGCCGGACGGCGGCGCGGCCGTCCGCCTTGGGCACCACCCTGGCGCGCCCGCCCACGAGCTTCCAGTCCGCCACGTCGTCCGGGACGAACGGAAGGGTGTCGCCGTCCGGCTCGGCACCGCCGTCCACCCGGAACGAACCTTTGATCAGCAGCATGGGCATGGCGACTCCCGAGAAACGAGACGGTCACTTTCCGTGGCGTATCATCACTCACGGTACACGCCCTTCTCGAAAATGCGGTGCCCCGCCCCGTTGCGCTCCCTAGACTCGCCGTACGCGCTGCCGACACGGCACTGCGCGCCTCGTGCCGAGTTCGAAGAGAAGGGGAGCAGCGCCATGTGCACCTACCGCACCACCGCCTTCGCTCCCCCGTCCCGGTACGACGTGATCCCGGTGTCTCGTGACGCTCGGTGCCGGCTGCGCGGCCGTCACCGTATGCCCGTGACGCACCTTTAGGTCCCGTCCCGCTCCCCGCCGTTCGTACGCCACCGCCTGCCCGGAACCGCTCCGGCCACGGGCGGGCCGGCCGTCCGCGGCTGCCGATCACGGGTGACGGGGCTGTCGTCAGGGAATTCGCGCCGCCCTCTTCATCTCCTGACTCGAAAGGCCTCGGGCCATGCGCGCCAACGGACGCTCCCTCGACTCCACTTCCCTCACCGCTGTCCGCAATCTGGGCATCCTCGCCCACGTCGACGCCGGCAAGACCACGATCACCGAACGGATCCTGTTCGCGACCGGCGCCATCCACAAGCGGGGCGAGGTGCACCACGGCACGACCGTCACCGACTACGACCCGCAGGAACGCGACCGCGGCATCACCATCTTCGCCGCGGCCGTGAGCTGCACCTGGGGCGGGCACCACGTCAACCTGATCGACACCCCCGGGCACGTCGACTTCTCCGACGAGGTGGAACGTTCCCTGCGGGTACTCGACGGAGCCGTCGCCGTGTTCGACGCCGTCGCCGGGGTCGAGCCGCAGAGCGAGACCGTGTGGCGGCAGGCGGACCGCCACGGGGTGCCGCGCATCGCGTTCGTCAACAAGCTGGACCGTGCGGGCGCCGACCTCGACACCGCCGTCGCGTCGATCCGGCGGCGCCTGGGCGTCGTACCCCTGGTGGTACAGATGCCCATCGGCCGGGAGGACGCCTTCACGGGCGTCGTCGACCTGGTGGCCATGCGTGCGCTGCGCTGGCGGGCCGACTCCGCCGGCTTCGAGTCGGGGCCGGTACCCGAACCACTGCGGGAGGAAGCCGGCGAACGGCGCAGGCTGCTCGAGGAGACCGTGGCGGAACTCCACGCCGAGGCCTTGGAGGAGTTCTGCGCGGATACCGCACTGCGCGACGGAACCCTGGCCCGGGCCCTGCGCGAGCTGACGCTCCGCGGGGACGGCGTCGTGGTCCTGTGCGGCTCGGCGTACCGCAACCGCGGGATCGAACCGCTGCTCGACGCGGTGGTCGCGTACCTGCCGGCGCCCGCCGACATGCCGCCGGTACGCGGTGCGGCGGACGGCGCGGAGCAGGAACGCGCACCCGACCCGGCGGAGCCCCTGACGGCCCTCGCCTTCAAGGTGGCGGCCACGGCGCCGGGACGCCTCACCTACCTGCGGGTCTACGCGGGCACGCTGCGCAAGGGCGCGACGGTACTGGACGCGGCGACGGGCCGCACGGAGCGGGTGGGCCGGATCCTGCGGGTCCAGGCCGACCGGCACGAGGACAGGGAGGAGGCGGTGGCCGGTGACATCGTCGCCGTGATCGGGCTCAAGTCCGCCCGGGCGGGCACGACCCTGTGCGCCCCCGGAGCGCCTCTGGTGCTCGAACCTCCCACGGTGGCCGAGCCCGTGGTGTCGGTGGCCGTCGAGGCCCGCCGCAACGCCGACACCGGTCGGCTGGCGACGGCGCTGGCGCGGCTCGCGGAGGAGGATCCTTCGCTGGTCGTGCGCTCCGACGCGGAGACCGGGCAGACCGTGCTGTCGGGGCTGGGCGAGCTGCACCTGGAGGTGGCGGTGGAGAAGATCCGCCGCGGCCACGGGGTGGAGGTCGTCGTGGGCAGGCCACAGGTCTCGTACCGGGAGACCGTCGTGCGCGGGGTGACCGGCCTGGTCCACCGGCACGTCAAACAGGACGGTGGCGCGGGCCAGTTCGCGCACGTCGTGCTGGACGTGGAGCCGGTGGACGAGCCGGTCTTCGAGTTCCGCTCGACGGTCGTCGGCGGCCGGGTGCCGCAGGAGTACGCCCGCGCCGTGGAAGCCGGCTGCCGCGACGCCCTCACCGAGGGCCCGCTGGGCGGGTACCCGGTCACCGGGCTGCGCGTCACGCTCACCGACGGGGCGACCCACTCCAAGGACTCCTCGGAGATGGCGTTCCGGGCGGCGGGCCGGTTCGGGCTGCGCGAAGCGCTGCGGCTCAGCACGGTGGAACTGCTGGAGCCGGTCGTGGAGGTCACCGTGAGCGTTCCGGAGGACGGTGTCGGGGGCGTGCTGGGTGACCTCGCGGCCCGCCGGGGCCGGGTCTCGGGCCAGCGGGCCGAAGCCGGCACCGTCGTGATCACGGCGGCCGTGCCGCTGGCAGAGCTGTTCGGTTACGCGTCCCGGCTGCGGGGCCGTACCCGGGGCCGGGGCGTCTTCACCACCAGGCCGGCCGGCCTGGCTCCGGTACCGGCCTCGGTGGCGTCCTCGGTCACGGGGAGCCCGCCGGCCCGGTGACCTGCGGCTGCCGGCGCCCCCGCCCCGTCCCCTGCTTCGGGGGCGGGGCGGGGCCGGGCCGCATGAACGCCCCGGTGCACCGCCTATGCTGCGGATTCGGTCGGTTCGGTTCGGTTCCGGCGGGGTCACGCAGACAGGCAGGGTGAACAATGTCCGAGTCGGTACAGGAGAATCCGTACCCCGACAGCCACGTCCTCGGCGAGGGTCCGGATCCGCATCCGCTACTGGCGCCCGTCCTGCCGCTGCTGGGTCGCTGGCACGGCCGCGGCCGGGGCGAGTACCCGACGCTGGAGAAAGACTTCCGCTACGAGCAGGAGGTCGTCTTCAGCCATGACGGCCGCCCCTTCCTGCGCTATGAGGCGCGGGCGTGGCTGATCGACGAAGCCGGGGCGCCGGTGCGGCCGGCGGGGCGCGAGGCCGGGTGGTGGCGGGTCACGCCCGACGCCTCCCTGGAGGTCGTGCTCGCCCACCCCACCGGCGTCGTCGAGACGTACGTGGGGCGGGCGTCCGGTGCGCAGTTCGAGATCGAGACCGAGGACGTGTCGCTCACGCCACTGGCCAAGGAGGTCACCGCCACGCGCCGCCGTTACACCGTCCAGGGCGGGGAGATGACGGTCGTGCACGACATGGCCGCGGTGGGCCGGCCCCTCCAGCACCACCTGACGACACACCTGCGGCGGCGGCCCTGAGGGGTCCTGCTGATCGAGCCCGGGCCCCCCGGGCCCTGGTGCCGCGCCCCGGTCCGGCATCACCGGCAACACCTCCCGGACGCTTCACCCGGCTGCGCGGCACGGGCTGCGGCCGCTCCGGCGCGCGCCGCCGCATAGTCGTGGCAGGGCGGCGCCGACGCGGTGCCGTGCCGGAGGGAGCGACAGTGGTGGACAGGGGACGACGCGCCGCGCTGGCGGCGCTGCTCGCCGCGGGGCTCGTACCGTGCACCGGCGCCCGGGCGGCGAACGGCGCGGCTCCCCGTTCCGGCCCGCGGCCGCCGGCCTCGCTGCTGGGCCGTGAGATCCGCCGGCTGCCCACGTCCCGCAAGGTCGTCGCGCTCACCTTCAACGCCGCGTGGGACGAGGCCGGGATCGACACCGTCCTGGCGGAACTGCGGCGGCGCGGACTGGCCGCCACCTTCTTCCCGACGGGAGCATTCGCCGACGCTCACCCGGCGGCGGTGCGTTCCATCGGCGCCGCGCACGGCCTGGGCAACCACTCGTACGGCCACCCCTACTTCGACGGGCTCAGCGCGGCGCAGCGGGCGGACGAGGTGCGCCGCGCCGACGCGGCGATCCGGGCGGCGTCGGGCACGGAGCCGCTGCCGTTCTTCCGTTTCCCCTACAGCTCCACCACCGGCGACTCTGTCGCCGACGTCAACGACATGGGATACGCCGCGATCGAGTTCACCGCGGACACCAACGGCTACCTCGGCCCGCAGGGCGGCATGAGCGCGCAGGCGGCCGCCGAGCGCGCCATCGACGCGCTGACGCCGGGCGCGATCATTCAGATGCACGTCGGCAGCAACGGTGACGGCATCGTCCTCGACGCCGAGGCACTCCCGTTGATCGTCGACGCCGCCGAGGCAGAGGGCTACACGATCGTCGACCTGCGCGACTTCCTCGTCGCGTAGGGCCTCGGGCCGGCCCTGCGCGCCGTTCGGTGCATCGCCCACCGCCACGGCGCGATGCACCCCGTCTCGAGCAGACCCCAGCCCTCTGCGTCCGTGCGACGTCGGCGCGGCCGTACTCCTGTGGAAGGACTACGCGCACCGGCCCGAGCGCCTGCTGTGGCAGGTGTGCGACGGGGTGACCCTCACTGGCACGGCTGCGGAGACCCTTCGAAGCCGCGCCCCTCCTCGACGCCGTGATCCGGGCCCTGCCACGGCGCAGCGCCCGCCGGCTCCGGGCGGTCGTCGGCCGGCTCGACGCCGTCCGGGAGAGGGCTTGACCTCAAGCGAGGTTCAGGTCGGACGCTTCTGCGTATGCCGCGGCCGAACCGCAGCCCGGCACTTCACGCGTTGGGGGAACTCTCATGTCGAGCACTGCAGTTCAGAACCCGGTCCGCCGTTCCGGCTTCGGCTGGTGGAAGGTGCTGGTCGTCGGCGCGGTCGGCGCGGCCGTGGTCAATCTGATCGTTTTCGCCGTCGCCGGGCTGGCCGGCGCCTCTCTCGTCGTCGTCGACGCCGGTGAAGAACACCCGATCACCGTCGGAGGCGTCATCGGGTCTTCCGTCGTGCCCCTGCTCGTCGGGCTGGGCGCCGCCCTCCTGTTGGCCCTCTGGAAGCCGGTCTTCCTCCGGATCGCGCAGTACGCGGGCAGTGGGCTGGCCCTCCTGTCGGTCGCCGGCCCGCTGTCGGCCGACGCCGACGGCGGCACCG
Organism: Streptomyces sp. NPDC046349; assembly: GCF_055587885.1. NCBI lineage: Bacteria > Bacillati > Actinomycetota > Actinomycetes > Kitasatosporales > Streptomycetaceae > Streptomyces > Streptomyces sp. NPDC046349. The sequence goes on from NZ_JBVJFK010000014.1 coordinate 237,152, forward strand.
TCGCGGCCCTGTCCCTCATGCACCTCACCCTCGGCGTGGCGGTCTTCGCCACCCTCCGGCTCCACCGCCGCCACCGCTGACGCCGCGCACGCCGTCGTCGCCGGCGCCGTGCCCGCGGGTACGCGGACGGCGGCGTCACCTGGGCACGCACCCCGCTGGACGCAGTCGGCACGGATGTGCCGCGCGGGGTCGTCGAGGGTGGTCGGCCCGGGCCCGCTCCCGGCTCTTCCGAAGACGAACAGCCATCTCCCGCCTGGGAGTCGGAGGTGTCATCGCGGTCCGGGGGCGGCGGGCCACTACTCCGGCCCTGTTGTCGTGCGCCCGCCGGGGATCACGGCCCAGCCCCTTGGCAGGGACGTCGCCCGGCAGCCCGGCGGCGACGAGGGACATGGTCTCGGCGGTGCTGGCGGCCCCGTGCGGCGGCAATCGGGTGTCCGCCTCGTCGTGACGGGTCACCGGCGCTCGTACCAGCGGCAGGTCGAAGCGGAGTGCGGGCGGCGCCGACCTGCCGATCCGCGAGGGACGGTCTAGGACCGGGCCGCCGCCTTGCGGAGGTGGCGGTAGAGGCGGTCGCGGTCGTCGTAGAGCCCGCGGCTGTCCGTCGGGACCAGGGCGCCGTTGACCGCCATGGTGGGCGTCCCCTCGGCCGGTGACTTGCGCATCGCCTCGTCCGCGGCCTCCACGAACCCGCGGTGCCTGGTCTCCAGCACGGCCGCGTCGAACTCCGGGCCGCGCAGGCCCGGCACCTTGACGGCCATGGCCAGCAGCCGGTCCCGGGTGAACCCGCCGGCTTTGCGCACCTTCGCCTGGTGGCGGTACAGCACCTCGTGGTATTCGGTGAACCTGTTGTGGTCCACGGCGGCGCGCAGCGCGTTCGCGGCGAACTTCGACCCCGGGCCGAGGAAGGACCCCAGGGTGAACTGCAGCTGCAGTGCGTCGTTCCGGGCCGCCTGCTTCAGGTAGGGGCCGTTGCCGTCCAGCTCGAACTCGGCGCAGGCCGGGCAGCTCAGATCCTCGTACACCCGTACCGAGAGGGGAGCGGACGGGTTGCCGATCACGATCGTGGTGCCGTCCGCGGCCAGGGACTCCCGTGCCGCGGGCAGATCCGCACTCGCCGACACGTCCAGCGGGTCCTGGCCCCGCCCCCCGCTGCTCCGCCCGGTCCCGCACGCTCCGACGGACGACGCCACGGCAATCGCCGCGGCCGCACCGAGAAACCCACGTCTGGTTCTGACCTGCATCAATGCCCTTTCCCCCCTGATCAACAGGGAGACTTTACGCGCTCCCGGCCCCGACCACGCACCGGGTTTCCCCGCAACCCGCAGACCTCGCCGGGTCGCCCCCTCCTCACGCCGGATGAATACGCGAACGGATGGGACGCGCGCCCCTCACCTCCACCTTTTCAACCATGCACTTCGTCCGGCCCCTCCCGGCCCAGCCCGACCCCGCCGCCCGGGTGAGCGCCTCCTCCGTGCGGCGCTGGGGCTCGGCGGCGTCGTCCTCCTGTCGTCCGTGTCCACATCGACGAGGCCCGCGGCGACGTGCGCAGCTTCGACAACGACTGGAGTACCCGGGACGTCCCGCGGGCCACGGCTCGTGCCGGCCAGGAACGCATCCGCAACCGGCTGTCGGAGCACGGCTGGAAGCCCACCGGGGAGAACACGTCCGGCATGGGCTTCCGCTTCGAGCATCCGACACCGGCGGCAAGGTCGATGTGCGCTGGTACGAGGGGGCCGGGACGCTCGCCGTCGGCCTCTTCGCGCCCTGCGGAAAGGTCCCCGACGGCTTCGACCGGTAGGCGGGCCGGCCGTCCCGGGCCGGAGGCCGCCGGCGTGATCACACCCGGCCGAGGTCCGAACTCACCCACCGGGCCGGACGCATGTGGATCACCACCTGCTCCCCGTGGTTCTTCCACGCGTCGTCCACGTAGCCGTCCACCTTGTCGGCCGGAAGGTAGCGCGCGGAAATCGACTCCAGCTGCCCGCGCGTGGCCGGCACGACCGAGACGACCGGGCCCTCGACCGACACGTAGCGGATCGTCGGCTCCACGCGGTCGACCATCAGGCTGAACCTGCCCGCGGACGCGATCAGCCCCGCCTTGCGGGAGTCGCGTCCGGTCATGATCCAGACATCGCCGCCGGGGGAGTAGTCGTACCAGATCGGTACTGTCAGCGGGGCGCGGTCATCGCCCGCGCTCACCGAGAGGGCGGCGATGTGCGGTTCGGCGAGGAACTGCTCACGCTCGGTCCGGGACAGTGCCATGACGTCCTCCTGCTACCGGGGCGGAAACAAAGGCGTACTCCCCGAGAACACCGTCCCGGCGCCGGGCCATTCCCCGTGCGCGACACGGCCGGCGCGCCGGAACGGCGGGCGGACCCGCTTCCGAGCCGCGCGTGAAGGGCAAGGCCCCTGCACCCGAACCTGCCCGTCCGGCCGTACCGCCGGAGCAAAGGGGGCGGTGACGCTGGACGTTCCCAGTCCATGTCGCAGAGGGGATGTCGCATGCGGGCCCAGCAGACCGGTGACGAGCAGCGGAGCGTACCGCGGCGCCCGGGTGCCGCGAAAGCAGCGCGACCGGCCTGGTCCGACGGCGCAGCACCCCTGGAGCCGATGCTGCAACTCCAGCGTGCCGCCGGGAACGCGGTGGTGTCCCGCATCGTCGAGGCGCAGCGGCACACGCACACCGTGGACCGCGGGCGCATGCCCCCAGCCCGGACCAGGGCGGAGCCGTCGGGTCCCGCTCCCGTGGTCCAGCGCATGCAGCACGACGAACTGCACGGGCATCCGCCGGGTCCCGCGATCCGGGTACGGGGTCCCCGCAACTCCCGCGCCCGCGACCGAACGCCCAACGCGCTGACGGCCGCCGAATGGCAGGGTCTGCCGCAGAGCACCCGGGACGGCGCGAACAAGGAGCGGCTGGCCGTCGACGCGGATCCGCAGACACTCCAGGAGACCGATCCGCTGCTCCACTACAACCTGGGCAACGTCCGCAGGCTGGCGCCGGGCGTTCCGGCGACGGCGGGACGCAACGAGGTGCTGGAGGGCATCGGCCGAGCCGACCCGCGGACGCTCGGCCACTGGAACAGCCAGGACGCACGCGACGCGCAGCTCGGCCGCGATGCCCGAGCCACCCGCGACGCGTACACGGAGACCGCCGAGCAACGGCAGGAGCGTCACCGGACCGTCGATGGCGCTCTGGCCGGCGCCGACTCCCAGGACGCGATGGGCGACCTCGGCGCACTGTTGGAGCAGTTCGAAGGCGTGGCCATCGGCGGCAGCCACTCCGGGGCACGCATCTGGCAGTTCCTGTGTGCGCACATGGAGCAGATCGAGGCCGCCGGCGTGCGCACCCTCTACCTGGAGAGCATCCGGGACGACGGATACCAGACGCACGTCGACGCGTACCTCGACGGCGGGACCATGAGCCCCGAGCTGGAGGCATTCGTCTCCCGCTACGACCGCAGCATGAACCTGGGCGCGGCCGGGCTCAGAGCGGTGCTGGAAGCCGCCAGGACGCACCACATCCGGGTCAAGGGCCTGGACGGCCGACCGGCGCGCCGTCCCGCGATGTCGGCGACGGCCCTCTACGAACGCGTCGCGGCCATGAACACCTATGCCGCCCAGGTCGTCACCGACGACCGGCGCCGTCCGTCCGGGACGGGCGGCTACCTCATGGAGCTGGGCAGCGCGCACACCGGCATGTACGAGGGACCGCCGGTGAACGCGTCGGTGCACGGCGCCGAGTTCCGGGCGGGAGAGGGTTTTCCCGGCGTGGACGACCTGCTGGGCATCCCGGCGGTCGGCTACCAGGACGACGGCCGCTTCCGCCGCCTGTCCAACTCCTGACGGCCGGGCCGGGCGTCCCCGTCCGGCCGGCGGGGGTGAGCCGGTGAAGCGGGCCTGTGTCGGCGGGCCCGGCTGGCGGCGCGGTACGTCGGCTGTCAGCCTGGAAGAGAAGCCGTTGCGGCGGAACGAGCCATGGGCCGCCATCGCGCGACCTGGCACTTCCACCGCCGGAAACCACAGTTCGTGTTCGCGGGAGGTGGACTTCCTTGAGCAGGCACGCTCCACTCACCAGAACCGCACGGAGTCTCGCGTTGGCCGGAGTCCTGTCGGCCGCAGTGGTACCCATATCGGCGGCACCTGCGGCGGCAGTCGTGTGCGACGCTGCGGCTGCCGCCCGAGCGCCGAGCGGCAGCAACGACACCGCCGTACGGAACGCGCTGGTGTGCCTCATCAACAACCAACGCACACAGAGGGGGCTGGCCGCCCTCACCACGAACCAGGCACTGACAACCGCGGCGCAGCAGCACGCGGCCGCTGCGGTGCAGCTGAAGTGGTGGGGACCGGGTAAGGACTCGCACCGCAATCCGCAGACCGGTTCGACACCGCAGAGCCGGATCAGGGCCGCGGGCTACTGCCCGAATCCCACGTCATGGGCGGTTGCCGAGATCACGTACACGGGCTGGGGCGGTTCGGGGACTCCGAACGCCGCGGTCAACTGGTGGATGAACGTCAGTACGTGGGGGCACCGCCAGATCATCCTCGACCCGTCGATGCGGGAGATCGGCGCCTGGGCCCAGCCGGGTGCGGCCGACCGGGCCGGAGCCGGAGCGAGCCAGGCCGGAACCTATGTGGTGACTTTCGGGCGCTGCCAGCAGTGAACCCCGCGGCCCCGGCGTACGAGCCGGCCTAAAGGCAGATCACGGCCTTCCCGTGCACGCGTCCCGCCCTCAGGTCGCGGATGGCGTCAGGAACCTCCGCCAGCGGGTAACTGCGGTGGACGGCCGGGGAGATCGAGCCCGCCTCCAGGAGCTCCGTGAGGGCCTCGAGATCGCCGGCGCGCACCACGGAGGCGAGCGGGCGGAGCCGGTGGGAGACGAAGGGCGACAGCAGCAGCGCCCCGAGGGCGCGTTCGTTTCCGCCGAGCCAGCGGCCGCCTCCCTCCCCGCCGACGATGACGAGGGCCCCGCGCGGGGTGAGTGCGCCTCGCAGGCGGGTGAGGGGGCGGTTGCCCGCGATGTCGAGGACGAGGTCGTAGCGGCGGCTGCCGTCGGCGGGGTCCTCGACCGCGTAGTCGATGACCGCGTCCGCGCCCAGGGACCGCACGAAGTCGGCCTTGGCGGCGCTGCACACGCCGGTGACGTGCGCCCCGAACGCCTTGGCCAACTGCACGGCGAAGGAGCCCACGCCTCCCGAGGCGCCGATGACCAGGACCGACTGCCCGGGCCTGACCCGGCCGGTCTCCCGCAGCGCCGTGAGAGCGCTGCACCCGGACACGGGCACGGCGGCGGCCTGCTCGAAGCCGAGGTTCCGCGGCTTCGGCGCGAGGGCGCTCTCCTTGGCGCACGCGTACTCGGCGAACGACCCCTCGCCGCTGCCGTACACATCGTCGCCCGGCCGGAAGCGGGTGACGTCCGGGCCTACGGCCTCCACCCGCCCGGCGAGGTCCATGCCCGGCACGCGGGTCCGGGGGGCCCGCAGGCCCATGGCGGCACGCACCGCGTACGGCATGCCCGCCATCAGGTGCCAGACCCCCTGGTCCACGGCTGCGGCCTGGACCCGTACGAGCACCCGGCCGCGGCCCGGGACCGGCCGTTGCGTCTCCTCGAGCCGCAACACCTCGGGCGGTCCGTACACGTCCTGGACGATGGCCTTCACGACTGGTCTCCCTCGGTCTCGGAGTACTGGAACACCGCGTCGAGCGGTACCGCGAACACGCGGGCGATCTGGAACGCCTTCTCCAGGGAGGGCGAGTACCGGCCCTGTTCGATGGCGATGACGGTCTGCCGGGTCACGCCGATCCGGCGGGCCAGCTCGGCCTGTGTCATCTCGCCGTGGGCGAAGCGCAGGGCCCGGATCCTGTTGGTCACGAGCGTCGGCCTCACCACGGCTGGAACCCCAGTCGGTAGGCGACGATCTTCGCCGTGGAGCCGAGCAGCGCCGACAACACGAAGGCCAGGTAGACGGCGTTGGCGATCCAGAACTGGTCCGCGTCGGCCATCGCCAGCGCGAGCGCGGCCACACCGCCGATCACGACGAAGGACTGTCCGACGTACTCGCCGAAGCGGTGGATCTCCCGGTCGCGCTGATCCCTGGCCCTGTCCTCTTCGGGGGTGAGGAGGGCGACGGCGGTATGGAGCGCGATCGACGCGACGACGGACGCGCCGACGGTCCACAGCAGGGCGGCCACGTACGGCGCGTCGGCGAGGGGCCCACTGCCCGGCCGGCCGAGGACGATGGCCAGGTAGGCCCCGTACGACGCGAGCGTGACCACGATCATGATCCACGCGCGTTTTTCCTCGACTGCCACGGCCACTCCTCATGTAAAGAAAACCCGACACCTCCAATGTCAAGGATTCGAGACACCATGTCAATAATTCTGTACACCGCCGAGGTGCTCCACCCCCGCCCCGACGCCCCTCGGCGGCCCGCGCGGGGCTTCTGCACATACCGGGGCCTCACCCCTCGTACGGTCACGCGCGCACCCCTGGGACCCCCGGGCAGCCTCACGTGCAGCGCCGACAGAGCGGAGAGCGCCCACATCCGCGGACCCGACGAACCCCACGCCGAGGGCCGGCTCGAGGCCGCGGCCGGCCGGCAGGGCAGCGCAACCGTCCCCGCCCCTGACTGGCCGCCACGTCCGAGGACGCGCTGCGCAACGACGGCCGGTCCGCGGCAGGAGCGGCTACCGCGCCGGGCACCACCCACGCCAATGCTTGGGCTTCTGCTTCTGACCGCACAGGACGGACAACGACACCCAAGCGTCCCGGCTCACTTCCCGGGTGCGGGCGTTCGAGGGCGGGGGGTGATGTCGTCTGCCTCCTAACCTTGTTCTTCATCTTCGGTGGTCTGTGGCCGGGTAAAACGGGCCCATGGAGGCGTCGAGCTCTTCGATGATCTTTCGGAGTTCGCGGGCTCCGCGAGGCGACATCGCTCGGATCACGCCGTCGAGTAGGGCACGGCCATCGAGAGGGTTGCCACAGCAGTACCAGTGCGCGTTGCCGAACTCGTCGTCGTGCCAGAGGTCGCGTGCGGGGCGGTGGACGTAGTCCTTCCACAGGCGCAATGCCGCGCTGATGTCGCCCGGCTGAAGATAGTTCCGAGTGCGTTCAAGGCGAACTATCTCGGACAACGCTCGCGAGGAGAGGCGGTCGATGGCCGGCCTTGAGTGCCGCGAATGCTGGCGGTCCGGGATGCTGGCCCGGATATGCCCTGGCCGTCTACGCGGCATGGGCCTTTCGGTTGATCGTCATGCAGTACAGGGTGCCACGTTCTCGAACGGCGTCTCGAACGAGTTCGCTCGCACAGGGATTCGCCGCCCTACCGCCGTACTTCGTACGGCCCGGGGGGCGGATCTGCCCCACGCCTTGGCGCCGGGGAGCGGTAGGGCGGGGCACTACTGGATGTGTGCCTTGACCTCATCATGGACATGTTCGTCGGTGCGCAGTTCACTGTGGCCCAAGCAGTCGGTAGTGCGGTTGAGTGCCCCGGCCAGAGTGACGCTGTCGGGCGGGTTGACGACTTGGTCGCAGGGGGAACGCCAGGTGGCATAGCGCGTGGCGCCCGGGGTCTCGTCACCGGCGTTGAGGGCGTTGAGGAAGGTGGAGCCGGGTCGCATTTCGACGCAGGGAGCGCCGGCGCACAGGCGAGCGGTGTGGGTGCCGTGATTGGGGCCGGCCAGGGAGACCCATGCGTCGACCTTGTCGGCGCCGCCAAGGTGCTTGAGGTAGTGGCGGGAGGACAGGGCGCCCATCGAGTGGCTGACGATATCGACCTTGGTGGCGCCCGTACGCTTCAGGACACGGTCGATCTCCTCGGCGAGTTGCTCGGCGGTGGTGGCATTGGACTGCGTGTGGTTGTAGCTCCACTGGTCGAGGTGGCTGTGCGGCCACCCGTCGGTGTGGAGTCGGTCGGCCAGGGCCTGCCAGGGCGAGGGGTCCGGGTTCCAGCCGTGCACGAACACCACGGGATCGGGGGTGAGCGCTTCGGCTGAAACGACCTGCGCGGTTGCGGGAGAGGCGGTGGGAAGCAGCGGCACGACGGCAAGGAGGAGCACGCGCGCGCTCCGTACCAGGATTTTGCTCATGCCCTGTTGTGTACCGCGCCGCGGCGGATTCTCCGGGGCTCTCCTGCGCTCACTCACCCGCCCGGGGGCAGTGATTCACCGCAGAAACGTGACGGCGCCGGACGATCCCGCCCCGGGCCCGCGGCTCTGCCTCGGCCGCCCCAGGGGTCGGCGGGGGGGAAGTGAAGGAGACCCAGGGCGACCGACGTTCGGTGAGGGCGGGGCGGAAGCTGCTCACGCGGCATGTTCGCACCCCGCCGCCCCGGCGCCCCCGGACTACCCGGCCGCCTGAACGGCCCGGGCAAAGCCTCGTGGAGCCGGCTGTTATGGGCCGGACCGGTCGGCGCGGCGGCCACACCGTGCTCGGATTCCGGACAGGGGCGCGAGCTGGCGCGCGGTCAGGTGCGTGCACCCGTTAGCGGCGACCAGCAGGGCCTGGCCCCTCCGGCGGCAGGCTCACGGCCGGCCTTACAGGCCGCGTCCGCGTCGACCCGTCGCAGTATCGTCAGCGGCTTGCGGAACTGCTGTGGGCCCAGGTGGGAGTGGAGGCCTGACCCTGGTCGGGCCCATCCGCAGGTCGCCTGCCCTTGGAACACGTGGGGTGCTGCGACGGCCCACGCCGTCGGCACACGTGAGCCACACGCCGAGGCCACCGGACGTCCGCGTCCCCAGTCCGCCGAGGACGGTGCGTTGCCGGCCGGCGAGGGCGACGGCAGCTCGCAACCCTGTCGGCATTCCGGATCCTCGCGAATGGCGTGGTCGGTGCTCGGAAACGGCGCCGCGCCGGCCGACTGGCCGCCAGGTCCCTCTCGAACGCGCCTCGGTGCCGTTCCGAACCACACCGCCGGACGCGGCTTATTGCGCATAGGTTGACCTGGACAGAGGCACGGCCCAGGCATGTGGCCGCCTTCACGGGCACCGGAGGACGACTTGATCACAGCGCAGCACTGGATCGACGCCCTCGGGCTGGAAGCCCATATCGAAGGCGGATACTTCCGGCGGACCTTCCAGGCTGATCACCGTCCGCGCATCCCGACACCCGCTGGTGAGCGCTACACGCTGACCTCCATCCACTACCTCCTCACGCACTGGTCACCCGTGGGTCACTGGCACGTCAACCGATCCGACGTCCTGCACTTCCACCACCACGGCGAACCGATCACCTATCACCTGCTCCACCCCGACGGTCGCTACAGCCGCGCCGTCCTCGGGCAGGACGTCGGCCGAGAAGAGGTCCTCACCCTGGCCGTGCCCGGAGGGGTCTGGAAGGCCTCCCACCTCGTCGCCGGTGACCACGCCCTGATCAGTGAAGCCGTGGCGCCCGGTTTCGACTACGCCGACATGACCCTGGCCCGCCCGGACGAGCTCATGACCCGTTTCCCCGAGCACGCCGACCTCGTCCAGCGCTACTGCCGACCGGGTCGCCCGTAGCGCGACCAGGCAGTTCTGCTTCTTTTCGAGGGGGGGGCGGTGTCGGCCGAGCGGCGGCGGAGTGCATACGGTGAGGTCTGGAAGTCGCTCGCGCCGGTGCGGGCAGCACGGCGTGGGGCGGCCAGCCCGCTTCCGCCCGACTCGCTGTTGTGATGGGAGGCCCCGGGGTTCCTTGCTCGGGCGGCGCCCAGACCTCGTCGTTCAGGACGGTGACGACTGAGACGAGGGCCGTCCTCAACGGGCTTCCGGCAGCCGACGGGAGGGTGGCGAGGTGGAAGGGCCCTGACAGCGTCCGGGCAAGGGTTACCTGCCCCGCCGGAAGGCGGCCGGCAGGTCGGCGGTCGGGCTGCCCGCGATCCAGCGGACGACTGGCTGGCGTGCGAAACCTCACTGGACCGAAGCACGGCCTGAGCCGGTGTCGCACCCCGTCGTCCTCAGCTGCCTCGCGGTGTCGTGTGCCGTCCTCCCGCGCCAGCCGAGGAGCCGCTTCGCAGCGGCGGACTCGTCCTCCAAGCTCCCTCCGCGTCCGCCCCCTCCCCCGGCGCCCGGACAGCACACGGAAAAAGAAGCGGCCCCGAGGAAGCGGGCGCACTCCGGCCAGTCCGGCCAGGGCCAGTATCTGGTACCGCTGACCACGATGCGGATCTCGAGTTGCGCTTACTGCAGCTTCGCCCCTTCGGTCCACGCAGTGAACCGACCGGGAACGTGGGGAGCGGAAAGCAGAAGGACCCACCCATGACGGGGTTGGTCAGTTCTTGCGTTCGGGCGGGTCAGCGGGACCCGACGAGACGGTGGTGCACCAGGCAGCGCTGCGGATGCGGTTCATCGGGCACGCAGTGGTCCGGGAGCAGCGGGGCACGTGCCCGCACAGTCGGAGCGGGAGCGTACGACGGTCCGGGCGGGCCTCGGACACCAGCGGGAGCCAGGCCGTGCGCACGGGCTTCCCGTTGCCGCGCGTCCGGCGCTGGTCAACGGGCCACCCGGCGTCGTCGCGCTCGACATCCTCACCGATCCCGAGCATCTCGCCCGCAACGGCCTGGGCGTCTTCGACGACTGATCGGCCGTACGCCCCGGCCCCGCCGCCCCTCCCCGCCGCCCCGCCCGCGTGCGGGGCGGTTGCGGCCCGGGCCCCGGGCGGCCTACGGAGGCAACTGGCGGGCTCCATAAGGGAACCGACGGACCGACGGGTGGGAGCGGGGTGCCGGCCCTTACCGCTCGTGACGGAAAGAATTCAGGAGGTAGTAATTAGGTGAATTCCTGACTGAATTCCCGTCAACAAGCCTCCGCATCATATCTCGATTTGATAACAACCCGACCGGAAAGGACTGGACCTTTCCTGCGCAACGCGCGTAACTCGCTTGTTTTTATTGCAAGTTGAGTGTTCGTCAAATCATGCCGACAGGTAACGGAATGATTTCTCGGACCACGCCCCCGTTTGTCCGAATTCTCCGCAGCATTCGTCTGGCAGGCTTCCGCGCACCCACTAGTCCGACATCGATTTGAGGTGCCCATGACAGGACGTCGCAGACGTGCAGCCGACCACCGCCGTAAACCCCGGCGGTTGATACTCGCCACCGCCGCCGTGGCAGCAGGAGCGGTGATAGCCGCGGGCATCGCCTACTCCGGGCTCGGAGACGGAGCCCAGGCCGCCGACACCGTCGAGGCCGCCGCCTCCGCTCCGGCCGCCGCCCCCGCCCGCGACAAGGAGCCGGAACCGCTCTCCGCGGCGCCCGCCAACGAGAGCGCGCGCGGGATGGTCTACGACGGCCTTCAGCCCGCGCCCAAGGGCGACCGCTGCGTCGGCGTCTACCGCACGGGGGACGGGCACTGCACCCATGGTCCCGACGCACCGCCCAAGGGCGTCGACATCACCAAGGAGATCCCGCCGGCCGTCAAGGAGACGGCACCGGCGGCCGATCCGGCCAAGCCCTCCACCGACGACCCGGCCACCAAGGAAGGCGGCGGGCGTCCTCAGGACGCGCCCGCGGCCGACGCCGCGGCCACCAAGGACAGCGCGCCCCAGCCGGCCGCCGCAGAGGGGGGCCAGGCCGTCGCCGCAGGGCCCGCGGGCCAGACCGTCCAGTGCGACGGTGACGGCAGCACCGGCAACCGCGTGCAGGTCGTGTACGTCCACGCCCCCGGCAAGGACCGCTACTCCGAGTACGTGGCCTCGTTCCGCAAGTGGGCGGCCGACGCCGACCTGATCTACTCGGCGAGCGCCAAGGAGACCGGCGGCGTACGGCACATCCGCTACGTCACCGCCGCGGACTGCACGCCCACCGTGCTCAACATAGAGCTCCCGGCCAACGCCCTGGCGGAGTTCAGCGCGACGAACAACGCACTCGCCGCCAAGGGCCTCGACCGCCGCGACCGCAAGTACATGATCTTCGCCGACAGCCAGGTCTACTGCGGCATCGGCACCTTCGCGGGCGACGAGCGTCCCGGCCAGGCCAACCAGAGCAACTTCGGCCCGTCCTACGGCCGTACGGACTCGGGCTGCTGGGGCGGTCACACCGCGGCGCACGAGCTCGGCCACAACCTGGGCGCCGTGAACAACAGCGCACCGAACACCAGCCGTGGCGCGCACTGCACCGACGAGTACGACGTCATGTGCTACTCGGACACCCCGTACTACCCGAAGATGCGCAACATCTGCACCAACCAGGCGTCCGAGAACATCCTGGACTGCAACCACGACGACTACTTCCACACCAGTCCCAAGCCGGGCAGCTACCTGGCCACGCACTGGAACATCGCCGACAACCAGTTCCTGATGAAGAGCAAGGGCGGAGGCGGCGGCACGGACCCCGGTCCCAACCCGAACCCGACACCCACGAAGAAGCCGAGCCCCACGCCGACCAAGAAGCCCACGGGCGGACCGACCGCGACGGCGGCCCAGATCCAGTCCGACTCCGTCGTGGTGAGCTGGCCCAAGGTCGAGGGCACCGCCTGGTACCAGGTCATGCTGAACGGCAAGCACCTGGCATGGGTCCAGTCGCAGGTACTGCGCATCTACAACCTCCAGCCCAACACCTCGTACACGGTGACCGTTTCCGCCCGTGACGCCTCCGGCCGCGACAGCGGTCCCGGGAAGGCGGCGACCTTCCGTACGACCGGCGCCGGCGGCGGGGCGACCACCCCGGGCAGCCGCTACACGCTCGGCAACGGCAGCACCGGCATGGCCGCCGAGGTGTGGGGCGGCCGCACCGCCGACGGCACCGTGCTTGTCGGCGGCCGCGCCAACGGCTACGCCCAGCAGCAGTGGTACTTCGACGACGCGGGCAGCGGGCAGGTCCGCATCCGGTCCGCGGTCTCCGGCAAGTGCCTCCAGCCGGGCTCCGCGCCCGCCCCGGGCATGTGGGTCTCGCAGCAGCCCTGCGACAAGAACAACGGCGCGCAGGCCTGGAAGCTGACGACCCGCGGTGGCGCGGTGACCGTCACGGATGCGAGCGGCGGCTTCGCCCTCACCGTCAGCAACCGCCCCTACTACGGGAACTGGCTGCTCGACCTCCAGCGTGCGGACGGCCGCGCGGCGCAGGCCTGGACCCTCCAGAAGTCCGGCTGAGCACTGCCGCCACGCCCGGACGCCCAGGCGCTCGCACGCCCTGGCGCCGGGACCACCCCGTGACGCCGTGATCCCACCCCGGCGGACGGCCGCCCCCGTGCGGCCGTCCGCCGGGTTCCCCTCATCTCGACCGGAGCACCCGACGATGCGCATAAGAATCGCTCTCTCGGCCACCCTGACCGCACTCGGTCTCATGTTCCTGATCCCCACCGCCGCCCATGCCCACGGAGACACCCTGAAGGTGGTGGTGACCGGGCAACGCGCCGGCCACGTCACCACAGACATCACCTGGGAGAACGACGGGGACGCCGTCGACGAGACCGTCGCCGCCACCGTGAACGCGGTCAGCGTCGACGGCACCCGCACGATGGGCCCCTGGCGCCTGGTCCGCGACCCGGCGGCAGCGCCCGCCGGCTGGACCACGGCCGAGACGCTGCCGCCCGGTTCGTGGAAGGTCACGGTCGAGGTGGGGTTCCCCGCACTCGGCAAGGGTGAACTCGAAGTCGGCGTGCCCGTGGTGGACCCGGCGCCGACCACCGGCGCGGCGAGCACCGGTGGTGCGGCCGGCGGTACTCCGGCCGTCTCGGCCCCGACGCCCGACGCAGCTTCCGGCTCCGGCTCCGGCTCCGCCGCGGCGACCTCCGCGGACTCGTCGTCCTCCGCTCCGGCTCCCTCCGGTACGCGGGCGGCGGCCGGCGCCGACGGGGACGCCGTCTGGTGGACCACGGCGGGTGTGGCGGTGACCGCCCTGGCCGGGGCGGGCGTCGGCCTGCTGCTGCGCCGCCGCCGGATGCGCGGCGCGTGCAGGACGTCATAGCCGGTTCGCCGACCGGTCGGGCCGGGCCGCACGAACCCGGCCTGATCGGAATGACGCCTCTACCAGGCGTTTGCCTCCCGGGTCGCCGCCGCCACAGCCCGGGCGAGCCCGTCCGCTCCCCGAGGGGCGAGTCCGAGGAACAGATTGGGCTCGATGAGCTCCAGTTCCATCACCACCGGCTCCCGGGCCTCGTCCAGCACCAGGTCCACCCGGGCGAACAGAGGTTCGCCCGCGCCGGGCGCCGCGGCGAGCGCCGCCCTCGCCGTGCGCAACTCCGCCCCCGTCGGGGTGTGGAGCGCGGCGCCGGGATGCGCCACGCGGGAATTGTCCATCTGCCCGGGCTCGGTCAGCAGGGCCTGCTTGCGGATCGCGTGGCTGAAGGTCCCGGCGAAGAAGACCAGGGCGCGCTCGCCCTCCTCCACCAGCGGCAGGTACGGCTGGACCATCGCGGTACGGCCCTGCTCCAGCAGCATGCCGGCGTGGCGTACGGCGTCCGCCGCGCGGCCCGGCTCGTAGCGTGCGGTGTCCCGCGCGCCGGCGGAGACGGAGGGCTTGACCACCACTCCGTGGGGGCCGTCGAAGTCCTCCTCGGCGCACTCTTCGCCCGGTGCGATGCAGCGGGTCGGCACCACGGGAACCCCTCGCGCGGCGAGGTCGAGCAGGTAGTGCTTGTCGCTGTTCCAGCGCACCAGCGGGGCCGGATTCCACAGCCGGGTGACGCGGGCCGTGGCATCGGCCCAGGCGAGGAACTCGCCGAGCCGTCCGACGTAGTCCCAGGTCGAGCGGATGACGGCCAGGTCGAAACCTCGCCATTGCCGGGGGTCCGCGTCCCAGGCCACCGGCTCCGCGGAAAGACCCGCCGTGTGCAGGGCCTCCAGCAGCATCGGCAGGTCGGCGTCCTGGTCGAGTCCGGTGTCGCTCGTCACGACCGCGACCCTCGCTGCACCCATCCGGCTGTCCCGTCCTCTCGTTCCTGGCCGGCCCTGCGACCGGACCCCGGCGGTCACCTTCGCACAGGCAGGTCCGCGGACCCTGCGGCGGCGTATGCGCCGGTGGCGGACGGGAACCCCGGCGGGGATTCGAGCGTCGTAGCGGATGGTGTCGTGCTGCTGCACATCCCGGCGCGACGGGACACTCCAGGACAGGTCGGGGCAGGACGGGAACGGGCGGGACGGATGGGCGGGGCTTCGGCCGGGCAGAGGGACGGCGGTGCGGCCGGCGGTGTGCGTTGGATCGCCCGGTGGCGGACGGCCGGGGGTACTCGCGGGCGGGTTCTCGCCCTGCTCGCCCTGCTGACCGCCGCGGTGCTGACGTTCCACTCCGCCGTACCCGATGCCGTCGGGCGCCTCGGCAGCCTTCTCGAGGCGTTCCTGCCCTGGCTGGGCCTGGCGGTTCCACTGCTCCTCGTGGCGGCGCTCGTGCGCCGGTCGGCCGTGGCTCTCGTGGCGCTGCTGCTGCCCGCCGTGGCGTGGCTGGGCCAGTTCGGCGGGCTGCTCCTGCCCGAGCAGAGCGGCGCCCCCCACCTCACGGTGGTCCAGCACAACGTCAGCGACGAGAACCCGGACCCGGCGGGCACGGCGGCCGCCCTGGCCGCTGCCGCACCGGAGCTCGTCGCCCTGGAGGAGGTGACCCCCGCCGCTCTGCCGGCCTACGAGGCGGCGCTGGAGTCGCGGTACCCGCATCACGCGGTCGAGGGCACGGTCGGCCTCTGGTCGAGGTACCCGCTGACGGACGTACGGCGCCTGGACATCAAGCCGGCGGCGATCGGGGAGGGCTGGAGCCGCGGCCTGCGGGCCGGAGTGCGCACCCCGCAGGGCGAGATCGCGGTGTACGTCGCCCACCTGCCCTCGGTCCGCATCCGGCCGTCCGGCTTCGCCTCGCAGCTGCGGGACGAGAGCGCGCGACTGCTGGGCGCGGCCGTCGCCGCCGAGCCGGTGGACCGGGTGGTCCTGCTCGGCGACCTGAACGGCACCGTGGACGACCGCGGGCTCGCTCCGTTGACCTCACGGATGGCGGCGCCCCGGCGGGGGTTCGCCCTCAGCTGGCCCGCGTCCTTCCCGGTGTCCCGGATCGACCAGGTGCTGGCGCGGTCGGCGACCGTCGCCGGGATCCGGACGCTTCCCGCCACCGGCAGCGACCACCTGCCGGTGGTCGCCCGCATCACCTGGGACCCCGCGACCGGCTCGCGGCCGGATTCCCGCGGGCGCTGAAGCGGCCTGCGTCAGTCGGCGGCCCGGCGCCTGCCCCGTGGGCGGCGCGGGTACGGCAGGAGCCGCGGCGGACGTCTGGCCGCCAGGTCCTCGACCCAGCCGAAGGTCAGCACCAGCAGTCCGAGCAGCGGTATGGCCACCAGCAGCGTGAACCACTGGCTGGCCAGCAGCCACTGGAAGTTCGCGTAGACGAAGGGGACGCTCCACAGCGGGTCGATCAGCGGGATGGCGACCACCAGGGCGACCTGGTGCCAGAGGTAGACGCTGACGGCGCGTGCGTTGAGCAGGCCGACCAGGCCGTTCCAGCGCTCCAGCGGCCTGGGCCACCGGTCCCAGGACGGGCTGACGTGCAGCAGGATGGCGACGAAGCCGATGGACCACAGGGCCTGGGCGATCGGCCAGGACTCGATGTCGGTCGGCACGGTCGGGTCGACCGGACGGGTCTGCAGGTACCACAGGGCCGCCACCATGATCAGCGGCGCGACGGACGGCAGCACGTACTGCGGGATCCTCCTGAGGAGCCCCTCCTGGTGGGCCATGCCGAGGACCCAGCAGGCACCGAAGGTGGCGAAGTCGTTGGCGGTCTCCCAGACCCGGCCGTAGATGAACTCCTGGTCGAGGAGGAACACGTTCATGACGATCACCATCGCCAGGGGGGCGGCCAGCGTAGCCACCGGGAACCGTCGCAAGGCCCGCAGCAGCAGCGGCGAGAGCAGCACGTACCAGAGGTAGGCCCGGAGGTACCAGAGCGGGACGGTGATCTGCGCGGCCCACGTGGATTCCACGAGCTGGAAGCCGGACAGCTCGTCCGCGTACGGCGGGGTGCTCAGCGGCAGGATCCAGAAGGCCAGCTTGGACCACCACCATCCAGGGTGGCCCTCGGACTGGGGGCCCCAGCCGGCGTGGATCTGGAGGGCGATCAGGACGGCGCCGAACAGCCACATCGGCGGCAGCAGTCGGCGCAGTCGGCCGCGGATCACGCCGAGGGCGGGACGGCTGAGCGAGCGGGCCATCAGCGCTCCGGCCAGGGCGAACATCACGCCCATCGACGGGAAGACGAGGGGCAGCCAGAACCAGCCGAAATTGTGGTAGAGCATCACGCGGGCCAGCGCCAGCGCGCGCAGCAGGTCGAAGTAGCGGTTCCGGCCGCCCTCGTGCCCGGTCGGCACCGGCGCCTGCGGCTCCGGCTGCGGCTCCGGCTCAGCTCGTAGAGCGGCGGGAACCCTCAGCTGGACGGTGTCCCGGGTGCGACCGGGTTCGGTTGATGCGTACACGGTCATGCCTCCACCGGTACGGCGACCTCGCCGGTGCGCCGGAGCTTCTGCCAGCGCAGCCGGCCACCGGTCATCGCCGTGATCGCGGACTGAAGGAGGACGATGTACATCAGCTGCCGGTAGACAAGTTGCTGGATCGGCAGGCTGATGAGGTGCCAGGGCTTCTCGTTGTCGAGCCGGAAGGCGTACCAGGACAGTGCGGCCTGGAGCAGGATGAAGCCGCCCCAGCTGGTGAGGGTGATCGGGGCGTCCCCGAACAGCACGCCGTACAGCAGGAACAGGTCGACCAGGGGTGCCAGCAGGGGGGCGATCACGCCGAACAGCACGACGAGCGGCAGCCCGATCCGGCCGAAGCGCCCGGCCGGGCCGCGGGCGGTCACGGCGCCGCGGTGCTTCCACATCGCCTGCATGCTGCCGTAGCTCCAGCGGTACCGCTGGGACCAGAGCTGCTGGAGGCTGGCGGGAGCCTCGGTCCAGGCGCGGGCGTGTTCGGCGTAGACGATCCGCCAGCCGTCGCAGAGCACCGCGATGGTGATGTCGGTGTCCTCGGCGAGGGTGTCGTCGCTCATGCCGCCGACCCGCCGCAGGGCCTCCTTGCGGAAGGCGCCGACCGCGCCGGGGATGGTGGGGATGACGCCCAGCATGTCGTACATGCGGCGGTCCAGGTTGTGGCCGAGGACGTACTCGATGTGCTGCCAGGCGCCGATCAGGCTCTCGCGGTTTCCGACCTTGGCATTGCCCGCGACGGCGCCGATCGACGGGTCGCCGAAGGGCTGGACCAGCTCCCGCACGGTGGACGGCTCGAAGACGGTGTCACCGTCCATCATCACGATGATGTCGTGCGAGGCGGCCGCGATACCGGTGTTGAGGGCGCTGGACTTGCCGCCGTTGGCCTTGCGGATCAACCGGACGAACGGCAGGGCCATCTCCTCGACGATGTCCGCGGTGCCGTCCGTGGAGCCGTCGTCGATGACGATCACCTCGATCGGATGGTCGCTGGCGGCCAGGGAGTGGAGGGTGTTGGCTATGCACTCGCGCTCGTTGTAGGCCGGGACCAGTACGGTGACCCGTTCGGTGACGGGCCTCCCCCATGCGTCCCGGCGTTTGGAACGGCGGGCGTGGATCGGTGCGAGGACGAGCATCAGCGCGAACCGTCCGAAGTTGAGGAAGCCGACGAGGGCCAGCAGCCCGACCAGCACCGGCAGCGTGCGCACGGCGACCTGGGTGGCCCAGATGAATCCCTTGCCCGCCCAGAGCTGGAATCCGTGCACCGGCACGGTCGCGCTGGAGGCGCCCAGTGCCTCGGAGATGGTGGTGAAGCGGTAGCCCTGGGCCTGCAGTTTGTCGATGATCTGCACGAGCGCGGCAAGGGTCTGGGTGCGGTCGCCGCCCGCGTCGTGCAGCAGGATCAGCGCCCCCGCACCGGGCTTGGCCGGCATCGCCGCCTTGACGATCGCGTCCACGCCGGGGCGCTTCCAGTCCTCGGTGTCGCGGTCGATGAACGCGGTGAGGTAGCCGCGCGCACCCACGTACTTGATCACCGGGTAGTTCCAGTCGTCCATCGCGGTGGCGTCGGAGGAGTAGGGCGGGCGGAACAACGCGGAGTGGACGCCCGCGACGCCGGCCAACGCCAGCTGCGTCTGCGCCAGCTCCCAGCTGATCCGGGCGTGGGACTGGTACACCAGGTCCGGGTGGGTGAAGGTGTGCACCCCGAGTTCGTGGCCGCCCGCGACGATTTGCCGGATCAGGTCCGGGTTGCGCGTGGTCATCGCGCCGGTCACGAAGAAGTCCGCACGGATCTTGCGGGCCGCGAGCAGCTCGAGGATCTTCGGAGTCCACTCCGGCGAAGGGCCGTCGTCGAAGCTCAGAACGGCGGTGCGGTCGGGGATGTGGTAGCTCACGGGGTGCTCGTTCTTCGCGCCGCGCGCGTCGATGACCGGACCGCCCTTGAGCAGGTTCTGCGGGACCGTCGTCTTGTCGACGGAGATCGCGATGCGGGAGTCGTGGAACGCCTCGTTGGTGGCGAGGCCGCGCAGGACGAGGAGGGCGAGCAGGCAGGCCAGCAGGGACAGCGGCATGAAGAAGCGCAGCGGCGGCGCGGCCAGTCGGCGCGGCCTGAGCAGGGACTGCCGGCGGCGCTGGTGGCGGGACAATGACGCTCCTGGAGGCGGTGGTGCGGGTGATCAGGGTTGCTTGGCCGGACGGGCCGATGGTTTCGCGCCGTTCGGCGCGGGGGCGGCGGGCTTCGAAGCGGGGGACGCGGGCTTCGGCGGGGCTGCGGCGGACTTCGAGGGGGCGGCAGAGG
This sequence comes from Streptomyces sp. NPDC046349, assembly GCF_055587885.1. Lineage (NCBI taxonomy): Bacteria > Bacillati > Actinomycetota > Actinomycetes > Kitasatosporales > Streptomycetaceae > Streptomyces > Streptomyces sp. NPDC046349. The sequence goes on from NZ_JBVJFK010000014.1 coordinate 256,822, forward strand.
ATTTCGCCCCTGGAGTCGCAGACCGCGTGACCTTCCGAGGTGGCGACGCCGCGGCCGACGCCGACGACCCCGAGGACGGGGTCGGCGACAGCGGCGGCGCAGGTGAGCGCGAGGGCTGCGCGGGTATGCCCATCGCCGGGGCGTCCGCCTGCACGCCGATCAGGCTGCCCCCCATGGCGATCGCCAGCACTGCTCCGACCACGGAGACCGGCCAGCCGAAACCCCGCAGGAGACGGCCGCGCAGGCCCGACTGGTCGACGAACACCGGTGCGGGAGCGGACTCCTCGGCATCCGACTCGGACATTTCAAACTTCGGCTGGTATGTCGACCCGCGTTGCACAGGGGTGATGACTGGGCGCACCTTGCGAGGCCTTTCATTGCAGGGTACGGAGACCGCGGGATCGCAGGGCGAACGCTAGTGCACCGGACTGAGGCGGCTTGGCCCGGATGTCCGATTTGAAGTGATCTACTCGGAGGTCGTGACCGGATCGAAACGGAATACGTAATACCGGTTAGTAGGGCCGCTCGCACCTCGGTCCGGGCCTGATCAGTGCACGTTCAGCCGGTCCTGCGGCACGGGGACCGGAGGGGCCGGCGGGCCGGGGGCCGCCCGGCGGCCACCCCGGCGGTCACGGCGGCGGTCACCGCGCGCCTAGGATGACGCACTCGTCGGATCAGCAGCTGATCCCCCTGCAGAGGGCGTGTCCAGGTACCGCCTCTACGCCCCAAGGAGCCCGTGTGAGCCAGCCCCACCGCACCCGTCGTTCCCGCGTGTGGACCGCGCTCGCGCTACCTGCCCTCCTGTGCGTGCTCGCAGCGTGTTCCGGCGGCCCGGGTGGCGATGGCGCCGCGTCCGCCTCGAGCGCCTCGCCGACCCCGTCCGGCCCGCCGGGAACCCTGTTCGACAGCTTCCACTACAGCGGTCCGGACGATCCCGCGCTCGCCGCCCACGGTTGGGAAGTCCGCACCGGCGGCGGCGGCCCGGGCATCAAGGACACCTGGACCGCGTCCGGCGCGAGCTTCCCCTCCGACGCGACCGCCCAGGGCGGCAGGGTCCTGCAGCTGCGGTCCTCCACGGACGGCACCAAGCAGGGCACCGGGCAGGTCGAAATGCAGGGGACCGGCAAGAACCTCTTCACCGGGACCTACGCCGCCCGGGTCCACTTCAGCGACAAGCCCACGAGCGGCCGCAACGGCGACCACGTGGTCCAGACGTTCTTCCCGATCTCCCCCTCGGACGCCTCGGACGACTACAGCGAACTCGACTTCGAGTACCTGCCGAACGGCGGCTGGGGCACGGCGGGTCCCCGGCTCGACAACGTCAGCTGGTACAAGGCCGATCCGCCGGACCGGGTCAACCACACGCTCAAGCAGCGCATCGAGGGCTGGCACACCCTGATGATCACCGCGATGAACGGATCGGTCACCTACTCCCTGGACGGCAAGACGCTGTTCACCAGCTCCGGCAAGTACGTCCCGCGCGAGAAGATGGACATCCACTTCAGCAACTGGTTCATCGACCTGCCCTTCACCGGCGGCCCGCGCACGTGGGACGTGAAGGTCAACTGGGTCTACTACAAGGCCGATGAGGCTGTTTCCCCCGCGGATGTCCAAAAGACGGTGGACGGCTTCTACAGTGCCGGCACCGACTACGTGAACACCGTGCCGAAGGCCTGACCTTCCTCACTCCGCCGTCGGCGCGGGGTTCTCGGGAGCGTCGAGGAGCTCGGGCCCGTTGTTGCGCACGTCGTTGACCGCCGTCGACACGGCCCGGACGTCCAGCCGGCCGCCCCCGGGCGCGGCGAGCAGGGCACGCAGTGCGTCCGCGTCCTGGTGGGCGGGGTCGAGCCAGGCGTCGTAGTCGGCGGGGGCGAGCGCGAGCGGCATACGGGGGTGGACGCGGCCGGCCGCGTCGGTCGCCTCGGTGGTGATGATCGTGCAGGTCGCCCACCACGCCGCCGGATCGTCGTCGGCGACGCCGGGGTCGCGCCAGAACTCGTAGAGCCCGGCCATCGCCATGACGGCACCGTCCTCGGGGCGGATGAAGTACGGCTGCTTGTAGGCCTTCACGCCGGCGGAGGCGGGTACGGCCTGCCACTCGTAGAACCCGTCCGCCGGCAGCAGGCAGCGGCGCTGGGCGAAGGCACGCCGGTAGGCGGGCTTCTCGTGCACCGTCTCCACGCGCGCATTGATCATCTTCGGGCCGCCGGACGGGCTCTTCGACCACGACGGCACCAGGCCCCACCGCAGGGGCCTCAGCCTGCGCTCCAGCAGCCCGCTCTCCCGGTCGGCGCGCTCCAGCACCGCCCAGACCGCGTCGGTGGGCGCGACGTTCCAGCTGGGCTCCAGCACATGCCCCGGATCCGGGGGCGCCGCCTGGAAGAGGCCGGAGAGGTCCTCGGGTCCACGGGTGGAGACGTAACGGCCGCACATGTCCTCCACCTTGCCACTTGGCGGCGGATTCGGCCGGTTGCGCCGCGGACCGGGCCGGGCGCATGGGGCGGACCGGGCTACGCGCGGGGCGGAGCAGAACCGTCCGGCCGCTGGACCCCGTGCACGCGAAGCGCGAGTTGGAGCTCCAGGGCCCGCTCCGGGCGCTGCCAGTCGCGGCCGAGCAGGCGGCCTATCCGGTCCAGGCGCTGCACCACGGTGTTGACGTGCACGTGGAGGGCCTCCGCCGCCCGGGCCTGGCTCGTGCCCTGGTCGAAGTAGGTCCGGAGGGTGTGCACGAGTTCGGTGCCGCGCTTGGCGTCGTAGTCGAGCACGGGGCCCAGGGTCCGGCGCACGTATCCGCCGAGGTCGGTCCGGTCGCCGAGCAGTACGCCGAGGAAGCCCAGGTCGGCCAGGGCGGCGCCGGAGCCCTCCCGGCCGAGCGCGTGCAGGGCGGTCCGGCAGCGGAGGGCTTCGGCATGGGCGTCGGGGAACCGCCGCGGCCCGATGACCGGGCCGGCGGCGCCGACCGTGACGGGGCCGGCGAGGACCTGACCCAGCTCGGCCGCCAGGCTCGCGGCACCGCGACCACATCCGGATCCGGATTGCGATCCGGGTCCGGGTCCGGGGTGCTCGGCCGGGAGGACGAGAACCACGTCGTCGTGGTGCAGCCCCGACATCCCCTTGCGGGAGTGCGCGACGCGGGTGGCGGCGGCCAGCAGCCGCTGCCTGGGGGCGGTGGCGGAGTGCAGGACGAACACCGCCTGCGGGTGGTCCAGGTTCACTCCGACCCGGCGGGCTCGGGCCGGCAGGCCCGCCGGGTCCGCGGCACCGGTGAGGAGGTCGCCGAGGAGTTCGCCCCGCACGCGGTCCTCGGTCTCGGCCACCGAGCGGCGCTGCAGCAGCAGCAGGGCCGTGACGACTGCGGCCCGCTCGAAGAGGCGGCGGTCTGCGTCACCGAGGTCGGGGCGGCCGGTCAGGGCGATGCTCCCCAGCAGCTCGGGGCCCGCGAGGACGGCGCACACCCAGGTGCCCTCGGCCGGCACGGCGCGCCCTCCGGTGCGGGACGCGCCGACGGCCCGGGCGGACGGCGGCCCGGAATCGGTGGCGGACCGGGCGAGTTCGGTTCCGTCGGCATCGTGGATCAGGGTGCCGCCCTGCAGGACGGTGCCGATGGCGGTGGCGACGTCGGAGATGTCCGCGCCGCGCAGCACCAGGTCGGTCAGCCGGTCGTGGGCTTCCTCGGCCCGCCGCATGGCCTCGCTGTGCGCCTCGATGGTCCGCGAGGCCTGGTTGAGGTCGACGAGTGCGCTGCGGGTCTCCTCGAGCAGGCGGGCGCTGTCGATGGCGATGGCGGCGTGGTCGGCGAGGGAGGACAGGAGGGCCACCTCCTCGGGTATGAAGGTGCGGGCGGTGCGGTCCGCCGCGTACAGGACGCCGATCACCCGGGTGCCCAGGCGCAGGGGCACGCCGAGGATGGCCCGCAGCCCCTCCTCCGCGACGGCGCCGTCGATCGTCGTGGTGTGCCGGAAGCGCTGGTCGTCGCGGTAGTCGCCGGTGGAGTAGGGGCGGGCCGTCTCCGCGACCAGACCGCCGAGGCCCTCCCCCATGCCGAGGCGGACCTGCTGGAACGCGGCGGAGACCGAGCCGTCGGTCACCCGCATGTAGGTGTCGCCGGCCTCGTCGTCGTTCAGGGACAGGTACGTCACGTCCGTGCCCAGGAGGAGTTTGGCGCGGCGGACGATGGCCTTCAGCACGGCGTCCAGGTCCCTGAGCCGGGCCAGATCACCGGCGGTGTCGAAGAGCGCGGCGAGTTCGGCTTCGCGGCGGCGGTGCTGGCCGAGCGTGCGGCGGATGCGGAGCGCGACCCGAGTGGCGTCCGCGACCACGGCCGCCTCCGGTTCGGCGAGGTGGGGGCCGCGGGCCGACGCGGCCGGTGGTGCGAACTGCTCGGCCGGGGCGCCCCGGTCGAGCAGGTCCAGCAGATGGCGCAGGTGGCGCAGGGCGCTCGAGGACTCCTCGGGGCTGGCGTCGGCGGTGGCGCTCGCGGTGTTTGCGCTGGTGGGCATCGGGCGCTCTCCGTCGTCGTGGTGGCCGGGGCCGGCCGGACACCGGCGGCGGCGGTGCCCGGCCTGCGGCCGGTCCGGGGTCCGGTTCAGGTGTCGGCGGGCACCGGTTCGGGCCCGGTCGTGCGCGGGACGGCAACCGAGCCGTCTGCCGGTGCGTGTTCGCGGGCCAGGCTACGCCCGCGGGTCTCCTTGGCGGCCAGCACGGTCAGCGTGGTCACCGCTGCTGCGGCACCCAGGTAGATCGAGACGGGTACGGAGGAGTCGTAGTCGTTCAGCAGGGCCACGGCCACGATCGGGGCGAGGGCGCCACCGACGACGGAGGCGAGCTGGGAGCCCATCGAGGCACCGGAGTAGCGGACCTCGGTGGCGAACATCTCGGAGATGAATGCGGCCTGCGGTCCGTACATCGCGCCGTGCAGGAGCAGCCCTACGGTCACGGCGGCGACGATCCCCGGGAAGGACCTGGAGTCCAGCAGGGCGAAGAACGCGAACGCCCAGCCGATCATGCCGACCGAGCCGATGAGGGTGACGGCGCGTCGGCCGATGCGGTCGGAGAGCGCTCCCCACGCGGGGATGGCCGCGAAATGGACGGCGGAGCCGATCAGGACGGCGTTCAGGCCGTCGCTCTTGGGCAGGCCGAGGTGGCTGGTGACGTAGACGAGGAGGAAGGCGGTGATGACGTAGTAGGAGATGTTCTCGCCGAGGCGGGTGCCGATCGCGGTCAGGACGCCGCGCCAGTTCGTACGGAACACCTCCGTCACGGGCGGCTTCGCCACGACACCGGCGGCGGCCCGCTGTGCGGCCTTGGCCTGTGCCTCCAGGAAGACCGGGGACTCGGACACGGATATCCGGATCCACAGGCCGATCAGTACGAGCACACCGGAGAGCAGGAAGGGGATGCGCCAGCCCCAGGCGAGGAAGGCCTCGTCGGACTGGACGGCGGCGAGGAGCGCGAGAACGCCGGTGGCCAGCAGGTTGCCGCCGGGAGCCCCCGCCTGGGGCCAGGAGGCCCAGAAGCCGCGGTTGCCGTCGTTGCCGTGCTCGGATACCAGCAGCACCGCACCGCCCCACTCCCCGCCCAGCGCGAACCCCTGGATGAGGCGCAGGAGGGTGAGGAGGACCGGCGCGCCGACGCCGATGCTCGCGTGGGTGGGCAGCAGGCCCATGGCGAAGGTGGCGCCGCCCATGAGGAGCAGGCTGAGGACGAGGAGCTGCTTGCGGCCGATCCTGTCACCGTAGTGGCCGAAGACGAGGCCGCCGAGGGGGCGGGCGGCGAAGCCGATCGCGTAGGTGAGGAAGGCGAGGAGGGTGCCGACCAGGGGTTCGCTGTCGGGGAAGAACAGCTCGTTGAAGACCAGCGCGGCGGCGGAGCCGTAGAGGAAGAAGTCGTACCACTCGATGGTGGTGCCGATCAGGCTCGCTGCGACGATTCTCCGGATGCCGGACGGGGCCGGGGCGGCGGCCGTTGCGGGGGAGGTCATGTGCACCACTTCCCGGGGGTCTGCGGGGACGTTCCGTGTGGCCACACCGTAGAAGCACGCAGTGCGGCGGCGTATGTGGCAGGGCATCACATTCGGGGACCGTCCCGTGTGCCCGGCCCATACACCGCGGACGCAGGCACGGCGGGCCCGCCGTAGGGGCCATGGGCACGGCGTGGCGAGGTCGGGTCGCTCGGAGCCTGGGTCATGATCGGCTGCGTGAAGACTTCCGGACGTCTGGCCGCCTTCGCGGTCGCGGGCCTGCTCGCCGCCCTCCCCGCGTGCTCGGAGTCCGACGGCCGCGCCGGCGGTGGGGCGGGTGCCCATCCGGGCGGGCAAGCCGCTCCGGCGCAGGGACACGGCACGGTGTTCCGGGGCGGGCGCCCGGGCGCCGCAGGCGCAGGGGACCCGTACTTCCCGGAGCTCGGCAACGCCGGATACGACGCCACCCACTACGCCCTGACCCTGGACTACGACCCTGGCAGCGGCCGCCTCAAGGGCACCGCGGAGATCACTGCGAAGGCCACGGCGGACCTCAGCGCCTTCAATCTCGACCTCCTCGGCATGGAGGTGTCGGGCGCCACCGTCGACGGCCGCACGGCGCAGGTTCGCCAGGAAGGGCAGGAGCTGACCCTGCAGCCGCGTGATCATCTCAGGAAGGGCGCCGCCTTCCGCAGCGTCGTGCACTACGCGGGCACGCCGGAGTCGATCACCCATGACCACGGGTGGCGCGAAGGGTGGTTGAGGACGGCGAACGGGGCGGTCGCGTTCGGTGAGCCGACCGGTTCGATGTCCTGGTTCCCCGGCAATCACCACCCTTCGGACAAGGCCTCGTACGACATCACCGTCACGGTCCCCAAGGAAGTCCAGGCGATCTCCAACGGACAGCTCCGCGCCCGGCGCACCAGCGGCGACCGCGCCACCTTCCACTGGCACCAGGCCGAACCCATGGCCAGCCATGTGGCGACCGTGGCCATCGGCAGCTACGACATCAGGACCTCCCGGACCCGGGCCGGCATCCCGGTCGTGTCGGCGATGGACACGACCGCGAGCGTGGACGAGGACGGAGCGGTCCTAGACCGGTTCCCCGAGATCATGGAATGGGCGGAGGGGAGGTTCGGCCCCTACCCCTTCTCCGCCGCCGGGGTGATCGTCGACCAGGCCGCCGATGTGCCCTATGCCCTGGAGACCCAGACCAGGCCGACCATTCCGGCCGCCGTCTTCCACACCACGAACGTCGTGCACGAGATGGCACACCAGTGGTTCGGCAACTCCGTCACCCCGCGAACCTGGCGGGACATGTGGCTCAACGAGGGCTTCGCGACCTACGCGGAGTGGCTGTGGACCGAAGACCACGGCGGGGCCAGCGCCCAGGACCACTTCGACCGCAACCACGCCAAGGCCGCGGACGACGACGAGTGGGACTTCCCGCCTGCCGAGCCGCCGAGCGCGTCGGACATCTCCGGCCAGCCGGTGTACGTGCGCGGCGCGATGGTGATCCACAAGATCCGCCAGGCCCTGGGCGACGAGGACTTCCGCGCCCTGGTGCGGGGGTGGACCCTGCGCCACCGCCACGGCCATGCCTCCACGGGCGACTTCACCGCGTACGTGGAAGCCAAGGCCGGCCGGGACCTCGACTCGATCTGGGACTCGTGGCTCTACGGCGACGGCAAGCCCGCGTGACGGGGTCGACGCGGTGTCAGGTCCTGATGCGCCGGCGCGCGGTCTCGACGAGGTTCATGTACTTGTCCCAGTCCCACACCGTCCCGGGATCGTCGTGGGTGGACAGAGGGACCTCCACGTGGCCCAGGATGTGGTCCCTGTCGACCGGCACGTCGTACTTCGCGCAGATCGTGGCCGTGAGCACGGCGGACGCCTCGTACATCTTGTCGGTGTAAGCGGGCTGATCGGTCCAGCCCTCGTGCTCGATGCCGATGCTCCGGTAGTTGTACCAGACGCTGCCGGAGTGCCAGGCGACGTCGCGCTCGCGCACGCACTGGGCGATCCGCGTGCCGCTTGCGCTGATCATGTAGTGGGCGGACACCCTCTCGGCCGCGTCGTTGAACTTGGCGAACATGACCGGCATGATGTCCGTCGTCAGGTGGATGACGACGTATTCGATGGGGTACGCCTCGGGACGGTCGGAGGCCGTGTAGTTGGACTCGCAGGCTTCGACCCAGACCGCGGGGGCGTAGTCCACCGAGGAGTCCGTTCGCGGCGTCGCAGGCGGCCCTGCGGCAACCGGGGCCTTGCGCCCGGGACCGGGCGGCGCGGCCTTCGCCTTCTCCTCGGGCCTCATCAGCTGGGGCAGCCCGACAGCGGCCAGAGCCGTACCCGCCGCTCCGGCAGCACCCCACATCAGCCGTCGACGGCTCAGCGGGTTGTCATCCATGGCCACTCCTCATGACGTCGAGCAGGCAGGCAGAAGGACGACGCGCCGCGAATCCCGGCATCACACTGCGCAGGCGGCACGTCCCGTAACCTGATGCTTCACCAGTGCCCGCACCCCGGCAAGCCGGTCCTCCACCACTCGGCGCACGCTCTCACCCGTGACCGGCCCGGCAGAGCCGGAGCGGAGGGGCCCGTTCGGAAAGCGGCGGGGGTTGCACGCGTCCGGGCCCACCCCGCGAGGCGAAGGGGCGGGAAAGGCGTGCCGCGGCACCGCGCCCGTGCGGCCACCGAGGAGGGGCCTCACGGGGCCGTGCGCCGTCGAGAAATTGACGCGGCAACCACTGCGGAACTCCGCTCTGTTCGGCTGAGCGGCACTCGGTCGGGCCCTGTGCCCATACTGAATTGAGGGGAGGAATTCCGACATCCGGGCATGAAGAGCGCGCCGAGGAGGCGAGCCGAAATGACCGTGGAGCAGTTGTCACCAGTCGACAGGGCCTTCCTGGAGCAGATGGAGGATGCCGGTCGGCGGTACGCAAGCCGTACCGGCGAACGCGACGGCCACCTGGAGGCGCTCGAGCGGTACGGCATCCTTCATGCGGACACCCGGGAGCGGGTCGACAGCAGGCTGACCCGTCTGGGCAGCGACTGGGCGATGGCCACGGCGATCGAGCGGACACCGGCGACCGCCACGACCGGTACGAGCCTGGATCTGGACCGCGAGCTGGTGAGCACCGACCTGTTGACGCTTGAACGGTTCATGGGCCGCAACGATCTGATCGGAATCGACTACCTCGAAGTGGGGTTCCTCGCCGCCCGCTCGATCGGCCGAATAACCGTCCGGACCCCCGGTGCGTCCCACCACGGCACCGGTTTCCTGGTGTCCCCCTCACTGCTGATGACGAACAACCACGTGCTGGGCTCGCCCGAGGAGGCGGCCGCCGGAGTGATCGAGTTCGATTTCCAGGCGGGCCTGGGCGGGCAGCCGCTGGTTCCGGTCGTGTTCCCTCTCGATCCGCAGAGCTTCTTCGTCACGCACCGTGACCTCGATTTCACGGTGGTGGCTGTCTCCGACCGCTCCCGGGACGGCCAAGCCCTGGCGACCTTCGGGAGACTGCCCCTCAAGGAGGCTCAGGGGAAGGCCGTCATCGGGGAACTGGTCAACATCATCCAGCACCCCAATGGCGAACCCAAGCAACTTGCCCTCCGGGACAACCGGATCGTGGACGTGCTGGACGACTTCGTGCACTACTCGGCCGACACGGCGCGCGGCTCCTCGGGCGCTCCCGTGTTCAACGACCAGTGGGAGGTCGTGGCCCTGCACCACGCGGGAGCTCCCCGCAAGGACGGCGACGGCAATGTGCTGGCCGTCGACGGAACCCGCTGGCATCCGGGCGTGGGAGAGCACCGGGTGGACTGGAAGGCCAATGAGGGCGTGCGGGTCAGCCGCATCCTCGGCGTGATCCAGCAGTTCCCTCTGTCCGGCGCCGCCGCAGCGCTCCGCGCGGAGCTGTTCGCTGCCGGCTCTTCCCTGCATCCCGTGGAAGTCTCGCCGCCGACGGTCGGGCCGGACCGGATGAACGGCGCCGCGTCCCGGAACGGGGCTTCGGACCGGCGCGGAGAACGGCACGCCACGGCAGGAACGGTCCGCTGGAGCGTCCCCCTGCACATCAGTGTCAGCCTCGACGGCGACGCACTGCAGGACCGGGTCTCATCACCCGCTGCGGGTCCGGTGCCGCCTGCGACCACACCCTCGTACGGGGGAGTGCCCGACGGGATCGGAAGGATCGACGGTCAGTCGCCCGCCGAGCGGGACCTGGCGGCCGCCATGGCCAACCTCGCGGCCTTCCGCGCCCGTCCCTACTACGACGAGGCAGCGGACCTGAGGGCACGCGACGACTACTATGCGGGCCTTCATGTCGGCAATCCCACGAGCCTGCGCCTCGCGCTCACCGAGCGCCTGGAGTCCACGCACGAGCGCCGGCCCGCGTACAAGCCGATGCGCCTGCTCTACCCGTGGGTGGACCTGCACCCCGACGAGAAGCTGCACGGCATCTACTCGGACAAGGGCTTCACTCCCCAGGAACTCATCGAGGCCGACGCGGCGGTGGAGGCCGCCCGGATCGGACGCTGGCAGGAGTTCATGCTCCATGAGGGCGCACCCGGCCGGGAGGCCATCGAGGCCGAGTTCGACCTCCTGGAGGCGTCGCTGCCCTTCAACTGCGAACACGTCGTGCCCCAGTCCTGGTTCGCCAAGAAGGAGCCGATGCGTGGAGACCTGCACCATCTCTTCGCCTGCGAGTCGACGTGCAACAGCTTCCGCGGAAACATCCCCTACTTCGACTTCGCGGACTTCGACGAGGTCATCCGGCCCGCCTGCGGGCGGCGGGAGCCCGGACGGTTCGAGCCCTCGCAGGGCAAGGGACCGGTCGCCAGAGCGACGCTCTACTTCCTCCTCCGCTACCCGGGCAAGATCGGCGACGAGGCGCGCGAACTCCAGCGGACCGGTCTCGAGGTGCTGCTGAACTGGCACCGAGAGCATCCGGTGGGCGTCTACGAGCAGCACCGCAACGCGGCGATAGCCGAGATGCAGGGCAACCGCAATCCGCTGATAGACCACCCGGAGTGGGCCGAGGAGATCGACTTCGCAGGTGCCTGGCCCTGAGCCGACGGTCCCGTCAGGTACGGCCGCCACACCACCGGAACAGGGGCTGCGGGAGCTGCCGCAGGCCGTCGTGAAGTGGCCTGCGGCAGAGCGGCGGGCCGGCCGCCGAGGGATCGCGACCGGACCGCCGGAGCGGACCGTCGGGGCCGGGCTGCCGGTACCGGGCCGGCGCGACGGGCGGCGGGGCCGGGGCCCGATACCGGACCGGCGGGGCCGGGTTGCCGGTACCGGGCCGGCGGTCAGCCCAGGAGTCGTCGGGCCTGCCGCACCGCCTCGGACAGCTGCCGGACCTCCGGGTCCTCGGTCCGCTCGGCCAGTCGGGCGGTGATATCCGACAGCCTGCCCAGACCGACCGCGCCCGGGACCGGGTCCCAGCCGCCTCCCCGCTCGCGCAGCGACGAGGCCAGGTACGCCGCCGCGGCCGTGACCTGGAAGCGGGGCGCGGCCTGCTCCCAGGCTCCGCCCGTCAGCTCGGCGGCCTCCACCCGGCCGGACTCCTCGTGCGGAGCCCGGCCCTGGGGGTCGAGCCACCGGACGGTGGCGGTGGCCACGTGACCGGAAGCGCCCGGCCTCAGCCGCACCGCGTACAGCGCGGTCACCGTGTGGCCAGGGCCGACCTCGCCGCCGTCGACGAAGTCGTCGCGAAAGGCGTCGTCCGCCACGCGCCGGTTGTCGTATCCGATCAGCCGGAACCTTTCGACGTTGCGCGGGTCGAACGCAACCTGGGCCTTGGCGTCGCGGGCCCGCAGTTCGACCTGGGCGGGCAGCTCATCGCAGAAGACCCTGCGGGCCTCCTCCTCGTCGGAGACGTAGACGGTGTGCCCGTCGCCCTTGTCGACCAGCCGTTCCATGAAGGAGTCGTTGTAGTCGCTGCCCACGCCGACCCCGAAGAGGGTGATGCCGTGGTCGCGGCGGGCGCCGTCGATCCGCTCCAGCAGGGCGTCGGCGGAGGTGGCGCCGGTGTTGGCGAGGGCGTCGGACAGCAGGACGACGCGGTTGGTGGCGCCGGCCCGGCGGCCTTTGACCGCGGTGTCGTAGCCGCGGGTGACGCCCGCTTCCACGTTGGTGGAGTCGGTGGGGCGCAGTCGGTCGACGGCCTCGTGCACGCGCTTGCGGTTGCCGTCCAGGCGGGTCATCGGGAGCCGGGTCTCGGCCTCGCCGCTGAAGGCGACGATGGCGACCGAATCGTCGCCGCGGAGCCGGTCGGTCATCAGGTCCAGGGACTTCCGGACCAGGTCGAGGCGGCCGGGTTCGGCCATCGAACCGGAGATGTCGACGACGAAGGTGAGGGCGGCGGGCGGTCGCCGGTCGTTGCCCGGGCCGGTACGGGTGGCGAGTCCGACGCGCATCAGGGACCAGTCGGCGGCGTCGGTGCGGGCGCCGTCGACGGTCACGGAGAAGCCGTTGCCGTCCGGCTGCCGGTAGTCCTGACGGAAGCTGTTGACGAACTCCTCCGGGCGGACGGTCGAGGGGTCGGGGAGGTTGCCGTCGGCCAGGGTCCGGCGGGCATAGCCCCAGCTCGCGGTGTCCACGTCGAGGGCGAAGGTGGAGAGGTGGTCCGTGGGCGGTGCCCCGGTGCGGCGACCGTCGTCCTCGCCCTGCGCCGTTCCGTCGGCCCGGTCGGCGGTGCCGGGCCCGCCCTGGGCCGGGGCCGGGGCGGGGTGGCCGCCGTGGCTCCCCCGAGATCCCTCCTGGGAGGTGCCGCCGCTGCGGTCGTGGCCGCTGTCGGAGGCGCTGCACCCGGAGAGCAGCACCGCCCCGGCGGCGACGACTGCGAGCACGGCAGGCATCGCCGGTCGGCGGTTGCGGTTGCAGCCGGGGTCGCGGCTGCGGTCGCGGCTGCGGTCGCGGCTGCGCTTGCGCAACGTCATGGGGTCCCCCTTAGGACGATCGGTGTCTGCGAATGTGACGTCCGGGAAGGCGAGTTGGACCCGTCGAGAGTGTTGCGAACGCGTCTCGAAAGGGCAACGGGGGGCGGAACGTCAGGCTCTGGCGGAGATCAGGACACGATGACGTCACGGAGGGCAACCCCCGGCGACGCGCCGAGCGGCCCCGGGGAACCCGGCCCTGCGCAATCGTCGGCCACGGCGGGGTCCCGCCGGGGGGCACGGGGGCCTGCGTCGGCCCGCCCGTCCGCCCTGTGCGGCTACCAGGCGGCAGGACGGTAGTCCTTGAGGAACACCGCATGCAGGGGCCGACCCGCCTCGCCCTCGCGGATGGGGTGGTAGACACGCGCCGCGCCGTCGACGACGTCCAGCGGCGGCCTCCATCCCGTCTCCGCGTGTCGTGCGCGGGCGGCTGAGGGCTTCTCGTCGGTGACCCAGCCGGTGTCGACGGAGCAGCAGTGGATTCCTCGTGAGGCGAGAGCGGCGGCGCTGGTGCGGGTGAGCATGTTCAGGGCGGCCTTGGCCATGTTGGTGTGCGGGTGGTCGGGCGACTTGTTGAGGGCGCCGAACTGGCCTTCCACCGCGGAGACGTTGATCAGGTAGCGGGCGGGGTGGGGTGAGGCCTCCATCAGCGGCAGCAGTCGGTCGGCGAGCAGGAACGGGGCGACCGCGTTGACGAGTTGTACCTCGATGAGTTCTGCGGCACTGATCTGGCCGAGCTGCAGGGTCCAGGAGTTCATCGGGGCCGTGTCGGGCAGCAGTCCTGCCGCGTCGACCGCAGCGCCGATACCCACGGGTATGCCGGCTGCGGTGGAGGCCGGTGGGCCGCCTGCGGTCAGGGCGAGGCTCGGGCTGCCGGGCACGACGAAGCCGGGGGCCGCCCAGTGGCGCGCGGCCTGCAGCCCGGCGGACTCGGCTGCGGCCAGGGCCGCGTACGCCTCGGGTGCGCGGCGCAGCGTCTGTGCAGCGTTGTTGACGAGGATGTCCAGCGGGCGGGCACGGGCCAGCTCCTGGTCGGTGAAGGCCAGTACCTGACGCGGGTCCCGCAGGTCGAGCGCGGCGATGGTCAGTCGATTCCACCAGCGGTCGCGGTCCGGGGCGGCGGCGAAGCGGGCGGCGGCGTCGCGGGGGAAGCGGGTGGTGACCGTCAGGTCGGCGCCGTCACGCAGCAGCATCAGGGCGAGTTCGTGGCCGATCTTGACGCGGCCGCCGGTCAACAGCGCGCGGCGTCCGGTGAGGTCGGTGCGCGCTGTGCGCTGCTCAAGGTTGGATGCGGCGCAGGGCATGCACAGCTGGTGGTAGAAGGGGTGAACTTCGCGGTAGTGGTCCTTGCAGATGTAGCAGCGCTGGCCGCGGCGCAAGGTGCCGAGGGACCCGGGCCGCTGGCCGGCGGGCGTCGGCGTCTCCGCGGACGGCTCGGCGTCGGATCCCGCTTCTGTGAGCTGCCGCGGGCCTCGCGACGGGGCGGGGAGGGCGGTGTCCATGATCCGGTCGCGGGCTCCGGTGGCCGTGGTGGCGAGGAGCGCGGCGTCGATCTCCCGGTCGCGTACGCGTGCTTGGGCCCTGCGGTCGCGCCGACCGCGCCGGAGGAGGTTCTTGGCGGCTCCTTCGATGCGGCGCCGCTGCGTGTCCTGCGCCGGCAGCTCGGCGGCCTGCTTCAGGAGTTCCAGCAGGTTCTCCACGGACTCGCTGTCCATACACGTCTTCGAATTCACCGCCCCATTCTCGGGGTCGGCCGGCTCGTCGCGGCCTGCCGCCCCTCAGGAGCGATGAAGGCAGCCGCCGGGCCGGGGCCCCGGGCTCAGCGCCATGACTGCTGACCAGCACCACGCATGCGCCTGCTGCTCAGAACACGGGGACGGCCCGCCGCTTTCCTCCGGCGCTCCGGCTCCGGCGGCGTGGAGCCGGAGCCGTCCGATACGGGGGGCAGCCCAGGACGAGCGGGAACCGCATTGCCACGTCGCGCACTTCGGCCCGCTGTATGTCGGTGGGCGCACTGCCGCCGAGGGTGGATGATGCGGGTAACGCCCTCCCGGCGATCCGCTCCAGCGTGGCGCGGGAGCGGACCAGGCCCTCCTGCGGCGGCCGGGTCCTCTCCTACGGGAGGCCGGCGAACAGGCGGGGGTGGCGCAGCGTCCACTCCCGTACGTACGCGCCGAGGCGGTCGGCCACGGTGAGGAACTCGTCGCGGGCGTCCACCCCGGCCTGCGGATCGGCCGGTTCGGCAGCCCGGTCGGCGCCGTGGTGCGGCGGCGCCGCGGCGGACCAGCGCGGGAGTCCGCCGCCAATGTCATCGCAGTGGGCCGGCGATTGCCGTGAGCGCGGCGAGGTGGTGTCGGTAAGCAGTTGTACCGTCCTCGGTCAGCCGCAGCCAGGTCCGCGGCCGACGTCCTACCTGACCCTTCTCGACCGTCACCCAGCCCGCTTCCTCCAGGCGCGAGACCTGCTTCGACAGTGCGGAGTCGGTGATTTCCACGAGATCTCGCACATAGGCGAACTCGGCCTTCTCCACCACCGCGAGGGCTGCGACGATCGACAGACGTACGGCCGAAGCAAGAAGGGGGGCGAGTGCGTGTCGCGGGTGAGGGCCCTGTCCCACGGCCGTCGACGGTGCCGGCTTCATACAGCGCGCGCTTCCCGCATGGCTGCCGCGGCGGCGGGGAGGGCGCACGCCAGAGCGGCTACGACCGCGAAGGCGACACTGTCCACGAGAACCGTGCAGCCGAGCGCGAGGGTCAAGACGTAGGCACCCGCCCAGGTCCCGATCACTTTGAGGTGCAGACTGCCGTAGCCGTGCGGAACGACAGGCTGCCTCGTGGCGAACAGGGACAGCCCCATGACCACAAGTGCGTTCGCCAGCGTGCTGACCAGTGTCCCTGTCGGCCCGTGCCACAGCAGCACGGCGGGAACCAGGACCAACTGCCATACGGCAAACAGCCACAGGTAGCCGACATACCAGCGGCTTCGCACCCGCGCGGTCGCTTCGATCCGCGCAATCCCCTTCAACGCTGCGGCCGCATCGTTGTGTTCGCCCATCGCGCACCCCTCCCGTCGTCGCCGGGACCTCCCCGTACTCCGCCCCGGCATCTACTTGCCAGAGTAGCAACTACTTGCCGACGTGGGGATCTTGCTTCGCTGCGCGAGGCCTCCCGGAGCAAAGTGGCGAGCTGCGCTCCGCTTCGCGGGCGGCCCTGGGATCCACCTGCGGGCGACGGCTGGACGTGGATCAGGTCGCCGGCTCTGGGGACACGCGTCGGCTCGGTGGCCGGACTCGAAGAGGTCCATCCCGCTGCTCCGGGCCGCTTGGGACCCACCGGGGCAGCGTCACGGTGCCCGGGCGCCGCCCTCCGGCGTCAGTGCACAGGCCCGGCGGGAGCGAGGTGGGGCCTGTGCATCACCCGGGGGCCTTGGCCAGGCCGTCGAACGACTGCGCGCCCTCGAGAGGTGTCAGGGGACGGTGACGAAAACGCTGTGCCGGCCGCTCGCCCCGTCGGGGATCGTCCGCGCGCGCTGCTCGGTCTGGACCTGGCCGGTGCCGTCGGTGGCGCGGACGGTGATCGTGTGTCCGCCGGGTGCGGCGTTCCAGCGGTAGGACCACTGGCGCCAGGTGTCGGCGGTGTGCCGGGCGCCCAGGTCGGCGTCCTGCCACGGTCCTTCGTCGATGCGGACCTCGACCCGGGTGATGCCGCGGCGCTGGGCCCACGCGACGCCCGCGACCACGACGGTGCCGGCGGCGGGACGGGCGAAGGGCTTGGGGGTGTCGATGCGGGACTGGGTCTTGATCGGCGCGCGGCGGGCCCACTTCCGCTTCACCCAGTACGGGTCGTAGGCGTCGAAGGTGGTCAGTTCGATGTCGGTGATCCACTTGCATGCCGACACGTACCCGTACAGGCCCGGGACGAGCATGCGGACGGGAAAGCCGTGGTCGAACGGGAGGGGTTC